>CAKSNY010000024.1 GCA_934476455.1 uncultured Clostridia bacterium | reverse complement strand
GCTGATATATTTGCTTACATTGAAGCTTATTACAATTCTGTGCGACCACAATCAGCACTCAATTGGCTTTCGCCGGTACATCATGCCGGCAGAGGCTCGTTGTCAAGCAAACCGTGGAATAAATGCAGTCGATTTTAGTAAGTTAACGAAATACTGCGATTCATTTCGTTTTTTGAAGCTTTTTTGTGTCCATTTTTGCTGGGAGGGCGCACCTCCGGCGGGGCTACAATGGTAACCGCCATAGGAATTTGCGCGTATTCTCTTTGCCCGAAAACCGCATCCATTGCCCCGTACTTCCTTATCATATTATTGATTGCAGCCATTGCCGCAGCAAGCGATATTTGTGACAAAAAGCTGCATAATCCGAGTACGAGCGTTCTGCATATTATTTTTGATTTTCCATAAAAAATACCTCCTAAATGCAAAAAAATAATGCGTAAGTCCATTACCTGGACTTACGCATTATTTGCTGCTAGATGCCTTCATTATAACACCATAGCACAAAAAATTAAAGCACTAAAATTAAAAAATTCGGCATACGCTTCCAATATCATTTCACTCTACCAATGTTATTGCAGCTTTATTTTTTCCTTTTCTATTTCAAGCTTTATGTACAGCACAACCGCCATTGCAAGCACAAACGATATTACAGAAAGCACCTGCTGCGGAAGCACATTCAAGCCGAACAGGCTATTTCCCGCGTCTCTTATATGCGATACAATTTTCCCCGCCATAAGCGCCGCCGTAAAGCCGCATATGCCGCCGATGCTGTTCTTTATCGCCATTGCCTGTGATATGTATTTCGGGTTTACATAGTTGTACGTTATATTAAATGAGTTTTGGTTCGTTCCTGCCTGCGACACATTATAGCAAAGCGTTTGAAGTATTATTAAAAACCACAGATTTTTAGTTATAAATATGTTTATTAAAAATCCTGTCGCCGCTATAAACGCCGCAAGCTCAAATCCTTTTGCATACCCTTTTTTATCGGAATATATGCCAAACGGTACAGACAAAAACATTCTTGCAACCTGCCCCAATATATTTATTATCTGAACCGCAAAAACCGACAGCAGCAAATCCTTTGTTTTAAAAACGCCCATAAAGCCTATGGAAAAATACTGCGCGCAATCCCACAAAATTGTCATTACTACAAGCTTACGGAACTTTCTGCTCCCAAGGGTTTCTTTTATCACGCCGTCAAGCGAAGCGCCCTCCTGCTTTTTTCCGTCGCCCTTTATAAGCATAAGGGACGCAAGATTTAAAGCTGCCGTTACAAGCATTGCCGAAGCTATAAACAAAAAAGCACCATTTATATTCCCCAGCCCTTCGTACCGGTCTATAACATACCCCAGCGCCGACCCGAATACAATCCCCGAAACAAGCGATATCATCTCTTTTACGGCAGAGTATTCCGCCCGGCGAACGGGTGCAACGTATGAATTTGCCCACTGATACAGTATCGGCGCCGCCACATACTGCCCCGCATAGGCAATTAAAACGCCCAGTATAACAAGCACCGTTTTTAATTCTTTTCCAAGCGGCAAAAACGGTATTACGTAAAGCGAGCAAAATATCAGCTGGCTTACTATATTAAGTGAAATAACCGCTCTTTTTCTGTTTATCGGAAAGCTTGTAACAAAAAGCGATAAAAGCTGAAATATAAATGCCAGCGATATAAAAGAAGATATTATACCTATCAAAGAATCGCGTATGCCCATAGACGACAGCAGCTTTGCCAAAAAAGCGTCTGCCACAAGCAGCGAAACAAAGTATTCAAACGTACATTGTGCCGCATACGCTTTCCTTGACCGCTTATATTCCGCCGAATTGAAAATTTCATTATTATCGCTCATTACACACACCCTTTTTACATTATTTTATTCAGCAACTGACATTATAACATAATAAAAAATAAATGTCATTAAAATTTTTCATTTTTTTGACAAAATATAAAAACCGAATTTTATCTCCTTTTCCGTTAAACAATGCTTTAAAATAAAGTCCTGCGGTCCGCAGCTTGCCGAGCCTATACCCGTAACTTTGTAATCTATCCGCACATTTGTACATCCGCTTTTTTTCAGTTCCCCCGTATGAGCGGCACGGGTAAGCTCGGGTGCGGTATATTGCGAAACGTTAAACTCGAACGGCGTGTCCGATGCAAACGTGATTCCGCTTTTCAAACTCAGCATCCTTGTGTTTGTGTGGTTGCCGTGTTCCTGCGGCATAACATACGGCACATACTCGTTTTGTGCATTGCTTGTATACAGCCCGTTTATTGTATGGTGACACATATCGGTGTAATTTTCCCGTTCACCCATACCAAAGTATGTAAAGGTCTCGTTTTCGTTATCAATTTCAAACTCAAACCCAAGCCGCGGCAAAAACACTTTAAGTTCGGGCTTAACGCTTGCTTTCAGCATAACACCTGCGCTCCCGTTTTTGTAAAATGTATATTTGCATACAAACCTCAGAAGCGGTGCACGCGATATTCCGGAAAGCGAGCCTTCTACCGTAATTTTGCCGTTTTTAAGTGCACAGGAATAAACCTTTACACTTGTTCTGTCCATATTTTCTCCGGCGTAGTTATTTACATGTCCCCATTTTTCTTCAATACGCCTGTCATTGTCAGTAGGTGCGCGCCATACCGAAAGCCTTACGGGGCTTTTTAATATTTCGCGCCCGTCTTTTACAATGCTTTCAATTGTTCCGTAATGCCTGTTAAAAACGTATTCGCAATCCTTTGTTTTTACAAATATTCTCTCGTTATCCTCAAAAAAATCTGCTTTTTCCGCCGGTACTTTTATTTTCTCTGCCTTTATGCCCATATCAAGCTGCTTCATTCCTATTTGTGCGCCGTCTTTGTTTTTAAGATATATATTTATGTATACCCCCCATTTGCATTTTTTGGGAATGTCAAACGGTATTTTTACGGCTTTACTGCAATGCGGCTCTATATCCAAGCTGTAATTTTTCTCGCACAGTATTTTTTCGTCACACTGCAAAGACAATGTAACACAGCTTCCCTTAAGGTTTGTAAAGTCGTACAGGTTTGTTATTTCTACACTGCCGCCGCTTAGTCTTGCGTCAAATGGCTGATACACATATTTAACCTCGTACGAGCCTGCCTTCAGACTTCTGTCGGCTAATACAAGTCCGTCGCAGCAAAAGTTGCCGTCGTGTGTTATCTCCCCTGCGTCGCCGCCGTATTTGTACTCTCCGTCACAAAAATATGTATGGTCTGCCCATTCCCAGATACACCCGCCGCACAGATTAGGGTATTTTCTGAAAAGCTGCATATAATCAAACACATCACCCGGTCCGTTACCCATAGAATGTGAATATTCGCACAAGAATAACGGCTTTTTGTTTTCGCTGTTCTTTCCATACTCTTCTACATCGTCAACAGGGTAATACATCCGCGATACAACATCAACCTTGCTGTTATCCCCTGCGCGTGATGCATCCTCGCAATGGATAAGGCGGCTGTTATCACGCGTTTTCACCCATTCAATCATTGCCTCGTGATTTTTGCCGTAACCGCTTTCGTTTCCGGTTGACCACATTATTACGCAAGGGTGGTTTTTGTCACGCTCTACCATTCTTTCCATTCTTTCAACAAACATTTCCCTAAAGCTTGGATTGCTGCACGGCCAAACGGGGTTTTTACTGTCGTAGCCGCTCCCCTCTCCGTTTCTTAAAACATATCCGTGTGTTTCGAGGTCTGCCTCCTCCACGACATAAAAGCCCATTTTATCGCAAAGGTTTAAAAACTCGGGCGTCGGCGGATAGTGAGAGGTCCTTACGGTATTCATATTTAACTCTTTCATAAGCTTTAAATCCTCATAAAGCTGCTCATCCGTCATTACCCAACCTTGATTGGGGTATGTGTCGTGGTGATCCACCCCTTTTAAAATAACGGGAACACCGTTTATTAAAAGCTCGCCTTTGTCGGATACCCCCACCTCGCGCATACCGACGTTAAAGGGAATATATTCGGTTTTTCCTTTGATCACAACGGTATAAAGGTGCGGAGCTTCGCTGTTCCAAAGAATTGGGTTATCAAGCCCTTCCACCTTTTTAAGTCCGTCATATATTTCGTAATTTTCCGCAGAAACCTCAATTGATTTTGTATCTGCCTTTATATACACATCCTTAATATGGTTTTCCTCACGCGAAAGCAGATACACATCTCGGAAAATTCCGTTGCAGCGGAAAAAGTCCTGATCCTCCAGATAGCTTCCCGCGCACCATTTTAAAACCTTTACCAAAAGTGTGTTTTCGCCTTTTTTTACATAGGGGGTTATGTCAAATTCCGCCTGCATATGCGACCCCTGGGAATACCCGGCGTATTCTCCGTTCACATACAGAAACATACAGGAGGATACACCCTCAAACACTATATATGTTCTTCTTTCGCTCCATTCTTTTTCACAGAAAAAGCTTCTTTCATACACGCCGCACGGATTATCATCCGGAACATACGGCGCGTCCACCGCAAAGGGATAGTTTTGGTTTGTATACCACGGTTTTTCATATCCCGTATTTTGCCAGCAAGAAGGCACCATTACCAAATCCCACGCGGAAATTGCCTTTGGAACGTCAATATCTCTTTTAAAATATGCAAAATTCCATTTTCCGTTAAGGCATTTATAATACGCTGATTTTTTTCTGTCACCCTCAAGCGCTTTTTCAAGCGTATCGTATGGAATATAATATGCGCGCTGTTTTTCGCGGTTTTCACTTGTTTTATTGAATTTTTCGTATATCCGCATATTTTTTCTCACTTTCCTATTGTTTTATAACAACTGCTTCCTGTATAGAAAACTGCTTTATATAAGCAAATATATATGTGCCGTTTTCGATATCCTCCGCCGAACCTAACGAAACGTTTTTGTCTGCCGTGTCATAAATATAAACGTTTGCAAGCTTCGCAGTTGAATATGTACCTACACTGCTTCCGTTGTCCAGCAATATTGTGTAATTTTTGCGGTCAATATTTTTAACCATGCCTGCCATTTTGGTAGAGGTGGTATATTCATCGCTTGTTGAACAAAAATACTGCGTCTTTCCTGCCGAGATGTCGTACACCTCGTTAAGATTTGCTATAAGACCGTCATTATTAAAAGACACCTGCACAACATCGCCCGGCGTAATACTTTTTCCCTGCAATACATTTTTATCCTTTAGCTGAAAAAGCGCATCCTTACTGCCCATATATGTACCCTTTATCGTATATGTGTCCGTTCCGTCAGCTGTTATCGAACCCAAAAGCTTTTCAACAACAATAAGTTTCGATTCTCCGCTTACAACGTTTATTGCATTGCCGTCAAGGACAACCGCCTTTGCCTGCATACCATCGTTTGCATCGTAAGAATATACATTTTTATATTCCGCATCACCGAAAAGATCGGACGGCTTCACAACCGCAAATTTTTCTTCAATGCTTTTATCTTCAGGCAATACAAATATTTTTGTCGCGTCGCTTACGCCTATTGCATTGTCAAACGATTTAACCACCGAACGATATTTTGCTTTTGCAAAATACGCCGTTTGAACAAAAGTATTGTTTTCAATGCTTCTTTTGGCAATTGCATAATTCTCGTCGAAGAATTCCGGATTTTTCAAGTCCGGAAGCACCTTTGCATACTGTATTTGCACTACCTCGCCGTTTTCGTTTACATTGTAACGTATAAATCCTTGCAGAAAATGTAAATCTTTGTAGTCGGTCGCTTTTATCTGTCCGTAGTCTGTATCACCGCTGCAAAATTTTATTTTCTTTTGCAGATTTAAGCTTACCCATCTGTTATTTTCAGTAAAAATCCGTACGCTTACCGTGTTCAGCCCGCTTTTACCGCATTTTGTAAGATATCCGTAAACAATATCCTTTTCTGTATCCTTCCAAATAACGCATCCGTCGTAGTCAATATAAAACCGCCCGTAATCCCCCGCTTTAACAGTTCCTTTTATGCTGTTCGCCTGTGTAAAGGTTTTAGAGTTTACAGTAATTTCCTCGTCTGATATTGCCTGCACGGTCCCTTCCTCAATACTTGAGGACACAATTAAGTATTTAATATAAAGCTTTTCCGATGGGTTTGCCGCATACGATATTATGTCATTTACCTTTATCTGTGTAAAGTCAATTTTTTCCCCGTTCTTTTCTATGACGAAATCGTACTCCGAGGCGCTTGGGTCAAGCTCTATTGAATCTCCGCCAAGCTCATCCGAAATTTTAAACGTATTTTTTGAAACGGACGCCGCCACTGCATTTCTGTAATCCATTATAATAACAACATCATATTTTCCGTCATTATCATAATCCACAAGTTTTATATCGGCGTGTTCCTGCAAAAAAAGTGCCGGATTATTTAAGGTTCGTGCGCCGTTTAAGATATATGTCGCCGAAACCAATCCGCTGACAGTTCCCGAATACGTTTTTTCCTTATCGTAGTAGCGAAAGCCGTCATTTGACACGCTTTCCGGCAGTATATCGCGCGATTTAAGCGTTCTAACCGAATTATTTTTTTCTTTTATATACAAAATCTCTTTTTTATCCGAGCTGTATTTTTTGTAATAAATTTCCGCATTATAGCCCAATAAAAACGCAGCGTCCGTTGTTCCCGTTTCGTATGTTTCGTTGCCTATCGTAACACAGCCTTTCGGGGCTTCGCAGTCGGCAAAAATACTTGCATATGCATTTGCCGTTATTACACCGGTAATCTTATATATATCCATTGCCTTTGAAAGCAGCAATTCACCGTTTGCGCTGCCGTATACCGCGCTTTCTTTCTCTACGCTGTCTGCCGTTATAAATTCACTTTCCAAAAAATTCATAAGAAGCTTAAAAAAGCTTTCCGTTCCCATGGTTCCGTCAGACTCAAAATTACAATTTTTGAATAATTTTAGTCTTTGCGCAATCTTTAAAAATCCATTTGGATATCCACCGCTTCTTTGCGCAAGTTCGCCGTAGCCGAGAGCGTTCACAAGTATTTTCGAGGCCTCATTTATGCTGATTTCGTTATCGGGATAAAACATTTCTCCTTTGCTTAAAATGCCGGACTGAAGCGCAGAATATATTTCTTCATATCCGTTTGTGTTTTCATTAACGTCATTAAATATATTTTCATTCTTTTCCGGCGATAAAAGCGGGTACAACTGCCAAACACACCGCATAGCGTATTTAATAAAGCTTGCACGCGTTATAAAACCCTCGTAAAGTATTTCGTCGTCCTCTTCCATTATTCCAAACGCCAAAAGCTTTTTAAAGTCATCCGTATCTTCGGGCGCCGGCGAGGCATCCGCCCTGCACACGGCGATTTGTTGAAACGGCAGCAACAAAAGTATCAGTATCACCGCCAATATCCTTACTCTTAATTTCAATTTATGCCGCCTCCTTTAAAACATTTGCTATTCTGTATATTATTACCGCTGCCTCTGCCCTGGTGGTATTTTCCGCCGGCATAAAAGCGCCGTTTTCCATACCTTTTATTATTCCTGCGCTTTGCATTGCGTTTACAGCCTCCTGTGCATACGGTGCAATTTTATCGTTATCGCTGAATGTGTTTTTCGGGGCATTGCTTGTAAGCACATTTTTGTTTGCCGTGACGGCGCCGTATGCTATCTTTGCCATATCCTGCCTTGTGATACTTTCATCCGCTCCGAAAGAATTATCTCCGCGCCCGTTTATTATCCCTGCGCGTTTTGCTGCCGATAAATACGGGGCATACCACATATTTTCACTTACATCATTAAATCCGCTTTCGCCTGTGTTTATTTCAATTTTAAGCAGCTTTACAATCAGCTTTACAAATTCCGCCCTTGTTATTTTGTCGTTGGGACGGTATGCTTTATCCTCGGACTTTGAGATGATATCCGCCTTTAAAAGCGCCTCTATCGCCTCATTCGCCCACGGCGTACTTTCCAAATCATTAAATGCCGAAACGGTATTATTTTCGGAAGAGTTTTCGTTTGCAGCCGGAATGCCACCACCGCCGCCGCCGAGAGGAACTCTGCCCGATACCGACCCGCCGCCTTTGTTTTCTTCTTTTACCGCAGGGGTTTTGTAAGTGTCCAGGGCTTCCGAAAATGCTTTTCTGAAGGCATAAAATCCGTTGTAGCCTTCTTTTCTGACGACTGCTTTCGCTATCGCCTGTTTATCTTGTGCGCTTTTTTCAAAATATCTGTCATATAATTCATCCGTTAAATCCGTATCGTTAAGAATAACTTTTCCGTTTTCGTTTAAAAGGTTATAAAGCGCTTCCCAGTCTGCTGCATTTATCTGTGCAAAAAGCTGTCCCGCCGTCTTTATCTGTGATATAAATTTGTCGTAGGTATCGTTCTTTTTACGCTGTTCATATGCAATTAAATAGTTGTTTTCGGTTCTCACATCATCATCAATCAAAAGCAGTTTGTTTTCCGCATAATTTTCCGCTTTATCCTTAAATTGTTCAAAACATTCCGCGGAGTTTATGTCTTGTATTATGCTTTGTTTCTCACTGTCTGGAAGATACAGCACCTCTTTTTTTAATATGTTTTCCGTATTTCTTCCCAAAATAACCAGTTCATAATAACCGGCGTCAATTTTACAGCTGTATGAAAGTTTCCCCGCTTCATCTGTATAAACAGGCTCTGCAAATACGGCTTTTCCCGCTTTGTTTAGTATTATCAGCGCTGCGGCATAGCCTTCTCTTTCATATTTTGCGGAAAAACTAAGTATACCGTCCGCTGCCGAAGGCTCGTTTTCAAAGGCGAGCCTTGTATTTTCCGATTTTAACGCATAATTTTTTACATCATCGGCACCCATATATAAAAAGTCACTTCTTATAAGCTGCATATTTTCATCAAGGATAAAAGCCTTTACGTATTTGTTTTCGTAGCTGTCGGAAGAAATGCTTGTCTGCACACTTGTGCCTGACAGCCCCGCAATTTCCGTAACAGTTGATTTTTCCATTGTGTCAAGCGTTCCGTCCGTGTTATACACAGCTATATAAATTGCTGACGTTTTATTTTCATCAAACGGGTTATACACCGTCGTTTCCGCCGTTATTTCACCGTCGGCAGGCAATGCCAAAAGTTGTATACCACCGCTTGTGAGGCTTATTTTTTCCGCTGTAAGTCCTTTCTTTTCTGTTTTAAAGCAGATTTCATCGTCGTTTTCGGTTTTTTGTCCGTTTTGCGCGGAAAGCTCTTTTGAAATATAGATATAATATTCCGTTTCAAAATCCATTCCGCCCGCAAACGATATATCAGCTGTATTTCCGTCACACGTGATTATAGCATTCTCAGCAGACAGCCGCTGCCGGGTTTTTGTTACAGCAATGTTTCCTTCGGCAAGCGCCGCAAGCCGGTAATTAAACTCAATTCGCATACCGTCATGCACGGGAACATCCGTATTTCCGTTTTGAATACTTAATGTTTTCACCTCAAGTTTCGGGAAAGTTTTTACCGCAATATTGTCGATGTACATAAGGTGTTCGCTTTCTTCATCTGCACTTTTCAGCTCGGAAATACCAAACGATTGCAGCCTGTCAATGCTTGCGGGCAGCTCGTTGTTTTCCGACACCGTTTCACCGTTAAGATATATGGCATACCTTTGCGTTTCAAAATCTATTTCAATTCCGATGCTGTTCCAATCATTTAACAAATATTCTGCCTTTTCTTCTGTGTTTTGCGCAGAAGAAAGGCAGCCGTCCTCCGTAATATACGCAACCGCAACATTTGCAATGCTGCCTGTATTTGTTACAATGTTAAGGCTTCGCGCATATCGGTCTGTCAATAAAAAGTCGTACCCGAACCACACCTTTTTAAATGCGGAATAATTTGCGGAGGCTGCCGCAATAGGTCCCGATTGCGGGTCGTCGCGCTGAATACTTAACCTCCAAAAATTATTTTTTGTGTTTTTTGTTCCGCGTTCAAAAACGTTTCCGTGCTCCGCACCGTTCGGCAGGTCCAAATCTTCGGCATTTCTGATGTATCTGGTATTATTTGTTTCCTGAACATATTTATCGCTCCAATCACTGCCAATATTTACAACGTTTACATCCTTTCTGTACCCTTCAAAATCATCAGAAAAAACCGTATGCGTCATCTCCTCTGCCGCACAATTTATTTGTATAAAATTAAATGCAAACGCCCATACACATACAGTAAGTATAATGAGAATATGTTTTTTCATTTTAATCTACCTGCCTTTTTAAAGTTATGCCGTAGCTTCCTGCAATTGTTTTTGTTAAGTCAACCGTTAATCTTGTGCTCTTTTCATTTGTTTTTACACTGAAGCCGTCGCTTTCACCCTCTGCTTTAAACAAACCGTCAACCGTAATTACCACGCTTTGCTTTTTATGCGTGGGATCGCTTACAAAAAGCTTATACCCGTCTTTTGTTTCCTCTGTAATCATTAAAAGCGGGGTGTCTGTGCTTATGTTCTGATATTTTCCCGCTTTCCAAAAAACAACCCCTGTAATTCCGAGTGTTTTTTCTTCCACGGCTTGCAGTACTTTTGTATTTTCCGATATTTCAATATCGGGCTTTTCTGCATATTCGTATATTTTTTCTTTTGTCGCGCCGGGCAGCAAAACGTATGAATATTCTTTGTCCTTCGGCGCTATCCCGTGTTCAATCCATATTTCGCAAAACTTCATATTGTCACATTGTTTAATATTGCTTTTAACATTTTGTTCTTTTGGGAAATAACAGCCGCCGAATCCGGACATATAAGCCTTTGAGCCGTCAATTTCAGGCGCCGGATCACTAAGATGCAATTTTCTGTTTTCAACCGTAGTGTAAACGGAAGAACCCGTTGTCGAGTTTATATCGGTACCAAGGCATACAATTTCATCGTCAAAGAAAAACCACGCTTTTTTTGCCGTTAAATCACACTTTTCCGCGCCGCCGAAGCTTTCAAGCGACATCGCCCCTACAGAGTACCTTCCCTCGGCGTTTACACCTCCCACATAATCCTGCGCGGGGAAATGCTCGCTTCCGTACGGAATGTTTTCCTCAACACGTTTAACATCTTCAACTGTTGTCCCCGGTCTTTTATAAGGGTTTGCATATTTAAAATAATCTGTTCCGTAGGGGTTTTCTTCATTTCGATTATAAATATAAAGCATACCATCGCCTATGTACCAGCCTTTCTTATTGCAATCGTCAAGGCTTTCATATGTAGCTGTTCTTTCCGACGACATCGAAAGCCCTGCCGAAAATTCGGGTCTGTGATGAACTATTCTGTCCATATGGTTGTATACGCGGCTTATATTATATTCCTTTGAATTAACATTTTCGGACAAAAGTTTTTTTAATTTTACTATCTGAAAAGGTGTGAGGTTTTCAATTGCATAATCATATGCAGCACCTGTAAGCTGTGTTTTTAGAAAAGACGCCAAATATGCTTTTGTGCTTTCGTCTGCAAAATCCGAAAAGTCAATTGCAGCGGCATAAACACTGCACGCGTCGGCATATTCTTCGGAGCGGTCTGTTCCGCGCCCGCGCACCATATTCATTATTCCGCCGTTTACCATAAACGGTTCAAAAGCATTTTTTAATATTTGAACAACCTTTTCAATATACATTTCATCTTGTGCAAGAGCCGTGCCCTGTGTTATTGCAATAACCTTTACAGCCCTTTCCAAAAGAGCGCCTGTTCCGTAAAAGCCGTTGTATGCAATCATATTATGCTTTATGTACGAATAATCCTCATACATTCCCGTGCCGTTTTCTACAAATTGAAACAAAACAGGATACGCTGATGTGATTTTGCGTATTTTTAAAATATCGCCCTTCAACAATCCGCATAAAAAGGCGTTGTACGCACGGCTGTTTACGTTTGCTTCATAGCTTAAATCCGTTCTGATAAATTCCGAAAGGTATTCGTACGGCGACAGCCACCTGTCTGTTTGAGCTTTATCAACGTCACCCAAAAGCACAATCGTGTCTAAAATAAACCTCGGTGTTCCAACAAACCAATCCCACCAATCGTTTTCGGAAAATGCCTGCCACCCCGTTTGTGATTTCAGCGCAAAGCTGTACACATTTTCGTGCATCCAGGAAAGCGCATATATTATATCTTTCCGAAGCGAATTGCTGTGATAAAGCTCTTGTCCCTCCGTAGCCCACGCAAGCGCCATTTTGTGTATAAGTTCATATGAATACGTCATTCGGTGCGAGGAATTTATAACCCCTTCTCCCCACAATGACTGTGCCGTTTCTTCTCTATTCATTGTATTTTGTGCGCTGAGCGACTGTGCCTTTATTATGTTAAGCCTGTTTTTTACGTCACTGTCGTTTTCCCACCCGTCAGGCACAAAGCTGTAATAGCTGCGCCACTTTTCTATAAGCATTGCGCAGTCTTTTTCGTCGGGCAAAATTTCGCTTTCAGCTTTGGATATCGGCGTAAGGCTTTTTAAGCTTTCCAATATAAAACCTTTTGCACTTTGCCCCAAAGAAAGCCCTAAGGCATCGCTTTTAAAAAGCACATCATCAAGCACATTTGTTTTCTTTGCATACATCATTTTTAAAAGCCTGCTGTTTTCATATACTGCAATCGGCATGACACCTTCGCTGCCGCTGTCTGTCAGGCAGCTGAAAACAACCTCTCCGCCGTCTGTATATTCTTTTCGTATTTTGTTTTTTTCATATACGCACGAAAGCGGAATTTTATATGAAAGATTGTCAATATATACGCCGCCTTCCTCTGTGCCTTTTCCTATCGCAAGGCGCCAGTGCATAAAATCCTTAAGTGACTCCTTATCGGCTCTTAAGGACGTATTCTCGGTAATCATATCGTTATTGATATACATATCGAATACTGCGTTTTTAATGTCAATATACAATACGATTTTATACCATACATTTTCGGAATAGTTTTCGTATTTTTTTAGGTTTTGCGTGTTTGTCGCGTTGTTTTCATGCAGATAAAGACTGTTTTTGCCAAAGCTCATTACAGTTGCACCGTTTTTTTGCGTGTCAAGTATACGCACGCTTACAGGCGTCTTTTTTGTAAGAAGAACATCAAACTCCACCCGTGCGGCTGTAATTGCCTTTTCGCCCGAAAAAGAGTTTAAAAGCGCATATTTTGTTCCCGCAAATCCTGTTTCATCAGTTCTTACGGGCACCATTATACAGCTGTTATGTATTTGCGGCAAAACAGGCGCACATACCTTTTCTGCTTTTGAAGCGAAAAGGTCGCACTCTCCCTCAAAATCGTTTTTATAAACCGTATATCCTTCGTCAAGCGTCTTTATCTTGCCGCTTACCGCATCCTCCGCGTCGGAGGACGCGGTAAGCGCCGCAAGAACAATTACAGACATCAGAAATGCAATATATTTTTTCATATGGCTCTCCGTTTATTGCGCCTGCTTAAAACTCCTCTGCCGGTGCTGCGGGTGTTAATCCTGTCAGGCTGTTAAAAAGAAACACTTTATAAAGCGCCGCTTCACCGTCGTTTATATAAGTATCAAACCATACCTTTGTTCCCGCACTGCCGGAAATTGCCTCTCCGACGGAAACCTTTGTCATTGTTTTTTTCGTGCTGTCTGCATAAGAGGCAGTGATGGGTGTTACCGTTTCGCTGCCCTCGGGTGTATATCCGGCACTTACAATTGCACTGCCTGCACTCTGGCGTATAACGTAGCTTTCGTAAGACGTAGCTGCCGTTTCATAGGTAATTGCGTCAAGGCAGATATTATCAATATACATAACCGGTGTATCTTGTGTTCTGTCAAACAATCCAAATCTTGATATATCGGTAGTATTGTATACTGTACATCCTGTTTTTTCAAAGCTTTTTCCGTCAAGTGATACGCTAAGCGTAAAGCTTTTCTTATCGCTTGTTTTTTTTGCCTTTATTTTAAGAGTGTTCCATTTGTTAAGTTCATATGTTAAGCCTGTATCATACCAGTCTGTTGTGTTGTCACGCATCTTTATTTTTCCGTCTGTTTCCAATGATACATACGGCTTATTGGAGCTTGTTGTATAAAGATATATCCAGCTGTTTCTGTAACCCAGGGGATAAAAATCAATTGATATTTCAACACTTTCTTGGTTTGCGGCATTCTCCACCGCATTTTTAACAATCAGTTTATTAGAAGACGCAGCAGATGAAACCGATTGAAACTCCATAACGTTTCTCCTTGCTCCGTTTGCTTCGGGGTCTTGTGTAAGATTTCTGATATTATTTTGAACACCGTATTCATACCTGTTTGTAAAAATTGTTTCATTTGCAAGGTTAGGTGCGCTGTATTCCGAAAAATCATCCTTAAACAAAGCTGTTCTTTTTTCCTCTGTTACGGAAGTAATTACTGAGCCCGCGGGGATTGAATACTTTACGTCGTCAAAATACATTTTTGTGTCTGCGCTCTCTCCTGTAAATAAAACGCCTACTATTTGCCCGAAGCCGTCATTACTAAGCCCATTTATTGTTTCGCCGTTTGTCATAAGCTTTCCGTCTGCATAAGTTGTGCAGGTTCCTTTTTTATAATCCAGATAAAATACAAAGCTCACCCATTGCCCCGGGGTGTAATCAATCTGTCCGCCGCTTGACGACAAGTATATTTTTCCGTTTTTACTGAAATTTGCAATGGGTCTGCGGCTGCTGTTTCCATAGGTTGCGATTTGTGCCCCGCCGTCCGTTTTCGGAAGTTGGTTAAGCTTAACCTTCATTTCCGCTTTAATATACTTTATTCCGTCTATATTAAGTGTCGGCGCACCTGCTCTTTTGTTTGTTGTATCATCTCTGAAAAATTCGTAAACATTATTTCCGTTTTCACTTATAATTGCCCCCGTACCGCCTGTAACCGCAAAGTCTGTCGCAGTGTTTTCAAAGCTTTCTTCATAAATAATCTTGTCATATCCGTTTTGTGCCGCAGGGTCAAACGCTGCAAATGCTGTTACCGATACCGCAAAAACAGCGGCAGCTATGCAAGTACTTATAAATCTTTTCATAAAAAATCTCTCCTAAATAAATATTTTCAGGCATTTATTTTGCCTTGTTAAATTTTACCGTAAATGTTTTTCCTTTTGAGCCCGTAAAATCAATCGTTATATCGCTTATACCGTTTGTGTTTTCTACGCTCATCCTTTCGTTATATTCTACAACTTCGCCCACACCCGAAACCTTTAAAACCGCACTTTCAAGCTTTTGTGTGGGGTCTGACACGGAAACCGTCAATATGCCGTCTTTCTCCTGCTGCATTACAATTGCCGGTTCGCTGATTTCTATGTTTTCGCACTTTCCCTTCTGCCAGAAAACCATTGCCGACAGATTAAGCTTTTTTTCCCGCGCAGCTTGGATTACTTCGTTATTTGATATAATTTCCACATCGTTATTTTCGCTGTATGCCTTTGTTTCCTCCGCGCTTTTTGACGGCAGCATTATATATTCATAGCTTCCTTTTTGCGGATTGATACCGTGTTCAAGCCACAGTTCTATACACGATACGGTATCTGCCGTCTTTCTTAAGGACAGCTGTCCGCCATTTGGCAGGACATAACCGCCGACATTTTGTATATGAAGCCATTTCGGATTTATAAAGCTTTTTTCATAGCTGTTTGACTTTTCCATCATAACACCGTCTACCAAAATGTCCTCCAAGCCAAGCTGCCTTGCCTGCGACAGCTGCCCGTCAACAGCCATTGTGCCATCCTTTGACGGGGGAAATATCTTTATTTCCGTTACGCTGTTCCAGCTGCTGTTCGTTCTGCCGTGCCCGTTGTAACGAACATATTTTGCGTTTACGCCTTTCATATCAAAGGCTTCCATTGAAACGGTGGTACCGCTCGCTTTAAACGAATCAACCTTATCCCAGTTTTCGCCGTCTGTCGATACCTCCATATCGAAGATTGCCTGTTTTCCGCCGGTTCCGTTGTATTGTGCAATGCCCACATACCCTATAGGGCTTACCTGCTCAAGCTCCAGCACTATGTAAGAGCCCACCGTTCCTTCAAGCGACCACCGCGTGTTATAATCGTTATCCACGACATTTTCCGGTCCGTTGCCGTCATCGCCGCTTGCTGTCACACTCACAATTTCGTACGGCATATTTGCAGCGTTTTCAACATTTGTAACGGTTTTTTCAATATTAAGCTTTCTGTTTTCCAAAACCGTCTGAACGTCGTATCCGTCGCTTGCGTTAATATCCGCACCAAGACATACAATCTCGTCATCAAACATAAACCAGGCTTTTTTACCTTTAAGCGAGCTTTGATGAACCTCCAAATCTCCGCCGTATTCGTCTGTGGAGGTCGTACCCTGTTTCAGGTTTGTAAAATCCTCGTGCTGCATTGCCGCTGCGGCATACATTTTTTCAAACTCGACAGCCCCTACAAAATCCTGTTCGGAAAAATACTCTTTTCCGAAGGAAACACTCACTGCCTGTCTTTCCTGGGTGTCTACGGTCGTTCCTCCGCGGTGATACGGATTTGCCTGTTTCCAATATACAGAGTTATAAGCGTTATTATCGCCCTTTATATACGTATAAACCATTCCGTCTCCCGTATACCAGCCGTCCATATTAACGCCGTTTAACGACTCGTACTTCGGTATGCGCGATGATGACATAGAAAGTGCAACCGCGTAATCGTCACGCTGCAAAACAACCCTGTCGCCTGTATAGTATACCTTTGCACGATTATAAGGTAAAAGCTTAACTGTGCTGTCGTTTTCTATTTTTGCAAGCTTTGACAGCTGACTTATCCTGAGATAGTTTACCAGCGTCGAGCGAACACTTTCATTAACGCTGCGCTTAATAATCTGTTTCATCGTTTCATCGTCATCATATCCGAATACGCCTATAAGATTTACCGCCGCACCTGTTACATAAGAACCGTATACCTGTTCCATTCCCGGTGCACGTCCGGCAAAAGCGCTCATCAGCCCGCTGTTAAACAGTATCGGCTCAAACATCTCTCTCATCCAGATACACGAATTATATTTATACGGAGATGTAAATTCAAAGCACGTACCTTTTAATATGGATTCAACCACTACTATTCTGTTTAGCAGCGAGCCGGTGCCGTATGCCGAGGTATATGGTAAATGATTATGTGTAAGATACAGCCAGTCCTCCTGAACACCCAGCCCTGACGACGCCGGAACCAAAAGCAAATTATAGTCCTCTGTCATCGCACGCATACGCTGTTCGTTTTTTAAAAGAACAGCTGCCAGCGTACCGTTATATATACGGCTTGCAGCCTCGTCGGGTGTTTTGCGTGTTCGCATTTCACCGCGCAAATGCTCATACAATGACAAATATTTTTTTATTTTATCATCATTTAAGCAATTATCCATTATTAAAATTGTGTTCATCAGATATCCCGGCGTTGTAACATACCAATCCGACCAGTTAAAAAGCTTTGTGCTTCTCCAGCCGGTGCCGTCAATCTCTGCCTGTCCGTAATAATGCTTGTAAAGATAATTCATACAGTACAATATATCAGAGCGCAGTTTTTTGTTTTGATAATATGCACTGCCATATGTTCCGTAAGCAAACGCCATACTTTCCATATACGAATACTGTGTGTTCATATCTGTTGTTGCTGTGACAGGGCGCGTTCCGAAAAGAACGGCTGCGTTTTTTTGGCGGTTCAGCTGTGACCATGCCGACTTACACGCTTTGTCTATTTGCGTTATCTTGTCTTTTACATAGTTGTTTGACATATCGTTGTCTTCGTCACCGACAAGATATTTTCGCCAGTTTTCCCTTATCTCTTTCCACTGTTCCTTTGTAACCTCCGCGCCGCTTGTATAGCTGCAAAGTAAAATTTTAATGTGCTCTGCCAACTTTTTATCGGACATAAGCTTAAGCACCGCATCCGATTCTCCGATAACCGTAACGCCGTCCTTCGTGGCCGCGTTAAGCCCAAGCAAGCCGGCAATTTGCACAAGCGGATAATACTTTGTATTTTTGTCTTCAATTACCGGTGTTTCCAGCGTTCCTTTAGTGTTTGCCGCACTGTACGTAAGCTTATCTTGGTTTATTGTAACGGCAGCGGCACTGTTTTTTAATGTTATTTTCCCTTCGCTTTCTGTGACAGACGCTATCTTCGCGTTTTCAAAAAATTCTGTCGGCGCCATACTTATTCCGTTTACCGTGGTTATGCGATTGCCTCCGTAATCGTATATTTTTTTGTCCTTAATTGTGTTGGATGAGAACACACACACCGCAATGCTTTTTTCCAAGGCTGTAAGCACGTTTTTTCTCTCTTCTGCTGTAAGCTTTATATCCGCCGCTTGCCCGTTTTCTTCATCAGAGGACAAGTTCCCTCTCACTGTTCCTATATAAAGCGCGGTGTCCTTATACGGTGTACAGCCCCATCCGTTTGCAATAAATTCCACACGGTTTACCTTTGCAAAATCTGCCGAATTTCCGACCGTAAATTCATCAAGAGCCCATGTAAATGTCTTTTTTCCGCTCCAATCAACCGTAAAGGTTTTTTGCTGATAGCTCATCGTTTTTCCGGGTGCAGGCACATAATCGCAATAAACCATCATTGCAATTTTTCCGCCCGTGGCGTGTTCCGAATATACGTCAAACGTAATAGATTCGCAATCTGCCCAGTTACGTTCAACGCTTGTAAAATTTATAACACCGCCACTTTCGTGATTTGCCCAGTATGCCGAATATGTATCGGTATTTGCATTTTTTGTCGACGCTGCGGCGCCTGCCTGATATATTGCGCCCGCATTATTCATATCAACCAACACCTTCTGCCCGCTGCTGTCTCCGTTTTTTTCTGTGTACCCGTCCCACGCTGCGTATATATTACAAGAAGGCTGCACTGCAATTACAAGCGCCAAAACCGCAGTAATAAAACTAAAAAGGCATCTTTTCATTCTGCGCTTCATTTTTCCACCTCTTTCCCAAAATAAAATTGCGGCATTCCTCAAACAAAATTATATGTGCGCGGTAAATTTGCTCGTATGTCATTGCGTTCTTTTCAGAAAGCCCCTGATTGCTTTCAAAGGTTATACATGCTTCGCCGCACAGCTGATAAAGCATTGAACAAAGGTTAAACGATGCCGCAGCGGCGCTGTTCTCGCCCCTGTCGTTTTCTGTTTCGCTGTAGCGTATACCCTCTTCACTTAAGCGAATCAGCATTCTTTTTTCAAGCTTTTGTATTTCCTCCTTAACGGGCGCAGGTGCATATGCCGGTTTTAATATGTGGTCGTCGCCGTTAATGCCGCCATGTAACAGAACCGTTAAATCCGGCACATAATCATCTGCCAGCTTCATAAGTATTTTTACCTCTTCAGACGGGTTTATAAAAAAATCGTCATGCATAAGGTTAATACCGCTGTCGTTAAAATATCCGCCAAGAAAGCTTACATATTCTTTAATCGGGTGATACTTTTTGCATTCCGGCCACAAACACAATTCTCCGTTTTTCCACTGCCCCTGATTATACTTTCTCAAATCCTTAAGCGAGCTTCCCACCATACTGCTTTTGGGCACACGGCTTCTGCCGTCGGGATTTATACACGGAACTATAAGAAGATTTATACCTGACAGTTTTTCTTTAAGCTCTGTATTTTCTCCGGCAAGGTCTTTTCCGCTTTCCATAACGCTTATAAGGTTTAAAACCGCAGCTATTCCCTCGAATTCAGCCCCGTGTATACCCCCTGCCAAAAGCAGCGTCGGCGTATATTTATCCGTTTGCTTGTTTGCGTAACATTCACGCATTCCTGCACCCAGCGCACTGCTTAAATTAGCCTTTCTGTCAAACACGTTTTTCCTGCCGTAGAACACGGAATATATGTTTCTGCCGCCCGCCGATTTCCCGAGAATACGTTTTTCACCGAAAGAAACGCTTTCTGTAATCTCTTGTATATCGCTAAGCTCTGTTTTCCAATATTTCGGCACCTGCATATTATTCATCCTTTCACAGAACCAATCATAACGCCTTTTACGAAATATTTTTGCAGGAACGGATATATGCATAAAACGGGCACCGTAGACACCACAATTGTTGCATATTTTACATTTTCCGCATATGCGGCGGCATCGTCTGCCGATACTCCTGCTGAAATGGAATTGGTGTTATTCTGAAGAAGTATCTCGCGCAGTACAAGCTGCAAAGGATAAAGCGAACGTTCGTTTATATATATCAACGCCGAGAAATAGTTGTTCCATATAGATACCATATAATAAAGGCTGATAACCGCAATTATAGGTTTTGCAAGCGGCGTCATAATTTTCAGCATTATGGTATAATCGTTTGCGCCGTCAATACGCGCCGCTTCGTCAATGCTGAGCGGCATACCTTTAAAGTAGCTTATCGTAATAATAAGATTGGTTGTTACAATTGCCTGCGGCAAAATCATTGCAAGCACCGTATCGGTTATTCCAAGCCCGCGTACAACAAGGTAATTTGGAATAAGTCCGCCCGAAAAGTACATTGTAAACAGCATCATAAGTGTCATTATGCGCTGTCCCGGCAAATTCTTGCGCGTTAATCCGTATGCTGCGGAAACCGTAAGCGCAACGCTTAAAAGCCCGCCCAGTACAACATACAAAATCGTGTTTCTGTACCCGACCCATATTTGCGAGCTTTTTAAAACCTCGCTGTAGCTGTAAAATGCCGGTTTCTTCGGTAAAAGCATCATACCGTTGCTTGCGGCAATTTCCACAGGGTCGCTTATAGATGCGATAAGTATGTAATAACACGGATATATTGTAACAACAACAAGCAATGCCAAAAAAATGTAATTGCAAATATCAAATACTCTTTCCCCGATTCCTTTTTTATAGTGCATTTTTTCACCCCCTTAAAACAAACCGTAATCGGAAATTTTATTGCTTATCCAGTTTGAAACAAAAAGCAGCATACAGTTTATAAGCGAATTAAATATACCCACAGCCGCAGAATAGCTGTAATCGCCCTCCAGCAATCCGCGCCGGTATACATAGCTTGATATAACGTCGGCAGTTTCGTAAATAGACGGGTTGTAAAGAAGTATTATCTTCTCATACCCTACGGTAAGCATATTTCCTATATTCATTATTAAAAGAATAACAATCGTCGGTAAAATGCACGGAAGCGTTACGTGAAGCATCTGCTTAAACCTTCCCGCGCCGTCAATCATCGCTGCTTCATAAAGCTGCGGGTCAACCGACGACAGTGCCGAAATATAGATTATGCTGCCCCATCCAAGTTCCTGCCATATTCCCGAAACGGTATATATAGGATAAAAATACCCCGGCGTTGTCATAAACGACAGTGCCTCAAGCCCAAGCTTTGTCCTTGCCGCATTTATCATACCCTCGCTTGAAAGGAATGTCAGTACCATACTTACAACAACCACCGTCGATATAAAGTGCGGCATATATGTTGCGGTTTGAACAAAGCGCTTAAACTTGCTGCGTTTTACCTCATTAAGCAAAAGCGCCAGTATAATCGGCATGGGAAAGCTGAACAAAAGGTAAAAAATATTTATTGTCAAAGTATTTCTTAAAAGCTGCCAAAACTTGTAATTTGAGAGAAAATCCTTAAAGTTTGCAAGCCCAACCCACGGGCTTGCAAATATTCCGCGTGTTATGGAAAAATCCTGAAATGCAAGTATGTTTCCGAACATAGGAATGTATTTAAATATAATGTAATATAAAACAGCCGGCAGCAGAATTATGTAAACATCCCTGTTTTTCTTAATTTCGGCAAGCTTTTTTCCGCATCTGCCTCGCCCGTTTTTTCGGATTGAACAACCCTCCGAATTCATAGTGACACCCCTATCTGTTAATATAGCGCTTGTATGCGTCGTTATAAATTTTAATTACATCGTTTATTCCCATTTTATCAATTTTTTTGCGAACTGTATCAAGCTCTTCTACTTTCATACGTCCCAAAATTATTTGATTTATTGCCTCCGATACATAGGTTTCAACCTGGCTCATTACCGAGGTTATCTTTTTCGTTTCCTCATTTGTAAATGCCAGCGACGGCAGTATTCCGTCGGTTTTTGCACTGTCGCTCCACTCTTTTATAGAGTCTTTTCCCCATGGCGTAAGAATTTGCTCGTAATACCGCCAATCCTGCATAGCCGGAAAATGCGATTGATATGTTCCGAGGCACTGTCCGCCCATTTCCTGCAGCGTTTTCCCGTCGGGGTTGTTTAAAATATAATCCGAAAGCTTCGGGTAACCGTCAACCCAGTCGTACGTAAGCCCTTCTTTTCCGAAATTCATATAGTTAAGCCCTTCGCCGCCGTAGAAGCAATCAAGCCATTTAAGCGTTCCTTCGGGGTTTGGGTTTGACGTTGTAATTGCAGCCGACGTGTCTTTCACGTCCATAATGTAGGACGAATTATATACATTGTTAATTCCTTCCTTTGCGGCAAAATGCCCGACGCCTGTCATTTTTCTGCTGCTGCCGTTCATACTTGTATAAAATTTACCCGGCTGAAGAGAATATATAAATCCAACCTTATCGTTAAGCACCTTATTGTCCATCTTATCTCTGTCATTTAAAAGATAGTCCATATCTATAAGACCTTCCTGATAAAGCTTTGTTATGTATGCAATACCATCTTCAAACTCTTTTTCCTGTACACCGTACTTTACCTTATTATCTTTAATGTAGAAATCGTAGTGCGTTCCAAAGCCCCATAAAAGATTTCCTATTCCGAACTCCTGATTATCAAAGCCTACACCGGACATCGGTATTTCGTCTGCCTTTCCGTTTCCGTTCGGGTCTTGCGTTTTAAACGCCTTTAAAACATCATAAAGCTGCTGCGGTGTAGTCGGCGTTTCAAGATTAAGCTTCTCCAACCAATCCTCACGTATTTGCGGACCTGCAAAGATTTTAAGCTCTTTATCTTTTCTTATAAAGGGTATTGCGTAAATCTCACCGTCATTGTCCATATATTGTTTTTTGACATTTGGATTTTCCTTATTATATTCTGAAAGATATTTCATATTTTTGTCTATCAATTTTCCCAAAGGAATAATTACGCCGTCATCGGCATACGCTTTTGTACCGCCCTGTATACCTAACCACGAATAAATTACCACATCGGGATATTTACCGGAGGCTATCATCAGATTGAATTTTTCCGTATATGCATCTGCCGCCGGATGTTCCCATTCAACATGGCAGCCCGTCAATTCTTCCATAAGCTGAAAAGGCAATGTTTCATTGTTGTTTGTTGCACCGTTTTTAATGCTGTAAGCACCAAGAGGTGCAAATACGGTCAGCGTTTTCGGCATTTCACCTTTCAAAACATCAGATGTTCGCTTTGGTTCCTCCTTTTTACAAGCACACATCGCCGTTATGAAAACAGCCGACAATGCCAGTGACAATATTCTTTTTGTCGTTTTTCTCATATCCAATCTCCCTTTCTTTTTTGTAGTTTTATTTTAATTCGGCAATGCCCATAAAGTCAATCGCTATTATTTACCATTTAAGCCGCGTTTATTTTAATGCACAAAAAAGGGATATTCCATTTTTATGGAATATCCCTTTTTTATTATTATCAGCCCATATTGCGGCTTCTGAACTGCCCCGGGGTTACATTGTAATATTTTTTAAAGATTTTTATAAACGAATTGCTTCTCCCGAATCCGACATCCTGCGCAATTCTCTCAATCGGCAAATTTGTTGTTTTTAAAAGCTCCTTTGCCTTTTCAAGCCGTATTGCTGTAACATAGCTTACAAAATTCGTTCCGAAAAATTCTTTAAACACCTT
This sequence comes from uncultured Clostridia bacterium, assembly GCA_934476455.1. Taxonomy (GTDB): domain Bacteria; phylum Bacillota; class Clostridia; order UMGS1883; family UMGS1883; genus UMGS1883. The sequence goes on along the minus strand of CAKSNY010000024.1, from coordinate 19,233 downwards.
GCTAAGGTAATTATAGCTTAGTCCTATGTGTTCTGCCAAAGTGTCAAGTGACAAATCCATATCGGAATAATTTTGTGCGATATAGCTTTCTATCTTACGTTCAAGCTGCATTTTTCCTTTTTGCTCCGGCAGCTTCTTGCTGATTGAAAGGCATATTTCTCTGAGGGTGTTAAATGCTTCCTCTGCGTTATCATTATGTAATATATTTTGGCACACCCGAACATAATATTCGTTTTGCTTATCCTCCGGTTCATATGCATCATCAAGAATTTTAAACACCATCAACAATATGTGCAGCACAAGGCGCTTTAACATCTCCTGTGTAAGCTTGCGGCTGACAAAGTTTTCTGTATATATTTCGTCAAACAGCGCCTCCAGCTCCGAAGTTTTTCCTGTTTTAATGTTTCTTACAAGCAGCTGTTCTTTCTCAACAGTATAATGCAGCTTCCTGTTTTCGTTATCCGAAATGCTTTCTCCGAAAATAAGCTCGCTGTTTTTTTCAGCATTGTTGTATCTCGACGCATACATTGCTTCCTCATAAGATATGTTTATTTCCTCTATATCCGCAACTTCACGCCCTACTGCTGCCGTAAGGCATATACCGTATTCCTCCACAAAGCGTTTTATGGTTTTTTCAATATCGTCCTCTATCCCTGCACGGGGTCCATAGCTTAATATGTAGACATAGGTTGCCTCTGCCGTTCTCAGACTGTACACGCCGATATTTGCCCCGCTAAGCATTGATGTTAAAATACTGTCTGCCTCCGTCCAGGCGGTTGCAATACGTTCGTTATACACGTCAAAGTTATCTCTTTCCGTACCTTTTATCAAAAGTGCCCTGAACGCATTTCCGTTTGTACAATAAGCGGATATCTTTTCTTTTTCATCCTCTTTTAAAGGTATATTATACAGCAAATTCAAGAAAAGCTTGTCCCTGCTTGTTGTTACATATTCGCTCAAATCTTTCGCTAAAAGCTTGTTTTCATCAAGTATTGCAAGGATTGAGCGCTGCATTCGCTTCGCACTGAAATTTGCGGCAATTACGCTTACAGCTATCGCCAAAATCAATATCAGCAGAAACATCGGTAATACATACCCTACGCTCCCGAAAATATTATTTCTCGTTAAAAGGTATACGTATTTTATATCCATAACGTCTGAAGTTCTGTACACAACCTTATACTTTTTTGCGTTAAAGGACCCTGTTTCTCCGCTTATATTCTTTTTATCAAGCTTTATATCAAACCCGTCGGTTTTAAAAAAACATTCTCCGTTTCTGTCAACGGCAGCAAACTCAATTGTATTGTTAAGCTCCTCAAGCCGCAATTTATCGAGTATTTCCTCTTTATCAACAATTGCCATAAGCAATCCGCCGGTGTCAGGTGTTTCTCTTCTCAAGCCCTGGCAGTAGATAAAAACATCTTTAGAAATGTTATCTCTGTTTGTTTTTGTCGAAATAAAAAAATGCGTAAAATTGCCTTTGTTTAAATATTGCAACCATTTATCATATGTAAGGTCTGTATCTTTAAAATATGTGTTGTAATACTCTTTTTTGCTGTATATAGAATCGGATTCAAGTATAAAATTACTTTTTTTAACATACACGGCTACATTTCGCACCGACGTATAACCGGTTTGATACTTATACATTTTTTTGATAGCCTGCCATGATTTATATATCTTGTCAGACTGATTGGAATACGACATTGATAAAATAGCTTTAAATTCATCATTCTCCAAAAGCTGATGCGGCAGCGTAAGAACAGCGCGCAGCTCCGAATCAAAAATCTGCTGTGTCTGCGCCATAATATTATCATTAAGCTTTTCCGTATCGCTTTCAAGCTTGGTAAAAAGGGTGGTCACGGTTGAAGCGCCTATAAATGTAACCGTAAGCAAAATAATACTTACGTACGATATCATTATTTTAAAAAAGGTTTTATCATCCTTCATTCGCACACCTCCCCTAAGACTTTTTTTATTATAACATTTTTAATTTGGAATAGCAAGAAAAAAGAGCGGGCAAAATCTATTTTTACCCGCTCTTGCGCGTTAATAATTATATCTTGAAAATTCCGAATGCGTCAAGCACCGATGATATTAAAATAAGTACAATAAATATCGGCGCTATATACTTTATTACAACCTCAAAAAGCTTTTTCCTTTTAAACGGTGCGGACGACTCTATCTCATCAATAATTGCTTTCGGCTTTATAATATAGCCCACAAATACACAGGTAAGAAATGCTACAATAGGCATCATTACACTGTTACTGATAAAATCAAAGAAATCCAAAAACTGCATTCCGATAATTTTCACGCCGCCCCACACGCCGTAACCCAAAGAGGACGGAAGCCCGATCAAGATTGATGCCGCCAATACCACAATACAAGAGGGTGTTCTTCCTAATTTAAATTTATCGCACACAATCGAAACAACCGTTTCCATAAGCGATATTGAAGATGTTAGCGCCGCAAAGAGAACCAAAATAAAAAACGACGCTCCTATAACAGTACCGCCGGGCATACTTTCAAATACCTTCGGCATTGTTACAAACATCAGGCTCGGTCCTTTTCCCAAAGACTCGGGACTTCCGCCGGAAAAAGCAAACACAGCCGGAATAATCATAAGCCCTGCCAAAAATGCAATACCCGTGTCAAATATTTCAATTTGTTTAACGGACGATTCAAGGTTTACGTATTTTTTCATATAGGAGCCATATGTTATCATTATACCCATAGCCAAAGACATGGAATAAAAAAGCTGACCCATCGCTGCAAGAACCGTAGTCGCGGAAAACTTAGAAAAATCAGGCAACAGATAATACTTTACACCGTCAAACGCGCCCGGCGCGGTTACGGAATACACCGCGATAACAACAGACAATACAACAAGTATCGGCATCATTACCTTGCTTACATTTTCAACGCCCTTTTCCACACCGCAAAGCACAACAACAGCCGTTATTCCTATAAACAGAAAAAACCATGTTATCGGTTGTGCGGTACCGGAAATAAAACCTGTAAAGTAATTGTCATTTACAGTATTTTTCGCATCACCGGACATAAACGCCCACATATACTTCATAACCCAACCGCCTATTACCGAGTAATACGGCAAAATGATAACGGGAACTGCCGCTGCAAGATAGCCTATAAAACCATATCTCTTGTCCAATGCGCGAAATGCCTCAACAGCGCTGAGACCTGTTTTTCTTCCTATCGCAATTTCAGCCGCCATAAGAGTAAAACCGAATGTAAGTGCCAACAGGATATAAACAAGCAGGAATATTCCCCCGCCGTATTTTGCCGCAAGGTAAGGAAATCTCCATATATTTCCCAAGCCCACGGCAGAGCCTGCTGCCGCAAGCACAAAACCTAACTTACCTGTAAAATTACTTCTTTCCTCATTTGTCATTAAATACAACCTCCTTGCGTTATATATTACCATATTTTTTCCAATATTAAAAGCATTATTTTAAAATATTGTAAATTTTTTCTGAATAAAAAAAATACTTGCCATCGACAAACGAAGGCAAGTATTTTTAAATATATATATTTTCTTTTCCCTTTCGGCAGAACCTCCCGCAGGCATTGCAGGCTTTACGCGTCAGTTGCACTCCGGTGTAAGAGGACCTTTAAGCTCCTTAAGATAAAACAGCTTTCCCGGAAGCGTGGGAATATAGCTTGCCGTAACACTTTTATCCGGACCGTAATGCAGCGCCATAAGAAAGCTCATTCCCTGCCAGCCCATACCGCGTCCGAGAGCGCCGTCTGCACCGCCTATCACATAATCTGCTTGCAAAAACAAACCGGGACCTATTGTGTTTGCCCTACACGGAACAAGTGTCGTACGGCTCTTAAAGCTTGTTATTGCATTTTGCTCGATTGTAAGCGGATGAAGCTTTGCAGCTATGCGGTACGGCTGTTTTTTCCATTCCTCTTCTGTCTGAAATTCATCGGCAAACTGCGGCTCCCAAAATGCAATATGGCACGTTCTTCCTATTCCGAACACTAAAACAAGCTTTGCGCCTTCTTCTTTAAGCTTTTTAATTTTTTCAGGATACGTCGGCAAATTATTTTTCGTAGCGAAGTTTCTCTGCGGTTCAGGCACTGTATTTTTACCCAACTTATTGAAAAAAGCTTCTTTCATACTGTATTCAAAAGATGCCGGGTTGCTGCTGTCAAGAGTATTGCCTTCGGCATCTGCCCACTCGTCCATGTTAAAGGTATAAACGTGGTCGCACTTAACATTCCATTCTGTAAGAAAATACACAGCCCACTTATACATTCCCATAGGTCCTACAGGGAGAATAAGGGCAATTTTTTCCTTATTATCACGTGCCTGCTTAATCTTTAACGCAATTTCGTGTCCCATATATGCGTCAAATTCGTAGATGTTTTCACACTCTACAGGTGAAAAATCCTTGTTCCAAAAGCTTTCACGCGTTACGCCTTTTTCACAGCATTCATCAATTTTTTTCATATCCCAACCCTTCGGGAAAAAATTTTCCAATAAACTTCCTTTAACAGTACTTAAAAAATCCATCTTTATCTTCCTTTCTCTTAATTATGCTTTATTGCTGCTTGAAAACAGTCTCATTTTTTCTTTTACGACCTCTTTTACAGCGTTTTTGGCGTCGATAAAAAGTGTTTCGTGGTCGCTACTGTTTATATATGCCTCACGTGCGGCAATACACATTTCGGTGCAAATGTTAATCTTTCTTGTTCCGTACTTTACGGTGTTTTTAAAATCGTCATCGCTCAGCCCGCTTCCGCCGTGCAATACAAGCGGTTTTTTTGAAACGCTGTATATCTCCTCAAGGCGCCTGAGATCAAGTTTGGGCTTTTTTATATACTTTCCGTGTGCCGTGCCTACGGCAACTGCCAATGCGTCAACATCGGCACGGGTTATAAAGTCGTTTACCTCTTCTGTTTTTGTATATAAATCCTCAGAGTCAAAATCGGCTGCATTGCTTCCGCTGCCTACGTGGCCGAGTTCTGCTTCCACACTTATTCCAAGCGCGTGTGCCACCTTGCTGACCTCGCGCGTGTTTTTAATATTTTCTTCGTAATCAAGCGCGCTTCCGTCATACATTACAGAGGTAAATCCCTCACGCATTGCTTCAAGTATTTTTGAATATGTAACGCCGTGGTCAAAATGCAGGCACACGGGGACGCTTGCTTTTTTTGCCAGATGCCGCATAACAGCCGCTGCGCAATCAAGCGGTATTATGGGCAAATGTACCTCTGCCACACCAAGTATAACAGGGCTTTTTTCCTCCTCGGCAGCTTCAATTATACCGCGTGCCATTTCCATATTAAGCATATTGAAAAGACCGACGGCATATTTTTTTTGTTCTGCTTCTTTCAGTATTTCTTCAAGTGTTACTAACATCTGCTTCCTCCTCTTTTGTTTTCATAAAATTTTCAACATCGCTGTATGTTGTTATACCGCTTGTAGCGCCTTTTTTTGTAACGCTTAATGCTCCCGCCGCGTTTGCAAACTCCGCACAGAAGGCAAAATCCCTCCCGTGTGAATATGCCGCCAAAAATCCGCTGCAAAAACTGTCCCCTGCGCCTGTGGTATCAACAACCTTTATATTTTTGTATGCGGAGATAAAACAAGGCTTCTTCCCCGCTTCCTTATAAAAGCATCCGTCACCGCCCATTTTTATAACGACAGCGCCGACGCCTTTATTTAAAAATACATCTGCCATTTCCTCGGGCGTGTCTTTTTTTGAAAGCTGCCTTGCTTCGTCAATGCTCGGCATAAATACATCTATATACGGCATTGCATGCCCCAGTGTTTCCATCCATCTGCCGGAGGAATCCCACTGTACATCCAAAAATGTTTTCTTTCCTGCTTCGCGGCATTTTTTTAGAAGCTTTGCCGTCGGCTCGCCGTCAAGCCCGGGCAGCAAAAATGTTCCCGTCAGGAAAACAGCATCACAGCCGTTTATTACATTAAAATCAATATTTTCATATGTAACTTTTCCGTTTGCACCTATAACATGGAAAAATGTTCTTTCTCCGTTTTCATCAATCATCAATACAGATGTAGATGTCTGCGCATCGCTGCTGTACTTAAGCCCTTTTGTACAAACGCCGCTTTCTTTAAGCTTCTTCTCCAAAAATTCACCGAAGCTGTCGCTTCCCACCATTCCGACAATGCTTGAATCGCATCCCAGCTTTTTTAAATTGATTGCCGCCGTCATTGCATTTCCGCCGTTATGCAGTGAAATTGAATTTACATTTTCAAGCGTTCCTTTTTTAGGAATGGTTGAAACGGTGCTTACAATGACATCGGCAACCAATATTCCCACACATGCTACTTTTTTCATGGCAGCAACCTCGCTGCAGTAATCTTTGGCCATACATTTGCATGTGAAAATGCCTCGGCATACTTAACACCGCACTGCAAACCGCGAAAGCGTGAGCAGGTGCGCACAAACTCCGCAAAATCTATCCCATCGTGGTCACGCATCCACTTAAGCTGACTTTCGTGACATTCAAGCATTTTTATTTTAAGCTCCATTTCTTCGGTAATATCAACATATTCCTCCGGCATAAAGTCAACCCCGGCAAGCGTATCCATATAAAATATAGGTGTAAGCTTTGATTTTTCCCCGTCATTATACTGCGGCACGCTTGCAACAAACGACGCATCAAACGCAAGCTTGGATACCGCCGTGTGATCCGGCATATAATCATTAGGGCTGTGCGTTATAATAAAATCGGGCTGCACCTTTGTGATAAGGCGTGCCATAGCGTCACGCTGCTTTAAATTCGCAGCGTCAAGCCTTAGGTCGTCGATATCCAGTGTAACAACATTTATTCCCGCAAGTTCCCCCGAATTTTTAGCCTCCTGCGCTCTCATTACTCTAAGCTCGTCGGGCTTTATTATCTCGTGTCCCATATTGCCGTTCGCGCAGTGACACACTGTAACATTATCTCCGCGCCTTACACACTTTGCCAAAGTTCCGCTGCACGCTATCTCCACATCATCGGGATGACAGCCAATAGCCAATACGTTCATTTTTACCCCTCCGTAGAAAAAATATATTGTATTTCCTGTAGTTTTATTATATAATTGTTTAACAATAATGTATTTGATATTTTTTATATATTATTTAACATTTTTTCCGCAAATGTTTTAACGTGAAAAAAGAACGGAGCTTATTATGTTTGAAATGCAGCCGATAAAAAATGATATTCTGATTGACGGTTTTAACAGCATATACTGTTTTTCGTTTGAAAAAGACTTTACGCATTCACCCGAAAAGCACACATTTTGGGAGATGGTTTACGTAGACAGCGGTGCAATTGTTGCAATAACCGACGGCACTGCCTGCCGCCTGAGCTGCGGTGAAATGATTTTTCACCAGCCGGGGGAGTTTCACGCACATATTTCCGATAAAAAAACAAGCAACGGTATGATAGTTGTTTCCTTTACCACTCACAGCAATGCGATTGATTTTTTTCGCAAAAAAACCTTCCGTGCAGATAAAACCGCAAGGCGGCTTCTTTCTCTTTTTATATGTGAAACAAAAAACGCGCTTTCGGCTATTCCCTCAGAATACAGCGACAAGCGAAGTCTTGATTTTTCCTCGGCACCGTTCGGAAGCACGCAGCTTATGTCATGCTATTTCAGCCATCTGCTGATCCATCTTATAAGGACGGGCGCCTGTGACGGGAAAACCGTTTCCCATACCGAGCAATCAAAGCTTCTTGCGCACAGCTCTCTTGTAAAGCTTGTATGTGATTATATGCAAAAAAATGTGTACGGAATGATAACACAGCAACAAATATGCTCTCGTTTTTTGCTTGGCAAATCACAGTTATGCGTGCTTTTTAACGAGGTGTTAAATCAGTCTCCGATGCAGTATTATCGGAATTTAAAAATATCGGAGGCAAAGCGCTTGCTTACCGAGGGCAGCTTAAGCGTAAGCCGAATATCAGAACTTCTCGGTTATTCGTGTATTCACAGTTTTTCACGCGCATTTAAAGACGCTACCGGTTATTCCCCGATTTATTTTTCAAAAAAAGAAACGGTTTAAAAGTTGATTGACTTTTTAAACCGTTTCAATATTTCCCCGGTGAATAGGGTTTTTATACTCTTTTTATAAGTACTTCTTTTTCGTATTTTTCTATTTCTTCAAACCATACGCTGTCATCTGCGCTTACGCCGCAGCGTGTGCAATACTCCTCCCAAATTTCGCCGAAGGGCATTGTTTTAAGGCTTTCCTGTTCAACCATAAGCTTTGTAAGCTTGTTTTCTTTCTGAAGCTGCGCAAGCTTCTCATACGGTTGGCACAGTGCAAACAAAAGCGCCTTCTGCCAGCTTCTGAAACCTACCGTCCATGCGGATATACGGTTAATGCTTGCGTCAAAATAATCAAGTGCCATATAAACTCTGTTGATTGCACCGCAGCGTACAATTTCTTTTGCCATCTCGCGTGTTTCATCGTCAAACAAAACAGCGTGATCCGAATCCCACCTTACAGGGCGTGTAATATGAAGAGCTATTTCGGGGAAGAAACACAACAGAGCCGGAATCTTGTCCGAAACAACCTCAGTCGGATGATAATGCCCGTTATCCATAAGCGGCAGGCATCCCTCGTGCGTTGCGGCAAAAGTTAATGCAAATTCCGCGCTTCCCGTTGTGTATGATTCCACACCAATGCCGAAAACCTTCGACTCGACGCACGGCTTTACCAAATTTTTATCATATGGTTCGGAAAGTATTTCTTCTATCGATTTTTTATACAGCATTCTCGGCGTATATCTGTCTGCCGGAATATCCTTAAAACCGTCTCCCGTCCATATATTCATAACACACGGGATTCCTGTTTCTTCCGCAAAATACTGCGATATTCTGATACACGCTTTTCCGTGATTTACCCAGAAAGAGCGGATTTCTTCGTCCGGGCTTGAAAGCGTCAGCCCGTCCTTTACCTTGTCGTGCGAAAAGAATGTCGGGTTAAAATCAATTCCCATATTTCTTTCTTTTGCAAAATCAACCCACTTTTTAAAATGCTTTGGCTCAAGCTTGTCACGGTCTGCAAACTCACCGTTTTCAAAAATTGCGTAGCAAGCGTGAAGATTAAGCTTCTTCTTTCCGGGGCAAAGCGACATCACCTTGTCCATATCCTGCATAAGCTCCTGCGGCGTACGCGCTCTTCCGGGGTAATTACCCGTAGTTTGTATTCCGCCGGTAAGCGGTCCTTCGTGGTCAAACCCTTTCACATCGTCGCCCTGCCAGCAATGCAGCGAAACAGGTGCATTTTTAAGAATTTCAATTGCTTTTTCGGTATCAACACCAATTTTTTTATACTTTTCTTTTGCTTCCGAATAATTCATTAACAATTCCCCCTTTTTATATATTTTATAACGCATTCGCGTAATAAGCAAGGATATTTTTTGACAAAAAAAGCGTCTTTTTTTGCAGCAGATTATTTTTTTCTGTACATATGCGGTGTAAGCTTAAATTCATTGTAAAATATTTTATGAAAATAACTTGTATTTTCATAACCGACACAATTTGATATATCCGCAACACTCATTTTCGTATTTTTCAGCAAATAACATGCCTGAGAGAGGCGTTTTTGCCGTACAAGCTCTGTATAATTCTTTCCCGTACGCCTTTTCAGTTCGCGCGAATACCATGTGAAATCGCGGTGGTTTTTCCTTGCAAGGTCCTGCAAGCTTCCGCTGCGATAATTTTCTTCTATGTATTGCAGTGCACAAAACACTGCTTTTTCACTGTCGTCCGTATAGGCAATTTTTTCGGAATTGTTCATAAGCTGCAACATCAAAAGAGCCATTGTTGCCTGGTTAATGCTGCGTTTATTTGGCAGGTCATTTACAATTGTCCATATCAAATTTTCAACAAGATTTTGCACCGGTAAAACATCCGCAACCTTAAAATGCAAATACCCCGACTGCCCGCCGTCGCGTTTTACGCAGTCTGTTATAAATCTGCAAAGCGGTGTATCCTCACGCCCTACCATAAACAAAACCTTTTCAAAAAATTCCGGCAAAATAATAAAATTTATCGCTACGTCATTTCGGGCGGCGGGCATTATCTCCTGCACGCTTCCGCGGCTTAAAAAAAGCAATTCTCCCGCTTTCAGCGCTACTTCATCCCCGTTTATTATATGTGTTGTCTGTCCGCTGCACATATACACCGCCTCAATATAATTATGCCTGTGCGGCGGAAAATGGATAAAGCGCGTGTGCGTTCTCACAGAAATCAATTTTCCGCTCTCAAGCAATTTTTTTGCGTCCATAACGTTCGGCTTTTCCATATATATATCACGGTCGATTTCACGCCTTCCGCTTAATATTTCACTTTCCTCCCGAGATATACAGGAAATTCTTTCAAGCAGTGCATCATTCATGGCTTCCTCCGAGGTATTTTATGTTTTTAATACATAAGGCGTAAAAAGCAATTTTCACATTACCTTTTACGCCTGCATCGATTTTTATTTTGAAATGTTAATAATCTTGTACTCAATTTTCCCCATAGGTGCCTCCACGGTAACGGTTTCTCCTATTTTATGACCAAGCAGTGCGTTGCCCACGGGCGACTCGTCAGAAATTTTTCCTTTCATTGGGTCAGCCTCTGTAGAGCCTACAATGGAATACTCCTCTTCCTCTCCGTCCGATACATCCTTAACCTTTACCTTTGAACCGAGTGACACCACATCAGTACCTATGCTTTCGGTATCTATAACGTTTGCATTATTAAGCATCGTTTCGATTTCTACTATTCTTGCCTCAATTTCAGCCTGTTCGTTCTTGGCTTCATCGTACTCGCTGTTCTCCGATAAATCGCCGAAAGAAAGTGCGCGTTTTATTGCCGCCGTGTTTTCCTTACGGCGCACTGTTTTCAAATTCTCAAGTTCGTCCTGTAGTTTCTTTAAGCCCTCACTTGTAAGAATAACCTGTTTTGCCATTACAAAAACCCCTTTTCATTTCTTCCTGATAGACAACTACAATTATATTATTAAAGTAGCTGTGTGTCAAGTAAAAAAATTTCTCCGCATTTTGTATTTATATCAACAAAGCTTTCGTTATCGGGCAAAATTCCCAGGAATTTGTACATACCGGCGCCGCCCCGTATTTCCAGTGCCTTTTCAAAAGCATCTGTACGTTTATCATTGATACAAATATCTGCTGCCGTAACTACGTTTTTTTCGTCAGGCTTTGTACGGTCAAGCGTTATATATATTCCGTCTTGAATATGCGGGAAGTCCTTCTCGCCGTTGTTTTTTATAATCACGGCATGCTGTGTGCAGCTTCCTATATAAGGAATATGGCGTATAACCGCCCCGTATTTGAAATACAGCTCGTCATACATCTTCCCTACGCTGTCAATCGGCGACACTACCGTAAATAAACGAGCCATACCCTTTATTTTAAGAATAATTGCCGCAGCGCTTATCGGGTCGGACAATATATATATTTCTTCCGCGGGAAGCGCTGCTTTGTACTTTTGTGCTGCAAGAATCAGCGTTTTATCAAGCACCGAAAGCATTTCCTGTGCACATACAGCGTCGTATTTCTTTATGTATGCCTGTGCCTTTTCGGGAAATTGCCGCGGATTTTTAATAATAATATCATTACCGTACCAATCACGCGCAAGCTTTCTTAAAGAACGTATATTCCCGCGCACATTTATAATACGCATACCCTCCGAAAATTCTTCTCTGTCTTTAAAAAGCATCATATTTTCGGCTTTTTTTGCTATAATGTAGCTTTCGCTCACAAGCATCACCCCGCATATAAGTATATGCGGGCAGCACCGGCGTTTATTCCGTGCAAAGCTTATCTTTTATCCTGTTAAAAAGTTTATCGCTTACCTTTTTAAGCTTCTTAAGTTCGTCAACGGATTTAAATTTTCCGTTTTTGTTTCTGTACTCCGTTATATCAATGGCAAGTTCCTTGTCAATGCCTGTGACAGAACACAGCCTGTACACATCCGCGGTGTTAATATTTACTTTATCGCCCCCTTGCACAGCAGCTCCTTCCTCCAAAGACGGAACTGCAATCTCCTGCCCGTCACGCAAAACCTCTGCAAGGTTTATGGCGTCTACATCTGCATTTTTTGTAGCCCCACCTGCTATTTTTATTGCATCCGCAACTCTTTTTTCATACGGCAGTTCATAATATCCAGGATTTTTCACAGCACCCTTTATATGCACGCCGACAAGCATTTTAACGTCCGACTCGCTTGTATATTTCCTGTCTGTATTCTTTATATCCGTCCGAGTAACAATTATTCCCGCAATTATTGAGATAACAACAGCGAAAAATATAAAATCTTTAATCTTCGGCTTTTTATCCACGTAATATCACTCCTCAGCATTTTGCCCGTAAATCGCATCCAAGCCCGATATCCCCAGCGGATATGCTTTATCGGCTATGTCATTGATTTTCTTTTTTATATCGATGTCCAATGTATTATCGGAAATACCGATTATTTCGTTGTATGCTTCTTTTGTTTTTGTACTTCCCTGCTGTTCATCCTTCATTAACTTGTACAGTGCCTTAACCAGAGATAGCTTGTACTTGTCCTTTTTCGGAGCCTTGTTCACAGCTTCTCTCCACATTTGTGCCTCGTTGTCATAGTCACCGGTCTTTCCGTATAATTTTGCACCCGTTTCATATGTAAGTGCATTGTTTGAATCGCGCTTTACGGCTTTTTCCAAGAGAATAAACGCATCCTCTGCATTGTTTTCGTCATAGTTATTAAGGAACGCTTTTATTGCCATTATGCACGGATAGGCGTCTATACGGTTTATTGCCGCGCAGCTTTCATAAAGCGAAAATGCCGCTGCGGTTTTTCCTTTGTCATAAAGCGAATCGGCTCTTTTTACAAAAATTTGTTCAAATGATACAAACGCCGTTATAACAGATAACGCCAACAGCAGTGCCGTCGCCCTTCCTGTTATTTTTTCTTTGACAAAAATACACCTCGTCGCCTTTGCGTCACTTTCATTAAAGGCTATCAGACCGCATAAAAGGAAAAATGCCGCAACGCTTATCTCACCGCACAATACGGTATAAAGCGTCAAAATCATTGTAAAGTACGAAATAAACGTTTCGCGTTTTAAAAAAAGTACCGTAACGCGAAAAATTATAAAAACAATTGCCGCAGCGCCGAATATCCCGGAATATATGACGGCTTTTTCAAAAACCCCGACATCATGTATCAAAGTGTAATAATACGTCTGGAAAAGCGGTATCAAATTTTTTACGTTTGCCCCGCCTGTTCCCGTCGGGTATCTTCTAAGAACTACGGCAAGATCACTCGTCAGCGGTGTGCGTGCAAAAATCAGAGCCGTAATCGTAATTATAACGCCGCATATACATCCCGTTACAAGAAAGGTTTTTCGCCCGCGCTTTTTTGCAGCCGCCCCAACGCCAAGCGCCGACAAAAGAATGATGCAGCCTGCCCCGCCGGAAAGAAAAAGCCCTACGGTTAAAATAACGATTGCTATTACCAACCGGCGCCGTGTTTTCTTTTCGGATGATAAAAACAGATTTAAGGCCGCAGCAATCGCACACGCAAAAAATGCAGCGCACAGCCTGTTTCCGCCCAGTCCGAAAGACACCCGTTTTAAAATCGAATACGGCATTATATATACGTACCAATGCACAATATCCTCGCACGCCAAAACCACAGCTGAACAGATTATAAAGCATTGCATTCTTCTTTTGAAGCCGCTGTCATCGTTTGCGTTACAATAATCCTGAAACGTGCTCATTAAAAAGCAGCAGGCAGCAAGCGATAAAATATAACGGATATTTCCCGCCGCACTTTTTGAAAACAGTGCAAAAACCGCCGCGCACACACCAAGCCCGGATAAAACAAACTGCGGGACGGAAACATATACTCTTTTTTCGGAAAGCAGCCTAAGCGCAAAAACCGCCGCCGCTGCCGTAAAGGATATACAGATTGCCGCACCCTCTCCCAAAACGCATAAAAATGCCGGAACAAGTACAATGCACACACATATATAAATTTTAAGAATTTTCAGCGAAACATTTTTATCCACAGTTAAAAACATATCTTTTCTCCATTTGATTATTTTGCTGTTTTATGGCTTTCTTCAATCATTTTTTTTATATATTCGTCGGTTATGTCCTCTTTCGGTTTTAAATTCTCTTTCCCCGCGTACATGAGATATTCAATATTCCCCTCCGGGCCGCGTATCGGCGAAAAGTCAAGTCCGTAAATAAAAAAGCCGCATTTTTGTGCAAAGTCTGTGATTTCTTTTACAACCTCTTCGTGAACGGCAATATCACGTACAACGCCCTTTTTCCCTACCTTATCGCGTCCCGCCTCAAACTGCGGTTTTATAAGAGCAACTATTTTCCCGCCTTGTCCAAGCAAGCTGTATGCAACAGGCAATACCAGTTTAAGCGATATAAAAGCAACGTCTACAGAAGCAAAATCAAGCAAGACATTGATATCATCCTGTGTTACAAACCTTATATTTGTGCGTTCCATATTCACAACCCTGCCGTCGGTACGCAGTTTCCACGCCAGCTGACCGTATCCGACATCAACGGCATAAACTTTTTTTGCCCCGTTTTGCAGCATACAATCCGTAAACCCGCCTGTCGATGCACCTATATCCATAGCGGTGCAGCCTTCTAAACCGATATTAAAGCTTTTAATTGCTTTTTCAAGTTTAAGTCCTCCGCGGCTTACATAGCGCAGCGTTCCCCCCCGCAGCTCCACACGGTCTTTTTCGCCGATTTGCGTTCCCGCCTTGTCTGCCTTTTGATTATTTACGTATACCTTGCCCTCCATTATAAGGCTCTTGGCAAGGTCTCTGCCGCTTACAAGATTGTGTTCTACAAGATATGTATCAAGCCTTACCTTCATCGGCTTTTATCATCCTTTCAATATCATTTGCTATTTGTATCGGGGTATAGCCGTACATCTGTTCAATATCATCCATACTTGCATGCGTTACAAAGCAATCGTCAACGGCACGCATCCTTATTTTTAATTTTAACCCGCGGCGCGCTGCTTCACCGGCTATCATCTCGCCCATTCCTCCGCGAAGGACGTTTTCCTCCAGTGTATAAATTTTCCCTGTTCTTTCCGCGCTTAAAAATATAGTTTCAAAATCCATAGGCTTTATTGTTCTTACATCTATAATCTCGGGTGATATTTTATGCATTTTTAATATTTCGGCTGCTTTAAGTGCGCGTGACACGCACCTTCCCTCCGCAGCAATTGTTACATCACTCCCGCTTTCAACAACCGCCGCTTTTGAAAGCTCAAAATCACCGTTTTCTATTGCAAACTCTTCTCCCCCGCGCGGATAACGCACAGCAATGGGCGCATCAAATTTATTTACGGCAAATTCAAGCATTTTCACAAGTTCGGAAAAAGATGACGGCGAAAGCAGTGTCATATTCGGGATTTGCGTAAGATAGCTTATATCAAAAAGTCCTTGGTGCGTGGCTCCGTCACCGGGGACCAAACCCGCACGGTCTACCGCAAGCACTATATGCTTTCTTCCCAGTGCGGCATCGTGAATTATATTATCAAATCCACGCTGCAAAAACGTTGAATATATCGCCGCAACCGCGGTAGCGCCGCCGGCGGCAAGCCCCGCCGCAAATGTAACGGCATGCCCCTCTGCGATACCCACATCATATAATCTTGACGGGAAAAGCTCCGAAAATCTTTTAAGCCCGCTCCCCGTTATCATCGCAGGTGTTACAACCGTTAAATCCTTGTTTTTTTTCGCAATGCTTACCATACTTTTCCCAAATACGGACGAGAAGGTCTCTCCGCAATTTTTTATTCTGCCGTCCGCCGCATTAAATTTCCCGACGCCGTGATATGTACTCGGATTTTTTTCCGCCGGTGCATAGCCCTTTCCCTTCTTCGTCACAACATGAACAAGTACCGGTTCGTTCAGACAAAGCGCACGCCGAAACAGCGCCTCCATATCCTCAATATTATGACCGTTTACAGGACCGAGGTATGTTATACCAAGCTGTTCAAACAGCATATTCGGCGTTACGAAAGACTTAACTCTACGCTTAATCCCACTAAGCAGGTGATATGCCGCTTCACCTCCGACCGGCATTTTACGTACCACATCCGATATTTTTCGTTTTGATGCTGTATATCCGGGGCTTGTCCTTGCGCGCGCAAGCAAAGATGAAAAAGAGCCTACGTTTTCCGATATAGACATTTTGTTATCATTTAATACAATCAGCATTTTTGACTGTGCCATTCCTATGTTGTTCATTGCCTCGTACGCAAGCCCGCCCGTAAACGAGCCGTCACCTATAACACACGCAACATTAAAGCTTTCCCCCGTTATTTTCTGCGCCTGAACAATGCCCATTGCAGTTGAAAGAGACGTTGACGCGTGCCCCGTATATACCGTATCATACTCGCTTTCTTCGGGGTTACAAAATCCGCACAAACCGCCGCGCGTTCTTATAGAGTTCATTTTGTCGCGTCTGCCTGTGAGGATTTTATGAACATAGCTTTGATGCCCTACATCCCATACTATTTTATCCTTCGGGCAGTCAAGCGCGCGGTGAAGAGCCACCGTAAGCTCCACAACACCCAGGTTTCCCGCCAAATGCCCGCCGTTTTCAGACACCGTTTCCACCAGAAACTCTCTTATTTCGCCGCAAAGCGTATTAAGCTGATTAGCCGTAAGCGGCTTCAAATCTGCCGGCGATTTTATTTTATCTAATATTTTATACATCTAATCATTCCTTGTCCGGATTCAAAGGCTTTACAAGCGCAGTGCTGTATCCTTCGTATATGACCATTCCCGCTTTTGCCCCGTTCGGTTTTTTCACGTGGCTTATCGGGCAATAATCCACTTCAACATACGGTGCATTTTTTCCCTTTGAATAATACGCCGCAAACTGCGCCGCCCGCTCAATAACGTTATTCGGGATGTCCTCACCTTTGTATTTTATAAGCGTATGCGCACCGGGAATGTTTTTGGTGTGCAGCCACAGGTCGCGGCTTCTTCCTATTTTCATAGTCAAAAAATCATTTTGTATGTTATTGCGCCCTATATATATTGTATATCCGTCATATTCAAACTCCATCGGTTTTGGGCTTTGAACCTTCTTTTTTTCTTTTCTCCCTGCCGTTTCTCTGATATATCCGCTTTGAACAAGCTCACTGCGGACCTCCGCAAGCTCGGACGGGGTTCTTGCCTCAGAAACACTGTAGAGCACAGACTCTAAATATTCTATTTCCTTTACCGTGGAGGCTATTTGCTCTGAAGCGTAAATTTCTGTATTTTTCGCCTTTTTGTAGCGCGTAAAATACCACGCCGCATTTTGTGACGGTGTTTTTTTCACATCAAGCGTTATTTCCTTTTCGGCGTAATTCTCATCATAAAAATTCTGTGCCTTAAGGATTTTGTCGCCTTTTTTTATCTTAAAGAGATTGGCGGTTATAAGCTCGCCGCAAATTCTAAGCTCCTCACGCTTCGCCGCGCTCTTAAGCTCGTTTTGCAGTATGTCAAGCTTTTTTTGGGCGCGTTGCAGCTTGTTTGTAAGCTGTTTTTTTAAAGCACTGCTGCGGCTTTGCATTCGGCTGTTTATATCGCGCAGAAAGTAAAATTCACAAACAGCCTCGTTCATACTTTCGGTTTTTCGTACTTTTACGGTTTTTCCGTACTGCAATATTTCAAACGGCGCAAAATCCAATACTTTTCCGCTTTGTTCTTCCTGTAAAATACAGGGAGCAAATTCATTTTTCCTTGCTTTCTCAAAAAGAGCGTAAAGGTTGTTTGCAGTTTCCTCTGTCTGCTTTTGTGTCATCTCGCCCGCGCAGACATCGCGCATATTGCACGCCCGAAACACGCATTCTCCCGCAAGCAGCGGGCTTATACCCATAACCCTTCCTGCTATCACTCTGTCAAGCTTTTTGCCTTGCGGCAAGGTCTTTAACATTTCAATGAAATCATCCCTTTTTGCCGTAAGCGGGTTTATTCTGTCCGACTGCGGAGGAAGCATATATGTCATTCCCGGCAATATATTTCTCACCGAGCTTACCGTAAGGTCAATATGCTTTACGGCATCCATAATCTTCATATTTTCATCAAGTAAAATAATATTGCTGCTGCGCCCCATAATCTCGCATATAAGATGACGCGACGTAACATCTCCCATTTCGTTGCGCCCGGCAAACAAAATATCTACCACACGGTCGCACCCGATTCTCTCTATTTTTTCAAGGCGCGCCCCCGTCAAATGCTTTCTCAAAAGCATACAGAACATAGGCGGGCTTTGCGGATTTTCCTTTACGCTGTCTGCAAGGTGGATTCTCGCGTTTTCACCGCCCGCGCTTATTACAAGCTTTTTTTGCCCTGTACGTGTTTTAAATATTATAAGCAGCTCGTCGCGTTCGGGCTGATGTATTTTTTCTGCACGGGCGTCTCTTAAAATGTCCTCAAGCTCACTTGTAACAGCGCCAAGTGCTATTGCGTCAAGCGGCAATTTATTCTCCCCCTTTTGTTTTCCAGCGTGTTTATTTATTATATCACGCATATATACTTTTTTCAAGAAAAATATACTTGCAATCATCCCGTACAATTGAGGAATAATAATATTTTTCTTCCGTATAATATCATAAAAGGAGGAAAAATATATGTTAAAAAAATACAAAGAATATATCTACTCTGTATTGATTGCACTTGCCGTAAGCGGTCTGTCGGCGCTTGTAACGCGAAATGATATGGATTTGTATTCGTCTGTAAACACTCCGCCGTCTGCACCGCCGTCTTGGCTGTTTCCGATTGTATGGACAATTCTTTTTGTCCTTATGGGTATAAGCAGTGCCGTTATATATAAAAAAAGAAAAGAAAATTATGACCTTTCCGCCGAAGGGCTTTTAATTTACACCGTAAGCCTTGTTTTTAATTTCCTCTGGAGCGTTATTTTCTTTAAATTCCGTGCGTTTTTGTTGGCGTTTATATGGCTTCTTATTTTGTGGCTGCTTATCCTGTTTACAATACTAAAGTACCGCCGTCTTTCGGCTTTCGCCGCATATCTGCAAATTCCGTACTTTCTGTGGGTAACCTTCGCAGCCTATCTCAATCTTGCAATATACCTTTTAAACAAATAAAAAAGAGCCTTTTGTCAGTCATTGATAAAACAGTAACATCAACAGACTGTCAAACGGAGTTGTCAAAAAACACGCATATCACTTTTTAAGGT
>CAKSNY010000023.1 GCA_934476455.1 uncultured Clostridia bacterium | reverse complement strand
GTGTTCGGCAAAACCGCGGCATACGGAATTGATGTAAACAACTGTTACGCAAGCGGTTTGACATTCACAAACATTACGACATCCGCATACAGTGACAGAACAAATAATATGTTCACGCCGTCTGCCAACGGGTCAACAAAGTTTTCATCAAAGGGAAGTAATTGTTTTGTCGAGGGTGAACGGTCAACTGCATCCGTAGATTATCTGAAACAGGGTGACGCATTTACGGCTGTGACGGCAGATGAGCTTAAGGCTCTGCCGAATGGGCTTAATTCCGAGGGTGCATACGAAACAAAATATGCCGGGCTTATTAACAACGGATATCCCGTGCTTGTGTGGGAGAGCGAGAAGTACGCCCCGACGGCTATCTTGTATGAAACTGCAAAAGGGATTATAGATAATTTTGACTTTGCGATGATAAGCGGCGAAGACAAAGCTGCGGTTACGCGAAATTTGAACCTTTTTACCGAGGCGGAGGGTTTAAACTGCGTTTGGCAGAGCAGCAGAAATGTGTCTGTGACTGCAGACGGCATTGTGACGAGAGATTTTGTTGACCGTCCTGTTGAGCTTACTTTAAGTATTCATTTTCCTGACGGCACACAATATCCCAAAAAAAAGGTTATTAACATCGTGGTGCTGAAGAATGACAGTACCCCCGAAGAACTTGTAATGAAGTTTGACAGGTGGGACGGCACGGTTGCAGAGAACTTTGACGGCGGTGACGGAACTGCGGGAAATCCGTATCAAATTGCAACAGGAGCACAGCTGGCATTGCTCAAAAATATAGTAAATGCCACAGACAGCACCTACAGAACAAACTATGAGGCTGTTTACGGCGAAAGACCGGACGGTGAGCATCATACCTTTGCCGGCAAATACTTTATCCTTACTGCCGATTTAGATATGGACAACAGGAATTTCGGCGAACCCATAGGCAAATACACCGATGTGGCAAATACCTTCTATTTTGACGGAAATTTTGACGGAGGCGGTCATGTCGTTAAAAACTTTGTTCTGACAACCAATGAAAGAAATTCCGGACTTTTCGGATATATAAACAATTCTACAATTAAAAATGTCGGCTTGGAAAATCCGAAAGTCACATTAACGGCAACAACCACATCGGGCTCTTACGGTATACTTGTTGCAATGGCACGCAGCGGTAATACTATATCGGAGTGCTTTGTCAAGAACGGTTCAATTACGATGACCAACATGCTGACAGGTACTGTAGCAACCCGTTTGGGCGCTATTTGCGCATCGATTGGAGTATCCGGTTCGCCCACTGCAATTGATAAAACCACTACGGTGCAAAACTGCTATGTTGACGGACTGTCTATAGATTATACCTTCCGCAACAATGCGGTGTTTGATTGCGCCAGCAGTATAGGCTATGTGGGTAATCACAAGGTATCCGTTTCTGATTGCTATGCGGCGAATGTAACTTTCGGGGATAATATGTCTTTCCCGACAATTACCAAAAACCTGGGCATGATGTTCAGACCGAATCTTGGGTCGGGAACATCCACTATTGAAAATTGCTATGCTCAGACTGCCGACAGCGAAACGGGCGCATACACCTTCGCCATGGGAACGGTGTGGAAAGTATCTGCCGATACTTTGTGCGGATTACCTGCCGCACTAAATTCAGATGCGGCATTTACTACGGAATATGCGGCAGAGGTAAACGGCGGTATGCCGATGCTTGTATGGGAAAAATACGCGTATGAATTGATTGAATATATGGTATACAATCAGTTTGATTTTTCAAAAATCAGTGGCGAGCCGCAGAACGCCGTAAGCGAAAACTTAAATCTTATTACCGATTTGGGCTACGGTGTCAGCGGAAGATGGTCATCGGATAATCCGGCTGTTGTCGGCGATGACGGAACTGTTCAGCGAAGGAGCTATGAGCAGGAGGTCAACCTGACTATGGAGATACTCTTTCGCGGCGACACGATTTTTCCGAGAAAAATATCCTATAAGGTTACGGTACTGCGCTTGGACGGTTACAGTGACGAGGATATATTGAAAGAATACCTTGACACCGTAATGACAAGCGAATATTTCACAGAGCAGCCGACAGATGAGATTACAAAAAATCTGAAAAACGGATTCCCAACAGAGGGACCTGACGGAATCAGCCTTTCTTGGGAAAATTCGGACGAAACGCACATTGCACCGGACGGCACGGTAACAAGACCGAACTGGAACGACGGCAACGCAGCCGTAACGCTGAAGCTAATTGCGGTAAAAGGCGCTGCAGCTGCCCAAAAAATTTTCGCATTCACGGTGCTTTGTCATATCAGCCCCGAAGCTGCACTGAACAATGCAATGAATACCGTTACATATGAAAAGATGACATCGGAGAATCCCTCGGCAATTACAAAAAGAATTAGCTTGCCATCGGATTTTGATGATTATGTTTCGGTTGTATTTAACTCGTCAAATGAGGAGGTAATTGCGAGCGACGGAACTGTCATCAGACAGATGAGGGACACAACGGTGACTGTAACCGCGACATTTACCCATGAACTGAGCGGCGAGAGCGCGAGCAAAGATTTCACATTTACCGTGCTTATTTCGCCGGCAGGAAAAATGGCGGTGGACAGTTCAAAGCTTGTCTTTGACGACATGAATCGGACAGTGTCGGATTTTGACCTTGCACTTATCGGCCCGGCATATCAAAGCATCATAACATGGGCTACATCCGATGCCGGCGTGATAAGCATCAGGCAATATGCCGGTGCGGCACAGGCGTGCGTTAAAAGACCGGAATTTGAGAGCGGCAACAAAACCGTGACGCTGACCGCTTCAATGGAGAATGAAGGGCAAAAGGGCAGCTTTACTTTTGAGTTTGAGGTTCTGTGCCTTCCGTCGGACAGCGATGTTGTGCAGCTTGCGTTTGATTCGATTACATATGAGACAATATCTGCCGAATCGCCCTTGGAAATAAGGAATAACCTGTCATTGGTTAAAAACTTTAGTACCGGGGTGCAATGCGTTTGGGAAACATCGGATGAAACAACCGTGAACACGGACGGAAAGATTTTTCCGTCTCTGAATGATGATAAAACGGTTACCTTGACCGCTGATGTTCGCAAGGGCGCGGTGTCAAAGACAAAGAGCTTTGAGTTCACCGTCAAAGGTTTGACAGAGGAAGAATTGCTTGAAAAAGCATATGAATACCTAACCTTTGATACACTTACGAGCGAGAGTATTAACGAGGTGTGCAGTGATTTTGCACTGCCGCAAAACGGTGACTTCGGAACGAAAATCACGTGGAAGTCCGGTAATACGGATTTACTGGAGGTTGTGGGCGAGAGCGGACAGCTCACAGCCAAGATTAAACGCCCAAGCTTTGCTGAAAACGGAAAAATGGCGGTACTCTCCGCAGACATTACCAAAGGTGGCAGGACTATGACCAAGGAGTTTTTCATAACAATTAAGGCGCAGACTGCTTTTTCACAAGTTTTTCTGCTGAATTTTGAGGATGACTCTGCCGGCAGCGAGCCTGCAAATCCATCGACAGGCACATTGGCAAAAACAAATGCGACTGTTTCCGCGGTCGTTGCCGATGACCCGAGCGGAGCGGTCAACAAGGTTTTGATGTTGAGCAACGGCTCTGCAAATACAGAGGGCATCCGCTATACAAACGGTTTTGATGATAAGGCAACTACGGACGGCATTGTTTATGCAAAGATGAACTTGCTTGTCCCGTCCGAAACTCAGGGAGTACGAATTCGCCTGTATAATTTCAGTGAGGTTGTAATGGCGGATGTCACTATTGAGCCAAACGGACAGGTAGTTGTTGATGTGTTTGACGAGGGTTATCGTGAGATTTTCATGCGGAGCAGGGAAAATTTGTTTCCGCTTGATATATGGAATGAACTTTTAATGGTATGCGATACCGACAGCGGAAAGCTGGACTTGTTCCTTAACGGAGACTGCATCTCGGATTACGGAGAGCTGACGGTGAACGGCGATGTATACTTTGAAGGCGGAATACCGTTTAAGTCTGCACCGATGACGCTTGCAAAGTATTTTCCGCTCAGAAAGGTGCGTATAGATGCCAAGGAGGGAACGGTTTATGCGGATAATATCGGATTCAGCAAGCTGCTGAGCAGGTATACCGAAAGTCTGTACAAGGCGATGGAAAGCATTGATATGAATTTCCGCACCCAAAATAACATTGAGGCGCTCTGCGAGAACCTAAAGCTCCCCTCCGCGCCGACAGGCTTCACAATGAGGACTTACAGCAGCAATAATGACGTGCTTTCGGATTCGGGAAAAGTTCGCGAGGTTATAGATGCGGATGGTTATGCCGAGTTTACCATAGAACTGGGGTACCTTGCAGAAAAAGTAAGAAAAACATACCCTGTTCGTGTTCCCGAGACGATATATACGGACGAGGAACGTGCAAGAAAGGATATGGATACGGTTTACAGAGATATAACATCTCGTTATGACTTTTCAAATATACGCGAGAATATATCATTTGCCGCTTCCGGCAAGTATGGCTCGGAAATTTTTCTTGTATCCGGTAACAGTGCTGTGATTTCAAACGACGGTATAATAAAACAGGGCGCGGCGGATGAAAAAGTAACCCTTAAGCTTACAGCAAAAAGAAACGGAGCAGTTGTAGAAAAAACTTTTGTTGTTACTGTGAAAGCGAAAGAAACCCCAAAAAATATTTCGGGGGGCGGCGGTTCGGCATCGGCGGTTTCTTTTGGGAAAAACGCGGCGCAAAATATATTCAACCGCCCCGAAAAACATGTTTCGTTTAAAGATGTCAGCACATCTCACTGGGCGTATGCCGCAATTATGTCGCTTGCCGAAAAGGGCGTTGTGTCCGGCGGAACGGATAACAATTTTAATCCGGACAGCAGTATCAAACGAGAAGAGTTTTTGAAAATGCTGCTGCTTGCCTTTAATATTGAAATAGGTGATTACAAAAACGATTTTGCCGATGTTGATAAAACCGCATGGTATCGCCTGTACGTTTCCACTGCCAGGTACAACCAAATAACGCGCGGAGATGAAAACGGAAATTTCGGCGCAGGCAGTGAAATTACCAGGCAGGATGCAGCCGTTATGTTATGCCGTGTGTGCGGCTTGCAGGAAAACAACGGCGCAGCCGCGTTTAATGACGACGCGCAGATATCCGATTATGCAAAAAAAGCAATTTACAGCCTGCGCGAAAAAGGCGTAATGAAAGGAAAGGAAAACAATAAATTTGCGCCGACAGACGCTATAACAAGAGCGGAGGCCGCAGCCCTTTTATATAGACTTTCCGATGGTCTGTAATGCGTGTATATTAAAAATAAAGGTCAATATTATTGGCTTTTATATATAAAGGTTCACTTTAAAAATATTTTTGAAAGAGGTTGAAAACAATGAAGAAATGCTTATCTGTTATGTTTGCCATCGCAGTGGCGGTGGCGCTGCTCGGCACAGCGGCGGTATCTTTTGCTGCATATGATGTGTGGGACGGAACGACCGCAACGTCCTTTGCAGGGGGAGAGGGAACAGAGAATAGTCCGTACCTTATTTCTAACGGTGCACAGCTTGCGCTTTTGAGAGAAATAGTAAATGCATATGACGGTACTTATGACAGCCTGTACAAAAAAGTTTACGGGGATCGCTCAGAAGGAATGTTAGTGAGACCAAATGGCACGGCTAAAACCCATAAGAGATTGTCGGGGAAATATTTTAAGCTTACAAATGACATTGATATGAATAACACAAACTTTGTAAAAGGCATTGGCTGGTCTAATGATAAAGATATCGCATATACCTTTGCAGGCATTTTTGACGGAAACGGACACATAATAAAGAATTTTAATTTAACGGGGACTTCTTCTTCGTGTGCAAGCGGTTTGTTCGGAATAACGGAAGATGCAACCATAGAGAACCTGGGCATGGAAGATGCTGCAGTGACCGTAGGGCATAACGGCAGTATTTTCGGACATTCGGTTTTAATCGGAAAAGCATACGGAAATCTGACGCTTAATAACTGCTATGTCAGAAACAGCAAGGTTACTAACAGCGCCGCTACGACAGATGAAACGGTTGGACTGGGTATTTTGACAGGAACAGTGGGTGATGACAGTCTGTCTGACAGCGGAAAATATATGATAAGTAACTGCTATGCGGTAAACTGTGAAATAGGGAGTCAAACAGAGAATGCAAAATTAAAGAAGGTTTCGGCTTTCGGAAAAACAAAAGGATATAACATAGAAATAAATAATTGTTATGCCGCTAATACGGAAAAGAATATGGGATTGAAAATTACAAATATTCAAACAATCAAGGACTCCTCCAGGACGAACTACATTTTTTCCTGCCAGGCAGATGGTACTGACGCGGGCAATTATACGTCAAAGGGGCAAAATTGCTTTGTCATCGGAAAAAAACAATCTGCGGTATTCTATTTAAAACAAGGAGAAGCTTTTTACAATGTAACGGCAGATGAACTTAAAGCTTTGCCGACAGGGTTAAATTCCGAATCCGCCTATAAAAAGGATGTTTACGGTATAAACGGCGGTTATCCTATTTTGAACTGGGAATATGAAAGGGTTTGTAACCCGTACAAAGTTGAAAATCCGAAATATATAAAAGATGGCAGCGAGATTCAGGCTCCTGAGGCGGGTGCAGCATTATCTACTGCCGATATTACAAAGAATACTGCCACTGCCGCAGGTAACGGCACAGCTGTTTTTGCATTTTTTGACGGTAATGAAAGATTACAGGCGATTAAAGCTGTTAATTTTACAAACAGTGATTTTAATCAATCCGCAACTGCAACATTAACGGTGAATATGGAATTGCCTGGCGGTGATAACTTTAATAACGGAAAGATAAAAATCTTTATTTTTGACAGCATGTCTACATTAAAGCCCGAAAACAGGGATGTTACGGTGATACGGTAATTCTTATAGGCATAAGGTGTTTTGGTGTATATTTTCATAAAGCACCTTATGCCTAAAAAATTATATTTTTGTATTTATGCGGCAAAATGCTGCGGACTTGACAAAGGTTTTAAAAGATGGTGTTCGCGGCTGCCTAAGGAGGAGTAATGGGTGATATATAAAGGCAAAAACATATACGAAGAAAATCCGTCTGCCGCAAATTGTTACAGACAGGAATATGTAAACTCTATTGAAAGATACATTTCCGTACTGGAAGAAAAATCTTATAAAATCCGCGAGCAGTTTATGCCGGCAAGCGATTTTGCAGAAAATATCGAGTTGTACCGAAAAGAATATATAAAAATGCTCGGCGCACCGCTTATCGGCTATAAAAGCACGGTTCCCAAGGTTAAGACAGAATATGTTGCAAGCGATGATGCTTGTAAAATATATAGATTAAGTATTGAAACAATGAATGATTTTTTCTTTTACGGAATGCTTATGGTTCCCTTGGGTGTGAATAAAGCACCATTGGTAATTGCGCAGCATGGCGGATACGGTACACCCGAACTTTGCAGTGATATGCACGGAAAAAATAATTATAATCATATGGTGCAAAGACTGCTTGAAAGGGGAGTTATCGTGTTTGCCCCTCAGCTGTTAATATGGAATGCAGACAGTAACATAGAAACAGCGCCGATTTATAATGTCAAGTATGACAGGGATGATTTTGATAAGAAGCTAAAGCACTACGGGTCGAGCATAACGGCGCTTGAGATATATAATATCAGGCGTTCAATAGACTATCTCGAAACGCTTGAATGCGTAGAACCCGACAGGATATGTATGATGGGTTTATCGTACGGCGGTTTTTTCACACTTTATACAATGGCAGCGGACACGAGAATTATATCCGGTTATTCATGCGGGTGTTTTAACGACAGAGCCAAATTTTCAACTGTGGATTGGACATGGAAAAACTCGGGAAATATGTACCACGATGCAGAAATAGCCGGATTGTGCGCGCCGAGAAGATTGTATTTAGAGGTCGGGAAATCAGACGATGTATTTGACTATCGCTATGCAATAGACGAGGCTTTGAGGGTTACAAAGTATTTTAAGGCGCTGAATGCGGAAGAAAATATATGTTTCAATGTTTGGGAAGGCGGGCACAAAGTTAATTCGGAAGATGATGGTTTAAATTTCTTTTTAAACAATATTAAAGATTAAACTGTAAGTAACAAAATATATTACACAAGGAGATCAAATGATGAAAAAAACACAGGTAATGGCGTATTATTTTCCCAATTGGCATCCTGACGCAAGAAATGAAGAATGGCACGGAAAAGGATGGACCGAATGGGATGTTGCAAAACATGCAAGTCCAAGGTTTGAAGGTCATAAAATGCCCAAAGTTCCGCTTTGGGGATATGAGGATGAATCCGACCCTAAAGTCATGGAAAAAAAGATAGAGGCAGCAGCCTCGCACGGGATAGACGGATTTATTTTTGACTGGTATTGGTTTGAAGACGGCTCGTACAGGATTAAATGTTTGGACAATGGGTTCTTGGAAGCAAAAAACAAAGATGATCTTAAATTTGCAATTATGTGGGATACCTCTGCACCGGGGCATCTTCACCCATCGCTTAAGTTTGAAGAACAGCCGTGGCGTTTCCCCGGGGAAATATCTGTTCAGGCATTTTTTAACGCAACCGAACACTGCATAAAAAAATATTTTACAATGCCGAACTACTTAAGAAAGAACGGCAAGCTTTATATCGGCTTTTACAGATTTGATATTTTGTTAAAAAGCTTCGGCGGACCCGATGGATTAAAAGTGGTATTTGATGATTTCAGAAGACGCGTTGCAGAGGCAGGTTTGGGAGAGTTATATATTGATATGACTATAGAAAATATTCCGCATTGGGAGGACGAACCCGAAAAATCCAATGAATTGCTCAAAAAATGCGGAGTTGACGGCGTAAGCACTTATTGCTGCCCCGTTATACACAGAGAGAAATTCCCCGAGGCAGGATATCCCGAAACAGTTGAAAACGGAATACTGGAGTTTGAAAAACAAACGAAAAAAACGGATTTGCCGTATCAGGTTAATGTAATAACAAGCTGGGATCCGAGTCCGCGTACTGTGCAGTCGGATGTCTATGGTGACTACGGATATCCGTATGACTGGCTTATAAACGACAGCACCCCCGAACTTTTTGAAAAATTTCTTCGTGCCGCAAAGGAATTTATAGAAAGCGACAAATCTACGGGTGACACAATAGGAATCTACGCGTGGAACGAGTGGACCGAAGGCGGATATCTTGAACCTGATACTGAGAACGGGTATGCATATCTCAAGGCAATCAAGAGAGTGTTCAGATAAACCGCCGAACAATTTAGCAAGATAAAACATCGGAGAGGACTTTAAAATGAATTTTTTATTGCTATTTTTGAGCTTGTCGCTTGAAACCGGTAAAAATATTTTTTCAAATAATTTCGGCAAAAATTATTTGAAAAACAATACAGATGTTTATAAGTTTAATATGCTGCTGTACACCGGGTCGTTTATTACATTACTGATAATGCGAAATCTTCGCTGTTCGCTGTTTACCCTGATAACCGCTTTTATATTTGCGGCGGTAACCGCGGCGTCACAGATGTTTTTTCTGAAAGCGCTCAGGTACGGGCATATGTCGTTTACTACATTTGTGCAATGCAGCAGTATGATTATCCCAACACTGTACGGCATAATTATACTTGGAGAGAAAATGACGGTGCTTCAGGTTATTGCGATACCGATGCTGATATTTGCCATGGCGCTGGTACTGGGAATCAAAAGGGAAAAAATCAACTCCAAGTGGGTTATTTTTTCGCTACTTGCAATGCTGTTTACAGGTCTTATAGGAATCATGCAGACAGTACATCAGACATCTGACCACAGCGACGAGTTGTTCGGCTTTTTAACACTGGCGTTTTTGTTTGCAAGCGCATTTAACGCCGCATTTTGGGTTTATGAGGGAAGAAAGCATCGCGCAAGCTTTTCTGTCAAAAGCTGTGTTCCCATTCACGCCGGATTGTCGGGCATATTTATGGGGATAGTGAATGTGATAAACCTGTATCTTGCCGGTGTCATGCCAAAGGTATTGTTTTTCCCTATATCAAACGGCGGACTGATTTTTATGACATCGCTTTGCGGTGTAGTGATATTCAAAGAAAAATTGAATGTGAAGCAGTGGATAGGGATGGCTGTGGGTATAGCGGCGTTGTGCTGCCTGGGAATTTAGCGGCATCACGACATTCAGTTGATTAAATATAAAGGAAGACAAAACAATGAGTACATTTTCACTTGAACGGTTCAAAGGCATTATTGATGTTACAAAGCCGCCGTATAATGCTGACAATACGGGAAAAATAGACTGTACCAAAATATTGAACAAAATTATTGACGATATTCTTGAAGAAAATATAAAGGGAATGAGAGAAACAAAGGACAAGCTTCTTGCAATGCCTGACCCAAACGCAAGGATAAGCTTTGAAATTTGCAAAAATGACGGCGTATTGGACGTAATATTTCCGGAAAAGCTGCCGCTCGGAAAAATTATTTACTTTCCGAACGGAACTTATTTGGTGAGCGATACAATTTCCTATTCGCATGAAGATTTATGCAATATAGTATTGGGACTTCCGGGATATGAACTTAGCCGTCAGATATATTTTAAAGGCGAAAGCATGGGCGGAGTTACCATAAAGCTTGCGGATAATTGCCGTGGTTTTGAATACGGCGCGAACAAACCGGTCGTCAGCTTTATGCGCGCCGAAATGTCAAATGTCGCTATGACAAACACGTTTGAGAACATCACCATAGATGTCGGCAGCGGCAACAGCGGAGCGGTGGGGCTTGTGTTTTTTGCAAACAACACGGGAAGTATAAAAAACGTTCGCATTATTTCTTCGGATCCAATGTATCGCGGATATGCCGGTCTTGAGGTTAAACACGAAATAGTTTCGGGATGTTATGTAAAAAACTTAGAGGTTGTCGGATTTCAATACGGAATTCGCGTGATACCGGCAAGGCATTATGTTACACTGGAGCATCTCGTGCTGAAAAATCAAAAAAAGGCAGGTATATTTATAAATAATACCATGGTTATGGTGCGAGATATTCGCAGTGCAAATTCGGTGCCGGCTATAAAAATCGAGGGTAATTTGGCACACGTAATAGTTACAGACGGTGAGCTTTTGGGCGGGAATCCGCTGGATTCGGGAATTGTGTACAGCCTGGGAAGCTGTTATGTGAGAAACGTGCGCTCGGAGGGATACAAAAGTGCTGTCGCATTTCGAGAGTTCCCGCGCGCGGAGGGCGATGCCGTTACGGAATTTTTAAATGACAATACATACACCTTATTTGACAAAAGCACCCATACGCTGAATTTGCCTGTGGAAGACATCCCGGATATTGTATGGAACAATAACGAGAAAGAGTGGGCATTTTCAGACGAATACGGTGCGGCAGGAGATGGTGTGTGTGATGATACGGCAGCGATTCAAAAACTTATGAACAGCGGAAAAAAATACGTTTTTTTTCAGCCGGGAGAGTATTTGATAAATGGAAAAATTACAATTCCACCTTCGGTCGAGAGGGTAAATTTTATGTATTGCAGCCTTGCTGCGGGTGAAAAACTTAAGACGGAGACGGGAAGCGCGTTTTGTGTAATCGGTGAAAACGAAGTGCCGCTTGTAATAGAGGACATATTCGCGTGGGAAAAATTTTACGGTAAATTTCACTTTATAGAGCATGCCTGCAAAAGAACCCTTGTTTTAAGCGACCTACATATACAGACCGCAGCGTTTTATTTTAATTCTCAAGAAGGCGGCAAGGTGTTTATTGAAAACTGCGCCTGCACTGTAGGCGGTGATTTGTACAGGGAAATTTGCCCCTTCAAATTTGTTGGACAAATTGTTTACGCACGGAATATAAATCCGGAACGGTCGGATTATGAAATCATAAATGACCATGGGGTGCTGTGGTTAATGGGATTTAAGTCCGAGGGATACGGGACAACAGTAAAAACCGTCAACGGTGGGAGAACAGAAATTCTGGGCGGTGTTGCAAGTATGGGAGAAAATAAAGATTTACCTGTAATAGTAAACGAAGATTCCGACGTTTCGGCGATTTTGTCCACAAACGGATATTGGCCCGAGCATATATTTATGTATGCGGTAAAAGAGAAACGTGGGGACAAGCAACGTTTTATAGGGTATAAAGAACTGCCGGTCAGATTGTTGAACTGTTTTAAGCTGCCGCTGTATTCGGGCCGCGGAAGGAATAACTAACACGTATAGTGTAGTTTTGTGTGCACTTATTTTGGAATATATGAGGAGAGAATATTTATGAGCTGTAACGATAATAAGTATAATATTAAAAACTATACGTCGCTGCAATATGCACAAATGTTTATAGATAGGTGGATAAGCAAGATTCCCGCGCCCGAACTGTCAATTATACAGATTGGGGAGCTGGGTGGATTTACGTATCCGCAAGGTCTGCTTTTGAGGGGTATTCAAGAGGTTTACAAAAGAGAAAGAAAGGCCGAGTATAATAAATATATAACAGACTGGATTAAATCCACTACGGATGAAAACGGAATTCCTCTTCATGAGGAACACGGGTGGATATCGCCGGATAGCCTTGATTTCAGACAACCCGGAAATTTATTTTTCGATTTGTATGATGAAACGAAGAACGAAAAATATCTGAATGGACTTGATTTCCTTTTTAAGGATATGAAGAATTTCAAAAGGACGCCGCACGGTTGTTTTTGGCACTCGCTTGATGTACGCCGAAAAGACCAAACATGGTTAGACGGTTTGTTTATGGCGGGCCCGGCTTGTGTTAAATATGCTGTTTTGAGAAACGATACGGCACTTTTGGATATAGCATTGGAACAACCGATTATTATGTGGGACAATCTTCGTGATAAAAAGACAGGACTTTTAAGACACGCATGGGATGAAAGCAGAACCGCACCATGGGCAGATAAAGAAACAGGTCTTTCGGGTTTTGTATGGGACAGAGCAATCGGATGGTATGCCGCAGGCATTATGGAAATGTATGAGGCTGCACCAAAAAAACATAAAAGCATCCCGCGGATTCGTGCAATTATAAAGGAACTGTTTGAAAATATTATAAAATATCAGGCAGCATGCGGCAGATGGTACCAGCTTGTTGACAGAGCGTACGACCCGAGAAACTGGATAGATAATTCCGGAACGCTGCTGATCCTTTATGCGATGGCAAAGGCGGTTAAAAACGGATCTATCGATACTTCCTACACGGAGAATATTATGCGGGGTTACAAGGATGTTATTGAAAACTCTACCGTTATAACTGATGACGATTTTAAGATTCTTGATATATGCATGGGAACATGTGTTGGTGAAACTGCTGAGTTTTATTATTATCGGCACAGAATAGTTAACGAGTGGCACGGTACAGGCGGCTTTTTGATGATGTGCGCCGAAATTGATGCAATGCAGAAGAAAATTAACAATTAAGGCACTGTAATATCGGTGGAATAAATTACTTAAAATGGTGTGAGAAAAAATAAATATATTTTTTCTCACACCATTTTAAACAGCTATAAGGGCATACATCGGCAAAAATCACGGCTGACATGCGCCTTGCCCTTCCCTTATGATATGCCTGTGCTTTTCAGGCGTCATACCGTAGCGCTGCTTGTACTTTGAAATAAAGAAAGAAACGGTATTGTAGCCGCACTGTGTTGCAATTTCATATACGCTTAGATCTGATGTTGCAATTAAATCGGACGCCGTGGTGAGTCTCATATCTACCAGAGCCTCTATCGGGGTTTTACCGGTTTCGCTGCGAAACAGCCGCACCAGATAGCTTTTTTCGCGATGAACTAATTTTGAAATTTCGTCTAAAGTGATTTGACGATTAAGGTTTTCCTGCATGTACGCAATTATGCATTCGGAAATTGTTTCGGTTGGCTTTAACAGTTCGTAATTTTTCTTTAGTATTTCCGCATTAAGCGTGTATATAAGCTGGTGTGCCAATTCTTTGGCAATTAAAGAACTGCGATCCGATAAGGAGATTAGTTTTTTATATATGCTCATAATATCATTGTGGTGTGTTGGATGAATAATTGACTCCAGCCTTTGCACTGGTTCGTAATCGCATATTGGCTGAAAAGCTGTTTGTTTGTTTCGCGAGTACATATCTTGTTCAACATCTCCGCTGAAATCAAGCGTAAGTAAATACGAGTTTTGCGCCCCGGTTGCCGAAACAATACCATGGGGTTTTCTGACAAGAACATCCCCGCTTGAAAGCTTGTAATCTTTTATTGAATTGTAGGAGTAAATCCTTCCCGCCGTAAATTCCATATCTATCTCATAGTCTTTAACTGTGCGGGTTCTGAATGTGGCGTTGGGAGCAATAAATCTTCTTGCTTCCAATATGGTGAGGTTCATAAATAATCCTCCAAAATTACTATACTTCGTATCATATTATACATTGAAAACTGAAAAAGTCAATATACTTATATATAAAGTCGAAATAATTGCTTGAAAAGTGGCTGATTAACGATATTATTGTATTAAGAGGTGGTGCTCAAATGAATGTGCTGTTGATTGGCGATTCAATACGAATGTTTTATGAAAAGGATGTACAAAAAAGGCTTGGCAATGTATACAAGGTGTATGCCCCGGAGGAAAATTGCCGATTCTCCGCTTATGTCCTTAACAGCCTTAGATTTTGGTTAGCAAAATATCCCACACCGGATATTATCCACTTTAATGCGGGATTATGGGATAACGCAATTATTTACCGTGAGGACGGGTGCTTTACGGAAATCGGCGTTTATGTTGAAAATATGAAAAAAATTCTTCGTGTTTTAAAGCGCACAGGCGCTAAAATAATATTTGCAACAACGACGCCGGTAAGCGAGGCAAAAAAAGACCTTGCCGGACCGATGCCGCCCGCCCACAGAAATAAAGATATAATTTCATACAATGCCGCAGTATTAAATGCCTTTCAGGGCGAGGATATATACATAAACGATCTGTTTTCGTTAATGTATGACAACAAGGAAAAGTACCTTAGTGAGGATATGATACATCCTAACGGGGAAGGGGTTAAGCTTCTCGGAAATGCAGTGGCTCAGGCAATTTTGAAGTGCCCTGTTTCGGAGAAGGTAAACCCGGAAGAAAAAGTACGCGAAATTCAATTTTGCGAAAAAACCATACAATAAAAATATAAAAAAGGTAGGTAATTGATAATGAGTTTTATGTTTCATCCGTACCCTTATGCAGACCCAAATGCCGTAAACAAGGTTAATATCCCCTTGTCGGTAAAGGAAAATCTTGTTCACGGAATTTTGAATGTGGCAAAAGGTATATGTGCATTATTTGAAAACAGAGTAAGGACAATCGGTATTGACGCGTATCCCGGAGCCGAGTATGAAACCTTGGTAAATGTTCTTCGGCAGCAGCTTGCAACAAAAGGCATTGAGTTTGTTGACGCGGCGAGCGTCCTGCTTTCGTCCGAGGTTATTACGGAAAAAATAAAGCCGTACCTTCCGGAAGATCGGGATTATGACCCTGTGCTTCTTTACGGAAGAAGATATACGGAAGGCTATAAGGGTCTGCAGGACAGCGAGAAGGTAGCAGCGCTTAATGCAAAAATTAAAAATGCAGCCGGTCTTATTGTGTTTGGCAAAGGAGCCCTTTCCGAAGAACTTCAGGATTCGTACGATGTAAGAATATGGATGGATGTAACACCCAGAACGGCTGTGCTCAATTGTAAGTATGGTAAAAACAGAAATATCGGACTTACCGAAGAACTTCCGTATCCTCTTATGATGAGAAGAAACTATTATGTGGATTTTGAAACAGCAATGGAACAGCGCTGGAATATGATGAGAAATTGCAAGATAGACTTCTATATCACAGCGGATGACCCTGTAAATATGAAAATGCTTCCGTTTGGGGCACTTCTTGACCTGTTTAGGGAGCTTTGCAGCCGTCCGTTCCGTTGCAGACCCGTGTATCTTGAGGGCGTGTGGGGCGGATATTACGTTCAAAGACTTAGAAATCTTCCGAAAGAAATGCGCAATTGTGCGTGGGTTTTTGACATGATTCCGCTTGAGGTTTCAATAGTGGCACAACTTGAAGGATTAGAATTCGAGGCACCTTTCTTCACATTCGTTCAGGCAATGGGGGAGGAACTGCTCGGACATAGAGCTTTTACCGAGTTCGGCGGCTATTTTCCTATCAGATTTAATTATGATGATACATATCATTCTTCGGGAAATATGTCAATTCAGTGCCACCCCCATGCAGAATATGTTATAAAGAACCATGGAGAGTTTGGGAGACAGGACGAAAGCTATTATGTTGTCATTGCCGGTCAGGGGGCAAAGACATATTTGGGCTTCAATGAAAAAGACAGCTGTGAAAAATTCTTAAAAGAGGCAGAGCGTGCAGAAAAAACACACGAAATTATTGATTACAAGAAATACGTCAACGCAGTTGAATCGGTTCCCGGGACGCAGGTTATGATTCCGGCAGGAACAATTCATGCTTCGGGAAGAAACCAGGTTATTCTTGAAATCGGTTCTCTCACGGTCGGGTCATATACATATAAGCTTTATGATTATCAGCGTATTGACCCGCAGACAGGCGTTCCGCGCCCCATTCATCTTAAGATGGGAAAAGAAGTTATTCGCGGTGAACGCGATAAAAAATGGACAGAAGAAAATCTTGTCAATCATGGCGGTATAGTAAGAGAGGGACAGGGCTTTAAGGAAATAGTCGTAGGCGAACATGACCTTCTTTATTTTTCTCTTCGCAACCTTATATTTGATAATGAAATTCAGGATGAAACAAATGGGCTTTTTCATGTTCTTGCTCTTGTTGACGGAGAGA
This sequence comes from uncultured Clostridia bacterium, assembly GCA_934476455.1. GTDB lineage: Bacteria > Bacillota > Clostridia > UMGS1883 > UMGS1883 > UMGS1883. The sequence goes on along the minus strand of CAKSNY010000023.1, from coordinate 29,851 downwards.
AGGTTAGGGTTGAGTCAATTGACAATCCCAATTTGTACTATGATATGAATTCGCTTGACATTATCGTTGTACCGGCTGCTTTCGGAAAGTATAAAATTGTTAATAAGGGAGTCGGAACGGTGACTGTTCACAAGACCCTGTTAAAGTCATGAAGATATTAGGCTTGGATATTGGGGGAACGGCAGTTAAGTACGGTTTGGCTAATAACGGGAAAACCACGTTCGGTCAGTTCCCGGTAAAAGGAATTGACGGAAATGAAAATGTGCCGAAAAGCATATGCTCCTTTTCTAAGGAGCACATGCCCGACATAATTGCAATTGCTGCCCCTGGTCCATTCGATTTTGAAACCGGAACATCTCTTATGACGCATAAGCTTTTGTCAATGCATAACGTAAGCATAAGGGATGAACTGAAAAATGAAATTCCTTATGCGAAGGTAATTTTTATGCACGACTCGACAGCGTTTGCGGTAGGTGTCCTTTGCCAAAAACCCGAGTTAAAAGAACAGGATGTTGCCGTCGTTATGCTTGGTACGGGACTGGGCTATTCTTTGCTGAAGAAGGGAAAGGTTTTGCTCAATAAACAACAAACTCCGCTTCATCCATTGTGGAACAGAACTTTTCGGGATGGAATAAGTGAAGATTATGTGTCTACAAGAAGGCTTATTGCCGAAGCAAGAAAGTGCGGTTATGATGCGCAAAATGTTTTTGATATTGCAGCGGCAGCGCGCAACGGCGACAAGATATTGCGAAGAATACTTTGTGACTACGGAGAAAATCTGGGTCTTTGCGTGTTAAATGCGAGAGAGACAGACGCATTTTCAAAAATTGTTATCGGCGGACAGATCTCACGTTCGTTCGATCTTATTAAAGATGGATTTGAAAGTGTGTGCAATGTGAAATACGACCTGGTGGATAATCCCGACAAATGCGCAATTTACGGATTGATAGATTGTGCATATAACGGAAAAGAAAGGTACTGTATATATGGAGGATAGTAAAATGAAAAGGATTCTTATGATTACGGGTAAAGACTATGACGATTCCGAGGTTCTATACCCTTATTACCGGTTGATTGAAGAGGGATATACAGTTGATGTTGCATCAGTGGATAAGGGAGAATTACCGGGGAAATATCACTTTAAAATCAGTGCAAATTTGTCGTTTGCCGAGGTAAATGTGCATGATTATGAAGGACTGATACTTCCCGGGGGAAAGGCACCGGAAAAGCTGCGCCTTGTAGAAAGGGCGTGTGAAATCGTACGCCGTTTTGATGAGGAACAAAAACCTATAGCTGCAATATGTCACGGGCAGCAGCTTCTAATTTCGGCGGATATATTAAAGGGGAAAAATGCAACGTGCTATCCGGGAATCAGAGACGACCTAAAGAACGCCGGTGCAATTTATGCAGATAGTTGTGTAGTTGTGTGCAATAATCTTGTGACATCTCGCAGACCTGAGGATTTGCCGCATTTTATGAAAGCATTTATTTCTCTTTTATAGATATAAGTAACAAAAAGACTATTATGAAGATGCAATGACTAAGTCTCGAAAAAATTTTGATTATATTTTTTAGGAGATGACAATTTTGGAATTAGAGGGAAAGAAAGTATATTTTTTGGGAGATAGTATAACAGCAGGCGTTGGGACGTCGGAGTATGATAAGAGCTATGTTTCGGTGTTTGCAAAGCTTTCAGGTGCAAAAGTTGAAAACTATGGGATAAGCGGAACAAGAATTGCAAAGCAAACTGAAAAAACACATGAGCAGTGTGATAGAGATTTTGTTGGGCGCGTAGAGGAAATGAAAGAAAATGCGGATGTTGTGGTTGTGTTCGGAGGTACCAATGACTTTGGTCACGGGGACGCTGAGGTCGGTGATTTCAATTCGCGCAGTGAATACACATTTTACGGCGCAATGCACAGCCTGTGCATGAAATTATTAAATAAATATCCTCTGGCTCAAATTATTTTTGTTACTCCCCTTCACAGAGAAACCGAGGATGTGAAAATTAACTCAAGGGGTAAGGCTGTAAAACTGCCTTTAGCAGGGTATGTGAGAATAATAAAAGAAATTGCATCGTATTATGGCTTGCCGGTGCTTGATTTATTCAGTGAAAGCGGTATTCAGCCAAGGGTTGAAATTATAAAGAAGCTTTATATGCCTGACGGACTTCATCCATCGGATCTCGGAGCTGAACGGATTGCGCAAAGGCTGTATGCTTTTTTGAAAAAATTATAATATGATACAACGGTAAAGAGATAAATTCCTCTTACCGTTGTTTTTTTGTAAAGTTTAGTATGATATTTAACAATAAACAGTGACAAATCAATAAATATGCGTTATAATATATTTGTTCGTTCTATCATATTTGATTAAAAAATAAACGGTGATATTATGAAAACAAGAAAAGAAGCGATAGATTATTGCCTGTCATTAAAAAATACTTATGAGGATTATCCGTTTCACGATTTTAACTGGACTGTGATGCGTCACAAGGGCAATAAAAATATGATTGAGGATAGCTTTACTTTAACAAAACCAAAAACTGTAAATAACTATAAATTGTAAATAATTTATGAATTAACTTTACAACCACAATATATTGTGGTATATTGTACTCATAAACAAACTTATGCAGGGGAAACCCGACCTTTAGAAAGGTTAGTCATACCGGATGTCGTGATTGAGAAGCGCAAATGTGCGCGGAAAGTAAAAAAAGCCGCTTGGGCTACAAATGGTGAGGGGGTTTCTGTGCCCTCGCGAGAATAGAATATTTGTATATTTAAAAGGAATGTAGAAAACATTTATGCCGTTTTCTATGTTCCTTTTTTCGTCTGAAGAAATGTATAACACGAAAGAACGCTCTATTGGCATATGCGACACTGCCGGGTGTATATGTACGGGCAAAGAAAATGAGAATTGTTAGGCAAAGTTTAGACGGATTTGTATGCGTATATTTTAAAAATCTGTTCGGATTGCGGCAGAGGTCCGAAACGCAGTAGCGGCTGCAAAATATTTTACATATGTCACCGCTATGGCATATTACAGCACAGACAAAGATAAAGTCTGCGAACCGCTATTTGCAGTGTCTAAGCATATAACACACCGGAATTATGTTAGAAAAATGTTAGAAAAAGCGTTTTCGGACACAAAAAAAGCCCGATATAATCGGGCTTTTGGTGGCGATGCCGAACCATAGAGATATTTGCGCCGTAGGCGCTCTCGCAAAAAGGTGGTAGCGATGTGAGCCGCCGTAAGCGCGTTTACAAGCGAGCAGGCGAGCCGAGCGTGCCTTTTTGCGAAAAAGGAGGAGCAAGGAAGCGGGCGGATGTTTTTCTGCATAGAAAAACGGAGCAAAGCGAACTTTGCTCCGACGTGGTTGCCGAACTAGGATTCGAACCCAGACAAACAGAGTCAGAGTCTGTCGTGCTACCCTTACACAATTCGGCAATATATACACAAAAGGTACTTAAATAATATACTACTTTTAAAGCTGTTTGTCAACAATTTTTTCGAAAAAATACCGTTTTTTTAAATGATATATGTTAACGCTGTTTTTTATACGTTTAATTGTGCTGCGAATGAAAATAATGACTGAAATAATTTTGTCATAGCGGCGCGAAATTTGTTTTTTTCTCTTGTACAGAAGAATTTTTTGTGCTATACTGAAAGAAAGAATTTATCCATATTTATTTACGGCGGAGGGTTTGTTTATGGAAAACGGCGGCTACAAAAATGTTACACCATTAAGGAAGAAGAAAACAAAAATTACTTTTTCGGCTGCGATAGTGCTTTGCGCGGTATTTCTTGTTGTAGGAATACTTATAGGCAGAGCGGCGGCAAGCGGAAAACAAACTAAAGAAATGACGCAGCGGCTTCAGGATTTGGAGCAGGAGCAGGAGATTGAGGTTACACGCCTTCAGACGGAGATAAGCACCTATAAATCGGAAATAAGCCGTGTAAAGGGCGAGCTTGCCCAGTATAAGCAGTCTGAGGCGGACGCAAAACGCCAGCAGCAGAAGGACGCGGAAAACAATGCGCAAAACACGGATGATACTTCCGAGGTAAGTGACGGAAGTGATTCTAAGACAACTTCGCAGAAAAAGACCGATGTTGCTAAAGAGGACACTGCTACGGCAAAAAAATCAACAGGCAGCGCTATGCGTAAGATAATTATAGTATGTTTGATATTGATAATCATTGTATGCCTTGTTTTTGCGGGAAGCATTATCTTTAAGCGCGGTGAAGATGACGAAGAAGATGATGACGAGGACGAGTATGAGGACGATGAGGAAGACGATGAAGAGCCTGATTACGATGCCGAGTACGAAGACGAAGAAGATGACGAGGATGAGGACGAATAACCCATTGTGATATAACTTTTAGGTCTTTGGACTGGGGATGAAAACGTGAAGAAAATTTGTAAGTCTACCACTGATAAAAAGATTTGCGGTGTGTGCGGCGGTATAGCGGAATATTTTGATATAGACTCTACACTTGTAAGGCTTGTTTGGGCGCTTTTGATATTTTGTGCCGGAACGGGAATATTGGCATATATCATTGCGGCGATAATACTGCCTGACGATATAGACATAATGTAAAGCAAAAAAGGGGCTGTTTAAAAAGCCACAACCCGATAAGGAAGCATTGGTTTTGAAGCCGTATTTTAAGTTTATACTTCGCAAAAAAGACACCGTATACATAAGTCACGGTGCCTTTTTGCTTGCCTAAATCTTAAACTCCGACATTCAAAACTGCTTTGCACCCTGTAAACAATAATTTTTGATGAATTTCAAGGCAAAAAAGCGAGTAATCCTGTCGGATTTCGAGCCTTTTTTAACACAGAAATTCGCAAAAAGGATGTTTATCAGGGCAATACTTCCTTACCGGGCTGTGGCTAAGTCAATTGACTTTTAAACAGCCCCACCTTTTTTGTTATTCAAGCTCAAATGCACCTGTATACAAGCGATAGTAAGTGCCTTTTTCGTCTATAAGCTTCTTATGGTCGCCGCGTTCTATTATTCTGCCGTGGTCAAGAACCATAATAACATCGGAATTCATAACCGTTGAAAGCCTGTGAGCTATAACAAACACCGTTCGTCCCTCCATAAGCTTATCCATACCGCGCTGCACTATTGCTTCGGTTCTGGTATCGATAGAAGAGGTTGCCTCGTCAAGAATCATTACAGGCGGGTCGTTTACGGCTGCACGCGCAATTGCTATAAGCTGACGCTGCCCCTGAGAAAGGTTGGAACCGTTGTTTGACAAAAGCGTGTCGTACCCCCCGGGAAGCCTTGTGATAAAGTCATCCGCACCGGCAAGGCGAGCAGCTTCAATACATTCTTCGTCGGTTGCGTCAAGTCTTCCGTAGCGTATATTATCCATAACGGTGCCTGTAAACAAATTTGTTTCCTGCAAAACTATACCGAGAGAATGGCGAAGGTCTTTTTTCTTAATTTTGTTTACGTTTATTCCGTCGTACCTGATTTTACCGTCTGCGATATCGTAGTATCTGTTAATAAGGTTGGTAATGGTTGTCTTGCCGGCACCCGTTGCGCCGACAAACGCCACCTTCTGCCCCGGCTCTGCGTATACGGTAACATCGTGCAAAACGGGCTTATCCTCGGTATAGGCAAAGTCCACGTCATACATACGCACATCGCCGCGCAGCGGCGTATAGGTAAGGCTGCCGTCCCCGTGGGGATGTTTCCATGCCCATTGCCCTGTTCTGCGGGCGGATTCCTTAACGGTGCCGTCCTCTGAAATTTCGGCATTGACAAGCGTTACATAGCCGTCATCCGTTTCGGGCTTTTCATCGGTAAGGGCGAAAATTCGCTCTGCCCCGGCAACGCCCATCACAATGGAGTTGATTTGCTGCGAAAGCTGGTTTACATTGCCTGTAAACTGCTTTGTCATATTAAGAAACGGCACGACAACGCTTATGCTGAAAGGAAGCGCCGAAATGCTTATATTTTTTGTGCCGGTAAGAAGAAATATACCGCCGGCAAGCGCTACTATAACGTATATAATATTGCCGATGTTCTGGATAATCGGCCCTAAAATATTTGCGTAGGTGTGTGCGCGGAAAGAATCCTCCATAAGAGCGTTGTTTATTTTGTCAAAGTCCTCCTCGCACTCTTTCTCGTGGCAGAAAACCTTTACAACCTTCTGCCCGTTCATTATTTCCTGAATAAAGCCCTCTGCTTTCCCAAGGGACTGCTGCTGGCGTATAAAGTATTTTGCCGAGCCGCCGCCGAATTTTTTAGATACATTCATCATTATAAATACACCGATAAGAACGATAAAGGTCATCCATACGCTGTAATAAAGCATTATTCCCAATACGGAAACAACGACCGCGCCTGCGCGCAATATAGCCGGAAGAGATTGCGACACAAGCTGCCTCAGGGTATCTATGTCGTTTGTATAATAACTCATAATATCGCCGTGCTTGTGCGTGTCAAAATAACGTATCGGAAGGTCCTGCATTCCGTCAAACATACTGCGGCGCAGCTTGCACAAAAAGCCCTGCGTGATAAACGCCATAAGCTGGGTGTAAACAACTGCGGCAATAAGCGATATAATATACATAACTATAAGAAATATCATTTTGGGCTGAAGTTCTGCCTTGGCGGCGTCCCAATTACCGGAAATATACCATTTTTCAATAACTGCCATAACCTTTTGGATAAATACGTCCGGCACTGCCGCAGACGCTGCCGCAAAGAGTATGCAGAATATCGTTACCGGCACAAGACGGGGATAAAACTTAAATAAAGAAGATATAACGCGCGCAAAAGCGGCAGTGTTCATTTTTTTATTTTTAGCGTTCATCTTCATCACCTCCGTTTGTTTGCTGGGTGTAAACCTCTTTGTATATATCGCTGTTTTCAAGGAGGTATTCGTGCGTACCCGTCATAGAAATTTTGCCGTTGTCCATTACTATTATCATATCGGCGTCCTGAACGGAGGATATACGCTGCGCTATAATAATTTTGGTGGTTTCCGGAACATATTTTTTAAGCCCGCTGCGGATTTGCGCGTCTGTTTTTGTGTCAACTGCGCTTGTTGAATCATCCAGAATAAGAATTTTAGGCTTTTTCAAAAGGGCGCGCGCTATGCACAGGCGCTGTTTCTGACCGCCCGACACATTCGTTCCGCCTTGTTCTATATAGGTGTCGTACCCTTCGGGGAAGGAGGACACAAACTCGTCCGCACAGGCGAGGCGGCACGCCTGAACTATTTCCTCATCGGTGGCATTTTCGTTGCCCCATTTAAGGTTTTCTTTAATTGTTCCCGAGAAAAGCAAATTCTTTTGAAGAACCATTGAAACGGCATTTCTTAGGGAATGTATGCTATAGTCGCGCACATCCTTTCCGCCTACGCGCACTGTTCCCTCTGTGGCATCATACAGGCGCGGGATAAGCTGCACAAGGGTGGATTTACTGGAGCCTGTTGTACCTATTATGCCCACCGTCATACCGGAATTTATCTTAAGATTTATATCACTGAGGGCATATCTTTTTGCACTGCGCGAGTATTTAAAGCTTACGCCGTCAAATTCAACCGAGCCGTCCGTAACATTATCGCTCGGGCTTTCGTTTTCTGCCAGGGTGGGAACCTCGTCAAGCACCTCGCAAATTCTTTTTGCCGATTCCGCCGACATAGTTATCATAACATATATCATAGAAAGCATCATAAGTGACATAAGTATCTGTATGCCGTAGGTAATCATTGCCGAAATCTGCCCGACGTCAATACGTGTGCCGCCGCTGAGAATTGTCATTTTAGAGCCAAACCACAGCACAAACACCATAATTATGTTCATACATATTTGCATAAGCGGCGTGTTAAGCGCAACGATACGTTCCGCCCTTGTAAAGTCGCCGCGGATATCCTCTGCGGCAACGCCGAATTTCTCTTTTTCGTATTCTTCGCGTGCAAAGCCTTTTACAACGCGCATTGCACGCACATTTTCCTCTATAGACTCGTTCAAACGGTCGTACTTTTTGAAAACGCTGCGGAATGCGGGCATTGCCTTGCGGCTGATAAAATAAAGACCGAAGGCAAGTAGCGGAATAACAACCACAAAAGCCGTTGAAAGCGCGCCGCCCATAACATATGCCATAATAATCGAAAAAGTAAGCATAAGCGGGCTGCGTATTGCGGTGCGTATTATCATCATAAACGACATCTGAACGTTTGTAACATCGGTTGTCATACGCGTAACCAAAGAAGAAGAAGAAAATTTATCGATATTTTCAAAATTGTATGTCTGAACTTTTCGGAAAATATCGCTTCTTAGATTTTTGGCAAAGCCTGCCGCCGCCTTAGAACAGGTGAAAGCCGCAACGGCGCCGCATGCAAGCGAAAGACATGCCATAACGGCAAGGAAAAGCCCGGTTTTAACCATAGCCTCCATATCTATGCCTGCCTTTATTCTGTTTACAAGATTTGCCGTTATAAACGGTATAAACGTTTCTATAACAGCTTCGCCCAATATGAAAACAAGCGTGAGAATTGTGGGCATTTTATACTCGCGCACACATTTTGCCAGCCTTTTAATCATGCAATCATCCTTTCTTGCCGACATTAAAAATAAGCACACCGCATGGCTGCCGGGCCGCGGTGCACATATATATTAAATTGTTTAGGTTATTTTATCATTTAAGACAAAAAAAGTCAACAAATACATAGGCAAACTTTGTAAACAATTTGAAAACAAAATTGCTACAGCGCCAATTCGGAAAGAAGCTTATAAATACGCTCGCGTATATAAAAGTGCGGGGATGACAATAAAAGAGGATCGGAGATAAGCATTTCGCGCGCCGCTTCTCCGCTTTTTTTGAGAACGGAAAAATCCTCGGCAAGGTCTGCTATTTTTAGGTGTATGGCACCGTGCTGCCTTGTGCCGAAAAAGTCGCCCGGACCGCGAAGCTTAAGGTCTGTTTCGGAAAGGAAGAATCCGTCGTTGCTTTTTACCATTGCACCCATACGTTTTTTTGTTTCCTCGGAATTTGATGAACAAAACAGCACACAATAGCTTTTTGTTTTGCCGCGCCCCACGCGGCCGCGCAGCTGATGCAGCTGGCTTAAGCCGAAACGTTCAGCATTTTCTATAACGATAAGCGTAGCTTCGGGAACGTTTACGCCGACTTCTATAACGGTGGTTGCGACAAGAAGGCTTGTTTTGCCGTCCGTAAAATCGCGCATTGCCGCCTCTTTTTGGGCGGGGCGCATTTTTCCGTGAATAAGACCTACCGAAATATCCTTAAATATTTTTTCTGAAAATTCCTTATATATCCCGGTAACGCTTTTAATAGTGTTTTCGCCGGAGTCTTCAACGGATGGGCAGACATAGTAAACACGGCTTCCGCTTTCTATTTCACGTTTTATAAAGGCATAAATCCGCCCGCGCATATTTTCGCCCACGCAAAAGGTGTCTATCTTTTGCCGCCCGGGGGGCAGTGTGTCGATTACGGAGATATCCATATCGCCGTACATAATAAGCGCAAGGCTGCGGGGGATGGGTGTTGCCGTCATAACCATTGTGTGCGGATGATTGCCCTTTTCGCCGAGAGCCGCGCGCTGACGAACGCCGAAACGGTGCTGCTCGTCGGTAATTGCAAGCGCAAGGTTTTTAAACGAAATCTCCTTCGTTATAAGCGCATGTGTGCCGAAGGCAACGCTTGCGTTTCCGTTTTCAAGAAATGCATAAATCTGCCTTTTTTCGGAAGCGGGGGTGCTGCCCGCTAAAAGCACGCATTTAATGCCCAGACTTTCCAAAAGGGGGGATAAGTCACGGTAGTGCTGGCGTGCCAAAACCTCGGTAGGCGCCATCATTGCCGACTGGTATCCGTTTGCGGCGCAGATGTAGAGCGCGGCTGCCGCAACGGCGGTTTTGCCGCTTCCCACGTCACCCTGAACAAGACGGTTCATAGCATAACCGCTTGAAAAGTCTGATATTATTTCGTTCAGGGTTCTTTTCTGCGCGGCTGTAAAAGTGAAAGGAAAGAGCGCTTCTATAGGCGAGGTGTCGGTCTTTTTAAAACAAACCCCGGTGTTTTCGGAAAAGGATTTTTTAGAAAAGCCCAAGGCAGCCTGGAGAATAAAAAATTCTTCAAAAACAAGCCTTTTTTTTGCGGTATTCAGGCTTTCAAAATCGGTCGGGAAATGAATGTTTTTTATCGCAAAGCCCACAGAGCAAAGCTCGTATTTTTTTAATATTTCGGGCGGCAGCGTTTCTTCAAAATACGGTGCGCAAAGGTACAGCGCCTCTTTTACGGCGTTTCTTATAAAATTTTGCGTAAGACCCGCGCTGAGTGGATAAACCGCCTTTATACATTTTGTAACGCTGTGCTTATCGGAGCTTTCAAACTCGGGCGAGGTCATTTCCTTTCTTCCTCCGAACACCCTTACGCGCCCGTAAAAGGTATAGGTTTCGCCCTCTTTAAGCATATTTTTAATGTATTTGTTATTAAAAAACGTGCACGTCATTACGCCGCTGCCGTCGGTTACAGCGGTTTTATAGAATACAAGGTTTTTCCGCACGCGGTTTTCCGCGGGCGCCCTTACAACACGTGCGGTTATACAGGCATACTGCCCGTCCTCCGCACTGAATATGTCCTTTAGAGCCGTACGGTCTTCAAAACGCGACGGAAAATGAACCAAAAGCTCCCACACAGTAGAAACGCCAAGGCGAAGCAGCTGCTTCGCCTTGGCGTCACCTATTCCTTTTAAAGCTGTTACATTTGTAGTGTAAGGATTCATAATATCTACCCTTTATTCCACAGATATAATGTAGTGGTACACGCTTTGCCCGCCGTTTGTAAGGCAGATGTCGGCGTCGGGGAAAGCTTCCTCGACGGAATCTGCGAGGCTTTGTGCGGTTTCCTCCGTTATATCCTTGCCGTAGTAAATGGTAATAATTTCACTGTCTTCGTTTGCAATGCTTTCCACCAAAGAAAGCGCACAGGCGGGCAAATCTTTATCCACAGAAACTATACTGCTGCCGTAAACGCCGATAAAATCACCCTTGCAGATTTTCTTTCCGTCAAGCTCTGTGTCTTTCACGGCGTGGGTTACGCTGCCGCTTTCCACATTTTGCATTGCGTTTTTCATACCGTCAATATTTTTTGAAACATCTGCCTGCGGTGAAAATGCCATCATAGCGGCTATTCCCTGGGGAACGGTTTTGGATTCTATAACCGTTACGGTGCAGTCTGCAAGCTGTGCCGCCTGCTGCGCCGCAAGAACAATGTTTTTATTATTCGGAAGTACGATAACATTTTTTGCATTTGCCGCAGATATTGCGGACAAAATATCCTCCGTACTGGGGTTCATCGTTTGTCCCCCGTTTACAACTATATCCGCGCCGAGTTCTTTAAAGGTTTTCTCAAGCCCGTTTCCGTTTGCAACCGACACAATCCCAAGCTCTTTTTGGTCAGCGGGAGGGTTCTTCTTCTCCTTACTCTCCTCTGCGCCGCCGGTAAGTGCGGTGTGTTGCTCTTTCATATTTTCGATTTTAATATTAACAAGCTCGCCGAGCTTTACTGCCTGTTCCAAAACAAACCCCGGATGGTTTGTGTGAATGTGAACTTTTACAATGTCATCCTCGTCAATTACTATCATACAGTCACCCTTAGGAGAAATTGCCGAGCGCATTTTTGCCGCGGATGCCGCCGCGTTATACTTGTTTATAATAAATTCGGTACAATAGGCGAATTTTATATCTTCTGTTTTAATGCTGCTTTGGGCGCTGCCCTTTGCAGGCTTTGAAAAGCCGGTATCGTTAAGCGTAACGGGCGCGCCGCCGAGCGCTGCCGAAAAACCCTCTAAAATAAACATAAGCCCCTGTCCGCCGGCGTCTACCACGCCTGCCCGGCGAAGCTGCGGAAGCATTTGCTGCGTTTTTAAAAGCGCTTTGTTGCCGCTTTTAACGGCGTCCGACAAAATTTGGGCAATTTCTTCCCCGCTGCTTTCCTCCGCACCGCACGCAACTGCGCGTATAACGGTAAGAATCGTACCCTCCGTAGGCTTCATAACGGCACGGTACGCCGTGTCACACGCGCCGCGGAAGCATTTTTTCAGCTGCTCGCAGTCAATATCGCCCTGCTCCGTTATGGATTTTTCAATGCCGCGGAATATCTGCGACAAAATAACGCCCGAATTACCGCGCGCCCCGCGAAGCGTTGCCTTTGCGGCAATTTTTGCAACCTCCGAAGCGGTTTTGTACGCGCCGTCCTCAAGCGAACGGGCTGCGTTTATAAATGTCATCGACATATTTGTACCGGTATCACCGTCCGGTACGGGAAAAACGTTGAGAGAATCCACAATCTCTCTGTTATTGCAAAGATTGTTGGCGCCCGAAATTATCATTTCGGCAAAAAGCGCCGCATCTATTACCTTTGTCATCATAATGCCTCCGATTTACGCATTTGTAACCCTTATACTTTCAACAAAGATGTTTACCTGTTTTATTTGTACACCCAAAATTTCAGATAAACGGTACTTTACGCTGTGCATAATGCTTTCACATATTGCGTTAATATTTACTCCGTACTGAACGACGATAAACATATCGACAGACACCTCGTTATCATCGACAGATACCTTTATTCCTTTTGCAAGATTCGATGGCTTAAGCAAGCTTACAATGCCGTCCTTGGGGCTGCGGATTGCCATTCCGACAACGCCGTAGCAGCTTGTCGCAACAATTCCGGCTGCGGCAGCGATAACATTGTTTGATATAATGATGCCGCCGTTTTCGTTATCCGTCCTGATTGCCATTATAATACCCCCTTACAATTTTGCCGCGTACTATCCCTGCGGCTGTAATATAGTATACCCCAAACAATATGAATATGTCAACAATTCTGTTTGTCATAATTTCAAAATATTTGCATTTTTACATTCAAGCACGCGCGCATCGCTTGTAAAAAGAAGCGTTTGGCGCTTTTGTGCAAGTGATGAAAGAAGCGCATTTGCCGCGGCGGTACGGACTGCGTCGTACTGAAAAAACGGCTCGTCCAAAAGTAAAAATATTTTCTCATCCTCAAAAAGCATATCCGCAAGCGCAAGCCTGAGAGAAAGATACATCTGATCTTCGGTGCCGCCGGAAAAAAGCTCTCCGCGGCGAAGCACGCCGGTATCCACAGACAGGTTAAACTCGCGGTCTGCCAAAAGGCGGCTGTACTTTTCACATGTAAGTGCAAAAAAATATTCGGAGGCAATGCGGTTGAGTGCCGGCGTAAAATTGCGCTTCATTTCGTCAAATGTATACAAAAGCGCGTCGAGCGCGCTTTGTGCGCAGCTTAGGGAAAACACCAGTCTTTCGCGCTCGCAAAAAAGTTCCTCGGGGGATTCCTCCGGGGCGGTCTCCGCATTTCTTTGTGCCTCTGAAAAGGCGTTTTCAGCCAAAAAGTATTTATTGCGCGCGTCGTCGAGCGCCTCCGACAGCGCTTTTTGTTTTTTTTCGTTTTCGGCGGACAAGGACAAAAGCCTGTCCGATTTTTCCTTCAGAGAGGAGATTTCCGATTTTAAAATGTCTGCCCGGCGCTTTGTATCCTCCGCACGCTGCCTGTCCTTTTGAATTTGGGAAGCGGCTTCTTTTTTCTTACGCAAATAACGCGTATACTGCCGAACGGAAACAATGAGTCCCGCGGCAGACAAAGGCAGAAAGAACGCAGATACAAAAGAGAGCGCTGCAAAAATAATGCAGATAATAAATGCAAACATTGCCGCCGCAGGTTTTTTAGTAAAAGGTGCGACCTCAGTATTATTTGGAATATCTTTGGTAAGCGCGTCAAGCGTTTTTTGCTTTTCCTCCAATATGCCGCATATGCGGGCGCGCTCTTCACCGTATTTTTCGGGTTTAAAGCTGCCGTAATTTTCCTGCGCTAAGCTAAGCGCACGCGCGCGGCTGTCCCTTTCACGCTCTGCCGTGTAAAGCGCACTTTTAAGGCGCTCGCTTTCCTTTGCGCCCTCTGTTATACGCTGTATTTCGTCTTCTATGTCGTAAAGCCTGCCGCGCCTGCCGCGTTTTGACTTTATTTCGCCGCAAATGTCTGTAAGAAGCTTTATTGCCTTTTCGGCGCAGACCTCCTCCTCGCCGCCGGAGGAGAGATTGGAAAGCCTTTGCGTAAGAGAGGCGTCGGGCGCGCCGACGGCGCTTTTTGCCTGGCGCACAGACAGTGCCTTGAAAAAAACGGCTTCCGAAACAGGGAAAATGTCGGAAACGGCGCACGGTTTTTCTATGCCGTCCTCATCATAAATTTTAAGTATATCGTGCTTTTTTGTAAGCCCGCTTTTTCGGTATACGGTATAGGTTTTACCGCCGTTTTCAAGTGTAATTGCGCCCTCCATACAAACCCCGTCCCACGGGATGTACTTTTCGCGCAGAGAAACACCCTGACCGCGTTTGTCGCCGAAGCCGTAAAGCATTGCATAAATAAAGTCTGAAACGGTGCTTTTGCCCGCTTCGTTATTGCCGAAAATAATATTCAGCCCGTCATTAAAATCCAAAACGGTATTTGAAAATTTCCCGAAAGAAATTATGTTAAGCTTTGTTATAATCATAATTCACCCCGCAAAAGCTCTTCGCGGTTTTCCAGGGCACAAAGCCCCATGCGCGCCGCCTTTAAAAACGCTTTATCATCAGGAACGGACGCGCGGAGCCTTTGTAAAAATATACCGCGGAAGCCCGGCTCTTCCATTATCTTTTCAATGTCGTAATCGGGTACAGTTTCGTTTTTTAAGCTTACGTAAAAGGCTTCCCCTTCTATATTCTTTAAAATGTACGAAACGGAAAGCTCGAAATCGCGCAGAGTTCCCGAAAGCGCAATTCTATACAAATTTTCTTTTGAAAGGTTAAGACGGATTTTTTCCAAAACCTCGTCGTTTGAACACAGCGGTGTAACGTCAATATTTGTATATACGTATCGGCGGGCGCAAAGGCAGATGTGCTTGCATATGCATGTATTGTAATCTGCTTCGCAGTATATAAAGCCGATCTCCTTATCATCGTCAAAGCCGTGCGGCTCGGGCGTGCCGCAATATGCACTCTGTGTGCTGCCGCACTTAAAAATCTGCGTGCGGTGAATATGCCCGAGCGCCGCATAGTCAAACCCGCTTTCTTTAATATCCTCCTTTGAAAAAGAGGAATAGTCGCTTTTTCCCGATAAATCATCGTGAAGAAGCAGTATATTGTGCATCCCTTCCTTTGCCTTTGGCAGCGAAATGCCCTTCGGTGCGCATACGCCGGAGTAGGACACGCCAAAAAAGGCAGCGTTTAATTTATCGTTTTCATAAACTGCACCGCCCGCGGGAAAAATACGAATATAGTCCTTTAAAAAACCTTCGTTTTCATAAACGCTTCCCGAAACGAGCGGGTCATGATTTCCGGCGATTATGTAAACCCGGGTATCCGCAAGCTTTTCCAGTGTGCCGAGCACAGCCGCAATATCACTTTTTTTCGGCGCGGGTGAATCGAACAAATCGCCGCATATTAAAAGTGCGTCCGCCGCCTTTTCGTTGCAAAAGTCGATAATCTTTGCAAAGGACGCCAAAACCTCGCTTTTTCTGATGCTGCGCTGCTCGGGCGAGAGCCCCGCAAACGGCGCGCCTATGTGAAGGTCGCCGCAATGAACAAGCTTTAACACAGTAAAACCTCCGCAAATTTAATGTTGAAAAAAGCATTTACAAATGCTATAATATATCGTGAGTTTGGTTTTTTGACGCTGTGAGGAGGCATATTTTCTTTCCCTCGGAAACAAAACGCTCCTCATACTCTGTCATTATATTGTCAAGCGGGCTTTCGCTGTGCAGGTCATATGTAACATCGGACAGCGTAAAGCCGTTTTCGGGAAAGCTTTCAAGCGAAAAATCAAAAAGCTCTCTGTTATCGGTCTTAAAAACGATTTTTCCGTCTTCCGAAAGCAGCCTTTTATATATGGAAAGAAAACCGCCGCTTGTCAGCCTGCGCTTTGCATAGCCCTTTTTGGGCCAGGGGTCGCTGAAATTAAGATAGATTTTGTCTATACATCCGTCGGGGAAGCTTTCGCTTAAATATTCAAAATTACCCTGCATAAAGCATACGTTTTTTACATTTGCCGCGGCTGCTTTTTCCATTGCAAGGACAAGCACGTTTGAAACCTTTTCCACGGCTATATAGTATATATTCGGGTTTTTTAAGGCAAGCTTTGTAATAAAGCCGCCCTTTCCGCAGCCTATTTCAATATGTAAGGGCGCCTGTGCCTTAAAAGGCACCTCGCCGAAATCTGCCGCCATAAGGCTGCGGCAGGCATCTATACGGTCTTGCAGATGACCGCGTGTTCTCATTCGCATTAAAATTTATCCTTTCCTTTTGCTGCATAAACCTTGTCGCGCCCGCACAGCTTGCCGTAAAATTCAACAACCTTGAATTTAATGTTTACGGGAACGCCGCCGTCGGCGCTTTGTGCGGTGATAAGGTCATAATCGCTTTTTTTAAGCATTTTTTTCATTTTTTCGGCTGCGCCGCTTGAATCGGTTGTGCCGTCCACAAAGCACAGCGGCGGGAAAAGCACGCACCACCAGTTTTTGCCTTTTCCCTCGCCTATGGTTATGCGCACGGCATCGTAATTGCCGGCAGGCAGAGAAAGGTTTTTATAGTGCTTTGTCGGAAATGCAAAATTTCCGTATTCTGCGCGCACGGTATCTTCGCAGCCGTAGCGGCGGAGGGTGTCCTCCGCAATGGTTTTGTATAAGCTAAGGTTTTTTATAACCTCGTCTTTTTTGGTAAAATCGGCATTTGTGCGCTTTAATATTTCGTCACGCACGTAAAGCTTTAAAATCTGGTCGCCGTCGGAATCGCTGTTTGCTATAACATGCAGCCTTACAATTCCCTGAGAAAGGGAAGAGTTAACGTTTAAAGAATATCCCAAAAGGATAAGCGCTGCAAGAATTGTTGCGGATACAAGCGTTACAAATTTTTTCAAAAGTCAACACCTCGCGTAAATAAAGTATTCGTTACTAAGTATTGACTGTGCTTTTAAATTTTATACGGGCGAGCAAATATATACGGTTTTGTATTTTCCCCACAATGCGCTTTTTGCACGGCGCGCGCCGTCCGTTGTTTCAAAAATTCCGAAAACGGTGGGGCCGCTGCCGCTCATCTGCGCACTTATCGCGCCGAGTGACATAAGCTCTTCCTTTACCTTTTTTATGACGGGATGTTCGGACACGGAAACCTCTTCCAAAACGTTTCCCATTCCGCGCGTTATCATTGAAAGGTTTTTTTCGTAAAGACCTTTTATAACCAAATCCGTGTTGGGGTGAACGATATTTTTGCAGCTGTCTATCTTTTCATAAACGGATTTTGTGCTTATGGAAAATGCCGGCTTTACAAGCACTATGCTGCAATGCGGAAGCCTGGGAAGCGGGGACAGCTTTTCTCCGATTCCTTCGGCAAGGCGTGTTCCGCCGAGAATACAAAACGGCACGTCCGCGCCGAGCTTTACCCCGATAGAGCAAAGCTGTTTTAACGAAAGGTGCGCATCAAAAAGGCGGTTAAGCCCCTTAAGCGCCGCAGAAGCGTTGCTGCTTCCGCCGGCAAGACCGGCACCTACGGGTATGCGCTTCGATATGTCTATACGAACGCCGCTTTTTATACCTGTATAGCTGAAAAATTCCTCTGCCGCGCGGTATGCAAGATTGCGCGAATCTATCGGAAGATAGGGAAGATTTGTTGAAAGCTCTATACCTTCGTTTATGCGCCTGATGGTTACAATGTCAAACACGGAAATGCTTTGCATAACCATTTTTACGTCGTGATAACCGTTTTCAAGCTTTCCGCATACGTCCAGCGACAGATTTATTTTGGCAAAAGCCTTCGTTGAAATTTTTTGTGATTTTTGCATGGAAAAACCTCGCATAACAATCATTTTAAAATATTATAATTCAAATAATGTAAAAAATCAATAAATTTTTAATATAAAGGAGTTTTCGGTATGTTAAACATAGGGTGTCACCTTTCGGCGTCAAAGGGATTTTTTCATATGGCAAAGGAAGCGGTGGAGATAGGCGCAAACACGTTTCAGTTTTTTACGCGAAATCCGCGCGGGTTTGCCTGCAAGGAAATATCGCAAAAAGATATTGACGAATACGAAAAGGCTGCAAAGGAGGGCGGTTTTTCAAAAATACTGGCGCATGCGCCGTATACGCTTAATCCCGCGTCGGCGGATGAAAACGTGCGCTCTCTCGCAAAAAGAATAATGACAGACGATATGAAGCGGATGGAATTTGTGCCGGGAAATCTTTACAACTTTCACCCCGGAAGCCATGTCGGGCAGGGTGAGGAAAAGGGGATAGAGCTTATAAGCGATATGTTAAACGAGGTTCTTACAAAGGAGCAGTCGACCACCGTATTGCTTGAAACAATGGCGGGAAAAGGCACGGAAATAGGAAAAACCTTTGCGCAGCTGCGGCAGATTATAGACAGGGTTGAGCTTAATGATAAAATAGGCGTGTGCCTTGACACATGCCATGTTTATGACGCGGGGTACGACATAAAAAACGACCTTGACGGCGTGCTTTGCGAGTTTGACGAGGTTATAGGTCTTTTTCGCCTTAAGGCACTGCACCTTAACGATTCCAAGAACCCGTTTGAGAGCCATAAGGACAGGCATGAAAAAATAGGCGAGGGATTTTTGGGGCTTGAAGTGTTTGAAAATATCGTAAATCATCCAAAGCTTTCACACCTTCCCATGCTGCTTGAAACACCCAACGAGATTGAGGGTTATAAAAACGAAATAGCGCTTCTTAAAAATTTGTACGTAAAAAAGTAATTTTTATATCGTACGGCAAAAAAAATATTTCATTTTTTAATAAAGTGTGGTAAAATAAAACTTATTAAGAAAACGCTGCGGGTTTTTGCCCGCGAGAGGAGTTTATCGGCAGAATATGCAAAAGAATATCAGAAATTTTTGTATCATAGCGCATATAGACCACGGCAAAAGCACGCTCGCTGACAGGCTTTTGGAATATACGGGTTCTGTTGAAAGCAGAGAGATGCAGCAGCAGCTTCTCGACAATATGGAGCTTGAGCGTGAACGCGGAATTACAATCAAGGCGCGGGCAGTGCGCCTTAATTACCGTGCAAAGGACGGGCAGGACTATGTTTTAAACCTTATAGATACCCCCGGGCATGTGGATTTTAATTACGAGGTTTCGCGTTCTCTCGCCGCGTGCGAGGGGGCGCTTTTGGTGGTTGACGCGTCACAGGGGATAGAGGCGCAGACCCTTGCAAATACCTATCTGGCGCTTGACCATAACCTTGAAATACTGCCTGTTATAAATAAGATTGACCTTCCCTCTGCCCGCCCGGAGGAGATTGCCAAGGAAATAGAAGACATTATAGGCATACCGGCAGAGGACGCACCGCGGATAAGTGCAAAACAGGGAATAAACATAGAGACAATACCCGAATATATCGTAAATAACATTCCCGCACCGACAGGCGACGAAAACGCCGCCCCGCGCGCACTTATATTTGATTCGTACTACGACTCGTACAAGGGTGTAATAGTATACGTGAGAATGGTGGAGGGAACGATAAAGCCCGGGATGCGCATACGGTTTATGGCTACCGGGGGTGAGTTTGAGGTAGTTGAAACAGGCTATCTCAGCGCAAAGGATATGGTACCCGCAAAAGAAATAAAGGCGGGAGAGGTAGGGTACATTGCCGCAAGCATAAAAACCGTGCGCGACACGCAGGTCGGCGATACCGTAACAGACGCACAAAACCCCGCAAAAGAGCCGCTTGCGGGTTACCGAAAGGTAAACCCGATGGTTTACTGCGGTATATACCCGGCAGACGGGGCAAAGTACGGCGATTTGCGCGACGCACTGGAAAAGCTTCAGCTAAATGACGCGTCGCTGTCATTCGAGGCGGAAACCAGCGCCGCGCTGGGTTTTGGCTTCAGGTGCGGATTTCTGGGGCTTTTGCATATGGAAATTATCCAGGAGCGGCTGGAAAGGGAATTTAACCTTGACCTTGTTACAACAGCGCCCGGCGTTGTGTACCGCGTGCATAAAACAACCGGCGAGGTGGCGGAGGTATCAAACCCGACAAACCTGCCGCCGCTTTCCGAGGTAGATTATATGGAGGAGCCGTTCGTTGCGGCAAATATATTTGTCCCGGGAGAGTTTGTGGGCGCAATTATGGAACTTTGCCAGGACCGCCGCGGCGTGTATAAGGGTATGACGTATATTGACGCCGACAGAACAAACCTTCATTACGATTTACCGCTGAATGAAATAATATATGACTTCTTCGACGCTATAAAAAGCCGCAGCCGCGGTTATGCTTCGTTCGATTACGAAATGAAAGAATATGTAAAGAGCGACCTTGTAAAGCTTGACATTTTGTTAAACGGCGATGTGGTAGACGCGCTGAGCTTTATTGTACACAGCTCGAAAAGCTATGCGCGCGGCCGTAGAATTGCCGAAAAACTGAAAGAAACCATACCGCGCCAGCTTTTTGAAATCCCGATTCAGGCGGCAATAGGCGGAAAGGTTATAGCCCGTGAAACGGTGAAGGCGCTCAGAAAAGACGTTTTGGCAAAGTGCTACGGCGGTGACATCACGCGTAAGAAAAAGCTTTTGGAAAAGCAAAAAGAGGGTAAAAAAAGGATGCGCCAGGTGGGCAGCGTAGAACTGCCGCAAGAGGCGTTTATGTCGGTGCTTAAGCTGGATTGATATGGTTTATATTCATATACCTTACTGTATAAAAAAATGCCTTTACTGCGATTTTTTCTCGGTTTGCGACAGGAAAAGCGCAGATGAATACAAGAGAGCCGTTATAAAGGAAATAGAAAAATGCCCGCTGAAAGAAACGCAGACGGTGTATATAGGCGGCGGTACGCCCACATCGATAGGCAGCCGTCTTTTGGATATTGTCTACGCGGTGAAAAAGCATTTTTCCTTTCTTCCCGGTTATGAATTTACGGTGGAGGCAAACCCCAAAACGGTTGATATATCGCTTCTTGAAGACCTCAGGGCGGCAGGTATAAACCGCATAAGCCTGGGGGCGCAGTCTTTTGTGGAGGAGGAGCTTTCCGCCCTGGGCAGGGCGCACGGCGCAAATGATATTTTTGAAGCGGTAAGGCTTTGCCGCGACGCGGGTTTTTACAATATAAGCCTTGACCTTATGCTTGCAATACCCGGTCAAACACCGGAAAGCCTGGATTATTCCCTGAGCTGCATAGAAAAAACAGCACCGAAGCACGTTTCGGCATATTCGCTTATCGTTGAGGAAAACACGCCGTTTTATGATATGGAGCTTAACCTTCCCGATGAGGATACGGAAAGAAAAATGTATTGGCATACCGCAGACAGGCTGAAGAAAATGGGGCTTATGCAATATGAAATATCAAACTATGCCGCGCCGGGCTATGAAAGCCTGCATAATATGCGCTACTGGCAGGATTACGAATATTACGGCATAGGTGCGGGGGCGCACTCGTATGCAGACGGTTACAGGTGGCAGAATGTGTGCGATATACAAAAATACATTGCGGGCAGCGAAAGGGAAAATGTTACAAAAATTTCCCCGCACGAACGTAAGCTTGAGCTTTTTATGCTTGGGCTGCGGCTTACGCGCGGAATAGAATATAACGGGGAATTTCCCGAAAGGGTGCAGCCGCTTATAAAAAAAGGGCTGCTTGAAAACAGGCACGGGCGGCTGCGCCTTACAAGGCGCGGAACGGACCTTGCAAATCTTGTTTTTATGGAGTTTTTGGATGATTAGCTGCAGAGATTGCGCCCTTAGGCTTATAAGCTTTAAGGACAGAACGCAAAAGGAAATATACGAAAGATTAAAAGAAAAAGGCTATACCGAAGAGCAGATTTTCGGCGAAATAGAATTTTTAAAAGAATACGGATATATTGACGATGTGCGCTATGCACAGCGCTATGTAAAAGATTGCATAACTATAAAAAAATGGGGTATGCACCGTATAAAAGCCGAGCTTTTGCGCCGCGGGATAGACCGTGAAATTATAGAGTCGGCGCTTGACGCGGAGGAGGAGGAAACGGGCACGGCACTGTATTCCGAGATGAAAAAAAGATTTTCCGGCGCGGATATGAAAAGCCCGAAGGAGCGCAGAAGAATTTTTTCATATTTTGCGCGGCGCGGCTTCCAGGCGGAAAAAATACGCGGCGCAATGAACGAGCTGTGTTCGTTTGAAGATATTGTTTCGGAGGAGGAATTTAAAGAGGTGGAAAACAATTGGCTGTAAAAATAGGCTTTGTTTCGCTTGGGTGCAATAAAAACCTGTGCGATACCGAAAATATGATGGGCGTTTTGGCGCAAAACGGATTTGAACTTACCGCTGATACAGATAATGCGGAGGTTATCGTGGTAAATACCTGCGGTTTTATTGACAGCGCCAAAGAAGAATCAATAAACACAATACTTGAAATGGCAAAGTACAAAAGCGGAAAGTGCCGCCTGCTTGTTGCCTGCGGCTGCCTTGTGCAGCGCTATTTTGAGGAGATGAAAACGGAACTTCCCGAGGTGGATGTGCTTATAGGCACCACGGCGATAGACAAAATAGCAGACGCTGTAAGAGATGGGCTTGGCGGGAAAAAGAACGGATATATTGAGGATATTAACAAAACCGTGCCGCCTATGCCGCGCATAAGCGCAACGCCTGCATATACTGCATATCTTAAGATTGCGGAGGGGTGCGACAATCACTGCACATACTGTGCGATACCTTCAATCCGCGGAAAATACCGCAGCCGTGATATGGCAGAGCTTTTGGACGAGGCAAACGAACTTGCGGAAAGCGGCGTGCGCGAAATAATTGTTGTAGCACAGGATACAACGCGTTACGGCATTGACCTTTACGGCGAAAAAAAGCTGGCAGAGCTTTTAAAACAGCTTTGCCGCATTGACAAAATAAAGTGGGTGCGTGTGCATTATTGTTATCCGGAGGAAATTGACGAAAACCTTATAGAAACAATCCGCGATGAGGAAAAGATTGTAAAATATCTTGACATCCCCGTTCAGCACGGAAGCGACAGCGTTTTGCGGCGTATGGGAAGAAAAACCGACCGTAAGAGTATGGAAGAGCTTGTGCAAAGGTTAAGGGCGGAAATTCCCGAAATAACGCTGAGAACAAGCATTATAGTAGGTTTCCCCGGAGAGACCGAGGCAGAGTTTTCAGAGCTTGTAAGCTTTTTGAAAGAGGTGCGGTTTGACCGTGTGGGCGCATTTAAATATTCGCGCGAGGAGAAAACCCCCGCAGCGAAGATGCCCGGGCAGATTGACGAAGGAATAAAAGAGCAGCGCTACAGCGCCGTTATGGAGCTTTGCGCAAATATTTCGGAGGAAAGAAACAAAGAAATGATAGGAAAATGCGTCCGGGTGCTTGCAGAGGGATTTGAGGATAATCTGTGGTACGGAAGAAGCGGGGGAGAAAGCATAGAGATTGACCCCAAGATTTATTTCGGCGCACACCGCGACATAGAAAGCGGAGAGTTTTTACAGGTTTTAATAAAGGACGCCGATACATATGATTTATACGGCGAGGAGTATGGAAAGGATGAGCAATGATGAATTTACCCAATAAGCTTACAATGTTCAGGATGGTTTTGGTGCCGGCGGTTATGGCGCTTATGCTCACGGGGCACGCGGTTTTTGCGGTTATACTTTTTATAATGGCTTGTATAACCGACTTTTTAGACGGATTTATTGCAAGGAAGTATAACCTTGTATCGTCTTTCGGAAAGATTATGGACCCTCTTGCGGATAAGCTTTTGACGTTCGGCGCGCTTTTGTGCCTTGCGGTGTCGGGCTATGCAAGCGTATGGGCTGTTATGATAATAATATCGCGCGAGTTTTTCGTTACCTGTATGCGTGTGGTTGCCGGTGCAAAGGGAAAGGTAATTGCCGCGTCTATGTGGGGAAAGGTAAAAACAAACGTACAGATGTTTTCGCTGATTTTTTCAATAGCTTTTTGTAAGACGCTGCCTACAGCAACATATGCCGTAATATGGGCGGCGGCGGCATTTACGGCGGCAAGCTGGGTTGCATATATCCGCGAAAATACAGATGTGTTTAAAGACTGATATCAGGCTGAAGAAGGGTTTTGTATAATGGAAAATTATATGCGTATATGCGCAAATATAAGTGCGGCGGCACTTGAAGAAAACATAAAAGAAATAAAGAAGCATATAGGTAAAGACACAATGATAATGCCCGTAATAAAAGCAGACGCATACGGCCACGGCGCGGTGCGTACGGCGTGTATTCTTTCGCCGTATGCCGACAGGTTTGCCGTTGCCGTTATTGAAGAGGCAAAAGATTTGCGCGAGCACGGCATTAAGCAGCCCGTTATGCTTTTGGGGCATACTTTTTCGCAAAGCTATAAAGACGCAATAGAAAATGATGTTATATTAACAGTTTACGATGCGAAGGAGGCAAAAAGTCTTTCGGAAACCGCGCGGAAAATGGGAAAAAAAGCCGTTGTTCACCTTGCGGTTGACACAGGTATGAGCAGAATCGGCTTTCCGTGTACGGAGAGCGGCATTTCGGACGCCGCAGCGGTTTCAAGGCTGCCTTTTATTGAAACAGAGGGCATATTTACGCATTTTGCCGCAGCTGATGAAGCTGACAAAGAATTTACGCATTTGCAGGCAAGGCGCTTTTGTGCGTTTTGCGAGGGGCTTAAAGAACGGGGCGTTGATGTAAAGGTTAAGCACGCGGCAAACAGCGCCGCTGTAATGGAGCTTTCGGAGTATGGCTTTAATATGGTTCGCCCGGGGATAATTTTGTACGGACTGTACCCCTCAAAAGAGGTTTTGCGAAGCACGCTTGCGCTAAAGCCCGTTATGGAGCTTATAAGCCGCGTTGTAAGCGTTCGCACCATTTACAAAGGTGATACCGTAAGCTACGGAAGAAAATTTACCGCGCCGAGAGAGATGCGCATTGCAACAGTACACGCAGGCTATGCCGACGGATATCCGCGCGCGCTTTCCGATAAGGGGTATGTGCTGATAAACGGGAAAAAGGCAAAAATTCTCGGCAGGGTATGTATGGATCAGTTTATGGTGGATGTAGATGATATAGATAACGTACAAACCGGAACAAAGGTTACGCTTATAGGAAAAAACGGAGATAAAGAGATAACAGCTGAGGATATAGCGGATATTACAGGAACAATCAGCTATGAAATTGTATGCGGTATAGGAAAACGTGTACCGCGGATTACCGTACGGGAGTGACGCATATTGAAAAATAAAACTGTTTTTGTGTGCAGGGAATGCGGCAACGAATATTCAAAATGGATGGGGCGGTGCCTTGCCTGCGGCGCGTGGAATTCAATGACGGAGGAAACCGTGCAGAAAAGCCGTGCAGCCGTATCGGTGAAAAAAGGAGCGTCGGCACCGCTTAAAATATCGGAAATATCAACCAAAGAGGGCGAGCGGGAAAAAAGCGGCTCCGAGGAGCTTGACCGTGTCTTGGGCGGCGGCATTGTAAAAGGGTCGCTCGTTTTGTGCGGCGGAGAGCCGGGAATAGGGAAATCTACACTGCTGTTGCAGGTTGCAAAAAATATTTCCGCCGAAAAAACGGTTTTGTATGTATCGGGGGAGGAGTCTGACAAGCAGATAAAGCTGCGTGCGGACAGGCTGGGCGCAATCAGCGATAAGCTGTACGTGCTTAACGAAACCGATCTTGACGCGATTATGGAAACAATAGAGAACGTATCGCCGGATTTTGTAATAGCAGATTCAATACAGACATTCTATTCGGAGAGCCTTACCTCTGCCCCCGGAAGCGTAGGACAGGTAAGAGAGTGCACAATGAAATTTATGGAGTCGGCAAAGCGCAGCGCGATAACATATTTTATAGTAGGACACGTGACAAAGGAGGGGGCAATTGCAGGCCCGCGTGTGCTTGAACATATGGTAGACTGCGTTTTGTACTTTGAGGGTGAAAGACACCAAAGCTACAGAATAGTACGGGCGGTTAAAAACCGCTTTGGTTCGACAAATGAGATAGGCGTTTTTGAAATGACGGACGGCGGGCTTAAGGATGTGCCAAACCCCTCGCTTATGCTTCTTTCGGGGCGCCCGGTGGACGCGCCGGGGTCTGCAATAGTATGCTCTGTTGAAGGCACACGCCCAATCCTTGCGGAAATTCAGGCACTTGTATCGGCGAGCAGCTTTTCAATGCCGAAGAGGATGGCATCCGGCGTTGATTATAACCGGGTAACGCTTCTTATGACGGTGCTTGAAAAAAGGGTGGGGCTTAACGTAGGCGCACTTGACGCATACGTAAACGTAACCGGCGGAATACGTATGTACGAAACGGCAACCGACCTTGCGGTTTCTATGGCGATAGCTTCAAGCTTTAAAAATACGCCGCTGCCTGCTGATATGGCATTTTTCGGCGAGGTCGGATTAACCGGTGAGGTGCGCACCGTAACACAGGCGGCGCGCAGGGTTGCGGAAATAAAGAAAATGGGCTTTAAACGGTGCATGCTTCCGTTTGACAGCCTGGGCGCCATAGACAAGTGCGACGGAATAAAGCTTATTGCCGTGAAAAATCTTTCCGACGCACTCAGTTACGTAAAAGAGGGATAACAAAGTGAAAAAAACCGTTCTTATAACAGGCGGCGCGGTGGGAATCGGCGCGGCTGCCGCGCGTGCATTTTATGATGCGGGTTACAGCGTGGCGATAAATTATAATTCAAGCGAAAAAGAGGCTTTTGCGCTTTCAAAGGAGCTTGGCGGCGCATATATTTATAAAGCGGATGTAAGCGACGAAGCAGCTGTTTCGGCTATGGTAAGTGATGTATGCGGCGCATACGGCACAATAGATGTTCTTATAAACAACGCGGGAATTTGTAAGACAGATTTCGTCGACGCAATGCCGCTTTCACAATGGGAACAGGTTTTTGCGGTAAACGTTCGCGGAACGTTTCTATGCACAAAGCATACCGTGCCGATTATGATAAGGAAAAAATCCGGCTGCATTATAAATATATCATCAATATGGGGGATAAGCGGCGCGGCGATGGAAAGCTGCTACAGCGCGTCAAAGGGTGCGGTGGCAGCATTTACAAAGGCGTGCGCAAAGGAGCTTGGCCCGTCAAACATAAGGGTAAATGCTATCGCGCCGGGATTTATAGATACAAAAATGAACAGCGCCGTAAATGAGGCGGCACGCGCTGCTTTTTGCGAAGAAACGCCCCTCGGAAGAATAGGAACACCCAAGGAGGCTGCAAGCCTTGCGCTTTATCTTGCGTCAAGCGAGGCAGCGTTTATAACGGGGCAGGTTATAGCCTGTGACGGCGGATACACGATATAGACAGAGAATGTGAAAAGCTTATTATATTTAATTTTCTGTATTTGTAAGCCCTTTTTCTGATTTTGGCATAATTTTTTCAAGACCCTTGCATATTAACTTGATATGGTATATAATTATCAAGGTACACAAATTCTAATAAATTAACGTAAAAAATAAAGGGAGGAATTAGTGTGTTGAAAAAAATTTTAACGGCAGTGCTTTGCACGTTTATGCTGCTTTGTACTGCTGCGTTTGCAGCCGAACTAAAGGCGGGCGATACCGCCTATGTTGTATACGGCGGCACTGTAAACGTTACAAAAAAACCCGCTTATTCAGGCGGTATAAGCGAGGTCAGCAAAGGGGCGAGAGTGACAGTTTTAGAGGCTTATGTAGTCGGAGAGGATAACAGAAAATTCCATAAAATTCAGCTTTCGGACGGCACGGTCGGATATGTTCTTGCCTATACAACGGCTCGGGAAACAACACCGATACTTGATGCCGGCAATGCTGTTGAAAAGGATTTAAACAAACAATGGGCTTCTTCCGATACTGACAAGTATCAGCACGCAATAGAGATGACATTTCTTTCGGATTACATTTACGGCGGAAGTAAAACAACCGAGGGCAAAGAAAGAAACTTTTATGCCAAAGTACCGACGGAATGGGTAAGGCACGACCGCCCCGCCTCATTGCCGCTTGTGGGAATGGCTATTGTACATATAGGCGATGAAGGGAAAATCGGCTCAGTAAAAGCTTCGTTCTATCCCGGCAATCCGCCGATGAACTATCATGCCAGAAGACTTGACGAACTTAAAGAAATAGGGTATGACCCGCCGTTTGCAGAAAAGAGCAGAACGGAATCAAACGCTAACACGGCATTTTACGCTACGGTAACAAGTGAGTTTGAAGTTGTTGCCTATAATGAGAAGTGGGTTGCCGTATGGAGCGAGGGCGGTGTTGACGAATCACGCGGCACAATCAGACAGTGCGGCGAGAAAGACGGTACCGCTTTCACAAGCTGGAAGCCTGCCGTATATTTCTTCCCGAGAAAAAATTGCTATATTTTGGATATTAACAATCAGGTATCAACGCCTCCGCAGATTGAGGCTGTAGGCAGGGCAACCGGTCTTTTAATGGTTAAAACCACGCCCGATGCTACGGATTATGTAAAATCAGGCATTATCAAAATCAATCAGTCGGTTCAGATTGTAGACAGTACCCCGCAAAACGGTCATTATAAGATTTACTATAAGAAAGGTCTTTATTATGTTGACGCAAAGTATGTGAATATGCAGCGCGCAAACATGCAAAAGCCGACAACGCAGTACAAGGCGACAGCAACCGTTAACTGTGACATTTCCGACGGTTCCTCTGTTGTCGGTTCGGTTAAACAAGGTACGTCAATCGACGTTATAGACAAAGACTATGACGGAACAAATTCAAAAATTTGGTTTAACTCAAAGGAATGTTACATTCCGACAAGCAATCTCGGTGAACTTACCAAAACCATGTCCGCGGCGGACACGGCGGTGCTCGGTGCGCCTATCGGCGTTTTGTCTGTAGATACGCCCTGGGGAGAATGGGGCGCACTGACCTATTCTGCCGAAGGACTCGCAAAGCTGAAAAATTACCGTTACGGATATATCAACGTTGATGAGAACAAGATGGCAGAGTACGGTAAGTGGGTTCGTTCAAACAACGGTGACATCAATAAGATACACGATAGGGAATGGGTAAATGTGTACGGTATTGAAGAATTTTCGTTTGACCGCGATGCAGATATGAGAGATATTCCCGGAATAGATCCTGCCGATATAGAGCCATGGATTATAACAGGAAAAATCTACACTATTTTCTATGGCGGGGAAATTCGCTATTTGGTTCACGAGGATGATAAGCACGATATATTTACATATTATCCCGGAAACGGATTTAGCAAAAAGTCTGTCGCAAAAACGCAGACTGTTTGCCTCGACGGCTTAAAATATAACACCGTAGCATACAACATCGATGACAACAACTACTTTAAGCTGAGAGATATTGCAAAAATTCTTGACGGAACAATTAAGACCTTTGATATTAAGTATGACAGTGCGACAAATTCTATTGATATGCTGAGTTTTTATGATTACACATCGGTCGGCGGTGAATTAACACCGGGCGACGGCAACCAAAGAACAGCGCTTTCCTCGTCGGTATTTTTAACGCTTGACGGCGTGCCGATTAAGGCAACCTGCTACAATATTGAAGGAAACAATTATTTTAAGCTTCGCGATATAACAGATGCGTTGGATTGCCGCGTTGAGTGGGACGGAAAAACTCAGATGATTTGGATTATTCCCGCAAGAACCGCATATGACGATCCGGACGAGATAATGGGCTGAGTTTTTAAATACATTAAGGTAAACAAAAACAGCCGAAAAAAAGGCAGCCGTAACGTATGCTACGGCTGCCTTTTGGGTGTTTGTCATTTAATGCGACAGTATAAAAAAGGATTGGTGCGGCAGCTTAAGC
>CAKSNY010000022.1 GCA_934476455.1 uncultured Clostridia bacterium | reverse complement strand
TTGCTACGAACAAACTTCACCTCTCGAAGTATCTATATACATCTTCGGGTTCAGTTTGTCCGTTCTGAAGCTTTTTTTCCTATCCCCTAGAATGAAAGAGCTGTTTAAAAAGTCAATTGACTTTTTAAACAGCTCTCTTTTTAGTTATAAAGCTGCTTATCCGCGAAGATTAACGGCGTCTATAATAAGGTCAACCGTTTTGTCAATTCCCAAAAGACTGCTGTTTATGCACAGGTCATAATTAGCGGCGCCGCCCCATATTAAATCTGTATAATAAGTGAAATATTTAGCGCGCTTTTTATCTATCCTTCTTATGTGCGATTCAATTTCACTGTCTGTCTTGCCTTCAAGAAGCGGGCGCTTGCGGTTAACCTTATCCTTCATAGGAGCCTGAATAAATACACTGAAGCAATTGGGATCGTCCGCAAGTATGAAGTTTGCACATCTTCCGACTATAATGCAGCTGCCTTTGGAGGCAATATCGCGTATAACGTCCGCCTGGGCAATGTACACCCTGTCAGACATAGGCATTTGATAAATATCAAAAATATTTGATGATGAAAATGCCGGAAAGGCGTGCTGCTCGTCATACCGTTCTATAATACTTTGTTCAAGATTTGACTTTTCCGCGGTGCGTACGATAAGCTCTTTGTCGTAAAAGGGTATGCCAAGCTTTTCAGACAGCTTAATGCCTATTTCACGCCCGCCGCTTCCAAATTCACGCCCTATAGTGATGATAACTTTTTTCATAAAAAAACCTCCTTATAATTATTCAATTCCAAATTCGACAAGGCAATAACAATCATTCCACGGGGTGGGCTTCATACCGTTCCATACGCACGGGGCTTTATAAAAATCGTGCGGGCAAACGGTATAGCTTTCACCAATGGGAAGATGATGCGGACCTAACAGATTACGTAGGTTGTTGACAAGCGTAATCTCTATTGTATTATCGCCTTTCGTAAGGTAATCGGATAAATCGCACTCGTTAGGCGCCCAAAGCACCGAACCTGCGCTTTTTCCGTTTACTTTCACATTTACTGCATTTACACCTTTTTTATTAAAGGACAATGCATATCCCGCGTCGGATAAATTAAACTTTTTCTTAAGCGTAAGCCGACCTGCAAAAAATGCAAACCCCTGTTGTTCAAGGTTAGCCGCGGAAACAAATTTTTTCGGCTTGTCGATATAAAAGCTTCCCTTGGAGCGGACGGCGTTTTTGTCAAGCTGAACAAAGCCGCCGTCGTTCATAACGGAAAAGTTGCCGATAATATAAACCGCTTCCGTTTCCGTATCAAAGCAGAGTTTATTTTTCTCACCCTCAAAGGAAAGAGCTTTGGAAAGTGAGGATAAAAGCTGCGGGGACGGCGTGTAATCTGTTGTAAGAGAAATTGTATTTGTGCCTTCGTTTACAAGCGGTGCAATGTCAAAAACACGCATTGATTTGTCTATGAAATAACCTTTATCGGAAGAGGTCAGCGGAGCGCCGTTTAATGAAACGGTGAATTTTTCGGGCGTTTCAAACACAAGCTTTATTCTGTCCGGAACAGCGCGGATCTCAAACGTATAGTCGCATTTTATAAGCACATTGCGTTTAAGCGCAAGCGCCATATGTATCACGTCCGGGGCATTTATGTTTTCGCCCACAAGCTCGCCGTCAAAATACACCGTGCAGGTATCAAGGGTCAGGGCGTTGTCGCCGAAGTCTGAAACCTCCCATTCTCCGGAAATGTCAAGAATTTTGGGCTGCTTTTTAAACGGGCGTGACGGAGCGGCAGAGCCGTCGTCAATAACCATAATGCTCTCATAAGCATGGAACTTGTAAATCCCATAGAAAGGTAAAACATCGCCCGTTTCAAGGTTTATCATTTTGCTGCCGTGCGTGATATTGGCGGTAAATTCCTTGTCGGTGCTGTTTGCAAAGTAATGAATTTTGCATCCGTCAAGCTCTCTCACGGTATACCACAAATCTTCATTTTCGCATATATCGTTTTCGGGCAGCTTATCCGCCGTTGTTATACATCCTCCCGCGTGCTCAAACTCGTTTAAAAGCTGAACCGTAGATTTTAACAGGTGTTTATTCGGCGGCAAAACAACGTTTTTGTAACGCTGCGTGCCTACGACGAAGAATCCGTCCTCAATATGTGCATGGCGGGAAAGAATAATTTCGTCGCCCAGGTGGAACGGTATATGCTTTTTTTCAAGCACCCTTATTGCTTCCAAAAGAGCGTCGTTATATTCTTTTATGCGGGGCTTGCAATCGTCGTTAGCATCGTAAAGAGCCCAAGCCGTGGTTTGATTGTGCAAGAGCAATGTGTCAAATTTTACGCTGCCCTCGGAAAGTATCATTCCGATGCGTGACACGGTTTCTGTAAAGCCCGGGTATTCCTCCCACCAGGGCTGCTGAAAATACATAGCCGGGGGATAGTCACGCTTTCGCAGACCGCGTATCGAATATCCCTCAAGGTGCGGGCAAATTCTGGTTATTCCGCGCGCCATCTGGTGCTGCGTGATATGCTTTAATTCATCAAAGCTTACATTATGCCCGCACAGCGCAAATGTTTCGGAAAGTACTTCCTTTTTCCCAAGCTGGTGTGCCACGGAGGACACCTGAAGCGGCGTAAGACATTCGCGCACATTTCTTCCGAGCCAATCCATACCGGGCATATGAAAATATTCATATGCAGGCATTGTGCTTCCGCAGGACACAAGCTGCGAGATTAGCTCCTCTTCACAAAGCAAATGCCCTGTAAGCTTGAGCGAGCGTTCATCGCACCAGTTATAAATTGTACGCATAAAGTTTTCGGAAAACAGCTTTGTTACCAAAAGCCAGAATTTTATGCGTGTATCTTCGTAGTTCCCTACGGGGCGGAAAAGCTCTATAAGCTTTTCCAAAAGCTCTTCACCGTATTCTTTTTTGTATTCTGCCGGAAGAATAAAGCTCCACGGAATACAAAGCCCGTTTCCGGTATGTGCAAGCTGCGGTTCGTCGGTGAAAAATCCCTCAAACGAATTTTTATATTTTTCGTAATACGGTTCGTATATTTCTTTTATAAAAGCTTTTGTAACCTCAGGATTCATTAAATCCACGTAATATGGGTTTACATCGTAGTAAAAATGATAGCCGTCTTTATAAACAATAGTGCGGTCGTTTGTCGGTGCTCCCGATTCCATTCTTAAAAATTTCTGCTGGAAATCGAGCCCTTTGCCGCTTATTATTCCTGCACCGAATCCGCTCGGCCATCCGTTTTCATCATATGCCCAAGCCTTCATACCGCGCTCTTTGGCTTCATCGATACCAACGGATATATTGCGGAACCATTCGTCACCCATATAAGCCGTTTCAAGCCCGCCGCGGGCATGCATAATAAAGCCGCCGATACCTGCCTTTTCCATAACATCGATCTGTCGTGCGGTTTCGTCGGTGGAAAGCTTTTCGTTCCACGACCAAAACGGAACAAATCTGTATTTGTTATCAATCTTTTTAAAATCCATAAGAAGCTCCTAAAGTTACTTAAGATTTGCGCCTTCCTGCGCCATAATATTTCCTATTGCGGTTGCTTCAATCTCACCTGTTTTAACGGTTTTCCCGCTGTACTTTTCGGTAAGCCTGTTTACAAAACCGTTCTGGCTTCCGCCGCCTATAATGTATATGGTGTTATAGGTTTTGCCGGTAATTTCTTCAAGCTCTGTAACTGTTTTTTTATAGCCGTATGCCATGCCGTGGTAAACGGCAGCCAAAAGCTCGGCAACGTTTTTCGGCTTCGGTGCGCCTTGGTTTTCAAGCTGCGTAAGCACTGCCTCCTGCATATTTTTGGGTGAAAACAGAAGGGGGCTGTTGATGTCAATCGGTGTATCATAGCCTGATTTTTCCGCAATCGTACACATTTCGCCGAAGCCTTCGTTAATTGGAATTTGTTCGCGAAGCTGCTGTACAACCCAAAAGCCTGTTATATTCTTCAAGAAACGAACCTTTCCGTCAAAAGCGCCTTCATTGGTAAAGCCTGCGTCCTTTGCTTCTTTGGTGCAGTTGGGCTTGTTAAGAAGTACTCCCATAAGCGACCATGTTCCGCTGCTTATATAAATGGCGTCATCCTCATTGGGAACTGTCATAACGGCAGAGCCTGTATCATGGCTTGCTGCCAAAACAACCTTGCAGTTATAACCTACAAGCTTTTGTATTTCGGGAAGCAATTCGCCGACAACCTCTGACGGCATATGAAGCTTTCCGAAAAGGTCGGAGGGGATGCCGAGCATAGACAAAAGCTCGCTGTCATACTCACGCGTTTTAACGTTTACAAGCTGCGTTGTGGAAGCGTTTGTAAATTCGTTCATTTTTACGCCCGTGAGAAGGAAATTAAAATATTCCGGAAGCATCAAAAATGATTTTGCACGCTTCATATCTTCGGGAGATTCCTTCTTAACAGCATATAACTGGAAAATAGTATTAAACGGCTGATATGCAATTCCCGTGCGGGCAAAAAGACCGTCTTCGTTTATAATACCGAAAACCTCGTCCTTAACCTTAAGCGTTCTTTCGTCACGGTATGAAACAGTATCACCTATAAGGCAGTCATTTTCGTCAAGAAGAACAAAATCCACCCCGAAACAGTCAATGGCAACGCTTTCGGGCGTAATACCCATTTCGCCGCACTTCTTCATTCCGGCAATAATGTCGGAAAACAGCTGCTTGCCGTCCCAGCATAAATGACCGTTTTTCATTTTCGGACCGTTTTTAAACCGGTACACCTCGGTAAGAACTATTTTTCCGTTTACTCTTTCACCGAGCATATGCCGCCCGCTTGAAGCGCCGATATCAATAGCAAGAAATGACATTTTTTTTACTCCTTTATTTTATATAATTTGTAAATCAGTTGTTTTCAAGGTAAAACGAATATTCGTGTTCAAATAAATCATACGTTGCGCTTACAAGTGTAAGCCCAAAATATTTTTCAAAAAAGCGCTGCGAAACGTAAAGCTTACCGTCAATCAGAGTGACCTTTCCTATCAAATACTCTTCGTTGTCTTTATATGCTTTATCGCTGTTTTCATTGATATAAATGGGGCTGCTGCCGTCAACCGATATTGTAACGGCACCGTTGTCGTAGGAAATAGAGCATTTGTCCCCCAATGAATCTTCAAGCACAGAGCGAAGCGGAAGATATGCGTTTGCATCAATTACGGGAAGCTGCGGCGAAATTCCGAATACGCTTTTTGCACCGAACTTGTTTTCACCAAAGAGGGGGAAATCTGTGTCGGATGTGCCTGCCGAAGAAAGCAATGATTCGGCAGGCACAGAATTCTCCTTCGTAATATTGGGAAGCGTGACAGAGGTTTTGTCATAGTTTGAGCATGTGCCCTTTGTCGTAACCGTAAAATCAATCTTGCCCTGGCTTACAAAGCCCCAGTCGTTTCCGGTGATATTTTTGTACAGCTCCTTTAAGTCAAGGCTTATGTCAATATCGCCGGTGTAAGAGGTTATTTTAGTTCCGGAAAAATTATATGTAAGCGTTATTCCGTCTTTGCCGAGTATTGTAAAGTCCTTAAACGAAGAAAGCGCACCGAGGGCATTTTCAAAGTCTGCCTTTGACTGCTTATCGCCTAAAAGCGGCGCACATATTGCAGAAAGCTGCCCCATCCCTTCGCGAATCATAGAGAGAAGCCCGGCATTGTCAATCTTAATCGTACATTTGCCGCCGGAAACGTTTATATTCGCATACTTTGCCAAAAGCCCTGCCGCAAAGGTGTTTGTGCTGTCCACAAAATTTTTGTTAAGAACATTGGAATAGTACTGCGTAAGCCCGGGAACGAGCTTCTCCGTCTCGGCAGAATCGGAAACGAGGTAGCGATCCATAAAAGGATAGGAAACGATTGTTTTAAAGCGCGGTGTCTGCGATGTCATATCATAATCAACCCACACACCGAAATTGCTTTTTGAAGATATATTTAAATTCCTGTTCACATCGGTATTATTTAAAATTGTGCTTGTAACCTCAACCTTTCCTTTTGAATAGTCCTTGGCACAATCAATCTTTGCATTATATGTACCCTCAAAGCTGAGAAGCCCCGCAAGAAGCTTTTCCATATCCGTAAAGTAGCTTACCTGTTTGGGCATATTAAGCTCTTTTAAAAGAGAGCATATATCCTTGGGGTTGTCAAACTTAATGCTAAACTGTGAATTTTGCGTAAGATTTACAGAAGGATTTGTAAGAAAATCCAGCGAAGCAGCTCCCGCGCAAAGCGATGTCATAAGTAAAACAGCTGCAATTAAGACCGATAATAGCTTTTTCATAATCTTTTCCTCCATTCTTTTAATGTATTATATCAAAAAAAAGTGAAATTTTCAATAATTATATTACTTTTTCTTAAAGGTTTTTCGGTAATTTGACGGGGTAACACCCGTATATCTTAAAAATAAGTGCGACATTTGCATAGCACTGCCGCTTCCCGTAAGCTTAGAAATGGCGGAGAGGTTAAGCGATGTATGCTCAAGATAATATTTTATTTTTTCCACGCGCAGCAAAAGCTGGAAACGGTGAGGGGAAAACCCAAAGCGCTTTTTAAAAATCTGTGAAAAGC
Source organism: uncultured Clostridia bacterium (assembly GCA_934476455.1). Lineage (GTDB taxonomy): Bacteria > Bacillota > Clostridia > UMGS1883 > UMGS1883 > UMGS1883. The sequence goes on along the minus strand of CAKSNY010000022.1, from coordinate 40,198 downwards.
GGTCGGCGCTTAAACCTAACGATTCGGCACATGCGGCAACGTCGTGCTTTGATTCGGGATTTCTCTGTATATTAAAGGCTAAATCATCCAGCACCTTGTTTAAAGCCAATGAACTTGTCGTTTCGTTCAAAAGATGTATGATTTCGTCGGCAATGAAAGAAAGCTTAGGACTGTTTTCTTTTTTTGTTAAATAAAAAGCGGCGCGGCGCAAAATTTCATCAAGCCTGCAGTTTGATAAAATACAACCTTTTTGCGGAATATCGGGCATCTTTGAAATACACAGGGTAATTAAACACATTTCGGACCTTTTACGGTACGACGCTGCATATTCGTATTCGGTAGACGGCGGTATTACGGCAAATTCGCCCTCTTTAATGCGCGAGGCGCTGCCCCCGAAATGCAGAGCGGCACTCCCTGTATGTGTTATAAGAACTGCAATCTCGTTTTCTTTTGTTAAATCCCTGATAAGGCATTTTTGCTTGTTTACGGTAAAGAATCTGCAGGAAAGTAAAGTATTCAAAACAATCATCTCCGTTTAAAGGCGGCTACCGCAGATTATCGCGGACGCCGCCTGTTTTTCTTTTTCTTTTGTACGGAAAAGCCAAACTTCCCGATGTGTGAACCGAGAGTGTAGTAGCTTCCGTGAGCGTATGCGATAAGATCTGCTTTCCAAAGGGCTATTGCGCCTTTTTTATCAATCAGCTCGCTGTTGACGTTCACACGCACAATTTCCGCGATAAAAACATCGTGCGTGCCGAGAGAAAGCTTTTGGGAAACCTTACATTCAATATTTACCGGACACTCCGCTATAATCGGCACACATTCAAGCACACCCTTTTGCGGTGTAAGAGAATATTTTTTAAATTTGTTTATATCGCGCCCGCTTACAACCCCGCAGGAATCACACACGGCGGCAAGACGCCGCGGAACAAGATTTATTACAAACTCCCCGCTTTTTTCGATAAACCCGTAAGAATATCGCGATGGGCGAACCGAAATATAGGTAATCGGCGGGCTTGTACACATTGTGCCCGTCCACGCAACGGTAAAAACGTTTATATTTTCCCCGTCCCCGCAGGAAACCATTACAGGGGGTACGGGCGAAAGCATGGCAGAGCCTTTAAACACGGTTTTATCCATACAATTCCTCCGAAGCCTACAGCACGTAAAACAAAATGCAGAAAAAGTGAAGAAGGCTGGCAGCATTTACAAAAAGGTGAAAAATGCTGTGTATATACGCCTTTTTCTTTCCGTGGGAATATAAAATTGCCCCGATTGTATACAAAATGCCGCCGAGAACCAAAAATACCGCTCCGCCGAAGCCTATGGCACGGTAGGTAATTGGCCAAAAGAAAACAACAAGCCAACCCATACCGATGTAACATATCATTGAAAAGACCTTATATTTGTTAAGGTCAATAGCCGTAAAGGTAACGGCTACTGCTGCAATCGCCCAGATAAGACCGAAAATTATCCAGCCTTTTGCGGGGCTGAGCCGCCTTATTGCACAAAGTGCAATCGGGGTGTAGGTACCCGCAATCATAAAATATATTGTGCAATGGTCGATAACCTGAAATACACGCTTTGCCGTGGAATCGTGCAGACCGTGATATATGCTTGACATTGTAAAAAGCGAAATTACGGATACACCGTATATACAGGATGAAACAACGCCGATTGCACTTTTATGAAATGCCGCAACAATGACGCAAAGCACAAGATATGCAATTCCCAAAGCACCGCCGACAATGTGCGAAACCATATTAAAAATTTCCTCGCCCTTAGTATAAGACGGCAAAATCCTGTCTGAAAGACGTGTGCGCATCAAAAATCACCCTCTTTTGAATTTATCAGGTCGTTCATGGAATAAAGCCCCGAGGGCTTGTCTTTCATAAAAACAGCGGCTTTAAGCGCGCCCACGGCAAAAATTTCTTTGCTGCAGGCAGTGTGCTTAAGCTCTATCATTTCATCAGTGCCGGCAAAAAGAACCTCGTGTTCTCCGACAATTGTTCCTCCGCGTACCGAATGTATCCCTATTTCGTTTTTACTGCGTTTTTTACGCGTGCTGTGCCTGTCAAAAATATACTCCGAGGAGGCATCGCGGCAAGAGCTTATCGCGTCTGCAATTGCAAGTGCGGTGCCGCTCGGAGCATCGATTTTTTGATTATGGTGCTTTTCGGTTATTTCAATGTCAAAGCTGTCAGAAAGAAGGCGCGCCGCTTTTTGTGCAAGGTCTATCAAAAGATTTATACCGAGTGACATATTCGCGCTGAAAAATATCGGTATATTTTCCGAAGCTTTTTTCATCAGCAGCTTTTGTTCCTCATTAAAACCCGTAGTTGCAATAATGCACGGTAAAGACTTTTCAGCCGCATATTTAAGAGTGGAAGAAAGCGAAGCCGGATGCGAAAAGTCGATTATTACATCTGCATTTTCGCAGACGTCGTCAAAAGAGGAATACACGGGAATTTCTTCCTGGGGTGCAGCGGTTACGTCCACCCCGCATACAATATTAACATTTGAGGATTCGGACGCCATACGGCAAATTACATGCCCCATTTTTCCGTTTATCCCTACTAAAATTACATTTGTCATAAAATCACCATCCGAAAGTAAGCTGCATAAAAATTACGGTTTTAAAGAAGATTGCAATTTTCAAGAGATTTTTTAAGCCTCTGTGTGTTTTCTTCAGAAAGCCTGTAAAGCGGAAGCCGCATATTATCACCGCAAAAGCCCATCAGGCCGAGCGCTGTTTTTACGGGAATGGGGTTTACATCGCAAAACAGGGAGGAGATAAGCTCCAGACAGTCTAACTGAAGGCGGGAAGCCTTTTTAAAGTCGCCGCAAAGAGCAGCGGCAAGCATATCGTGCGTTGCCTTGGGCGAAACGTTTGCCAGTACGGATATTGCACCCTTTGCTCCGACTGACATCATAGGTACGTTGATTTCATCGCAGCCGCTGTAAAAATCAATTCTGTCGGCACAGCGGGCAATCATCGAAACAACCTGCGCCATATTGCCCGAAGCTTCCTTTATCGCTGCAATATTCGGGTGATTTGAAAGTATATCGAGCGTGTCTGCCGAAATATTAACGCCTGTGCGTGACGGTACATTGTAAAGTATGCAGGGCAGCGGGGTAGCGTCCGCAATTGTGTTGAAGTGGTGCACAAGCCCGCGCTGCGAGCATTTGTTATAGTAAGGCGTTACGGTAAGAAGTGCATCTGCACCGATCGCGTATGCCTCCTTGCTCATCATAACGGCGTGTGCGGTATCGTTCGAGCCTGTTCCCGCAATAACAGGGATTTTGCCGTTTACACGCTCAACAATATACCTTATTACATCAAGATGCTCCTTATCGGAAAGCGTGGAAGCCTCGCCCGTTGTTCCGCAGGCAACAATTGCGTCTGTTTGGTTTTCTGTCTGATAGTCAACGATTTTCCCGAGAGCTTCATAGTCCGGGTGCATATTGCTGTCAAACGGTGTAATAATTGCACAGCAAGAGCCTTCAAAAACAGATTTTGTTCTCATAACAAACCTCCGAAATTTATTCGTTCATATATTCAATAAGCTTTTTTGCTATTTGTACAGCGTTTGCGGCTGCGCCTTTTCGTATGTTATCGGCAACAACCCAAAGGTTTACACCGCTTTCAACGCTTTCGTCGCGGCGTATTCTGCCGACATAGGTCTCGTTCGTGCCTGTAGCGTTTATCGCCATCGGGTAAACGTTATTTTCGGGATCGTCCTGAACTACAACGCCCGGGGCGTCCTTTAAGGTCTGCACAAGCTCCTTAAGGTCAAACTGATTGTAAAATTCAACGTTAATGGATTCGCTGTGACTGTTAAATACGGGAACGCGCACTGTTGTAGCTGTAATGCGTATATCGTCGCGGCCCAAAATCTTATGCGTTTCGTTTACCATTTTCATTTCTTCCTTAGTATATCCGTTCGGAAGAAATACGTCTATATGGGGAAGGCAGTTGTTTGCAATCGGGTGCGGGAACTTTGTCGGCTTTTCTCCCTTAAGGCCGTTTTCAAGGTCGTTCCAGCCGCCAAGCCCGGCGCCCGATACTGCCTGATAGGTCGAGTAAACAATTCTTTTGATTTTGTATTTATCGTCAAGCGGCTTAAGCGCAACCATAGCCTGTATGGTGGAGCAGTTGGGATTTGCGATTATTCCTTTGTTCCGCTTAATATCCTCGGGATTAACCTCGGGCACTACGAGGGGAACGTTTTTATCCATACGCCATGCGCTGGAGTTATCTATTACAACGCAGCCCTTTGAAGCTGCAATGGGGGCGTACTTTTCACTTGTCGAACCGCCGGCGCTGAAAAGCGCAATATCAATGCCGCGGTCAAAAGAGTTTTCATTAAGCTCTTCAACGGTGTATTCCTTGCCCATAAACGTAAGCTTTTTACCCGCGCTGCGTGCAGAAGCAAAAAGGTAGTAATTTTCAACGGGGAGCTTTTCCTCCTCCAAAACCTTTAAAAAAGTTCTTCCTACCATGCCCGTAGCACCTACCACGGCGATACTAAGCTTTTTCATAAAAATCAATCCTTTCTTTCGGGGCATAAACGCTGATTTTGTTAAATTGTTTTTTGGTAAAATACAACATAAGTATACCACTACGTAAGAGGTGTGTCAAATTTTTTCGGCAAAAGTAATGAAAAAATAAAGGAATTAAGGCAAAAATGTCGAAAACCGTAAAGAAAGGGTTTGGTCTGTATGAAACGAATGTTTTTTTTGATTGCTTTTACAGTTTCTATTATATTATTGTTTTCGGCAAATAATACCTGCGCGACGGATTATAAAAGCGAGATTAAGGTAGGGCTTAAATACGGCGGCGATACAAAGGCGTTTTCGGTAAGCTCGGGCGGAGGCATTATGGTTTACAATGCCCAAAGCGGGGCTCTTTTGTATACCGCCGGCAATGATGAACAGCTGTACATAGAAGCAGGCTCTACCGGGTTTGCGGCGCTTGGAAAATTCAGTGCGGAAAATACCTTGAAAATTTCATTGCAGCCGCAAAACGGTTCGCTTATATATTGCGACGGAAAGCCCTATCGCGGGTACATATTGGCAGAGCTTAAGGCGGCGGAGCAAATTTGCGTGATGAATGTTTTGGGTACGGACGATTACGTTGCAAGTGTGCTTGGCAAGGAAATGAGCTATACATGGCCTATAGAGGCACTTAAAGCGCAGGCGGTTTGCGCGCGAAATTATGTATTGTGCCGCGGAAATGCGCATAAAGGATACGACTTTGATGTTTGTGCGACTACACATTGCCAGGTGTACGGCGGATATGAAAGCGAACACGAAAATACGCGCCGTGCGGTAAACGAAACGAAAAATATTGTTGCAAAGTATCAGGGCAAGCCCGTAGCGCTTTACTTTTTTGCAACAAGCGGGGGATATACCGAAAACTGTGAAAACGTATGGGGTAACGAAGTAGGGTATTTAAAAGCTGTTGAGGATAAATACGAAAATCCGCAGAAGGCGTCAAGATATAATTGGAATGTAACGCTTACGCGCACGCAGATTGAAGAAAAGCTGAAAAACGCCGGCGCGAACATAGGCACGCTTAAGTCAATTGCCGTGAACGAGGTTTCTTCCTCGGGCAGAGTTACAAAGCTTACATTTACGGGCAGCGAATCAAGCTATACGGCAAAGCTTGAAAAATGCCGAACCGTTTTGGGACTGTACAGCCAGAAATTCAGCATTACGTCTGACGGAGCAGCAAGCGCCGTGACAACAGCCGGTAAGGCGGACGCGCCGCTGTCGGTGCTCAGTGCGGACGGCTTGGGCAAGCCCGTGGCGCTTAAAGCGATAAACGGAGCGTATTCTATAGGAGAGGTCAGCCTTTTGTCGGCAGAGTCCGAAAATTATATCATAACCGGGCACGGGTACGGGCACGGTGTGGGAATGAGCCAGTGGGGCGCACGCGGTATGGCGGAAAGCGGGTTTTCGTATACCGACATATTGCACCATTACTTTACAAATATCACACTTGATTAGGCAATAAACGTGTTCGGGTCCCGTTTGCCTAAGCAGATGTGTTCGTATGCTGACACATCTGCTTAAACAGAAAAATTAAAGGAGCATTTTATGAATACCGAGGAATTTGACTATTATCTGCCGGAGGAACGGATAGCACAGCACCCGCTTGAAGACAGGGCGGCGTCACGCTTGCTTGTGCTTGACAAAAACAGCGGTGAATATAAGGACGATGTTTTCAGAAATATTAAAAGCTATCTAAAAAAGGGAGATTGCCTTGTACTTAACGACACACGCGTAATTCCTGCGCGCCTTTACGGAAAAAAGAAAGAGAGCGGCGGTGCGATAGAATTTTTGCTTTTACACAGGTTTACAACGGACGAGTGGGAGGTAGCGCTAAAGCCCGGCAAGCGCGCCAAGGTCGGTGCGGAGTTTGAGTTCGGCGGCGGAAAGCTTAACGCAACCGTACTGGAAATTCTTGACGGCGGAAACAGAAGGGTCCGCTTTTCTTACGAGGGGCTGTTTGAAAACGTATTGGACGAGCTTGGAGAGATGCCGCTTCCGCACTATATAAAGGAACAACTGCAAGATAAAGAAAGGTATCAGACGGTCTATTCAAAGCACAACGGAAGCGCGGCGGCGCCGACAGCGGGACTGCATTTTACAAAAGGACTGCTTTCGGAAATTGAAGATATGGGTGTGAAAATTGTTTATCTTACACTTCACGTTGGGCTCGGCACCTTCAGACCCGTAAAGGCGGAGGATGTGACAAAGCACAAAATGCATTCGGAATTTTATTCTGTGAGCGAGGAAGCCGCAAACGCCATAAATGAAGCAAAGGAAACCAATAACAGGGTGATATGTGTAGGCACAACGAGCTGCAGAACAGTTGAAAGCGCTGCCCAAAACGGCGTAATTAAGCCCGGCAGCGGATGGACGGACATATTTATTTATCCCGGATATAAGTTTAAAATAACGGATGCGCTTATTACAAACTTCCATTTGCCCAAATCCACACTTATTATGCTTGTAAGTGCGCTTGCGGGAAAGGATAATGTGCTTGCGGCGTACAAACACGCGGTAGAAGAAAAGTACAGATTTTTCAGCTTCGGTGATGCGATGTTTATAAATTAGGGGGTGATAACGTGAAAAAGATTGTTTTATTTGTTATGCTTGCGGCGATTGTGCTGTGCGGGTGCGCAAATATAAATGTCAGTATTATAGGTGGTGCGGACGGACCGACAAATATAAATATAACAAAGAATAAAGGAAATAAAAACGAAGAGGAATACGAGAAAGACGATATTAAAATGGTTCGCATCGACGGTGCGCTGTACTATGAAACGGGCGAAGAAAACGACGCCGCACGGTGCGGCGTTGCAGACGGCAGCTTTAAAAAGGCAGCCGGAAAATACGAGGTTCCGAGAAATGACGGGGAAAGTAATTTCGGCGGGGCAAATTCGTACCAAATAGGGGAAAGCGAAAACACCGTGGAAATTCCGATTGATGATGATTGGGAGATTTTCCGAAAAATAGAAACAAACGCAGATGTGCTGAATTATAAATACTGCTATACGCTTGAGGGGCGGCTGCCGAATGCTGAAAGTGACAGCGAATTTTTGGTGCTGTCGAACGAAAAAGACACTACGTTTTCGGATGCGGCATATATTTTGTTCGGCGCCGATATGTCAAAAAGAAAGGATATATATGTTTTGGTTATAGATGACGATTAAAAAAATAAACTGTATAAAAAGTTAAGGCTTTTTATGCAGTTTATTTTTTAACTGAATTTTTCAATGAAATCGGCAAAGTTAGTATATTCAATGCCGCGGCGCACTTTTTCGGGAAGGTTAAGCTGTGCAAGGCGGCAAAGTTCCTCCGAGGGGTTCCACATGGGGAAATCGCTTCCGAAAAAGAAGCGGTCGCAGCCGAATTTGTCAAACATAGAATAGCATTTTTCTTTCGGAAGAAAGCTGAGTGAACTTGAAATATCAAAATAAAGCCTGTTTGACATCGGGAGGAGGGTATAGGCATCGTCCCAGTGAAGATAACCGCCCATATGCGCCGCTGTAACAGTGAGCGAAGGAACGGCGGACAGAACATTTTTCAGTTTGTCAACGGATGAATAACAAAGCTTTTTATCGCCCATATGGAAAATAACGGGGAGGTTGTTTTTTGCAATTTCCTTGTATATCGGAAGCATTTTTTCATCGTCAATATCAGTCTTTTGAAAATCGGAATGAAATTTAATTCCTTTAAGCCCAAGGCCTTTTATGCGTTTTATTTCATCTTTAAAATCATCATTGTCGCGATGAAGTGTACCAAAGCCTATAAGCGCGCTGTCTTTTTTGCAGCAGTCGGAAATGAAAGTATTTATACTTTTTGTCTGCATCGGTGTTATTGCGGGAGAAAATACGACCTGCATTTTTATTTGCCGCCCAAGTGTAACGGCATTTCTTGCAAGTGCAAGCGTTTCAAGCGTACCCTCGGTATACATATCAAGATTGTAAAAATTTCCGATATTTTCGGTAGCCTTGTGTGCGATTGCACCCGGAAATATGTGCGTGTGCGCGTCAATAACAGGCAAAATGCTTTCTGTATTATGATTTATCATTAGATGTCACCTCAAAATAATTTTATCACAAAGCTTTTTTAAAACCAATATGCGCCTGCAAAGTTGACGGTTTTCGGTTAAAAAGAAATAAAAAAAGTAAAGAAAAGTGAAGCGCCGCGGCTAAAATTATATAGATATTGACATTTTTGAAATATATGGTAAAATATAAGCATTAGAATGGGTGGTTGTGCTACCCTGAAACGGAGGATTACATATGTTTACGGAAACAATGCAGATTCTGACCGCTATGATAATTTATATGGCGGTTGTAATAGGAATCGGCGTTTTATTTGCAAGAACGGCAAATAAAAGCTCGGAGAACTACTTTCTCGGAGGAAGAAGCCTGGGACCGTGGGTCGCCGCAATGAGTGCGGAGGCGTCGGATATGAGCGGATGGCTTTTAATGGGGCTGCCCGGAGTTGCATATTGGTGCGGCGTTGCGGACGCTTCGTGGACGGCGATAGGACTTGCGGTAGGTACGTATATAAACTGGCTTATTGTGTCGAAAAGACTTCGCCGTTACAGCATACGCGCCAACAATTCAATCACGCTCCCGGAATTTTTCTCGAACAGATTCAGAGAAGAAAAAAAGGTTATACTTACACTTTCTGCTGTTTTTATACTTGTATTTTTTACGGTTTATGCGGCAAGCTGCTTTGTAACATGCGGTAAGCTGTTTTCAACGCTTTTCGGGCTTCCATATGCATCTATGATGATAGTGGGCGCAATATTTGTGCTTATTTATACAATACTGGGCGGATTTTTGGCAGAGAGCGCGTCAGACTTTATGCAGGCGGTTGTTATGATAATAGCGCTTACGGTAATACTTGCCGTTAGTATAATAAATGCGGGCGGATTTGCTGCCGTAATCGAAAATGCAGGGAAAATACCGGGATTTTTGGATTTCTTCGGGCTTGCAACACCGCAGCTTAACACTGCCGGCGAACAGATTGTAAAAAACGGTGCGCCGGTATTCGGTGAAGCTGCCGAATACGGAGCTCTTAAAATTGCGTCAATGATGGCTTGGGGGCTCGGCTATTTCGGTATGCCGCAGGTGCTTTTGCGCTTTATGGCAATCCGCCGTGAGGACGAGCTTAAGCGTTCAAGGCGTATTGCAATGGTTTGGGTTTTAATATCTCTTGCAGTTGCCGTATTTATAGGAATAGTCGGGAGACAGCTTCACCCCACCGTACACCTTAGCGCAACAAGTGCGGAAAATATATTTATAACACTTTCCACAAGCTCCTTGCCGCCGCTTTTGGCAGGGTTTGTAATGGCGGGAATACTTGCGGCTACAATAAGCTCGTCGGATTCGTACCTTCTTATTGCGGCGTCTGCATTTGCAAAAAATATTTACCAGGGTATATTTAAAAAGGATGCAAGCGATAAAAAGGTAATGAATATGTCGCGTGCGGCACTTTTGACAATTGCCGTTGTTGCAATGATAATAGCAATGGACGAAAAAAGTATAATTTTTAAAATTGTATCTTTTGCATGGGCGGGCTTTGGTGCAACGTTCGGACCGCTTGTGATGTTTTCGCTGTTTTGGAAACGCGTAAACCGCCCCGGTGCAATAGCCGGTATGGTCGGCGGAGCCGCTATGGTGTTTTTATGGAAGCTTGCTATATCCCGTTTGGGCGGACTGTTCGGCATTTACGAGCTTTTGCCGGCTTTCATATTCTCATCTGTATGTATTGTGGCGGTATCTCTTTTGACGCCGCCGCCGTCAAAAGAAATTGAGGAAGATTTCGAATTTGTGAAATCCAATAAGGCTGTAATGTAAATAAATTTAAAAGAAAATGAGCTGCTTTAAGGGTATGTTGATCTAACCTTTTAAGCAGCTTATTTTTACATTCCGTTTTTATAAAAACAGCCGCATTGTATAAAATATACACTATTGCAAATAATTTATCTAATGTGATAAAAAAACATTAAAACCTTCGTTTGAAATTGGGTTATAATTCAGACATACCAAGAAACGAAGGGAGGGGAGAGGCGAAATAATGAACAAAAGACAAACAGAAATTCTGAGAATACTTTACAAAGACCGCAGCTATATAACATTAAGCGAAATTGCTGATAAGGTAGGCGTAAGCGCCGCTACGGTAAGAAATGATATTGCGGCTATAAGAAAGGCGCTTGAACAAACAGATGCAGGCATTATAGAAAGCAAACCGCATATAGGGGTACGGCTTGTTTCAAGCAAGGACATTCCGGAAAAGGTTGACGCAGAGGAGAACAAGACAAACCGTGAGATAGAGTTTTTCATATTAAGAAATCTTTTTAAGGAAAATGCCCTTACGGCACAAAAGCTTTCACAAAAATATTACGTCGGAAGAGGAGAAACGGACAAAATTGTTGATAAGGTAAGGCTGCAACTTGAAAAAAACGGCGTTTTGTTTGACCGCCGCCGCGGTAAGGGAATTACGATAAAATCAAGCGAGCTTAACTACAGAAATGCGCTGCTTGACGTGTTTTCCGAATATGCCGATATGTATGCGGAGCTTATAACCTTCAGAGAGCCGCCTGTTCACATAATAGCGGAAAACGATTACACGGCGGTATGTGCCGCGCTTGATGGGTTTGACGCTTCATATGTGCTTGAGGCAGTCGCCGAAACAGAAAAAAGAACAGGCATATATTTCAGCTATGTAGCTGTTGTAAGGCTTTTATTTATGGTTTCGCTTTCCGTATACCGCAGCACAAAAAACGAAGTTGTGGAGATGCCGCAAAGAAAGTCGCCCCTGAGAGATGTAACGGCTGAAAACAGCGCGCTGATTCTTGCGGAAGAAATATTTCTGCGCAGCGGCATAAAGCTTCCCCCTCACGAGATAAGGTATATTACGCTGGCATTGGCAATTTCGGAGATACAGGATTTTTCCGATGACAACGCACGAAGAAAAACAGAAGCGGAAAATCCGCAGCTTTGTATATTTACCGTAAGGGCGGCAAGACTTATAAGCGAGATAACAAGGGTAAATCTTTTGGAGGACAGGTTTTTTCTTCTTCAGATGTTTTTGCAGCTTAAAGCAACGCTTGCAAGGCTGGGATATAAAATCGCCGCCGAAAATCCGCTGTTATCACAGATAAAGGCAAAATACCCGAATATGATGGCAGTGGCGTGGTTTTTGGGCAATCTTGTTGAAAAAGAAATGTCGCTTGAAATAAACGAAAACGAGATTGCATATATTGCGCTTCATATAGGCGGCGCCATAGAACGAAGCACCACTGCCGTGAAAGCGCTTATAGTGTGTGATTACGGAGTGGGAATATCGCGCATATTGTACGAAAAAATAAGCGCAAGCGTGCCCGAAATACACATAACGGGTGTGTTTTCAATAAGAAACATACGCGACATACGAAGGCAGCAGTGCGACTTTATTATATCGGCAATACCGCTTGAAGAAAGCAAGGTAGGGAAGAAAACGGTGCGTATAAGCCACATTCCGTCAAAAAAAGATATTGAGCTTATAAAGGAAACGGCTTCTTCGATAAGAAACGAAAAAAAGCGCAGCGGCAGCAAAAGACCCGAAAACAGTATTTTTTCGCGGGAATTGATTTTTCCGCAGCTAAACGTAAAAAATAAAGCCGAACTTTTGGGCATTATGTGCGCAAAGCTTGAAGCGATGGGGTATGTAACCGTTAAATTCAAAAAAAGCGTTTTTGAAAGAGAGGAAAGCACCCCGACGGATATTGGAAGCGGCATTGCAATACCGCACGGACTGAGCGATTATGTAATACGAAGCGTTGCGGCGTTTGCAAGCCTTAAAAACGAAATAGAATGGACAGAAAACGGCGAGAGAGTGGATTTGATATTTTTACTTGCGTTTGATTTGTCCGAAAAAAGTACATCAAGAGGTAAGATTATAAATTTTTATAAAAGTGTTGTTGCAATGATGGAAAATGATGAGCAATGCGAAAAACTGAGAAAATGCACATCGACCGACGAAATTATTAAAATATTTGAACAGTGGTAGGAGGTATCGTTATGGTAAAGATAAGCTACACTATTAAAAATGAAGAGGGGTTGCACGCAAGACCCGCTTCGGATTTTTGCAAAACGGCAAACAGCTTTAAAAGTGAGATTACGATTATTAAAGACGGTGAAGAATATGACGGTAAAAGTATGCTTATGATTCTTTGTGTGGGCGCTGTGCAGGGCGACACAATTGAAATTAAAGCAAACGGAGAGGATGAACAAAGCGCCGTAGACGCTCTTGTTAAAACGTTGGATGCGGAGTGATTTAAATGAAAATTTTTAAAGGTAAAGCAGGCGCACCCGGCATAACGGCAGGGAGGGTGCTGTATTACGAAAAAACGGAAAATAAAAGAAAAGCAAAGGATTTTGACGAAGCCGTAAGTATGGCGCTTGAAAAAATAGGCGCTTTGCACAAAAAGGCTTTGGACAAATTCGGCGAGGAAAATGCCAAAATATTTGCTGCGTATGAAATGCTTTTGGGCGACCCCGCACTTCACAAGATGATAAAAACGGAAATTGACAACGGAACCGAAGCTGCCCAAGCGGTTAAAGCTGTAACAGACAAGATGGCATCCGTTCTTGAAACAAAGAAAAACGAATATATGCGTCAGCGTGCGGAGGATATACGCTATGTCGGAGGAATACTTTCCGATATGTTAAACGGTACAAGCAATGATTTTTATTTCCCGGAGGGAAGCGAAAAATATATTCTTGCCGCATACGAGCTTACCCCCGTCGACACAATGCTTTTTGACCACAGCAGACTGGCGGGCTTGGTTACGGAAAAAGGCGGAACAACATCACACACCGTAATACTGGCAAAATCAATGGGGATTCCGGCAGTTGTGGGTGCACAAAATTTAAAGGACGCACACAGCGAAGATGAAATTGCTTTTTTAGACGGGTACAGCGGAACGCTTACGGCTTTCCCGGATGAAAAGACAAAAGAAAAGTATAATGAATTGATTAAAGAAGAAGAAGCGCTTAATGCACAGCTTGAAAAAATAAAACAAACCGATGCTCAGACGAAGGACGGCAAAAGAATTGCTGTGGCAATTAACATAGGCTCTCCTGCTGATTTAAAAAACATCGGGAATGAGCATTTTGACGGGGTAGGGCTTTTCAGAACTGAATTTTTATATTCCTCGGCAAGCGAAAAACCGAGCCAAAAGGAACAGTATGAGGCATATAAAAAGGTTATGGACGCAGTTTATCCGCGTCCTGTCACAATCAGGACAATAGACGTGGGCGGTGACAAGCAAATATCCTATCTCAGTATGAAAAAAGAGGAGAATCCTTTCCTCGGAAGCCGCGGTATACGGCTGTGTATGGATAATCCGCAGATTTTTTCGGAACAGATTGAGGCAATTCTTACCGCAGGTGCGGATAAGGAAGTTCGCATTATGCTTCCTATGATAACAAGCGTGGAGGAAATAAAAAAGACGCGGGAAATCATTGACAATGTAAAGGCAAAGCTTGACCGCGAAAATACAAAATATACAAACCGTTTGTTATTGGGTATTATGATAGAAACCCCTGCAGCGGCAATTATGGCGGATGTATTTGCCAAATACAGTGACTTTTTCAGCATAGGTACAAACGACCTTGTACAGTATATTACGGCTTCGGACCGCGGAAATGCAGATGTTGAGTACGTATATAATCCGTTTAACCCGGCGGTGCTGAAAATGCTTGCATATGTAATCAAAGCAGGAAACGACGCAAAAATAGAAGTAAGTATCTGCGGAGATTTGGCGGCAAATACCGATTTTACAAAGCTGCTTTTGGGAATGGGACTTAAAAAATTCAGTGTTCCGCTTCCGCTTGCAGGGCGCATAAAGCACAAAATAGCGGAGACAGACGTAAAAAGCGCGCAGCTCCTTGCGAAAAAGGTGCTTTCGGCAGAGGATGAAAACGAAGCTATAGAAATTATAAGAAAGGAGAGTAAGGAAAAATGAATGTAACAGAGGTACTGAAAAAGGAAAACATCACGGTAGGGCTTGAGGCAGACAGTAAGGAAAAGGTAATTGAGGCGCTTGTGGATATCCTGTATAAAAGCGGTGCATTATCAGACAAGAAATCTTTTTCCGAGGATGTATTAAATCGCGAAAAGGTGTCTGAAACGGGAATAGGAAATGCAATTGCTATTCCGCACGGAAAGTCTGCAAGTGTGAAAGAAACCTCAGCCGCAGCGGCAATTTTAAAAACGCCTGTTAAATGGGGCGAGGATGAGGACGAGCCCGTACGGTTTGTGGTGCTTCTTGCCGTTAATGAAAACGACAAGGGAAACACCCACGTAAGGCTGCTTTCACAAATGGCGCGGCATATGGCATCACCGGAAAATTGCAAAAAGCTTACAGAGGCAAAGAGCGGCGAAGAAATAATAAACATTTTTTCAAAATAAAAGGGAGGTTATCTTATGAATATAGTAGGTATTGCAGCTTGCACATCGGGTATTGCACACACTTATATAGCTAAAGAAAAGCTTGTTACGGCGGCAAAAGAGTTGGGGCATAATGTTCATATCGAAACACAGGGAACAATAGGAACAGAGGACGAGCTTACCGCAACCGATATTAAAGAAGCAGATGTTGTTATAATTGCGGCGGACATAAAGGTTGGCGGAAAGGATCGCTTCAAGGGTAAAAGAATTGTGGAGGTTCCCACACATATAGCGATAAAGTCGCCCAAGGCGCTGATAAACAAGATAGAGGAAGAATTGAAAAAATAAATTTATAAAACGGGAGGATTAGGTTATGTGGAAAAAATTACAGCTGAAAAAGCACGCACTCACGGGTATATCGTTTATGCTGCCGTTGGTTGTTGCAGCAGGACTGCTGATTGCAATAGGTAACATTTTCGGCGGCAATCCGTCAACAATTTCAGACTACAAGGCAGGCTACAACGTATGGGAAGCGGCAGTAACGCTCGGCGTGTATGGTATGAGTCTTTTGCCCGGAGTAATGGGCGCTGCGATTGCGTATTCAATTGCGGACAGACCGGGTATTGCACCGGGTCTTTTGATGGGTATGATTGCACAGAATATGGGCGCAGGCTTCCTCGGCGGTATGCTGGGCGGCTATCTTGCAGGTTATTTTGTGGAATTTCTTAAAAACAAGCTTAAGGTTCCCAAGTGGGCGCAGGGGCTTATGCCGATGATGATAGTGCCCCTGATATCTTCGGTTGTTATAGGGCTTATAATGTTCTTTGTGGTAGGCGGTCCTATAGCGATGGCGTCGGAAGCTTTGGAAAAGTTCCTTGTCAATATGCAAACCGGTTCGCGCGGCGTATTCGGTGCAATAATGGGGGCAATGGCAGCGTTTGACTTCGGCGGTCCGGTTAATAAGGTGGCATCGCTCTTCGCGGACGGACTTTTGATGGACGGTGTTTACGGTCCGGAGGCTGTAAAAATCTGTGCGTCAATGATACCGCCGTTCGGTGTGGCTCTTTCGTGGCTTATAAGAAGAAAGCGCTATACAAAAAGTGAAACAGATAACATTAAAATAGCATTCCCGATGGGTATTTGTATGATAACAGAAGGCGTTATCCCGATTGCGGCAGTAGACCCCATCCGCGTTATACTTTCCTGCTCGGTGGGCGCGGCAGTTGGCGGCTCGCTTATAATGATATTAAACGTAGGTTCAATGGTTCCGTCGGGCGGTATGTTTATAGTACCCGCAATGATTAACCCCTGGGGCTTTATGCTGGCACTTACGGCAGGAACAGTGGTTACGGCTTTGCTTCTTGTGGCACTTAAAAAAGACGCTAAGGCGGAAGACAGCGTAGTCCTTGACGAGGAAGAAGAGGAAAGCGACCTTTCAGAGGTGAAATTCAGTTAAGAGAGGACAATAAAAATGTATGTATCGATGAAAAATATGCTCGATGCGGCAAATTCTCAAAATTATGCTGTAATGGCGATAAACTGCTTTAACCTTGAAACGGCACGCACGGTAATAAGCGCCGCGGAGGAGGAAAAGGCGCCTGTCATAGTGAATATATTTTACGAACATCTGCTCACGCACTGCGACAGCGCCATTATAGTGCCGATTGTAAAAACGCTCGCGCAAAGAGCGAGTGTGGATGTGGCGCTGAACCTTGACCACGGACAGGAGGAGGATTATATTCTGCGCGCAATAGACGACGGGTTTTCCTCTGTAATGGTTGATATGTCAAGATTTGACCTTGAAGAAAATATTCAGAGGACAAAAAAGGTGGCAGAGTATGCCCATGAGCGCGGCGTAAGCGTAGAAGGCGAAATAGGCTGTCTCGGCGCAAGCGAAGACGGAAAATATACCATGGACAAGATGTATACAGACCCCGACCAGGCGAAAAGCTTTTATGAAAGAACGGGGATTGACGCTCTTGCAATTTCAATAGGAACCTCACACGGAAACTATCCCGAGGGAATGGTTCCGAAGTTTGATTTTGAACGTCTGCAAAAAATAAAAAGCCTTACAAAGGCGCCCCTTGTTCTTCACGGGGGGTCGGGCTCGGGTGAGGAAAACATTTTAAATTCCGTAAAATACGGGATAAATAAAATCAATGTAGGGTGCGATTTTATGAATAAAAACCTGAGCAGTGCGAAAGAATTTATAAAGGAAAATCCGAGTATAAACTATTTCGACCTTATACACGGTGTGGAAAAGGAAAGCCGCGAAATTGTAAAATATTATATCGGGTTGTCGGGTTCAAAAGGAAAAAACAAATAATTATAAATTAAGGAGATGTTTGATTATGTTAATGAACATGAAGGAGCTTTTAGCAGTTGCGGACAAAAACGAGTTTGCGGTGCCTGCCTTTAATATCGGCAGCGAGGCAATTTTAAAGGGCGTTGTCGAAAGCGCTAACGAAAAAAATGCCCCCGTAATACTTGCAATACACCCAACAGAGCTTGAATTTTTGGGCGACAGCTTTATTAAAACCTGCATCGAGGAGGCGCACAAATCTCCCGTTCCCATGGTTATTCACCTTGACCACGGCGGAAAGTTTGAGGAGATTCTCCGCGCGATACGCTGCGGCTTTACCTCGGTAATGATTGACGCTTCGCATATGTCCTATGAAGATAATATTGCGATAACAAAAAAAGTTGTCGAGGTTGCACATCCTCTTAACGTTTCGGTAGAAGCAGAACTCGGAACGATAGGAACAACGGGCGAGTCGTACGAGGGCGGCGCTGATGATATAATCTACACAGACCCTGCGCAGGCAAAGGACTTTATCGAGAAAACCGGTATCGATACACTTGCCGTTGCAATCGGAACCGCGCACGGTATTTACCCGAAGGACAAAAAACCGGAACTCAAGCTTGACCTTCTTAAAACAATCCGCGATACGGTAGATATTCCGCTTGTGCTTCACGGCGGCTCGAGCAATCCCGATGAGGAAATTGCGCAGTCCGTAAAAATAGGAATATCGAAGATTAACATTTCAAGCGACATTAAATTTGCCTTTTACAAAAAGTGCCGCGAGGTGCTTTCCGAAAATCCCGGCTGGATTGAACCCAACGCAATATATCCGCCCTGCATAAAGACAATGCGTGAGGTTGTAGAATTTAAAATGCAGCTTTTTAACGACATTGACAAGGCAAAGCTTTATAAGTAAACGATAATATAAGGAAAACGCGTCCCCTTAATTAAAACGGGGCGCATTTTTCTTTTTATTTGCAAATAAAAACTTGACATTTTTACAAAATTGTGCTACGATAATGCAGTAACCGCGTAGAAGAGGCTTTAAAGCGCTTTTGCTGCCTCAATAGCGAGTCTGTTTAAACGGGAGGTGCAACAAATGTACGCAGTAATTAAGACCGGCGGAAAGCAGTATCAGGTTAAAGAGGGCGATGTTGTCTTTATCGAA
This sequence comes from uncultured Clostridia bacterium, assembly GCA_934476455.1. GTDB lineage: Bacteria > Bacillota > Clostridia > UMGS1883 > UMGS1883 > UMGS1883. The sequence goes on along the minus strand of CAKSNY010000022.1, from coordinate 21,761 downwards.
AAGATAGAGGGCGAAAACGGCGCCGAGGTTAGCTTTGACGATGTTTTGGCAGTCGGCGACGACGGTAAATTTACGGCCGGCACACCTATTGTTGAGGGTGCAAGCGTAAAGGGTAAAATTCTTGGTCAGACAAAGGGCAGGAAGATTATCGTTTTCAAGATGAAGTCTAAAAAGGGCTACAGAAACAAGAACGGTCACCGTCAGCCTTACACAAAGGTTGAAATAACAAAGATCAACGCATAAGTATGATTAAGTTTGAAACGGTAACTGACGGTTTGGGCAAAATTTCCATGTTTAGGGTGTCGGGGCACGCCTTTTACGCAAAAAGCGGAAAGGATATTGTGTGCGCCGCCGTTTCCGCCGCGGTTTGGATGGCGATTAACGGTATAGAAAAGCAACAGCTTGCAAAGCTTTCCGTAAAACAGGAGGACGGGCTTGTCGAGTGCTTTATATCGCCCGAGCGCACGGAGAGCGCAGACGCTATTTTGCAAAGCCTGCTTCTTTTTATGAAGGAGCTGGCGGCAAATTATAAAAAGAATGTTTTTTTGGTGCAGGGTTGACTGCATTATTTCCATTTTTGAGAGGAGTGAAACATAATGTTCGCATTAAATATTCAATTGTTCGCTCATAAAAAGGGTGTCGGTTCCACAAAGAACGGCCGTGACAGTGAGTCTAAGCGCCTCGGCGCAAAGCGTGCCGACGGACAGGCTGTGCTTGCAGGAAATATTCTTGTAAGACAGAGAGGAACCAAAATTCATCCGGGTGTCAATGTAGGTATTGGCAGCGATGACACCTTGTATGCTCTTGTTGACGGTAAGGTTAAATTCGAGCGTAAGGGCAAGGATAAGAAGCAGGTAAGCGTATATACCGCATAAATGCAGTACAAAAAAGCTCGGATGAAATCCGAGCTTTTTTATGTATAGCATTAAAATATACGCAGAAGGAGGCTTATATGTTTGCCGATACAGCAATAATAACTATAAAAGCCGGAAACGGCGGCAACGGGCTGGTGTCTTTTCACCGCGAAAAATATGTTCCTGCGGGCGGTCCGGACGGCGGCGACGGCGGAAACGGCGGCAACGTTATTTTCGTTGCCGACAAAACAATGACAACGCTTGTGGATTTCGCCCATAAAAAAACGTTTGCAGCAAGAAACGGTGAAGACGGAAAGGCACGCTTAAGCTCCGGCAAAAAAGGAGAAGATTTGTTTATAAAAGTGCCTGTCGGAACGGTTATAAAGGATGAAAAGACGGGCAAAATTATGAAGGATATGTCCTACGATAAAGAGCAGTTTACAGCGGCACGCGGCGGCAGAGGCGGGTGGGGAAATATGCACTTTGCAACAGCTACGCGCCAGGCACCCAAATTTGCAAAGGACGGTATGCGCGGGCAGTCGCGCGATGTTTTGCTTGAGCTTAAGCTTATAGCCGATGTAGGGCTTGCAGGTTTTCCGAATGTGGGAAAATCCACGCTTTTGTCGGTTGTAAGTGCGGCGCGCCCGAAAATTGCAAACTATCATTTTACAACGCTTGAACCGAATCTCGGCGTGGTAAAGATTGACAGCGGAAAAAGCTTTGTAATGGCAGACATTCCGGGTCTTATTGAAGGGGCGCACGAGGGCGTTGGTCTCGGACACGAGTTTTTGCGCCACATTGAAAGGACACGCCTTATAATACATGTTGTGGATGTGTCCGGGATTGAGGGCAGAAACCCGATTGAAGATTTTGAAAAGATTAACAACGAACTGTATCTTTACAGCGAAACACTTGCAAAAACACCGCAGATTGTAGCTGCGAATAAAACCGATATAATTACGGATAAGGATTCTTACGAAGCATTTAAAAAATATATCGGCGATAAGGGGCTTGAACTGTATGAGATAAGCGCCGCAACGGGAAGCGGTGTGCGTGAACTTATGACAGGCGTTTCACAAATGCTTGACACGCTGGAGCCGGTTGAAATATTTGAGCCGGAATTTACAGAGGATGATTTTGAAGAAGAACCGTTTACAGTAAGAAAAGAAGACGGAGAATATATAGTTGAAGGCCCGTATGTGGAAAAGCTTTTGCGGCACTCGAACTTTGACGACGGGGAGAGTATGCAGTATTTTCAGCTTGCACTGCGCAGAAAAGGTATAATAAAAGCGCTTGAGGATATGGGCTGCGGCGAGGGTGACCGCGTTCGTATGTACGAGCTTGAATTTGACTATAACGAATAAAGCTTTTGAAACGGAGAAATTTTATGCTTACATCAAAACAGCGCGCATATCTGCGCGCACTGGCAAATAAAGAATCCGCGCTTTTCCAGATAGGAAAGGGCGGAATAACAGGGCAGCTTGCAGAAGAAATCTCGGTATGCCTTGAAAAAAGAGAACTTGTGAAAATTACAGTGCTTGAAACGGCTTTTACATCTGCACGGGCTGCGGCAAACGAACTTTGCGAAATGACGGGCGCCGAGGGTGTGCAGTGTATAGGTAATAAGCTTGTATTATATAAAGAATCGAAGGATAATAAAAAAATTGTTCTTCCGTAAAATGGGAATGGTGTAAATGAAAATAGGTCTTTACGGCGGCGCGTTTAACCCTGTTCACAACGGGCATATGGCGGTTGCAAAAACGGCGGTGCGGTATATGGCGCTCGACAAGCTTATTTTTATTCCGTCAGGAAATGCGCCGCATAAAAAGGAAAGCGGCATAAGCCGCACAGACAGACTTAATATGCTTAAAATAGCGATAGACGGAAATGATAAAATGCAAATAAGCGATTACGAGATTTTGCGAAGCGATGTTTCGTACAGTGCAGACACGGCAGAATATTTTAAAAGCATATACCAAAACGACGAATTGTTTTTTCTTATCGGGGACGATTCGTACAATGCACTCGACACGTGGCACGAGCCGCAGCGTATAATGCGCTGTGCAAAGCTGCTGGTGTTCCCGCGGGAGGGCGGGGAGGTTTTGCCCCCCGCAATAAGAATGCCTATGGAAAGGGTATTGTTGTCATCAAGCAATATTCGTGAAAGAATACGCATGGGAAAAGATTGTACAAATATGTTGCCAAAAGGCGTTTTTGATTATATAATAAAGAATAATCTGTATAAGGGAGAAAATGCAATTGACTGAGGACGAGATAAAGCGAAAACTGAGAAAAATGCAAAAAGAAAACCGATACCGCCACACTTTGGGCGTTATGCATGAGGCGGAGCGCCTTGCCGCAATGGTTGGTGCAGACACAAAAAAGGCAAGGCTTGCGGGGCTTTTGCACGATTGCGCAAAGAATATGGATGAAAAATGCGGAGTAAGTTTATTTGAATTGGCGAAAAGATATTGTGTGACGCTTGATAAATACGCCTCGCAGGAAAAGGCGCTTGTCCACGCTTTTTTGGGCGCTGCTGTGGCAAGGCGTGATTACGGCGTGGAGGATGAGGAGGTTCTCAGTGCAATTTATTACCATACGACGGGCAGGGCAAGTATGACGCTGCTTGAAAAGGTGGTATACCTTGCCGATGTTACGGAAACCGGGCGCAATCTTCAGATGGCGGCGGTTGCACGCAAAATAGTTGAAACCGATTTTGAAGGTGCGCTTATATATTCGATGGGCTGTTCCATACGCCATGTTATTGACAAAGGCGGGATAATCCACCCCGATTCCGTACATGCGTTAAATTATCTGATAGAAAGCAGGAGGGCACAGAATTGACACAGCTTGAAAAGGTATATGCTCTGGCAGAAATTTTGGATTTGAAGAAAGCAAGAAATATTACGGCACTTGACCTTAACGGTGCAACCATTGTGGCGGACTTTTTTGTTATATGCAGCGCAGGCTCGCCGCCGCAGATGCGTGCGCTTTACGAAGCCGCGTGTGAGGAAATGGAAAAACGCGGCTGTCCCCCGGAAAAAACAGAGGGAATAAAAAATAACGACTGGATGCTCGTTGATTTCGGCGGTGTTATGCTGCATATATTCAGCACCAAAATGCGCGATTTTTACGGATTGGACAACCTATGGGCGGACGCCGATGTTGTTGATATAAAAACAACGGATGAATTTTAAGACCGAAAGAGAGGATTTTGATAGCATGGAATATAATTTTAAAGAAATTGAAAAAAAATGGCAGACTTACTGGGATGAAAACTTGTCATTTGCGGCGGAAACGGATAAATCAAAGCCCAAGTTTTACGCATTGGTGGAATTTCCGTATCCGTCGGGTCACGGGCTGCATGTGGGTCATCCGAGAAGCTATACGGCGCTTGATATAGTGTCGCGCAAACGCAGAATGGAAGGCTATAACGTTCTTTATCCTATGGGGTGGGACGCATTCGGTCTGCCGACGGAAAACTATGCGATTAAAAATAAAATTCATCCCGAAAAAGTAACAAGCGATAACATTGCCAATTTTAAAAGACAGTTAAAAAGCCTCGGCTTTTCTTTTGACTGGAGCAGAGAGGTAAATACAACAGATCCCGAATATTATAAGTGGACGCAGTGGATATTTTTAAAGCTTTTTGAAAACGGACTTGCCTATAAGCAGGAAATGCCCATAAACTGGTGTACAAGCTGTAAGTGCGGTCTTGCGAATGAAGAGGTTGTAAACGGCGTTTGCGAGCGCTGCGGCGGAGATGTTGTGCAAAAGCAAAAAAGCCAGTGGATGCTCAGAATTACAAAATATGCGCAAAGGCTTATTGATGACCTCGACTCACTTGATTATATAGAAAAAGTAAAGCTTCAGCAGAAAAACTGGATAGGCAGGTCGCAGGGGGCAGAGGTTGATTTCACCCTTACAACAGGTGAAAAAATTACCGTTTATACAACGCGCCCCGACACGCTTTACGGTGCGACATATATGGTGCTTTCGCCCGAGCATCCGTTTGTTGAAAAGCACCTTTGCGAGCTTTCAAATAAGGATGAGGTTTGCGCATACCGCGAAAGCGCCGCAAAGAAGAGCGAATTTGAACGCACGGAGCTTGTAAAGGAAAAAACGGGCGCTCCGCTTGAAGGAATTATGGCAATAAACCCCGTAAACGGTGAAAAAATACCGGTTTGGATATCGGATTATGTTTTGATGACGTATGGAACAGGCGCAATTATGGCTGTGCCGGCGCATGACGAGCGTGACTGGGATTTTGCAAAGAAGTTCGGTCTTCCGATAATAAAGGTTGTGGATTGCGATGTAGACATTACAAAGCAGGCATATACCAATGTTTCGTCGGGAAAAATGGTTAATTCGGGCGAGCTTAACGGGCTTAGCTGTGCGGACGCTATCGCAAAGATGATAGAAAAGCTTGAGCGTGAGAACACGGGAAGACGCAAGGTTAATTATAAGCTTCGCGACTGGGTGTTCAGCCGCCAGCGTTATTGGGGAGAGCCTATTCCGCTTGTAAAGTGTGAAGAATGCGGCTGGGTTCCGATTCCGGAAAGCGAGCTTCCTCTCAGGCTGCCGAACGTGGAAAAATACGAGCTTACGGATGACGGAGAATCGCCTCTTGCAAAAATGACGGATTGGGTAAATACAACGTGTCCCAAGTGCGGTAAAAGCGCGAAGCGCGAAACGGATACAATGCCGCAGTGGGCAGGCAGCAGCTGGTATTTCTTAAGATATACCGACCCGCACAATAAGGAGGCGCTTGCATCAAAAGAAAATCTTGAATACTGGCTTCCGGTAGATTGGTACAACGGCGGTATGGAGCATACAACGCTTCATCTTCTCTATTCAAGATTTTGGCATAAGTTCCTTTACGATATTGGCGTGGTCCCCACAAAAGAGCCGTATGCAAAGCGTACAAGCCACGGTATGATTCTCGGTGAAAACAACGAAAAAATGAGCAAAAGCCGCGGAAACGTAATAAACCCCGATGATATTGTAAATGAATTCGGAGCGGACACCTTCCGCACATACGAAATGTTTATCGGCGCGTTTGACCAGGCAACCCCGTGGTCAATGAACGGCGTTAAAGGCTGCTATAAGTTTATGGAGCGCGTTTGGGCAATGCAAAAAATGCTGACAGATGAAAAGCCCGCTCCCGAGCTTGAAAAGCTTATACACAAAACGATTAAAAAGGTAACCTCTGATATTGAAAGAATGAAGTTTAACACTGCTATTGCGGCGCTGATGACCTATGTAAACGAGGTGTACCGTGCAGGTAAGGTAAACCGTGACGATTTTGGAAAGTTCCTTATACTGCTTAATCCCACGGCGCCGCATATTACAGAGGAGCTGTGGCAGATATGCGGATTTAAAGGGGTGCTTTCAAAGCAGGCATGGCCGCGCTTTGACGAGGAAAAAACCATCGATAATGAAATAGAAATAGTAATTCAGATTAACGGCAGAGTAAAGAAAAAGGCTGTTATTTCCGCTTCGCTCAGCAAAGAAGAAATGCAAGAGGCTGCAATGCAGGACTCCGAAATTAAAGAGCTTATTGCGGGGAAAGATATTGTAAAAGTAATTGCCGTAAGCGGTAAACTTGTAAATATTGTTGTTAAGGGATGATAGTATGAATTATAAAAGCACACGTGACAACAGCGTAAATGTTAAAAGCACGGAAGCAATAGTAACCGGTCTTTCGTCGGACGGCGGACTTTTTATTCCGGAAAGCATACCGAAGGTGTCTGCGGAAAATATCGGATATATGGTAAATATGGGATACCGTGAGCGCGCAAAGGAAATATTAAGGCTTTTTCTCACGGATTTTTCCGATGAAGAATTGGAAAACTGCGTAAAAAACGCCTACACAAAAGAAAAGTTTGAAACAGATTCGATTGCGCCTGTTTACAGGCTTTCGGATAACAGATATATTCTTGAGCTGTGGCACGGACCGACGTGCGCATTTAAGGATATGGCGCTTCAGATTTTGCCGCACCTTCTTACAACATCGGTAAAAAAGCTTGGGCTTGACCGCGAAACGGTTATTCTTGTAGCTACAAGCGGAGATACGGGAAAGGCAGCGCTTGAGGGATTTTGCAATGTGCCGGGTACGCGCATAGTCGTATTTTTCCCTGACGAGGGTGTAAGCAGTATTCAAAAGCTTCAGATGTGCACGCAGGAGGGCAGCAATGTCTTTGTAAGTGCCGTGAACGGAAATTTTGACGACGCACAAAGCGGTGTAAAGGCTATTTTTACGGATGAAGAATATAAAAACAGCCTTATTGAGCGTAAAAAAGCTTTAAGCTCTGCAAATTCTATCAACTGGGGCAGACTTGTACCGCAGATAGTTTATTATTTTTCCGCGTATTGCGATATGGTTAAAGCAGGGGAGATACAAAACGGCGATTTAATAAACGTTTGCGTGCCGACGGGTAATTTCGGAAACATTTTGGCGGCATACTATGCAAAGTGTATGGGGCTTCCCGTTAAAAAGCTTATATGCGCGTCAAATAAAAACAACGTTCTTACGGATTTTATCCGCACGGGAACATACGATAAAAACCGCGAGTTTTATGTTACAAGCTCGCCGTCTATGGATATATTGATATCGTCAAATTTGGAAAGGCTTTTGTATATACTTTCCGGCGGAAAAGACGATGAGGTGCGCGGCTATATGAAGCTTCTTTCGGAAAACGGCAAATACACTGTTTCCGATAAAATTCTTTCTCTTATAAAAGAAAGCTTTTACGGCGGATTTGCCGATGAAGAGGAATGTGCGGCGGCAATCAGAGGAACATATGAAAAATACGGATATGTTACGGATACGCACACATCGGTTGCGGTGAGCGTTCACGAAAAATATGTACAGGAAACCGGTGACAATAAAAAAACACTGATAGCGTCTACGGCATCTCCCTTTAAATTCAGCGGGGATGTGCTCTGCGCACTCGGTGACGGAAACGTAGAACTTGACGAGTTCAGAATGCTCGAGTACCTTGCGGATAATTACGACCTGAGAATACCGAAATCGCTTGCCGATTTGGAGGAAAAAGAGGTTCGTTTTGAAACGGTGTGCAACAAAAACCAGATGAAGGCTGTAATATCGGAATTTCTGTCCAAATAGAAAATGAAGGGGAGCTGTTTAAAAAGCCGATTGGCTTTTTAAACAGCTCCGTGGAATGTTAAAAAAGCATTTTAACATTCTTTCGGCAAAATGTGCCCGTTAGGAGCAGCATTCGCCTTTGTGGAAGGTTTCACAGTCGGTTTCTGCTTTCGCACGTGCACTGTGACCGCCTACGGTGATGTTTCCGGCAAGACACTTGTTATCCTCGCTGTGGTAGGTACAAGCGCTTACTACACAATGGACACCGCTGATAGGTTTTGTTGAGCTTGTGTCTGTCATCTGAAATCACCCCTAAAAATAAGCATTGAGGTATTCTAACCCAAACGCTTTAAAATATGATTAAACTCAAATGAAGCAAATTTTTTTGAAAATCTGTTTCAAAAGAGCTTACGGGATTATTATGCGCCCGAATATACAAATTATACGGAGAATAGTATGGCAATTTTTGCAATAAGTGATTTGCATTTACCGCTTGGTGCGGATAAGCCGATGGACGTTTTCGGTACCAGGTGGGATAATTATGTTGAAAAAATTGAATATGAGTGGAAAAAGACGGTTGCCGAGGAGGATTTTGTAATTATAAACGGTGATTTAAGCTGGGCGACATATTTGGAGGAGGCTCTTAAGGATTTCCTTTTTATAGACAAACTTCCGGGAACAAAGCTTATAAGCAAGGGAAACCACGATTATTGGTGGGAAACGCTTACTAAAATGAACGGATTTCTTGAAAAAAACAAAATTTCCCGCATATATTTTATGCAGAATAACGCCTATGACTGTAAAACCTGCGCCGTGTGCGGTGCAAAGGGCTGGCTGTCGCCGGAGGATAAGGCCTTCAGAGCAGAGGATAAAAAAATATACGAGCGTGAGCTTATGCGGTTTGAAGCTTCGATAAAAAAAGCGCTTGAAATAAACAAAACGGTTATTGCAGCACTGCATTATCCGCCGGACGAGGCTTTTTCAAGGGTAATTGACGCGTACAATGTAAAAAAGTGCGTTTACGGACATCTTCACGGAAAGAAGGCTTATGAATACAGATGCCCGTACGAAAACTGCACCCTTGTATCGGCAGACTTTTTAAATTTTGCACCAATCCGCATATTTTAGCATTAAATCACAAAAAAAGCTTGCAAACAGATACAATATATGATATAAATATATTTTGATATGGGCTTTTTTGCCCGGAAACAATAGGAGGAAACAAGTATGAAGGTTTTAAAAACAGAGCAGCGCGAGGATAAGCGTATTTATCTTGAGATTGAGATTGATAAGGCTGAGTTTGAAGCTGCAATGGAAAAGAGCTACAAGAAAAATGTTAAGAATATTAACATTCCCGGATTCAGAAAGGGTCACGCTCCGAGAAAGATTATTGAAAAATATTACACTGAAGCTGTATTTTATGATGATGCCATAAACTTTGCATGCCCTGATGCATATGATAAAGCAATACAGGAACAAAACATAGAGCCTGTTGATATGCCTGAAATAGATATCGTAAAGCTTGAAAAAGGCGAAAATTTTGTGTTCAGCGCATTGGTTACCGTTCGTCCCGAGGTTACATTGGGCGAATATAAAGGTATAACTGCCGAAAAAGAGGTTAATAATGTAACAGAAGAAGAGATTGACGCCGATATAAAGAAGATGCAGGATAACGCTGCCCGCGTAACAACCGTTACGGAGGGAACAGCTGCAAACGGAGATAAGGTTGATCTTGACTTTGAAGGCTTTGTTGACGATAAAGCTTTTGAGGGCGGCAAGGGCGAACACTACAGCCTTACACTCGGCAGCAACAGCTTTATTCCCGGGTTTGAGGAACAGATTGTGGGAAAGACAATCGGCGAGGATTTTGACGTTAACGTTACCTTCCCCGAGGATTACCACGCAGAAGAGCTTAAGGGAAAGGCTGCCGTATTTAAGTGCAAGGTAAACAGCGTTGAGAAGAAGGAGCTTCCCGAGCTTGACGATGAATTTGCAAAGGATGTAAGCGAATTTGATACATTAAAGCAACTGCGTGACGACTGCAAGGCTAAGCTTGAGAAAGCAAAAGAAGCGGAAGCACAGCGCAAGTTTGAGGATGCCGTAATAGAAACGGTTGTGGCAAATGCCTCTGTTGATATTCCCGAGTGTATGGTTAAACAGCAGACGGAAAACCAGATTAAGGACATTGCCTACAGATTGCAGAGCCAGGGTATGAAGCTTGAGCAGTACTTGCAGTTTACGGGTATGACAATGGATTCTCTGCGCGACCAGCTTAAAGAAACCGCCGAGAAAACCGTAAAAACACAGCTTGTTTTGGCTGAAATTGCAAAGGCTGAAAACGTGGCGCTTACCGATGATGACTTTGAGGCTGAATACAAGAAGATGGCAGATATGTACGGTATGGAGGTTGACAAGGTTAAAGATCTTATGGCGTCCAACCGTGAAGCTTTGGAGACAGAACTTAAAACACAAAAGACCATTGATATTATTGTAAACGGTGCAAAGGCAGGAAAGCCGAAGAAGACCGCAGCCAAGAAGACGGCAGCAAAGAAAGCAGACGCGGATAAGGAAGAAAAAAAGCCGGCTGCAAAGAAAACAACGGCTAAGAAAACGGCTGAAAAGAAGGATGAAGAAAAGCCGAAGAAAACCACTGCTAAAAAAACAACAAAGAAAGCGGCAGATAAGGAATAATAAGCTTTCGGTCGTATGATTTAAGGAGGAATTGTGATGAGCCTGGTACCTTACGTAATTGAACAGACAGGGCAGGGAGAAAGAAGCTACGATATTTTTTCAAGACTGCTTAAAGACAGAATAATATTTTTCGGTGAAGAGGTAAACGATGCTACGGCAAGTATTATTGTCGCACAGATGCTCTTCCTTGAAAGCGAAGATCCCGATAAAGACATTTGCCTGTATATCAACAGCCCCGGCGGCAGTATAACGGCGGGCATGGCAATTTACGACACAATGAATTACATCAGGTGTGATGTTTCGACGATTTGCGTCGGAATGGCGGCAAGTATGAGTGCATTTTTACTGTCTGCCGGTACTAAGGGCAAGCGTTTGGCACTTCCTAACAGCGAAATAATGATTCACCAGCCGCTGGGCGGTATGCAGGGGCAGGCAACAGACATTAAGATACATGCCGACAGAATAATCGCTATGAAAGAAAAGCTTAACAGAATTTTAAGCGAAAACACGGGTAAACCGTACGATCAGATATGCAAAGACACCGAGCGCGATAATTTTATGACGGCACAGCAGGCGCTTGAGTACGGTTTGGTTGACAGAGTTATAACATCAAGATAGTTTTGTAAAGAAAAAAACTTTGCAAAAGAAAGAGGCTGCCCAAAGGCAAAGGAGAAAGCTCACAAATGCCGCGGAGCAGCCTTTTGATGTATGTTCGAATACAAAAATGAGAGGATTTGATTTTTTTGCCGAAATTTGAAAAACCACCTGTAAGATGTTCTTTCTGCGGTAAAAGATACGACGAGGTGGAACACCTTGTAGCAGGACCAAACGTATATATATGCGACCAATGTATTGAGGTTTGCTGCGGAATTATAGACGGCGAATTTGACGAGTTCGGAAGAAAAGATATTGCAGAGGATGATTTTGAAGAGGTTTCAGCGAAAAACGGCGATAGCAAGGGCGAAACGATAGCCCTTCCCAAGCCGCAGGAAATTAAAGCTGTACTTGATGAATACGTAATAGGTCAGAATGACGCGAAGCGCAGCCTTGCTGTTGCGGTGTATAATCACTATAAGAGGATAAATTCAAACCTTAAGCAGGATGATGTGGAGCTTCAGAAAAGCAATATTCTGATGATAGGTCCCACCGGCAGCGGAAAGACTCTTCTTGCACAAACGCTTGCAAAGGTTTTGAAGGTTCCGTTTGCAATTGCAGACGCAACAAGCCTTACCGAAGCCGGATATGTCGGAGAGGATGTGGAAAATATCTTGCTTAAGCTTATCCAGGCGGCAGATTACGATATAAAAAAAGCAGAACGCGGCATAGTTTATATCGACGAAATTGACAAGATAACCAAAAAGGGCGAAAATGTTTCAATAACGCGTGACGTAAGCGGTGAGGGTGTGCAGCAGGCTCTTCTTAAAATATTGGAGGGAACAATAGCATCCGTTCCGCCGCAGGGCGGAAGAAAACATCCGCAGCAGGATTTTTACAGAATAGATACAACAAACATTTTGTTTATATGCGGCGGTGCTTTTTCCGGTCTTGAAAAAATTATAGAAAAGCGTATCGGCAGGCAGGGCGTTGGCTTTGGGGCTGAGGTTAAAAGCAAAACGGTGCGTGACGTCGGGGAAAGCTTTTCACACATTGAACCGCAGGATTTGTTAAAGTTCGGTCTTATCCCGGAGATGGTCGGCCGCGTGCCGGTTGTGGTAACACTTGAAAGCCTTAATGAGGAAGCATTGAAAATGATTTTGACCGAGCCTAAAAATGCACTTGTTAAGCAGTATAAAAAGCTTTTTGAAATTGACGGAGTTGATTTGGAAATAACGGATGACGCACTGAGCTATATAGCAAAAAAGGCAATAGAGCGCGACACAGGTGCGCGCGGGCTGCGTGCCATTGTTGAAAAAACGCTTTCCGACGCAATGTATGAAATACCGTCTATGGGAAACGTAAAACGTGCTATATTTACAAAAGAAACCTTTAAAGGAGAAAAGCCGCGGCTTGTCAGCGGCGAGTAACGGATAAAATGAATTTTAAGTCAACAAGAATTTGCTGCTATATCGGGTATATTTCACAGGCTGTTGCAATAAATTTTGCACCGATTTTATTTGTTATTTTTCACAGAACACTGTCGCTCAGCTATGCACAGATAGGGGCGCTTACGCTGATAACCTTCGCAACGCAGATGTTTTTGGACATTTTTTCGGTGTTCTTTGTTGATAAAATAGGGTTTAGAAGATGCGCAATAATCTCACAGGTATTGTGTGCGGCAGGGCTTTTTACGCTGCCGCTTTTTGCCGGGATTTTTAAAACGCCATTTTTCGGAATTGCCGTTTCTGTGGTTATATATTCCGTGGGTGCGGGGATTGTGGATATTGTTGTAAGCCCTATTATGGCGTCGCTGCCGTCCGAAAGCGGGCGCGGATCTATGATATTTTTGCACTCGTTCTACTGCTGGGGGCAGCTTCTTACAGCGCTTGTTACAACGCTTGCACTGCATATTTTCGGAAGCTCCTCCTGGAAAATTATTTCGGTGTGTTGGGGAATAATACCGCTTATAAATTCGTTCGCTTTTCCGTTTGTTCCCTTTAAAAATGCGGAAAGCGATGATGGCGGGCTTACGCTAAAAATTCTTAAAAACCGTGCGCTTGCCATGATTATGGTTTTAATGGTGTGCGGCGGCGCGGCAGAACTTGCAATGTCACAGTGGGCGTCTACCTTTGCGCAGGAAGCACTCGGCGTAAATAAAACGATGGGAGATTTGCTGGGACCGTGTATGTTTGCACTTTTTATGGCACTTGGACGAACAATACAGGGCATAAAGGGAGAGAAGCTTAACTACAGGCTAAATATGTATTTAAGTTCGGTTTTATGCGCCGTATGCTACATAACGGCGGTATTTGCGAAAAACCCATATGCGGCGCTTATGGGCTGCGCGGTGTGCGGATATTCGGTTTCCATTATGTGGCCGGGGGTGCTGACTATAATGTCGCAGCGTTTCAAAAGCGGGGGCGGCGCAATGTTTGCTTTAGCGGCAATTTTCGGCGATGTTGGCTGTTCTTTGGGAAGCTTTATAACAGGTGTTGTTGCATCTATGCCTGTTTGGGGAAGCTTCGGGCTTAAAGCCGGGCTTTTAGTAAACATAATATATCCTGTTATATTTGCGGTAACATTCAGACGATTAAACAAAATATCATAAAAGGGGGATGTTAAAAAAGTCCGGAAAGCAAAAAGGCAATTATAATCAAGAGTTTGTAACTGCAAAAACAGTTTAAAAACTTGATTTTGTAGAAAAATCTCATTATATACTATTTTTCCGTATTTATAAGCCTTTTTGCTACGAACAAACTTCACCTCTTAGAAAAGCAGCTGTTTAAAAATCCAATTGGATTTTTAAACAGCTGCTTTTCTAAGTTATTTCTGCATAAGTGTTGCCATAACGGCCTTTTGTGCGTGAAGGCGGTTTTCGGCTTCGTCAAAAATTTCGTCGGCGTGCGCCTCAAAAACCTCTGCGGTTATTTCTTCTCCGCGGTGAGCCGGCAAACAGTGGAGCACCATAGCACCGCTGCGTGCGGCAGACATAACAGAATCGTTAATCTGATAATTTTTAAATATGGCGGCGCGCTCTGAAAATTCTTCCTCCTGTCCCATAGAAGCCCAAACATCTGTAAGCAGTACATCTGCATTTTCCGATGCTTTCAGAACATCGTCCGTACAGGTGAAATCGCCGTTTTCGTTTGCGTATTTCATAACATCGGCATCGGGCTTATATGTATCGGGGCAGGCGATTGCCACTTTCATTCCCATTTTTATACCACCTACAATAAGCGAATTTGCCATATTGTTGCCGTCGCCGATAAAGCATATTTTAAGCGAGGAAAGGTCACCCTTATGCTCGCGTATTGTCTGCAAATCGGCAAGCACCTGGCAGGGGTGGCAATAATCCGTCAACCCGTTAATAACAGGGATAGAGCCGTAATTTGCAAAGGCTTCAACCTCAGATTGCTCAAAGGTGCGTATCATAAGTCCGTCAAGGAAGCGGGAAAAAACGCGTGCGGTGTCTTTTACACTTTCGCCCCTGCCTATCTGCAAATCACGCGGACTAAGAAACAGCGCATTTCCGCCGAGGTCGTACATTCCTACCTCAAACGACACACGCGTTCTGGTGGAGGATTTTCTAAATAACATTCCCAGTGACTGCCCTTTAAGAATATGGTGCGTAATATTATGTTTTTTTTCGTATTTCAGCTTATCCGCAAGGTCAAGCATATTCTCAATATCTTTTTTTGAGAGATCTGCCATTTTCAATAAGTGTTTCATAAAAATTTCCCCTTTATGTAAATATGGTTATATTTTAGCATAAAGCCGTTTTATATGCAATAATTTAAAGTAAATATAAATAAAATGTCAAAAAAACATAAGTTTTTTTTGCAAAAACACTTGACAAGTAAACGATTGTTTACTATACTTTAAAAAGTGAACGGTCGTTTACTCTTTAAAGGGGGATTTGTATGCCGGGTACAAAGGAAATTATTTTAAATACTGCGCTGCATTTGTTTGCACAAGACGGTTATGATGCTGTTTCGGTAAGCGCCATTGCCGGGGAGATTGGAATAACAAAGGGTGCGCTTTATAAGCATTATAAAAATAAGCGTGATATTTTTGACAGCATTGTTAAAAAAATGTTTGATACGGACGCGGAAAGGTCAAAAGAATTTAATGTTCCCGAGGAGGAATACGAAAAGGAAAGGCAAAGCTATGAAAATACATCAATAGAAAGCGTTAAAAGCTTTACCCTTGCACAGTTTGAATTTTGGATGAATGACGATTTCGGCGCCGATTTCAGAAAAATGCTTATGCTTGAACAATTTAAAAACGAGGAAATGGCGCGTCTTTACGAAAACTGTATATCAAAAGGACCGGTTTTATATATGGAGGACATATTCGGCGAAATGGTTAAACGGGGCATCTTAAAGGAAGAAAATTGCAGGCAGCTTGCAATAGAATTTTACGCGCCGTTTTATCTGCTGCTTGCTATCTCCGACCATTCAAAAAACAAAGCGCAGCTTTCAGAGTATTTAAAAATTCATATCGAAAAATTTTTTAAGGAGAAACAAAAATGAAATATATTAAAAGTGAAAAATATAACACACCCGAATTAAACGCTAAAATTATGGGACCGAATCCGATAAAGCTGGAGGAGGAACTTCTTACAGACAATAAAATCAGAAGCGGCGGCATCGTTTGCGACCTTGGCAGCGGACAGGGGCTTACAAGCGTGTTTTTGGCAAAAGAGTATGGCTTTACCGTATATGCGGCAGACCTTTGGAGCGACCCTGCCGAAAATCAAAAATTTTTTGATGAAATGGGCGTTGAAAGAGAAAAGCTTATTCCCGTTAAGGCTGACGCGATGGATTTGCCGTTTGAAAAAAATTTTTTTGACGCGGTTGTAAGCACGGATTCTTACAATTATTTCGGGCGCGACAGCTCATACCTTGATAATAAGCTTTTGCCTTTTGTAAAAAGCGGCGGTTATATCTATATTGCCGTTCCCGGTATGAAGAAGGATTGCCACGACAATTTACCAAAAGAACTTTTGCTTTCGTGGACGCCCGAGCAGATGGAATATATGCACGATACAGCCTATTGGCGCAGTGTGGTAAGCAAAAGCAGTATGGCAGAGGTGCTTTGCGTAGAGGAAATGAAAAGCAACAAAGAGGTTTGGGACGACTGGCTGGCGCAGGATAACGAATATGCCGTAGGGGACAGGAAATCGATGGAAGCCGGCGGCGGAAAATACCTTAATTTTATTAAAATTGTACTGAGGAAAAAATAAGCTTCGGTATACTATTGACACAAAATAGGAGCAGTGGTACAATAAAGCAAAAGAGAGGGATCGGCAATGAAAAAAGCGATCGGCGTAATTATGGGTGTGCTGCTTATTGCAGCCGGCGTGGTGTTTGCGCTTGAAAATTTAGGTATTGCGAAAATAGATATTTCTTTTGACGGCTGGTGGACTGTTTTTATAATCGTGCCAAGCATTTCGGGGCTGTTTGCCGGTAAAGATAAAACAGGAAATTTAATAGCTTTGGCAATAGGCATATATTTGCTTTTGGCAGCACGCGGAATTATAGAGTATGCAATACTCTGGAAGCTTTTTGTGCCGGCGGTTATAGTGTTTATCGGCGTTAAAATTATATTGAAGAATTTGACGGGTGATAAACGGGAAAGCGCGAATAAAAATAAAAACGAAAATTAGCTTAAAACAAAATCCGCCCAAATGGCGGATTTTGTTATTTTAAAAAATAGAGCGGGGATTATTATGTGGGTATTGTTTGCATTGCTTTCGGCATTTTTTGCGGGGATAACAGCCGTTTTGTCAAAGGTTGGCGTAAAAAACATAAACTCGAACCTTGCGACGGCAATAAGAACAATTGTGGTGTTTGTTTTCGCATGGATAATGGTTTTTGCCGCCGGCGTTCAGGACGGTATATCATCGGTAGATGTTAAAACGCTTGTGTTTTTAGTTTTATCGGGATTTGCGACGGGGGCTTCATGGCTGTGTTATTTCAGAGCGCTGAAGTACGGAAACGTGAACAAGGTTGCGCCTATAGATAAGTCGAGCACGATTTTAACAATGATACTTGCCTTTGTCTTTTTGCATGAGGAGATTACACTTTTAAAAGCCGTTTGTATTGTCTTGATAGGCACAGGTACATATATGATGATTGAAAAACGGGATATAAGCGAAATTAAGGATGAAAAATCGAACTGGCTTATATGGGCTGTGCTGTCGGCTGTTTTTGCGGCGCTGACATCAATTCTCGGCAAAATAGGCGTTTCAAATATAGATTCCACACTCGGAACGGCAATCCGCACATTTGTAGTTTTAATTATGGCGTGGATTGTTGTTTTCGCTGCCAAATGCCCCGGCAGTATAAAACGTATAACCGTAAAAGACGGCGCGTTTCTTGTTTTATCGGGTATTACAACGGGGCTTTCGTGGATTTTATACTATAGGGCGCTTAAAGACGGTCAGGCGAGCATTGTTGTGCCGATTGATAAGCTGAGTATACTTGTAACCGTTGCTTTTTCTTATGTGGTATTAAAAGAAAAGCTGAATAAAAAATCTCTGTGCGGTATGGGAATGCTTGTGGCAGGAACCCTTTTATTGCTTGTTTAAAATTTTTCAACCAAAAAATTTTGTGAGTTTAAAATACAAGGATATGGAAGGAAAAGGATATGGATTATATACAGATAACCAAAGAAAACATTGAAAAAGAGCACATCTGCTGTACGATTTCAAACAATAAGGATGTACAGGTGCGTTCAAAAAAAGAGTGGCTTTCGCAAAGATTTGACGAAGGACTTGTTTTTTACAGAAGCACAGAGCGCGGTAAATGCTTTATAGAATATATACCGGCAGAAAATGCCTGGATACCGATTGCGGCGGACGGTTATATGTATATAAACTGCCTATGGGTGTCGGGTGCGTTTAAAGGACACGGATATTCGACGGATTTGGTGGATTATGCCTTAAAAGACAGCAAAGAAAAAGGAAAGAGGGGAATGTGTATTCTATCCTCCGAAAAGAAAAGAGCATTTCTTGCCGATCCGAAGTTTTTAAAGCATAAAGGCTTTACGGTTTGCGATGAATCGGACAACGGAATACAGCTGTGGTATCTGCCTTTTGACAAAAACAATGAAAAACCCGTGTTTAAAGAATGTGCAAAACACCCGCATATTGACGAAAAGGGCTATGTTCTTTATTATACAAACCAATGCCCGTTTACGGCAAAATATGTTCCGATAGTAGAAAAAGCGGCAAAAGAAAGCGGATTTTTGTTTAAAACAATTCACATAGAAAATAAAAATCAGGCGCAAAATGCACCTACGCCCGTTACAACATACGCGCTTTTTAATAACGGTGAATTTGTGACAAATGAGGTTTTAAACGATAAAAGGTTTTTCAAACTTGTACAGGGGTGATTGGTGCCGTGCACAGCGAGTTTAAAAACATAACCGCGCAAAATATTGATGATGAACAGGTTTTGCATTGGAAAAAATAAGACATAATAACAGTTGTTGACATAACAATAGTACAATGATAAAATATAACGGAAGAGGTGGATTGACAATGGGAAAATTTAAAGAAAAAGCCAGGGTGTATGCTTTTATTGCCGCCGGGGCTTTTTTTCTTGCGGCGGGTATGAATATGTTTTTGCTGCCGTGTAAAATATCATCGGGCGGCGTAGGAACGATAGGAACGGTATTCTATTATATTTTTAATATTCCGCTGTCTGTAACTAACCTGGTTTTTAACGCAATATTATTTTTGGCAGGGTATAGGCTGTTAGGTAAAGAGTCACTTTTCCGCTCGGCGGCGGGAATTATCTTTTTATCGGTTTTTCTGGAGCTTACAGATTTCTTCCGTACGTTCGGTGAGGATATGTTTATATCAACTATTATCGGCGGCGTGCTGATAGGAATAGGCGTTGGATTGGTGGTAAGGGTTGGCGCGTCAACCGGCGGCAGTGATTTTGCCGCACTTATTATAAAAAAATTTATGCCGCATATGTCGTTGGCAACGCTTATACTTATTTTAGATTGTATTATAATTGCGTTTGCGGGATTTGTTTTTAAGAGCTATATTGTAACGTTCTATTCTCTGATAACAATGTTTGTTTCGTCAAAGGCAATTGACGCGGTGGTTACAATCGGCGATGCGGCAAAAAGCGTGTTTATAATATCCAAAAAGCATACGGAGATAGCCGAAACGGTTATGGTAGAATTTGAACGCGGAGTTACAGGTATTTATTCAAAAGGATTGTATTCGGGCAATGACAGCGTTGTGCTTTTATGCGTGGTATCTCCCAAGGAGCTGCCGCGCCTGATGCAGCGTGTGCGGAAAATTGACCCTACCGCATTTTCTGTTATAACGGATGCCCGTGAGGTTTTGGGAGAAGGTTTTAAGCAATATGACAAGCAGTACAAGGAAAAGAATTGAAATTGCTTGTCTATTGTAGGTAGAATTTAATCTGTAGCGGAAATAATATTCTATTGACAATTCCCGCCCGCGAACATATAATTACTTTGAAGGGGGCGGAAAGCCGTGTGTGCAAAAAGAAAAATTATGTTTGCGGAAAATCTGAAATTTTACAGACAGCGGCAGGGATTAACACAGGAGGAGCTTGCGCAGACTATTGGATTTTCATCAAAATCCGTCAGCAAATGGGAAAGCAGAAACGGTTTTCCGACGATAGAAACACTTGTTATTTTGGCAGAGATTTTTAGCGTTTCCGCAGATGAGCTTTTGTACCAAAAAAATGAGAAACCTTATTTTTTGGGAATAGACGGCGGAGCGACAAAGACAGAGTTTTTGCTTACAGACATTCGGGGAAATGTTATAAAAAGGGTTATAAGCGGCTCTACAAATCCAAATGATGTGGGGATGAATGCCGCAAAACAAATTCTTTGCGACGGCATACGTGAGGTAAGCGCAGGAATTCCGTATTCAAATATTTCCGTATTTGCGGGAATATCGGGCGGAACAACGGGCGATAACAAAGAAATTTTTGCAAAGGCGCTTAAAGGATTTGGCTTTGGCTGCTGTTCTAACGGCAGTGATATGAATAATATATTGGCTCTCGGAAAATATGAAAACGAAATTTTTGTAATACTCGGAACAGGGGTGGTTGCATACGCAAAAAAAGGAAGCAAATTAAAAAGGATTTCCGGTTGGGGACAGTTTTTTGATGACGGCGGCAGCGGGTATAACTTAGGCAGAGATGCGATACATTCAGACCTTTGCAGTATAGACGGTACAGGAGAAAAAACACTTATATCAAAGCTTATTGAAAAGAAAACGGGTGAAAACAGCGAAAAACATCTTTCAAAATTTTACGAAAAAGGGAAAAGGTACATAGCGTCTTTTTCCGATGTTGTTTTTGATGCGTACGGTATGGGTGACGGTGCGGCAAAAAATATTTTAGAAAGAAATATGCAGGCTGTGGCAAAAATCGTGGATGTAGGTGCGGAATTTATAGGCGAAAAAAATATAAACGTGCTTTTTGCGGGCGGTGTATCAAACAAAGCCGACATCATTTTTCCGATTATTAAAAAATATCTGAAAAACACATCCGTTGTGCTTGTTAAAAACGATAAATCGCCCATTTGCGGCGCTGTTGAAATTGCAAAAAGACAGTATGGAAAGATTGGGGTTACAAAATAATGTTAAAAACAGAAATACGAAATCCGAAAACAACGCATATAGATAAAATGGATACGCTATCTATGATAAAGGTTATGAACGAAGAAAATATGAATGCGGTAAAGGCTGTGGAAGCGGCACTGGACGAAATAGCTGTTGTATGTGATAAGGCTGCGCAAAGCATTTTAAGCGGCGGGCGGATTTTTTACATAGGTGCGGGAACAAGCGGGCGGCTCGGTGTTTTGGACGCTGCGGAATGTCCGCCGACATTCGGCGTTTCCAAAGATAGCGTAATAGGTATTATTGCAGGCGGGGAGAGGTGTATGACAAATGCCGCCGAAGGTGAAGAGGATAACGAAGCCGCCGGTGTGAAAGACCTTGAAAAATATAATATAACAGAAAAAGATACCGTTATAGGTATTTCGGCTGCGGGCGGCGCGGCATATGTTGTGGGTGCGCTTAAAAGTGCAAAAAAACACGGGGCATATACGGCGAGCATTTCGTCAAATTACAAAACCGCAATAGAAAAAATCGCAGACACGGCAATTGTTGCGGATACCGGGGCAGAGGTTGTAACAGGCTCTACAAGGATGAAGGCAGGAACTGCGCAGAAGCTGATACTTAATATGATTTCAACGGCTGCAATGATAAAAACCGGCAAGGTATACGAAAATATGATGATAAACCTAAAGCCAAGCAACATAAAGCTGAAAAAGCGCGTTATACGCATAGTTTGTGAAATACTTGGGTGTGGTGAGGACAGCGCGGAAAAGCTGCTTGAGGAAAATGAGTGGAATATACGAAAAGCTGTGGAGAAAAAAGCGTGTCGATAAAATCGACACGCTTCAGACTGTCGAAAAACTGGAAATTCGAGAATTTGGGGAGTTGTCAG
>CAKSNY010000021.1 GCA_934476455.1 uncultured Clostridia bacterium | reverse complement strand
CATACGAACACGCCAAAACGGTAAAAAATCAGCTTTTTCTTTGTTGTCGGTCTTGAAATACGTCAGTATTCCTGCGAGCTTTCGGCTTGAAGCGTGTCGACTTTATCGACATGCTTCAAGTGCTAAGCTTGCTTCCTCCCATTCTTTCATCAGCGTTTCTTCTTCCTGCTGCTTTTCTTCCAAAAGCTTGCTTAGGCGCGCTATTTCTTCAAAATCGCTGCCGGAATTGTTTAGCTTTTCCTGAAGCTCTTCTATCTCTGTTTCACACTGCGCTATACTTTCCTCCGCGCGCTTTACGGCAGTTTGCATTTTCCGAAGTTCGCTTTGCCGTTGCTTTTGTATTAAATAACCGCTCTTTTCCTTTTTCTCCTGCTTTTCTTTTTGCGGAGCGACCTTATTTACAGCAATTTTTTCCGTATAATCATCATAGCTCATACGGTAAACCGAAACAGACGTGCCTTCAAATACCAAAAGCTTGTCCGCCATTTTGTTTATAAGATACCTGTCATGGCTTATAATAAATACAGTTCCGTCAAAATCGGAAAGCGCTTCCTCAAGCATTTCCTTTGAACGTATATCAAGGTGATTTGTCGGCTCGTCCAAAAGCAAAAAATTTGCCCCCGTAAGCATAATTTCAAGAAGTGAAAGCCGCGCCTTCTCCCCGCCGGAAAGGTCGTCTGTGCATTTTTGTACATCGTCGCCGCGGAACAAAAACGCCGCCAGAGCATTTCTAATCTCCGTTCTGTCCATCTTAGGGTATATATCCCACAGCTGCTGCTCCACGGTTTTTCCGCTTTGTATGTCGCTGCGGCTTTGGTCAAAGAATGCACAGTCCACATTTGTGCCGAAACGAATTTTGTCGTTTGTTCCGCGTGCCTCTTTAATCATACTGTACAAGGTAGATTTTCCGCACCCGTTTGCCCCCAGAACAAACACCCTCTCACCGCGCTTTACATCAAAGCTGACGTTTTCAAAAAGTGTTTTTTCACCGTAGCTTTTTGAAAGGTCGTTTACGGTTAAAACATCGTTGCCGCTTCTTCTTTTCGCCTTAAAAGAAAAGCGGATTGAATCTGTTTCCTCCGGCGGAATTTCAAGCGTTTCTTTTAAACGGTCAATGCTTTTTTGCTTGTGTTCCGCCGTTTTTATATTCCGTTCTCTGTTCCATCGGCGCTGCTGCTCGATAATCCCTTCAATACGCTTTATTTCCGCCATTGTATTTTCGTACTTTCGGCGGCGCGCCTCTTTCTCTGCTTTTTTCTTTTTCTGAAATTCGGTGTATGCGCCGCTGTAAAACGTTATGTGCGAATTTTCAAGTTCTATTGTCATATTTGTTGTACGGTCAAGAAAATATCTGTCGTGGCTTATCACAATAAATGCCTTTTGGCATCCCCGCAAAAAGTCCTCAAGAAATTTTACCGATTCTATATCCAAATGGTTTGTAGGCTCGTCCAAAAGCAAAAGATTTGCCTGTGAAAGCAGCGTTCGCGCAAGCGAAAGGCGTGTTTTCTGCCCGCCCGAAAGCGAATTTAACGGCAGGTTTATCTCACTTTCCGAAAAACCAAGCCCAATAAGCATACTGCGCACCCTTGCACGGAATGTAAGCCCGCCGCCCGATATATAACGCTCGTTCAGTTCGTCCTGTCTTTTGATATTTGCGGTGGTATCACCTTCGCCCGTTTCAAGCATCCGTCTTATTTTTTCAAGCACCTCCTCCGCTTTAAAAAGGCTTGAAAAAACCTCGCACACATACTCATACGCTGTCTGTGTGCTGCTTTCACGCTGGGTTTGCTCCATAATGCCTATCAATAAACTGCCGCTGCGCACTACATTGCCGCCGCAGTCCTCAATTCCCTGTATAACGCGAAAAAGCGTTGTTTTACCAACGCCGTTTTCGCCGATAAAACCAATTTTCATATTCGGCTCTATATTTAGATTTACATTTTCAAACAGCACGCGTTCGCCAAAGCTTTTTGACACGTTGTGCAAGGTTATAAGGCTCATTTTTTCACCGCTAATCTATTATATCAAGAGCCTGCATAAGCTCTATCCTTTTTTTCGTCTGCTCTGTGGGTGTTTTCTGTGTTTCGCCGTAAATCGTTTTTTGCAGATTTCTTTTGCCCGATATAAGACCTCCCGCAACCGAAAAATACCTCTTAATATATGCAAATATCAAAAGCACAATGTTCTTCCCTGCCCACTGATACACTTTTTTTACATAATTCGGCTCCGGAAAAAGCTTTTTTAAAAAGGGTAATTCCGGATTATTCAGCCGATACTTTTCATATTCTCCGTCCGTCATATTTTTCCTCTTTTTTGCAAAAAAATTATATGCAGCCATTCTGTCTTTTTCATCTTTTCCGAAAACGCCGCCGTTTTCAATATCCGTTAAAAGTGCGTCCGTAATTTTCGTATCAACCGGGGTAAAATCTTTAAATTCCATACCCCAATACCTTACGCCTATGCTTTTTACCGCATTTATAAGGCAGCCGTAACGCAGCTTTTCCATAACTGTGTTAAATCTTTGCCAATCCGCTTTATCTTCGTATTTTTTCATATACAAAAGCAAATCCATAATCTGCCTCACGCCTGCGCCGTTTCTTACAAAGTGCTTTATAAAATGTGCTGCCGTAAAAAGCAGCGCGTCATTTATTCCGAGAGTATATGTGCCGTCTTCATTTTTTATGCGCGGCTCCTTAAAGCTTATGCAATTTTCAAAAATAATATCATCCGACGACTTATACATAAGCCCCACGTGCAGCTCCAACAGCCCGCCGACTTTATGCGTTGCCTTTATTTCGTAATCGCGGCTTTCGCGCAGCACCACACTGTAGCCCAGCCCCTTTAATACATCCATCGCCTTTTTTTCGTCCGATGGGTCTATAAGTGCGTCCGTATCCGACGATATACGCGTTTCCGGCAATGCGTAAAGCTTTGCGAGCGTGCTGCCTTTAAGGATGCAGCACTCCACACCCGACTGTGAAAGCTCTTTCAGCGTCGCATGGTTAAATTCCGTGCGCTGTAAATTTTTAGCAATACTCAATGTGTATTCTGTTTCAAGCGATGCTTTAATTTCGTCAGGCAAAAGAACCTCGCCCGACTTTAATTTCTTTAAAACTGCGCTGTAAACCACGGGCCATATCTGCTGCCTTTGTGCAAGGGAGCGCACAATGCGCAAATTTTCGCACCACGCTGCCGCAGGCTCTTTCCCAAGCGCCCCGCAGCCGAAAAGGCGCAGCATATTTTCAAATTCACGGGTCATTTATTGTCCCCCTAGTCTCTGAAATATAAATCTCTGGTATAAACCTTATCCAAAACGTCCGCAATTTCGTCTTGATACCTGTTTGCAATTATAACGTCCGAAACCTTCTTAAATTCCTCCAGCGATTTTATAACGCGTGAATTGAAAAAGCGTTCTTCGTTAAGCGCCGGCTCATAAACAACAACCTCTATACCCTTTGCTTTAATGCGCTTCATCACACCTTGTATGGACGACGCCCTGAAATTATCCGAGTTTGACTTCATCGTAAGGCGATACACCCCCACAACACGCGGATTTTTCGCAATTATGCGGTCTGCTATAAAGTCTTTTCTTGTTGTATTAGCCGAAACAATTGCCGCAATAATATTGTTGGGAACATCGGCATAATTTGCAAGAAGCTGCTTTGTGTCCTTGGGCAGGCAGTAGCCGCCGTAGCCGAACGATGGGTTATTATAATGGCTGCCAATCCTTGGGTCAAGCCCTACGCCCTCTATTATCTGCTTTGTGTCAAGCCCGCGTACCTCGGCATATGTGTCAAGCTCGTTAAAATACGCCACGCGCAGCGCAAGATAGGTGTTTGAAAAAAGCTTTACCGCCTCCGCCTCCGTAGGGTGCATTATAAGTATCGGAATATCTTTTTTTATAGCTCCGCCCATCAAAAGCTTTGCAAAAGCTTCTGCCTTCTCTTTCATATTTTCGTAAGCGCCCACAATTATGCGCGACGGATATAAATTATCGTAAAGCGCCTTGCTCTCACGCAGAAATTCCGGCGAAAACATTATGTTAAGGCCTTTGTATTTATTCAAAAGGCTTTCCGTGTAGCCGACCGGTACGGTCGATTTTATGACCATACACGCGTTTGGATTTACCTCTCTTACCGCCTCTATTACGCTTTCAACGGAGGTTGTGTCGAAATAATTAAGCTTGGTGTCGTAGTTTGTCGGCGTGGATATTACGACAATATCTGCGTCTTTATAAGCCGCGGCAGCGTCCGTTGTGGCAAATAAATCAAGCTTTTTTGTTTTTAAATATTCTTCTATCTCCTTATCCTGTATCGGCGACTTTCTGTCGTTTATCATTTTAACCTTTTCAGGCACAATATCAACCGCCGTTACACTGTTTTTCTGTGCCAGCAACGTTGCAATAGAAAGCCCTACATAACCCGTTCCCGCAACTGCAATTTTCATAATGCTTTCTCCTTTTCCTCTGTGGTTTATACCACACTTTTATTTTAATATTTTATGAATTTTTCTTCCTGCCGGAATTTCTATAAAACGTTGAATAGCAGCAGCTAATATGAGCACCGCTGTTAAAGCAGCAAAAACAGAAATCAAATGCGAGCCTGTCCTATCGTTAATTTGTTTGATTATAATATAACCTACTTTTTGATGTATTAAATAAAGCGGATACGATATCGCCGCAATATAATTAAGAACTCTGTCATACTTAAATCTGTATCCGCTGTATGCGGATATGAATATAAGTGCCGCAACCAAAAGCACAAACAATGTGCGGGCATTATGCTGAAAGACAGTTAGTGATAGCTGTGCTATCACTATGCTTATATAAGCATAGACATTGCGCGAGTTCTTTAATAGCATACACAGCGATATTCCAATAATAAAATAAACTGACTGATCACTCATAACCACATACCGTAAAAGCTTTATTATAACACTGTCATCGCCAAAAGACAAAAGAGCGGCATTTATCCCAAGACTCACTAATGCCCACAGGGCTGTAAATTTTTCTATGTAGCAAACCTTTTTAAAAAGCAATATTACGGCAATCATTATGTAGAACTGAAGTTCATATCTAAGCGTCCAATAAGCACCGTCAACGGCAGCAACATTAAAAAAGCCTTGCAGCATCGAAAAATTAAACACTGCAGCGCCTATGCTTACGGTCATCATCCCGAAAGCATAGGTCACTGCCGTTGTAATAATTATTGCTGCCCAATAAGCCGGATAAAGCCGACTCACGCGTTTAAGCACAAATTCCCTTGCTCCGTCACACGTTTCAATGTTATAAACCGTTAAAAACCCGCTTAACATGAAGAATGCAGAAACCGCCCAGCAACCCCACCACAGCCCTCTGTGCGAATTTTCATAACCCGCATTATACATAATGTCGCAGTATCTTGTTGTATAATGATACAGTACAACCATAATTGCGCTTATTGCACGAATATAATTAAGTCCGTACAGTTTTTTCATTTGTCTACCTGCCCTCATACATTTTCTCGTAGTAGTCTTTATAATCTCCGCTTATAATTTCCTCCCACCACTCCCGATTTTCAAGATACCACCTTATGGTTTTCTTTATACCGGCGGCAAAGCTTGTTTCGGGCAGCCAGCCAAGCTCCGTATGAATTTTCGCAGGATCTATGGCATAGCGCATATCATGTCCTTTTCTGTCTGCAACGTAACTGATAAGCTCTTCACCTTTCCCAAGCTCCTTCAATATAATCCTAACAACATCTATATTTGCTTTTTCATTATGTCCGCCTATATTATAGACTTCACCTTCTCTTCCTTTATGCAAAATAAGGTCTATGGCGCGGCAGTGATCTTCCACATACAGCCAGTCGCGTATATTAAGCCCTTTTCCGTATACAGGCAGTTTCTTTTCTGCAAGCGCATTTATTATCATCAGCGGAATAAGCTTTTCGGGGAAATGATACGGCCCGTAATTGTTCGAGCAGCGTGATATTGTCACAGGCAGATTATATGTTCTGTAATATGCCTGCACCAAAAGGTCCGCGGCCGCCTTACTTGCAGAATACGGGCTTGAGGTGTGAACCGGTGTTTCCTCCGTAAAAAACAAATCCGGTCTGTCAAGCGGAAGATCGCCGTAAACCTCATCCGTTGATACCTGGTGATAGCGCTTTATACCGTATTTCCGGCAGGCGTCCATTAAAACCTGTGTTCCCAGAATATTGGTATTTAAAAATATTTCTGGATTTTCAATGCTTCTGTCCACATGACTTTCCGCGGCGAAATTAACAACCATATCCGGCTTTTCTTCCTCAAAAAGCTTGTACACCGCTTCTCTGTCCGTTATATTTCCCTTAACAAAACGAAAGCTTTTATTTTCTCTTGCTTTTTCAAGCGTTCTCAAATTTCCGGCATATGTAAGTGCGTCCAAGCAAATTATTCTATAGTCCGTATGCGTCTTTTGCATATAGTAAATAAAATTACTTCCGATAAAGCCCGCGCCGCCGGTTACAATTATCTTCATAGCTCTTCCTCCGCAAGTGAAAGTATATATTTCCCGTAATCTGTCATTTTCAGCTCTTTGCCTATTTCCCTGAGCCGTGCGGTATCAATAAATCCGCGCCGCCATGCAATTTCTTCTATACACGATATATAAAACCCCTGTCTTGACTGCACCGCCTCCACATATTCGGCAGCTTTTAACATTCCCTCGGGCGTGCCGGTGTCAAGCCACGCCATACCGCGACCGAAAAGCCTTACGTTAAGCTCGCCCATTTCAAGATATGCGTTGTTTACCGCCGTTATCTCCACCTCGCCCCGGGCAGAGGGCTTTACATTTTTTGCAATATCTATTACACGGTTATCGTAAAAGTATAGCCCCGGCACCGCATAGCTTGACCTAGGCTCCTTTGGTTTCTCCTCTATGGAAACAACGCGGTTTTTTTTGTCAAATTCCACAACGCCGAATGCACGCGGATTTTTTACCGGATATCCGAATATAACGGCACCCTTTTTGCACTTTTGCGCCTCTCTCAATATGCGTGTGAAATCCTGTCCGTAAAACACATTATCACCGAGTACAAGACATACATTATCATTTCCGATAAATTCTTCACCTAAGATAAACGCTTCCGCCAGACCCCGCGGCTTTTCCTGCACCTTATAGCTTATATTTACGCCTATAAAGCTTCCGTCACCCAAAAGCTTCTCATACATGGGCGTATCTTCGGGCGTGGATATAATAAGTATCTCCTTTATTCCTGCCAAAAGCAGCGTCGAAAGCGGATAGTAAATAAGCGGCTTGTCATAGATGGGCAAAAGCTGCTTTGATATGGTCTTTGTCATAGGATACAATCGCGTTCCTTTACCGCCTGCCAGAATAATACCTTTCATATGTTTTCCCCTCCCGCTAACAAATTATTTATCATTTTTCCTATATTGCGCTCTATTTCTATATATTTCGAAACGAGCTTCGGTTCAAATTTGTCGAACAGTTTGAAAAAAGGCTTTTCTATAAATTTTATTCTTACAGTATCTATCGTGCTGCAACAAATGAAAACACATATGACAGACAGCAATATATGTAAAAAAGCATAATCCGAACAATATGCTCTTACGTTCTGAAGCGTATCTGTCCAAAGCCATTTTCTCATAACGTCACTGTTTGCATGAATAAGAAGTACCCCAAAAGAGGTTGCTGCAACATTATTTATAAATTTACTTTGCTTAATACTTGTATTGACAGCAAGCATAAAAAACGATACTCCGCACACAAGTGCCAAAAAAGTATTTGAATCCGTCACAAAATAATAAATTATATTTTTTCCTGTTTTCAAAAATATATAATAGCACATAACTATTGATGCAACCGACACAGCAATAGAAAAACCTGATATTATTCTCCAAATTTTTGCATTAAAATATATTTTTTTGGGATATATCCGTATATAAGCCGCAATTAAATAAAGTACTGAAAACCACGAAACATAATTCATTTTAATGCTAAAATACGGAACTGTTTCAAAAAAAGTATAAATAAACAGTAACAATACCAATAAGTAAATATGCTTTTTTTCATCAATACTTGATATTAAGGTGTTAAGGAAAGGAATGCATAGGAAAAACATAAGAAAACAACCTGTAAAATTTTGCCCTATCGAAATAATTGGCACTAAATTTTTAACGATTTTCACAAAAGAAAATTCCGCTTCTCCCGCAATCAAAAAAGCTGAATATATGATTATTCTGTAAAACATTACCTCAAAAAACAGTTTACAAAACTTCTTTAAAGTAATGTTGGACTTGCACATAAAATAACCGGTTATTAAAACAAAACAGTTTATACCGATTTTCCCCCATCCGCCTGCTATCAAAAACAATATAGGCTTAAGGGAAAAGCCGTCTTTAAAAACCGGGCTTTCCGGTGAAATCAGTCCTGAATTTACAACATAATGATGCATAATAATGAGAATCATTGTAATTATTCTGAAAAGCTCTATATTAGATTGCCGTTGTTTTGTATTGCCCATATGACCACCTCTTATTTTCCCAGTATAATATCACAAATCCGGTCAACATCGCCTATTTCAAGTCCGGCATACATAGGAAGCGTGAGTACGCTTTCCGAAAGCTTTTTTGCAACGGGCGTTTTTTGTATCGGAAACCTTCCGCAATACGCCGCAAATTCGCTTGTAATTGGATAAAAGTATTTTCGTGCAAAAACATTTTGCTCCGCCAAAAGGGCTGAAACCTCATCGCGCGATTTTCCGAATATCTCCTTGTCGAAAAATACGGGGAAATACGCATAATTTGGTGTTACGCCGTCCTGTTTTTGCCAAACCCTTACACCTTTTATGGTTCCAAGTCTTTCTATGTAGCGTGCAGCAGCCATACCGCGCTTTTTAATCTCCGCATCAACGTGCTTTAAGTTGCACAGCCCCATTGCCGCCTGAAATTCATTCATCTTTGAATTTCCGCAAATTTCCGGATAGCTTTCCGCATTTTCCATACCGAAATTTTTCTGTACTTGAAGCTTTTGGGTAAGTTCGCCGTCACTGTATGCAACGCAGCCGCCCTCAATCGTGTTAAATACCTTCGTAGCGTGAAAGCTGAACATTGACGCATCTCCAAATGATGCTATCCCGCGTTCTCCCACTCTAACGCCGAAAACGTGTGCCGCGTCATAAATAACCTTTAAATCATGTCTGCGTGCAATACTTTCTATTTCAAACACGCTGCATATATTCCCGTAGACGTGTACAGGCACTATGGCACAGGTGTTTGGTGTTATAAGCTTTTCAATTTTTTCGGGGTCGATTGTACAGTCGTCCTCTTTCACATCGCAAAATACAGGTGTCAGACCGCAGCGCACAATTGCCTGCGTAGTGGAGGCAAACGTAAACGGCGTTGTTATAACCTCTCCCTTAAGCTTCATCGCGCCAAGAACAGCCTCAAGCGCAAGATGCCCGTTTGTAAAAAGAGATATATTTTCTGCGGAAAGGTAATCACAAAGACTATCCTGCAGTTTGTTGTGTTTAGGCCCCATATTTGTCAGGTGATGCGATTGCCAAATGTCTTTTATTTCTTCGCAGTATTCCTCATATGGCGGCATACCGGAACGTGTTACGTTAATTTTGCTGTTAGTCATACTTTATAGCTCCTCTGTGGAATACAAAACTTCCTGCCCATCAAAATGTCTACAGACTCCGGCTTATATGCCACAAACCCTCCACCCGGATAAAATGTTAGCTCAGCCATATAAAGCTTTTCGTCGGTATCAAAGAAATCTACCCTGACAAATGGAAAATCTGCTGACAACTTCTTTGAAATTTGAATCATTTCAGCAAGATGTTTGGGTCTTGAAACATTTGTATTAACAGGATGCTGCCCATAGCTTATATCTAGTTTGTTCCAATTTAAATCATAAAATGTTACGAAATACGAATCAGCATTATTATTATTATTACAGTCAAAATGTTCTTGCGCAACATATATCATCTCAGGTTTTCCATTAAAGCAAAATACCTTATAGTCATTGGCTGCATTTGCAAACTCTTCTATAAACTCTTCAACAATTACACGGGGTTTAACATTGTAATAAGCGCGACAGTACGAGTTTATTAAAAGCTTTTCTTCGTTAAACCATGATTCTTTTATTTCCCTTTCTGCATTCTTAATGTTAAGGCTATTTTTGTCCGTTACAATCATAATAAAATTTCCGTCACTGGAACAATTTGACTTTATAACAAATTTATCCGCATTTATTTTTTTACTTTCACATCGCTTGGCTTATTCCATACCGCCAGCACCTTTGCAGTGTATCCGTCTCCAAGATTTTTCCTAATATGCTCCTTGAAGGTATATTTATCCACGCATTGTTTCATCACCGGGTTTTCGTAGAATAATTTATACCACTGCAATTTTTCTGTAAAAAGCGTTAACTCATTGAAATTTAGTTTCTTCCCCGTTTTTCTTTCATACAAAGCTTTTAAACCTTCTGCTCTTTTTTCTATGGGCAAATCGGATATAAGCTTTACTTTAAAATACGGAATATATTTCCTGATAAACTGTTTAATATTAAATGGAATAAACTTTTTCAACAACATAACACTACCTCCGCATTATATAAAAAATGTTTATGTATTGCAATCATCAATTATCTTTTTAAGACTTTCCTTGCCAAGCTTTTCAGGGGTTCTTCCCTCCAGGCGCAAATCTCTATCTAATGCTGCAGATGCAATTTCAATCAATGCTGTAGCTATCGGAGTTTTTACGTTAAGCGCACTGCCGAGTGCCTCAAGCATGACAAGTCCTTGCGGAACATCTTCAGAAATATATCTTGAATCCACCTTTGTCGGTCCCTTTGCTCTTGTATCCATTGATGCATAGTCTAAAAATACTTCCTTTGCATCTTTTTTATCGTTGAGAGAATTTCTGTATTTGCATGCGTTCACATAACTTAATCTATCAAACCCAAGCCTTTCCAGTACATCCATTTTCTCTTTATCCAGGCTGTTAAGTATTTTCCATGTACACAAATTATCTCTTGTATATACCTCATGATACATACAAAAATCTCCCTTGGATTTTTCTATCCGCGGAATACTCATAACAGATCCAACTGTATGAACTATCAAATTAGGGTTGTGCAGAGCAGCCTCAACTACTGAGTTTAGGTAAACCAATCTTTCATCAAGTTTATCAAGTACGGTTATTGCCTCTTCTTTCCTTGATTTCGGATAAATTCCAATAGGATTCCTAACATTTCTGAATCCTACTCTAAACAATCCCGGTTCCATTATTCGTCCATCAATAAATGAGCTTTCCGCTTCGGCAATAATAATTTTCTTACTGCAATGCTTCAGCAGATAAGCAGTAGATAAATACCCCGGATTAATAAGAACAATCTGATCATTCTTAAGAAATTCACTGATTTTCTCAATCAACTGTTCATGAAAATTTGTCTGAATGTATATTATTACAATTTTCACATTGGTTATCTCTGATAAATCGCGGGTAACCTTATGTATGTTGGCCTTCTTTATTTCTCCAAACTCATTTAAAATCATTTCGCCGTTATTTGCCTGAAGATATTCAAAATTCTCATCATGCATCGCATGCGATGTTTTAATTAACGTTACCTCATGACCCTTTAATGTTAAATCTGCAGCCACTGCACAACCCGCATTACCTGCTCCCAATATTGCTATTTTCATTTCACATCCTCCTTGATTATTCCGTATTTTTTCTTTTTCTGTACAACTTTTTTTATAAGATAATTCCTTAATTCTTCGGGATACTCATGCGCCTTATGTAAACCTTGATGCGAGTTTATTTCTATTATTTTAAAACCATCCTCGGTAATTGCAATATCATATCCGAGCCATTCCAATTGAGGATAATAATCAGACATCTTTAAAAGCTCACTTTTTACTATTTCCCAATTTGGAATGATTCCACGTATTTCCGCTTTAGTGTCGGGATGAATCTTTGCAGGACTGTATACATGATTTTTAAGAACTTCTCCATCATAATACTCTCCTGTTTCGACATTTATTTTACAAACCATACCACCCTGGGCAACGTTATCAACAATACCGGATTTTTTAGTGCCTATCCGCATAAACGCAAAGGGAATAATTGTATCATTTCCGTGTTCGTTTATAACCGAAACACGAACCGTATTAACAGCACATGAATTCAATCTTTCTATTTCGGGATGCATTTTTACATACTCTGTAATAATATAGTTATCAAGTGATTTCACAAAACACTTAAAATCACTTTCCGTGTATTCTTTTTCGTTTACAAAAAACTTTCCGTCTTGATACTCAATTCTATAAAAGCCTATTCCGTATGTTCCGGCAGCCATCTTTGCGGCAAGTATTTTCTCGTTTTTTACAAGGTCAACGATTCCGTCCACTGATGCGGCATATTCTTTTTTACAATCCATCAGACGCATTATGCCGCGCTCCTTCAAGATATGAAAATAATATTTCGGCAAATATTTGTCAAATGGTGAAAGAATGTATTTCATTGTAAGTTTATCATCTACCCATGCTCTGTATCTGTTATTTATCGGATACAAATAAAAATAATCATGGTCACTTATGACACTTTTATAGTTGTCCTCATTCAACCCGTATTGCACAATTCTCCACGGGTTAAACCCATTTTTATATGCCCATTTTTTCTCCTTTGCCGGAAGATCACAGTTCTTATAATTATTTTTCATTTCCTTTCTGTAAAAATTAACGTAGTACGAGCTGTAACCTTTTTTCTTATACACACGCTCAATTATTAAACTTATAACGCGGTTAATTATCATCCCGTCTCACACCTCTCTTTAAACGTGCTTCAAATCTTTTTTCATAATAATTGTATCTTCTTTCTTATGATATTCTGTGTATCCGCATTTTTTATAAATTGTGATTGCTCTTTGATTCTTTTTGTTTACCTCAAGCCGTAGTTCTTTCATTCCGGCATTTATTGAATATTTCTCAAATTCGTTAAGCAATGCAGTTCCCAGCCCCTGTCCCTGTCTATCCTCTCTTACCAAAACAGATGTTAGGAAAGCAACTTTTTCTTCAATATTGTTAGAATAAAAAGCTATAAGGGCGCAAACCTTTCCCATTTCATCATAAGCTGCCATTATAACTCCATTATTGGAAATTTTTTTTACATACTCAGAAAGATTCCCTGAAAAGTCAAAAAAAGAGTTTTTTAACTTTTCAAAGGCATCTAAAATGTTAGAATAGCCATACAAAAAATCAATTTTCAATCTCATTATTTCCCTTCTTGTAAATACTTTTTAAGGCAAACTATTTCAAATGTATTTTCCTTGTAATGATCAAGCCTGTCAAACCATATATCTTCTTGATTTTCAATATTTACAAGCTTATTCAAAAATTCTTGAGTATGAAATTCCTTTGGTATAATTACAACGCCGCAATCGTCGCACACTGCAATTGCTCCGTCATACATATTTTTATGTTCTTCCCTTATCTCTTTACAAAGTTCCGGCTCCGGCTTGGTATTAAAGCATCCCACCGGTGTAACCCCCTTACACCAAATAGGATAATTCTCGCGCATCAGCGCACCTGCATCGCGCATCTTTGAATTTGAAACAATGGCAGCCGCCTGCTTATAAAGCAGAATATACTTGCTTACAAGTTCACCGATAATTGCTCTGTGTTTGCAGTCTATGGCATCAATCATTACAATATCGTTTTCATTTGTGCTTATAATCTGTTCGTGCACATCCCAATTGGTTTCTTTATAAGCATATACCCACTTCACATTTCCGACTTTGAAATGTCCGCGATTTATAGGCAAAACATCCTCTATTACACCGCTTTTTCCCAAACAATCTGCTACCTCTGTTGTACTTACTCTATTTCTTTTAATATAATCAATAATTTTCTCTTTCACCCGGTTTTCAACTCCTTTTTAACTCAATTCTAAACTTTTCTTCAGTTTCCTTCATCAGTTTTTTCAAACTGTTCACGCTATTATCAAATGCAATATAAAATCCTACCCTCTGGCTATCATTCTCTGCACGTACTATCTTCTCACCTTCCTTATAATAAACATCCCACTTCACAATATTATCACAACCGGTTACAAAATTCATACCACATATTTTTTCAACAGTTCCGGATGTCTTTGGTATGTCCAAAAATTTTAA
The DNA here is from genome assembly GCA_934476455.1 of uncultured Clostridia bacterium. Taxonomy (GTDB): domain Bacteria; phylum Bacillota; class Clostridia; order UMGS1883; family UMGS1883; genus UMGS1883. The sequence goes on along the minus strand of CAKSNY010000021.1, from coordinate 33,827 downwards.
CACTGCCGCTCTTTCAATAAATGCAGGATTTATTTCAAATTTTTCCCTGTTTTCTTCACCAATTGATGCGTTAATTAGGTACTTGTAATTATCTACACCGCTCATTATGGGCACTATATCAGAAGATATAAGATTTCCACCGCCTCGTGCGGCAATTTCTATAAGGTAAAACTCACCGGCTTCATACTTGTATTCTGCATGCGTAAGCGCACATCCCAATCCTGAACTTTTCACAAATGCATTATTTACTTCACGCAGTTTTTCATAATCATAGTTTGGATTATCATGCGAAAAAAACAATTCATTTGCAACGTTCTTATTATACTCATAATGTTTTTTTTCTGATATCGCCAAAGAATAATGATTATCCTGTGTGCTTATCCCGTCAACAGTAAATTCCGTACCCTCTATATACCTTTCAGCAATTACACACTTTTCAGTCTTTGAATAAGAAATGCTTTCATCAAAAAATCTCTCTAATTGTTGCTCATTTTCTATCGTGTATACTCCCCTGCTACTGTTTGAATCAAGCGGTTTTATAATTATTTTCCTTGAAATATTTTTTAAAAATCTCTTAGCGTCATCAATACAGAAGCATTTTTCATATTCCGGATATCTGAATCCGTTCCTCTTGCAAAAATCACGCATCAGCAACTTATTGGTATACAATGCTGCCATGTCAGAGCCTATTGACGGCAATCCCATGCTTTCTGCAATATATGCGACCGTTGGCATTGCTATATCGCACTCTTCGCTGAGCACGGCGTCAACCTTATTTTTCTTTGCATACTTGAGGCATGCTTCCCTATCCAATATATCAATCATTTCATATCCGTCCGCATACTTAAAAGCCGGGGAATTTTCATATGGATTTAAAACAAGCGCCTTGTGCCCCATATCCTTTATTTTTTTTACTATAGGTATCTGCCATCTGCTTCCCGCAAGAATAAGTATTTTCTTCTTTTCAGTCATCTTGTTTCACATTCCTTGTCTATAAACTCCGCAAGTTTATTTATCCCAATTTTTATTTTTTCTTCATCAAGAGTGAATGCTATCCTCACATAATTCTCATATCCTTTACCAAATGCAATCCCGGGAATAACAGCCACATGCTCCTTCTCAAGTAATTCGTACGCAAACCTCTCTCCATCCATTCCTGTTTCTGACACATCTATAAAACTGTAGAATGTTGCATTGCATTTTTGTATTGACAGCTTGCTTATTTTATTTATTTCCTCCATAAAAACATCGCGGCGCTTTCTAAAGACGGTACAGACCTCATTAGAATACTTTTTCAAATGACTAACAGCTTCAAACGCTGCATATTGAGAAGGTGTAGGCGCACAGTTTGCCATATTCTGCTGAAATACCATCATTGCTTTAATTACTTCTTTGTCACCCGCAGCATAACCCACTCTCCATCCTGTCATCGCAAATGCCTTCGACATACTGTTGATAAGTATAGCATTTTTCTTTATATCGGGAAATTCAATAATGCTTGATGGTGCCTCGTCAGTAAATATAATTGACCTGTATACCTCGTCGGATATTATAATAATACTTTTTTCTTTTGCCAGTTCGATAATTCTAAATAAAAAACTTTTTTCGTAGATAACGCCCGTAGGGTTATTGGGTGAATTAATAATAATAACGCGCGTCTTATCTGTTATTGCATTTTCAACATCCTTGATTTGCGGAATAAACCCGTATTTTTGACAACTTTTTACTATTACTGCCTTTCCGCCGCAAAGCCTTACCATATTTTCATAATTCTTCCAGTATGGTGCAAAAATTATTACCTCATCCCCAGAATTTACAGTTGCCATAAGCGATAAATAAAGTGCCTCCATAGCGCCAATCGTAATTATTATTTCATCATCGGAATAACTACAGTCATGCTCTTTTTTTATGTTTTCAGCTATCGCTCTGCGCAGCTGATCTATTCCAAGATTTGCGCTGTAATGCGTCCTTCCGTTTTTTATAGCTTCATATGCCGCATCAACGATCCCTGTTGGTGTGGGAATATCCGGATCGCCAATGGTAAAGTTTATTACATCATCGTATTCACGAGCTAGCATAAAAAGCTTTCTCGCAATTGTAGGTTCAATAATTTTGGCTAATTTTGAAAGCTGCACTCAAAGTCCCCCTAAGATTATTTTTTAAATACTCCTGTTATTATCTCAAAAGCTGTATTTTTGACATAAACATATGCTTCAAACTTAAAAATTTCCATTAAAACCAAATAAAATATTGTGCCAACCAATACCTGCATTATTAGCAAAGGAAGTTGTGGGATATTTATAAATCCAATAAAAAATACAGCAAAAAATACAGCTATAGACGAAACTATGCTTGGCAATATATCGCAAATTTGCTCAAAATAGCCATAATCCACAAGTTTTTTATTGGGATAGGCATTTATAAAACTTGATGAAATACTATTTATTACACCACCAAATGCAATTGCATATATACCTTTTGTAGCAGTGATCAATAAAACTAAAAGACCTATCAATTTTTTTGTAATCTCAAGTTTTAGGAAAACATCACTTCGTCCCATTGCATTTATTGCTTGGAGGTTTGATGTATGTATTGGCATAAACGCATACACAAAACAACCCATCATTAAAATGGGAACACATGGAATCCATCTATCAGTCAGTAGTAATTTAACAAGCGACGGTGCAACTGCCGCAAGCCCTGCCATAGTGGGAAACATAATCAAAGCGCTTGTAGAAATAGAACGCCTCATTACAGATTTAAGCTGCAATTTATCGTTTTGTTTTTGCACGAGCACAGGCAGTATCACAGAATTTATGCTGCTGTTAATATTCGTTGTTATAAATGCAGGAAACTGCCATCCGCGACTATAGTATCCCAGCTGTGATGCGTCATATATTTTGCCTATAACAAAGCTGTGTAAATTTGTATATGCGGTTGCCAGAAGATTTGATGCAAGCAATTTCCAGCCGTATGAGAAAAGGCGCTTCATACGATTTACCGAAAATCTTAACACCGGTCTCCATCTTACGGTTATCCACAAAATTATTGTATCGATAACCTGGTTTGTAAGCTGCTGTGCAACAAGCGCCCACACGCCAAACCCGCTATATGCAAATGCAATCCCCACAAAAGCGGACACTATTGTTCCGCCAAGTGTTGCCCAGAAAAAACGCTTAAACTGCATTGTTTTTTGAACATATGCCTGCTGAACACTGTTTATACCGCCGATTATAAGCGTTACGGACAGTATCCGTATTACGGGGACAAGAAGCATATTGTCATAAAACCGCGCAATAGACGGCGCGCAAAAAAACATAACGAAATACAAAACAATTGCCGCTGCTATATTAAAATAAAATACAGAGGAATAGTCTATATCATCAGCGTCTTTTTTTTGAACAAGCGCCTGCCCGAATCCGCACGAAATAAATACGTTCGCCAAAGCAATAAAAACTGTTATAAGTCCTATTATTCCGTAGTCGCCCGGGGACAGCAGCCTCGCCAAAACTATCGACACAACAAACTGTATTCCCTGCGCGCCGCAGCGTTCCGCATAGCGCCAAAAAAGACCGGAAATTGTTTTTTGTTTTATTGTTGGCTCTTCCATTATCGTTTCCCCTTTAACATACGTACAATTTTTCTCGAAAAAGGCATATATGCATATATAAATACCTTTACAATCTCCGTTCGGGGATTCTTCGCTAATATATGAAAATACTTTCTTTGAAAAAGTTTCCGATATTCTTCTTTTTCAATTAAAATATTGTATTCGTACATTAAAATTCGTTTTTTTATTGCCCCGTAAAATCTATGCCCTGTTTCATCATCCAATGTTTTAAGCATTTCTATTATCTTTTCCATAAGTCTGATATTTTTTCTGCCGTCCCTTATAACTCTCGTTGTAAAAGAGCCGTCGGAAAGCCACCTGTATACGCTCATATTGTCGCTTAGATACAGTATACCGTTTCCCGTTACCGCTCCAAGAATTTGGAGCGTATAGTCCAAAACAAGCTTTTTTCTGAATTCCATGTTTGAGTTATTAAGCTCCGTTCTGTAAAAAAGGGAATTTGTGGCAACGTATCCGCCGCCTTGCAGTATAACATTTTCTATACTTAAGATGCCATCCTCTATCATCGGTGAAATCGTCTTAATAGGCTTTTTGGTATTAGCCTCCACTACATTCGCCGCATGCGCGCACATTGTATACTGCGGGTGTTGTTCCATTATGTCAAACTGCTTTTGCAGCTTATATGGGTCTGTCCAATAATCGTCACCCTCACAAATCGCAATATATTTACCTTTTGCGCGTGCAAACTGAATTTTCCCGATCACCCCGTTACCCTTTGAATACTGATTCTCCGTCTGATATATCGGTTTAATAATATCGGGATATTTTTTTTCATACTCCCTTATTATATTTGCCGTATTGTCGGTTGACGCGTCATCATGGACCAAAACCTCAATCGGAAAGGTTGTCTTTTGCATAACAAATCCTTCAAGCGCGTCTTTTATGTATTTTTCATGATTATATGCATTACAGATAATGCTTACGCCAATATCGCACATGCTTTACTCTCCTCCTGCTTGTTTTAGGGAAAACTCCAGCCTACCTTTAAATATATCCACAACATCAAGTCTTATAAGTGCATACCGGTATCATAATGTTTATTAAACCGTTTTGTTTCATAAAACCATACTTGTTAATTTTTTGGTTTACTTGGTTATATCAGCCGTTACATCCCTCATCTTTATTGCTCGTAATACCTTCTTTACCAAACCGGCAGCTTTAGAACGAATTTTTATTAAGCTATAAATTATATTAAATTGTTCTCGCCTAAGAAAAATGAATAACATTTTTTCTACAACACTTAACTTTGACGTATCTAATGTAGGAACAATGTAATTTTTAAAAAAATCATCTTGACACAACGCGTCAAGCTTTTTTAAAAACTCTTCCCTTTCCATATTGATATAACCATAACCGTATATCGTATTTACTGCAAGTTTTAATCCCTTGGCAGCATAATACTGTTTCATCTTAAAATCCATCATCCCTGCGTTTTCCATATACTTCAACGCATAATTTCTTACACAAAATTCATCACGGCACCAATTAACATATACAGAGTGGGTATTGCTGCCTTCACGCTGCCTGTATTTATATAAACTTTCGGGTATATACACAATTTTTTCCGCATTAAATACAGGATATATCGATTGAAAAAAATCTTCTGCAATCTTTACATAGCAGTATTTTTCATAATCCGTACAGTCATTTATAACAAGTTCACTTCGTATTATTTTAGCACACATACAACGCAAATTGGTATTTCTTATAAACGAATTATAGAAAGTTTTAATGTTATTTTTATCAAAAATAGTTTCTTCTTTAAAAACTTTTTCTGCCGAAATTTCTCTGTTTGCGTATACGTACTTAAAATTAAAAGCAACTATATCACTTTTTGTTCGCTTTATTACATCGTACACTCTTTCAAGCCAATTTTTCTCAACATAATCATCAGAGTCCACAAAGGCGCAATACTTGCCCCTTGTTTTTTCAACAGAAAATCGCCTTGTCATAAGCAATCCCCTGTTACTGTTGTGAAATACTCTTACCCTTTTATCCCTTGCAGCATACTCATCGCATATCCTTCCTGAGTTATCTGTTGAGCCGTCATCGGTTAGAATTAACTCGAAATTTCTGTATGTTTGTTCAAGTATTGAATCAACACATTGCCTGATATAACCTTCTACGTTATAAACCGGAACATGAATAGAAAACATAATTTTACTTTCCATTACTCCGGTCCTCCTATTCTCTCCATTACAAGCTTATACAATGGCCGCAAAACATTCTTTGTCACCCTTATTGTTTCATATTTTGCAGTAACCAAAAACTCTCTCACAGGCTGCGGGGGATTTACTTTTCTAATGTCTTCTATATTCGGAATCACGTTTTTGTTTTTATTTACGAAACCTTTTGGGCATATATAGAAACTTTCCGTTGTTGATGCAAGCGTTTTCGAAAATCCCCGTTTTTGAAAGTGAATGTAAATGTATTCATCAATAAAAACTTTCCCGTTTTTTGCGTATGCTTTATATACTCTGCCATCTTGCCAGTAGAAACACTGCAAAAAATAATTTTTCCTGCCTTGTGACAGCTTAAACCTTTCATACCGCGGCATAATATCTGCAAATACCAGCCTATCGTACATTGGGAATTTGTTTTTTAAGTATATCTGATATATCCCCGGAACTTCGTCAAATACAAACGACTGTGCTTGCGTAAATACTTTATCATAATTGCCGCACATACTCCCCTCTGCTTTATATCTTGATTTCACCTCATCTGTATTTCTGTATAAGCAAAAATGCCCGTATCTTAAAATTTTGTCGTACTTATCAAGTATTTTATCCGTAATAAATGAATCGATTTTTCCGAAAATCAAATCAAAATCACAATGCCCCCAAAAATCGTAATCTTTGATTAAATCCTCAAAAATTGTACCATATACAGCCTTAAAATCGCAGCACTTGTACGGTTTTCTGAGAGCTGTGTTTAAGCCCAATTTTTTATCTGCAAGCCTTTTCATATCTTCAAGGGTCATATAAGTGCTCGATACATTTTTCGGCAAATTTTCAAAGTTGTTATCACTTACAATGAGAAAATCTATATCTTTATTATATTCACACGATTTCAGCCACAGGTTAAAATATTCCGGCAATTTCCCAAAATATACACCTATAACACAAACTTTATATCTGTTTATCATTCTGTATCATCCTTTCATCAGTATGAGGATATTTATTTTCATTAAAATTATAAGTATTTAAACTTTTTTCCGCTGCCGGCAGCATAAATATTGCCATCATTATCCACTGCATTTTATCGTAATACGTTACCATTGCAAATTCTCCGAACAACCTAATAAGAAACAGAGCTATTATACACCCTACCGCAACGCCCTTTTGTTTGTGCAACTCCCGTGCTGCACGAATATACATAGCATAGTAGAGCAAAAAGCCTATAATTCCAACATCACATAAAAGTTCTATAAAGTTGTTATGTGCATATGTACCTGTACGGCTTACATAACCAAAATTATTTATTCCGTAGCCAATCGCCCATTTTTCTTTAAATAAATTCCACCCCACATCTATGTAATGAAGCCTTTTTTCTGCTGAGGAATCGCCGCAATCGTTTCCCTCTATGGTATTAAATCCCTGTTCCATTCTTGTACGTACCGTTTCAAACAGCGGAAGCTGTATAATAACCGAAAATGCAAGCGCCAAAACCAAAACTGTTGCAGCTATCTTATACAAATGCTTTATCCCGTATTTTTTATACACTAAGAATAAAACTCCCGCACATGTCATTAACAGCGCCTTTCTTGACCCGCTGGACATTGCAATAATAAACGAAACACACATTATTATTGTATGAAACAGCCTGTGCTTTTTTGGTTAAAAAAATAATAGAATGCAAGCACCGTTGTTGTGGCATTTTGCATGCCGAATACGTTTGCCCGGCTAACCCCACTTCCAAGGCGGGTGCCCTCCGTAAGCATAGCGTCAATTATCCATTCCGCAATATATTTTTCTACATTGTACACCGGAACAATTATGCTGAACATTCCCGTGCCGCCTCATCATAGCGGTTTTTTGTGAGAATATATATAATTAAAAACATTGTGAAAATAGGCTTGTATGTGTACAGAGATGTGCTTTGCGATAAAGCAATATACCCTATAAGAGAGGAAAAAAAGATTTTATTGTTAAGCCCGAAGGCATCCTTCACGAATACCAGGTAAACAGCTACCAGTAAAACAAGACCGACAAAGCCAAGCTCAAACATTGTTTCAAGCCAAAGGTTATGTGCAACGTTCGGAAGGTAGTATTTGATAGTTCCCGAACCGACGCCTATCAGCTTTTGAGCGTCGGTTAACCCCTTATACTTCTCTATCAACGTTTGCCAAAGCATAAAGCGACCCGCGCCGCTATCATTCTTTGTATACTCCATTCCATAGCGTGACAGTAATTCCTCCGGCAATATATTCTGTGCAAGCACGAAAAGCATATATGCAACAACAGCTATAATTATAATATTTCTTATCTTCTTTTTGTTTGATTTATCCGACAGGTATAATACCGCACACGCTGCAAGCACGGCTATCATTCCGCCCCTTGAGCCGGTATATAAAACAGCCGTCAGCATTGCGCCTATACCAATTACTCCGGATGCAAGTTTTTTGCGCGAAAGCACCTCATCAAAACAGTACATAAGCGTAAATATAATATAACCGCACATATAATTGGGATCTTGGCTTACTCCGTTGATTTTAATAGTTGTGCGGTCACTGTAGCCTAACCTCCCGCCAAAAACAAACATCAGCAATACAACAACCCAACCGCTTAATACAAGCGACTTAACGATTGCATCCATCTCCCGTTTATTTTTTTTGGTTGAGCCGCATATCAATATCATTAAATAGTGCTGCAAAAGAGAATTTGCCCTATCAAAAGAAATTCGCGGACTTAATGAATACGTTGCCGACAGATAGTTCCACGCCAGATAAATATCAAACAGCAAAAAAAGTTTAACGCTTATCTTCCCGGATTTTATAAGCGACAAAAGCGCAGTTCCGACAACCGCAACAGCCACAAGCTTTGATACCGAGCCTAATCCCCCTATATTTACGAAGTCAAGCGGCAGTGTAAGCATATACAATATCAAAAAGTATGTATCGAAGTGTATTTTTTCTTTTTTTTCCGTCATTTCCCGTTCCATAAACATTTCACCCAAAATTATTTTTCCCCTGAATAGACTGCTTTCCTATACACATTGATATAGTTTTCCGCCATTACCTCTGCCGAAAATCTTACCGAATTTTTCAGTCCGTTTTTTGAAAGCTTATTACGCAAATCCTCACTTAAAATCAGTTCTTCAATTCTTTGTGCGATGCTTTCGGGCGTATTTTGTGCAAACAGCACATCAACATTATCACTTACCATATCGGGTATTCCACCAACAGGGGTTGTTACCATAGGTATACCGGTTGCCATTGCTTCAATAACGGTAATCGGCACTCCTTCATAAACAGACGGAAGCAGAAATATGTCCGATTCACGCAGTTTATCATTTACCGCATCGGTTGTGCCTTTGATAAAAATATAACCGTCGGCACTGTTTTTAGCAATATAACTCTCAATTTCGTTTTTTAATTCCCCCGTCCCCCAAAATGACAGTTCAATATTTTGGTACTTTTTATGCAGCAGCACTGTTGCATCCACAATTGTTTTATGGTTCTTCTGCTCCGTAAATCTTCCCACATGTATCAGCCTTATCGGATTATGCAGTTTTTGGTTTTCTTTGTGTTTAAATTCGTCCATTACAATACCGTTAAAAATCACCGGTATTTTTTCCTCTGCAATGCTATACTCCTCTTTTATCGTATGCTGTATATTTTTGCTCAGCGCCACAGGCACAGCCCCAAAGCATCTGAAAAACACTCTGTTAAAAATACGATGAATTTTAATGTTTTCCTTAACGGCAATGTTATGTACAGTATGTATTTTAGCTTTTATTCCGCACAATATTGCAGCCGGCATTGCGTAAATTGTACAATGTCTGTGTGTATGTACAACGTCGGGCTTTTCAGCCTTAAAAAGCTTTATAAGTTTTCCTATTTGCGAAATATCAAGCCCGGGTTTTTTATCAAGGAAAATAACGCGCACCCCGTTTTCTACCAACCGCTTAGATATAGGTGTTACTTTATTAAAAAGCACAACTACTGTAACATCTTCTCCTTTTTTCCTCAGTGCATATGTTAAATTTTCAAGCATTATCTCTGCTCCGCCAAAAAACATATCGGGTATTATCTGAAAAATTCTCATCTTATTATTTACCTCACTGTTTCATTTTAATCAGCAGACCATACTGTGCAAAACCTGAACATCGGAAACTACGTGTTTTTCTCCCTAATCTTTTGCCAAGCCTTTTTTACAAACGCTCTGCAGTAATTTATTTTATTAGCTTGATAGGCTTCAAATTTTTTCTTATATTCCCAAAACGCCGGATCGTTAAAGGTTTTTCCCAAAGCCTCCAGCTGCGCAATGTGCAGCTTATGATAAAACGGGCTTGTTATAATATCCCCCAAATCATATTTTGACCAATAGCCGTTATCAAACTGCGGCAGTGTATTTTTAAGTGTTTCAACGGTTTTTTCAAGAGCAATACGGTACTTTTTTTCATTCGTTGCAAGGCATATGTCATATAGCTCGAAAATTGAAAATATCCACCCATTCAGCACACATTGGCTTGTCCGTATATTCATACAGATAAAGACTTTTTTCTGTATATTTTGCAGTGCCGCCTTCTTCTATCGGCTTAAGCATAAATTCTATCGCTTTTTCCGCAGCGTCAAGGTACATTTTGTTATCTGTGCTTACATAAGCCCTTAAAAGCAGCGACGCTCCTTCTCCCTGACACATTGAGCTGTACGGATTATCCGGGTAAATGTATCCAAAATTATTCCATGAACCGTTATTGTTCTGATTCTTTATCGCCCAACCAACACAATTATTAAACAGTGACAAATAAACATTCTGTACCACTTTTTTACATTATAAATATTTAACGCCATCCTAATTCACCTCTTCTAACACCAGTAAATCATTTATTCTGTCCATTGCAACCTCCGGTGTATATTTTGCAGCATATTCAAGGCATGTTTTTTTCATTTCCAAAATTTGTTTCGGTTCAGCGATTACACTGCACAAAATGTTGTAAAGACCGTTTGCATCACCAAACTCGTACCCATATCCTGTTTTTTTATCTAACAGAACATCAGAATAATTTTTCCAAAATGGGGCTACAACGGGCACCCCTGCAGAATACGCATCAATTATTGTTCCTGGAATACCCTCTGTGAAAAAATGTGTTGGAAAAAGCAAAGCAAAATAACTTTTAATAGTGTTGACACTGTCCTCCGGTTTGACCACGCCCATGTACCTTACACAATTCTTCGCCTGACTAACCATTTTCAAAAAATCAGTTCTATAACCCTCATCAATCTCCCCATATATGTCAAGCTTTATTACATCGCTTCCTCTCTCTTTATTTATTTTACACACAGCAGCTATCGCATCCCCAATACCTTTTTTTTGCGTTACACGTGAAAATGTGCATACGCTTATGGGTAACTCCGCATTGAAACACAATGTATCCTCTTTTAAAATTTTTAATCTCTTAAAATTTCGGACAACATCAACATTGCAAAATCCAAGTTTCTCAAGATCATCCTTCATTGAAGATGTTTCTACCCACACCCCATCAAATTTTTTCAGTTTTGCAACCAATCTATTATCCTCTGCAAGCAGTTCAGGGAGCCACCCTCCTATAACACTATAAAAAATTTTTATCTTCTTTATTCTCTTTAGTGAATACAACATCTTCGAAAAAACCTTAACACCATTATGTGCAGGAAGCATTATAAATACATTCGCACAAGCTGCATTTTTAATTATACCACAAATCATTCTCAGGAGTCTTTTTCTCCACTTATAAGTATCAACAAACGATACACAGTCTGTTCCGTATTTGTTAACCAACTCATAATACAATGTTCGGCTTTTTACCGGCTGTCCGCCTGTTGGCTTTTCTTCAAAACCAAATGCACCTATTACGCATATTTTTTTCATATTCTTCACTTTCTTCCAAAAACACTTTACATATTTAAAGCAGACTTTAAACTTCTTCATAAAACGTATCAGGTTTTTCAAAATCAAATCGCTCATTTGCCCACATCAAAGTAATAAGCCTTTCATCAGATGACAAGTTTATTATATTGTGCGTATATCCAGGAAGCATCCTCACTGCTGTAATCTTATCACCGCTAACCTCAATTTCAAATTTTGGATACTTCTTCCCCGAACTGTCAGCTCCTATTTTTCTTTGTTGTATCAGTGCGCGTCCTGAAACGACCACGAATATCTCCCATTTGCTGTTGTGTCAATGCTGCCCTTTGGTTATCCCCGGTTCGGAAATATTAACGCTAAACTGACCACATTTCTCGGTCTTAAAGATTTTATGTGGCGGCAAATATGAAAGGTATGTGGAATACAACTTCTTACAAAATGATCCCTCTGCCATTTCCGGCACAATTCCGGTGCTTGGCTGTTTTTTATAAGTTTTCAAATATTCTACAATTTCTCCCAGTGAAACAATATGCGTTACGGGACAAAAACAATATTTGCCGTACTCATTCCGAACTATATTACCTTCTTTATAATCGCAGCGCTGTTCCTTTCCTCTAAGTGCCTGAAGCATCTCATATACAAGATCATCAATATATAACAGTTCCAGTGTTATATTAGGGTCATCAACGGTTATCGGCATATCATTAGCAACATTATAACAAAACGTCGCTATAACAGAGCAATAATTTGGGCGCGCCCATTTACCAAACACATTGGGAAAGCGATATACCAACACGTCTGCGCCGTTTCTATCGCCATACTCAAAAAATATACTTTCACCCAAAAGCTTGGTCTTTCCGTAATCACTGTCAGCATATCTTCCCGCAAGTGTTGCCCAGACAGAGCTTGACAACATTACAGGGCACTTATTTTTATTCTTTTCAAGCAATGACAGTAAATCATTTGCAAACTCAGCATTACTTTTCATAAAATCCTGCTTGTCCACCGGTCGACTCGCTCCGGCAAGGTTATACACAAAGTCAGCCTTCTTGCAATACTCCTCAAGTTTTTCCCTTGTATCATGTATGTCATAACAATAAATTTCCTCAATTTCAATATCTCCGTGCATTTTATCCTTCTTTTGTTTTATATTATCAAGAGCTGCCACTAAATTTCTACCAATGAACCCCTCTGCTCCGGTTACAAGAATTCTCAATTTTTTCAACCATCCCTCAGTTATAAATTTTCAATTGCCGTTTTTCCAATTTGTCAATTCCTCAACGATTAGCTTCGATGTAAGAAGTTTTGCCTTTGTTTCTTCCACATTCAAAAGGCGAGTATTGTTGGAGTTAAACTCCGTCAATGGATTTCTCTCTATACTTCCTGTTGAGAGATATTTTTCGTAATTTAAGTCACGATTATCTGCAAATACTCTATAAAAATTTCCCATATCAACCGAGCGTGCGCATTCCTCATTTGTTAACAACGTTTCGTACATTTTTTCTCCATGCCGTATTCCTATAATTTCCGTAGGATAATCCGGAACGTTAAAAAGTTCTTTTATAGCCTGTGTAAGCACATCAATTGTACATGCATCAGCCTTTTGTACAAATAGATCGCCCTGACTCCCGTTTTCAAAAGCAAACATCACCAAGTCCACTGCTTCGTCGAGATTCATTATAAAACGTGTCATTGCTCCGTTTGTCACCGTCAACGGCAACCCTGCCTTTATCTTATCGATGAAAAGCGGGATAACCGACCCTCTTGAACACATTACATTTCCGTATCGCGTACAGCAAATTTTTGTACTATCAGGGTTGACATTTCTTGCTTTTGCAATAATTATTTTTTCCATCATTGCCTTGCTGGTTCCCATTGCATTTATCGGATATGCCGCCTTATCCGTTGAAAGGCACACAACATTTTTAACGTTGTTATGTATGGCTGCTGTCAGGACATTTTCTGTACCGAATACGTTTGTTTTAACAGCCTCCAACGGAAAAAACTCACACGATGGAACCTGTTTAAGGGCAGCAGCATGAAAAATATAGTCCACTCCGCAAACGGCATTTTCAATTGTAGAAATATCACGAACATCTCCGATATAAAATTTCAGTTTGTCATTACTGTAGTAATGGCGCATATCATCCTGCTTCTTTTCATCACGTGAAAAAATTCTTATTTCCTTTACATCGGTTTTCAAAAACCTATTCAGAACAGCATGTCCAAACGAACCTGTTCCGCCTGTAATCATCAATGTTTTGTCTTTAAACATATTTCATCAACTTTCTTCGTTTATTTTCCAAATTATACTTTTATCACAGCCTCCGTTCAGTGCCATCACATGTTTGCGGGCAACAATTACTGCTTTGAATCTTCTCCTCATATCTATAGATTCTTTTTATCTGTCATTACTCCTACTCTGTAACAAATTTCAATCCCATTTTCTTTGCAATCGGTTTAATCATACGTATAATTTGCGGTGGAATGGCATGGGAAAAAAAATTTCTTATATCTTCTCTTATCAGTTCCGATTTTTTCATTACGTTTCTGTTCCCGGTATGAACCGAAATCCCAATATTTTTTAGCTGTTCCAATGTTTTTATATTCCACTTTCCCTGAATTATCCCATTCAGATAGTGAATTACATACCTGTTCGAAGCGTAGCACATCCCATCAATTCTTTCATCAGATCCAAACTTTTGGCGTGCCTCGAATTCCCATGCGCTGAAATTATCATTTCCGAGAAGCTTTCTTAAATATTCTTTTTTCCATATTGACGCCTGCAAATTCACACCGTAGAGCTGCATTTTATCAATAATTGTTGCATAACCGCTTGCTCCTCTTAATTTAGGAATCGGCGCAATTCTTAGATAATCAGTCCCTTTTTCCTTGGCAAATTCTACTGCTTCTTTGACAGCATCATTATCAACAACCTTATCTACCAAGTAATCTTCAAGCAATAATATAATATACTCTTCTTTAATATACTGAAGTGCAGTTCTCATCCTGGCACTCCATGATACTTCTTCACCGGTTTTTATTACTTTTATATCTTCGTAATTTGGCAACATGTTATTGGTAATAAGGTATGTGTTATAAACTCTGTCTTTCCAATACTTATTTATGCATTCGGCAAATGTATCCCAAACATCCGCATAACCATCAAACGACACTACCATCACAGCAACGTTTTTTTCGTATACTCTCACAAGAATTCTCCTCCTAAATTTTTATTTATAAATATCCTCACTTTATCCCAAGTGCTTTTATGGCGCACCAATATGCTATATGAAATGCGCTTCTGAAAACATTCAGATGCTCTATATCGCGGTACAAAATCCAGTGATATTTTATAACCTTAAGCTTATTGCTTGAAATAGAATTTTTACGTATTCTGTACTGCATAAGCACCTCAGGCATTGAGAAGATATATTTTTCTTTTTTCAGCATCTTAAGCCACAGCGCATCGTCATTGCGCTTGCGAATGTTTGGAACGGTGAACCTGCCCATCCTTTCCGCATTGTACATAACGGTGGAATTTCCCACGGGGCAGTCGAGAAGCAGCCTGTTATAATCTATTTTTTGGGGGGCTTTTATTATTTTATTAAGCCTGTTTCCCTGCTCGTCTATCTGTTCGTAAGCGGTGCAGGAAAAGTTTACATTGCTGCTTTTCATAAAATCGAGCTGTTTTTTTAGCTTTTCTTTGCTCCACAAATCGTCACTGTCCAAAAACGCCATATACGCCCCGCTTGCCTTTTCCATTGCCGTTGTGCGCGCAACGGCGGCGCCGGAGTTTTCTTTAAGGCAGTAATATTTTATACGCGGGTCACTTTCAGAATATTTTTTTACAACGGTTTTCGTATCATCGGTTGAGCAATCGTCAACTATTATCATTTCCCAGTTTTCGTATGTTTGCGCCTGCACGGACTCTATCGTTTTACCGATAAACTTTCCGCAGTTATATGCGGGTGTTATTACCGATATTTTTTCACACATTTTCGGAAACCTCATTTCCTTTTTCATTGGGCGTTAAAACACCGCACACCGCAAAAAGCGTCATAAACATAAGCTTTATATCGTAAAAGAAATTAAATTTTCTTATGTATTCAAGATTATATTTCATTTTTTCGGGAAGTACCGCATTTACATACGTTTCGTCGACATTTTTTGTTTCTGACAGGAGCTTTTCCTCATCCTTATAATATATACTTGCAAGTGACGTAACACCTGCCGGAAGCAAAAGCGTGGCAAACATTTCGTCTGTGTAGCGCTCCACATACCGCGCCACCTCGGGGCGTGCGCCGACAAAGCTCATATCGCCTTTTATTATATTTATAAGCTGCGGCAACTCGTCAAGCCTGTACTTCCTTAAAAAATGCCCCACCCGCGTTATGCGCGGGTCGCGGTTTACGGTTACCTGTGTACCTATACTTTGTGCGTTTTTGACCATTGTCCGAAATTTATATATTTTAAAAATCCGTCCGTTTTTTGTGACGCGCTCCTGCAAAAACATTACCCCGCCGGGTGAATCAATTTTTATAAAAAGCGAAATTATGCCTATAGCGGGGGAAAGCAGCACAAGCATTAAAAGCGCGGCTGTAAAATCAAATACACGCTTGACAAGAATACTGCCGCGCCTTTTTTCGAGCAATTCACGGTAGGCATCTACACTGCTGTTATTCATTTTTTCTTCTATTGAAAAAGCTTCTCTTACAGCCATATGTATCCCCCATTACTTTTCAAGAGCATATCCTATCAATTTGTCGCAAAGCTCGCCAAAGGTCATTCCCGCATACCGCGCGGAATCCGGAACCAGGCTCATCTGCGTCATCCCGGGGATGGTATTTACCTCCATAATCATGGGGTTTCCCTGTTTATCTATAATAAAGTCCACGCGTGAAATTCCGCGGCATCCGAGAGTGCGGTATACCTTCTCACCGATTTTTTTCATATCCGTGCGGGAAGTGTCGTCTATTCTTGCCGGAATTATATGGTGGCAAAGCCCGTTTGTATATTTTGCCTTATAGTCATAAAATTCACGTTCGGAGGTTATCTCTATATCCGGAAGAATTTGCGGGGTGTCATTACCTATGACGGGGAGCGTTGTTTCCGTTCCGTCTATAAATTTTTCCGCAAGCATTTCGTTGCCGTATGTAAATATTTCTTTTGCGGCGCCTTGCATTTCCTCTTTCGTTTTAACTATTACCACACCGATGCTTGACCCCTGCCTCGGCGCCTTAAGCACCATGGGAAGCCCCAGTTTTTCAACAAGAGAATTTTCCGTGTTTTCGTTATAGTCACTTTTATGTACAACCTCAAAGTCGGCTGTAGGGAGATTTGCAGCCTTAATAAGCCTTTTTGTAAGAATTTTGTTCATACAAACGGCGCTTGCCTCCACCCCGGGTCCGGTATAGGGAATACCGGAAAGTTCCAGTGCGCCCTGTATACATCCGTCCTCCCCGCCGAGACCGTGCAGCGCCAAAAACGCAACCTCAAACCCTCCGCTCAAAAGCTTTGAAAGATTATCCTTTGTAAGGTCAAAAAGCGTTACATCTTTATATCCGAATTCCTTAAGTGCTTCATAAACTGCCTTTCCGCTGTTTAATGATATTTCGCGCTCTGTAGATATTCCGCCGCACACAACGGCTGTTTTAATTTCTTTTCTTTCCATATATAAATTCCTTTCAAAAAAGAAGTATTCTCTATTCTTATATGCTTCTAAAACTCTATTGGCTACAAAATTTTACAAAGGTATCCGCAACAAAACGTGCGTCGTCAAGCGACATACACGTATTAAGCGGAAGCGTTATTTCATTTTCAAACTGACTTAGTGCGTTTGGGTAATCCTTTATATCAAATCCAAGATTTTTATATGCCGTGTGCATCGGAAGCGGTTTATAATGAACGTTACATACAATGCCGCTTTCTGCCATTTTTATAATAAGCTCGTCACGAAAGGCACGGCTTTTTCCCGTAAGGCGCACAAGGTACAAATGCCCGTCGGAGGAAAAATCCTCACCGAAATGCACAAGATGCGTTACGTTAATTTTTTTAAGCGCCTCGTCATAAATCTTTACAATCTCTTTCCTTTTCTTTAAAATATCACCGTAGCGGTGAAGCTGTGAAAGTCCCATTGCCGCAGCAATATCCGTCATATTACACTTATATGCGGTGGAAACAATATCATACTCCCACGCGCCGACCTTGGTTTTTGCAAGCGCGTCCTTAGACTGCCCGTGAAGCGACATAAGCATATATTCGCGGTAAATATCTTCATCGCTGACCCCGTCAATACTGCGCCATACTACGGCGCCGCCCTCTGCCGTGGTAAGATTTTTTACCGCATGAAATGAAAAGGACGTGAAATCTGCAATATTCCCCGCCTTTTTCCCTCCGCGCACGCTGCCGAAGCTGTGCGCACCATCTGCAACAACAGCAACGCGCCCCAGCTTTTCCTGAATGGGTGTGCTTGGTCTGAACATATCCTTTTTTCTGTTTACGGCAGCGAAAATTTTATCATAATCACATATTACCCCGCCGATATCAACAGGGATTACCGCCTTTGTATTTTCGTTTATCGCATTTTCCGCGGCGCAATAATCCATCTCGAAAGAGTCCTTTGCGGTATCTATGAGAACAAGCTTTGCCCCGATATGCTCCACAACGCTGGCAGACGCAGTATATGTATACGCGCTTGTTATAACCTCGTCCCCTTTTCCTATGCCGAGTATACGCAGCGTAAGCTCCAGCGCCGCAGTTGCGGAGTTCAGGCATACAGCGCCCGCTGCGCCGCAATACTCTTTTATTTCTTTTTCAAACTGCTTTGTCTTGGGGCCTGTCGTTATCCAGCCGCTTTTAAGCACCTGTGTAACTGCCTCTATCTCGCTCTCCGTAATATCCGGCGGAGAAAACGGAACCTTAATTTCCATTTTAACCGGCACCTCATCCTTTATGCAATATTTCGCCGTTTTCTGCGTTTTTTCAACACAATGCGTACACTTTATTATACCACAATTTCCGCATTAGTCAATAATTACTTTGTCCGTCCGCCCTTATTTTATCTACCTATTTATATAAACACGCCGCAGGAATAATTATTCTGTTGACTTTTCATACTCTCTGCTTTAAAATTTACGGTATAAGGTGGGGATTTTATGAAGTGCAGGCTAAAAAAAGACGGAATAAGAACGGTTATTGATGTAGACGGAAAAACAGTAGAGCCGTCGGCGTATATGTCGTACTATACAGACAAAAAAAATATCGACGCTTTTAAAAAGCGCGGGATTAATCTTTTTATGTTTCCGATATATGCCGGTGACGAGGGTATAAATATGGAAACGGGACTGCGGCCTTTTTACGATAATTTTTTTAAAGGGTACGGAAAGTACGATTTTTCCGTTGTTGACAGGCTGCTTCAGATAATTGCCCCGAACGGAGAAAACGGCATATACATAATACCCAGGCTGTGCGTTGAGCCGCCGCGATGGTGGCAGGAGAAAAACCCGCGCGAATGTGCGCGTGACCACCGCGGCGAACGCCTGCGCGAGGCGTTTACCTCGGATAAATGGCGCAGCGATATGATGACCGCCGTAAAAGCGCTTATAGACCATATCGAAGGCTCTGTGTGGCGCGGCAATGTTATAGGCTACCATATTGCCGCCGGCGGAACGGAGGAATGGACGTACCAGGCAAGGTACAAAGAGCAGTTTTACGACTATTCCGAGGTAAATCTTCTATCTTACAAAAATTTTCTTAAGGAAAAATATAAAACGCCGCAGGCGCTTTGCCGCGCCTGGGGCAAGAAGGACTTTTCCTTTGATGACGTAACCTTTCCCGCCCCCGTTGAAAGACTTTACGCAAAAAAAGGGTTTCTAAGAAGCGAAAAAGACGAGCAAAGCGTGCTTGATTATTTCGACTTTCACTCTTTCGCGGTGTCCGAAACAATAGCATATTTTTGCCGCGAGATAAAAGAATACACGCACTATGAGAGAATTACGGGGGCATTTTACGGCTATGTTGTATCAATGCCGCAAAACAAAAAAGGGCTGCATGCGCTTTTAAATCTTTTAAACTGTCCGTACATAGATTTTTTGTCTACAACAAACGAGAGCAATCTTCCCGGGGACGCCTGGACGTTTGGCTCTGCCGTAAATTCGGCACAGCTGCATAACAAGCTTTGGCTGTCCGAGGGTGACATACGGACGGTTTTAACCGCCGGGCTTGACAAAAACATTCCGCAGGCAATGCCCGACAATGATTATTACAGCGGAAAAGTATGGCACGGACCGGAAAATATGTTTCTGTCGCTTTCCGCGCTTAAAAAGGCTGTTGCGCGCACGCTTTGCGCAAGGTGCGGTATTTGGTGGTTTGATATGTTCGGCGGCTGGTTTGACGATGAAAAAATGCTGAGCGTGATAAGAAACGCCGCGCCGCTTTACAAAATGCAGCAGCACATGTTTTTTAAAAGTGAGATTGCCCTTATAATCGACGAAACGGGATACAAGTATTTCGGGCTTGACGAAGCAAAACACGCCGCCGCGATGCGCGAGCTTTCGGACAGTCTTTCCCGCTGCGGTGCGCCGTTTGACATATATTTGCAATCCGATATTAAAAATGCGGATTTCCCGAGTGAACAATACAAGCTTTATATTTTTTCATCGGGTATATCCTTTTCGGAGGAGGATAGCAACGCGATTAGACGCCTGCGTGAAAGCGGTGCAACGCTTCTTTGGCTTTATGCTTCGGGGGTAAATAACCCCTCTCTTTGCAATTTCAATATCGAAAAAAGAGAGCAGGAGGTTTTTGACACCGCTGTTTTTGGCGGCGAGCAATACCCCAAAAATTTGCTTCCCATACTTAAATTTTCCGAAAGCGGCGGCTATGTGCTGTCATCGCTTTTATCGGGCGAGCCCGCCGTTATATGGAAAAACGCACGGCACGGAGCGGACGTATACAGCCTGCATTTGGCACCGTCCCCCGCCCTTTTTCGCCGCATTGCCCTCCTTTCCGGCGTTCATCTGTACAATATTGACGGCGATATTGTCTATGCGGGCGGCGAATTTATCGCTGTACACGCTTGCCGCGGCGGTGTTGTAAGGCTGAATCTTCCGTATTCGGGCTGCACCGCGGAGGACGCATTTACAAAAGAGCCTATTGCCGTAAACGACAGGTTTATAGATTTGCGCCTTGAAAAATACGACACAAAAATTGTGCATATAAAAAATATATCGCAACGATAAAAAAGAGGATGTTAAGAAAACCGTTTGATTTTAGCCACAACCCGGTAAGGAAGTATTGCCCTGATAAACATTCTTTTTGCGAATTTCTGTGTTAAAAAAGGCTCGAAATCCGACAGGATTACTCGCTTTTTTGCCTTGAAATTCATCAAAAATTATTGTTTACAGGGTGCAAAGCAGTTTTGAATGTCGGAGTTTAAGATTTAGGCAAGCAAAAAGGCACCGTGACTTATGTATACGGTGTCTTTTTTGCGAAGTATAAACTTAAAATACGGCTTCAAAACCAATGCTTCCTTATCGGGTTGTGGCTTTCTTAACATCCTCTTTTTTATAAGGAATAGGTCAAAATTTAAACAAACTGTTACACTTTTAAAAAAAACTTTACATCATATCGGTTTTATGATAACATATATTTGATTTTGTATACCATATAAAGGAAATGATTAAATGTTAAATGATAAAAAAGTTATATTTTCCGGAATACAGCCCTCGAGCGACTCTGTAACGCTCGGCAACTACCTCGGCGCGCTTAAGCACTGGGTAGAGCTTCAGGATAAATACAGCTGCATCTTCAGCATTGTGGATATGCACGCCATAACCGTTCGCCAGGAGGCGGCAAAGCTTAGAAAAAACACTGTTTCGCTGCTTGCGCAGTATCTTGCCTGCGGGCTTGACGCCGAAAAAAACATTATGTTTATTCAAAGCCACGTAAGCGCTCACGCGGAGCTTTCGTGGATTCTCAGCTGTTATACGCAGATGGGTGAGCTTAGCCGTATGACGCAGTTTAAGGATAAATCGCAGAAGCACCCCGAAAACATAAACGCCGGGCTTTTTACCTATCCGGTGCTTATGGTTTCCGATATTTTGCTGTATCAGGCAGACCTTGTGCCGGTAGGCATTGACCAAAAACAGCACCTTGAGCTTACGCGCGATGTTGCACACCGCTTTAACACGCTTTACGGCGATGTTTTTACGGTTCCCGAAGCGTATATTCCCGAAAAGGGCAGCGGCGCTAAAATAATGAGTTTGCAAAACCCTCTTGCCAAGATGTCTAAAAGCGACCCCAACCCCAACGGCTGTATAGCGCTTTTGGATAAGCCGGAGGATATTGTGCGCAAAATAAAGCGCGCCGTTACCGATTCGGAAGCGGAGGTTTGTTACCGCGAGGGAAAAGACGGCGTAAACAATCTTTTAACGATTTACTCTTCCGTGACGGGTAAAAGCATTGACGAGGCTGTGCGTGAGTTTTCAGGCAAAGGCTACGGTGATTTTAAGAGCGCTGTGGCAGATGCCGTTGCGGAACACCTCATCCCCATTCAAAAACGATATGCCGATTTTATGAATAATAAAGATTATCTTGAAAAAATATATAAAGACGGTGCGCAGGCCGCCCGCGCTATAAGCTGTAAAACACTTTCAAAGGTAAAGAAAAAAGTGGGCTTTGTTTCTGAGAGGTAATAAAAATGAAATCTTCAAACATTCTTTTTTGTTTTATACTGGCATATATTCTTACGTTTGTTACAACGCCGATGGTCAAGTCGCTGGCATTTAAAATAGGCGCGGTTGATGTTCCGCGCGACAATCGCCGTATGCACAAGCGCCCGACGGCGCGTCTCGGCGGGCTTGCAATATTTTTCGGTTTTATTGTAAGTATGTTTGTATTTTTTAATATTGACAAAACAATGCTCGGCGTTTTGGCAGGCTGCATCATTATTGTTGTTCTGGGCGTTTTTGACGACATATACGCCCTCGGCGCAAAGTTTAAGTTTGCGGTTCAGCTTATTGCGGCGCTGTGCCCGGTGCTTGCGGGCGTTCGTATAGATTTTGTAAAGGTGCCCGAGTTTATATCGTCTTACGGATATATCGGTCTCGGATGGTTTGCTTTTCCGCTTACCGTAATATGGATTGTCGGTATTACAAATGCGGTAAATCTGCTGGACGGGCTGGACGGGCTCGCCTGCGGCGTTTCGTCTATTTCGGCGCTTACGCTTCTTTGCATAGCGCTTATTGTGGGAGAGCCGGACGTTGCCTTTGTAACGGCTGCGCTTGCCGGGGCTTGCTTTGGCTTTTTGCCGTATAACTTTAATCCGGCAAAGCTTTTTATGGGCGATACAGGCGCACTGTTTTTAGGCTATATGCTTGCGGCCATTTCGGTGCAGGGCCTGTTTAAGGGCTACGCCGTAATCAGCATTGCAGCGCCTATTCTTATACTGGGGCTTCCGATATTTGATACGTCCGCCGCTATATTAAGGCGCCTTAAAAAAGGGCAGCCCATAATGTCGCCCGACCGCGGGCATCTTCACCACAGATTGGTTGACGCCGGATTTTCGCAAAAGCAGGCGGTTACGATTATTTATCTTTTGTGCCTTTTGCTTTGCATAACCGCGGTTGCGCTTATTGCAACGGGTGCGGTTTCGTTCAGCGTATTTGTAATTGTGATTGCGGCATTTATAGTGTTTTTGTATGCCGCACCGAAGCTTATTGAATGTTTGTCGGATAAAGACGAAAAATAACACGGAGGTTTTGTTATGATTAAGATTTTTACTGTTTTCGGCACAAGACCGGAGGCTATCAAGATGGCGCCGCTTATATACGAGCTTAGAAAGCGCCCTTCCATAGACTGCAAGGTTTGCGTTACGGCACAGCACCGTGAAATGCTTGATATGGTGCTTAATCTGTTTAAAATAAAGCCCGATTTTGACCTCGATATTATGACGCAGCGCCAGACGCTTGCTTCCATTACGACAAAGGCGCTAAACGGCCTGGAGGAGGTATTTCATGAGGAAAAGCCCGATATGGTGCTTGTTCACGGGGATACGTCCACAACGTTTGCCGGAAGCCTTGCGGCATATTACAATCAGATAAAGGTCGGGCATGTTGAAGCGGGGCTTCGCACGTATGACAAATATTTTCCTTTTCCCGAGGAAATGAACCGCCGCCTGACGGGCGCTATAGCAGACCTTCATTTTTCGCCCACGAAAAATAACCGCACAAATCTTATAAATGAAGGCATAAATCCCGATAATATTTTTGTTACGGGAAATACTGTTATAGATGCGTTTAAAACTACGATAAAAAAAGACTTCTCTTTTGAGGGAACACCCCTTGAAGGAATAGATATGTCAAAAAGAATTGTTCTTATGACGGCGCATCGCCGCGAAAACCTCGGCGCGCCGCTTGAAAACATATGCCGTGCGGTGGCAAGGCTTGTGCGTGATTTCCCCGATATAGAGCTTATATACCCCGTACATTTAAACCCCGCCGTAAGGGATACCGCTTTTTCGATTTTAGGCAATATCCCCCGCGTTCATCTTGTAGACCCGCTTGACGTGGATGTTCTTCACAACGCGATGAACAAATCTTACCTTATACTGACAGATTCCGGCGGATTGCAGGAGGAGGCGCCCGCCCTCGGAAAGCCTGTTTTGGTATTAAGAGGTGAAACCGAGCGCCCCGAAGCGGCAGAGGCAGGCACGGTAAAGATAGCCGGTACAAGTGAGGATATTATTTATTCGCTTGCGGCGCAGCTTCTTACAGACGAGGAAGAATACCACCGTATGAGCGTGGCTGTAAACCCGTATGGTGACGGAAACGCCTCCAGAAGAATCGCAGACGCGATACTTTATCACTTCGGCGTTACAAGCTGCCGCCCCGTAGAGTGGCTTTGACAATGAAAAAAGATATGCGCAGCTTTGCATATGCGCTTTCGGCAATCACGCAGCTTGGGCTTAGAATAGCGGCATCATTTCTGATATGGATAGGTATTGCGGCATATTTAAAGCGTAGATTCTGCCTTACCGACAAAATTATGCTTTTGGGAA
The DNA here is from genome assembly GCA_934476455.1 of uncultured Clostridia bacterium. Lineage (GTDB taxonomy): Bacteria > Bacillota > Clostridia > UMGS1883 > UMGS1883 > UMGS1883. Next base: position 9,067 of record CAKSNY010000021.1, on the reverse strand, counting down.
TAATATGCGGTATGGGCAGTGCAGTTTTATCGCTTGTGCATTTTTGCAGGGTATCGGTAAGCTGCTGCGATAAAAAGGAGGAAAATTCCGGTGAAAAATGAATCGGTTTATAAAACGGCACGCACCGTTTCGGTAATTGTTTTTGCCCTCGGCGTATTGGAATTTATTATTTTTTCGCTTGCGGCGGGTTTTGGCTATGAAATTCTTTTGGGCGTTTTGTATGGCTGCATTTTTGCGGCGGCTAACTTTTTCTTCCTTGCATACTGCGTGCAGAAAAGCACCGGTAAGGGCGCGCGGGCGCAGGGCTATATGGGTGTAACGTATTCTGCGCGTATGCTTTTTACCGCCGCTATGGTAATATTTGCGGCAAAGTCGAGCTATTTAAATATATGGGCGGCAATAATACCGCTTGTATTTCCGAGAATTGCCGTGTTTCTTTACACATTTTTAAAAAGAGGTGAAAAGGTATGAATGTTTCGGTAACAGGCCCGAAGATATTATTCACCATTCCCGTTTTCGGCGGGATAAAGGTTTCGGAAACAATTGTAAACAGCTGGATTGTTATGGCTGTTATAACGCTTGTATGCTTCTGGCTTACGCGTAATCTTTCCGTAAAAAACCCCGGAAAAAGGCAGATTGCCGCAGAAAAGCTTGTCACAATGCTTTACAATATGGTTTCCGAAATTATGGGGGAGCGCAATATCGCATTTGCGCCGTATATCGGAACGCTTTTTACCTTCTCTATAATCGGCAGCCTTTCAAGCCTTACGGGAATGAGGCCTCTTACCGGCGACCTTAACACAACACTCGGCTGGGCGTTGGTAACGTTTTTTATGATTCAGATTGTGGGTATACGCCACAAGGGCTTTTTAAAATGGCTTAAGGGCTTTACAGAGCCTATATTTGTTATGACGCCGCTTAACATTGTAAGCGAAATTGCAAACCCCATATCAATGGCGTTTCGTCATTTCGGAAACATTGCGTCGGGTATTGTTATAACGTCGCTTTTGTACGGCGCATTGGCGGCGCTTTCCGGCGCAGTGTTTGCGAATGTTCCGTTTTTGGCGTCCGTTCCGCTGTTTCAGGCGGGGCTTCCGGCGTTTTTATCACTTTATTTTGATATATTTACCGGCTTTTTGCAGGCGTATATCATATCAATGCTTACAATGGTATTTGTAGGCGGTGCAAATGAGTAATAAATTAAAATTTATATAATTTTTGGAGGTAACAGTTATGGAACTTACAGAAGCAATTATCCGCGCAGCATCGGCAGTGGGTGCAGGGCTTGCAATGATAGCAGGTATCGGACCCGGAATAGGTCAGGGTTATGCAGCCGGCAGAGCGGCAGAGTCCGTAGGACGCCAGCCCGAGGCAAAGAGCGATATTACCACAACCATGCTTTTAGGCTGTGCCGTTGCCGAATCTACCGGTATTTACGGTCTTGTTGTAGCGCTTATACTTCTCTTTGCAAATCCCCTTATCTGATTTAAAGGGAATTTACCGCAAAGGAGGTATTTTGTATGACTATGGAATTTGTGTCGCTTGACACATGGGAGCTTATTTTTACATGGGTAAACCTTCTTATACTTTTTCTGATAATGAAAAAGCTGCTCTTCAAGCCTATTGTAAACGTTATGAAAGAGCGTGAAAATGAAGTACACGCAATGTACGAAAATGCGGAAAACGCAAAGAATGAGGCGCAGAGCCTTAAAGAGGAATACACAAAAAAGCTTTCCTCCGCGCGCGAAGAAGCAAGCCAAATCGTAAAAGATGCCCAAGGGCGTGCCAACAAGGAGGGCGACCGTATAATTTCGGACGCTTCCGAAAAGGCGTCGGCAATGCTTAAAAAGGCAGAAAGCGAAATTGAGCGCGAAAGAAAAGCTGCCGTTGACGAGGTTAAAGGCAGCATTGCCTCTCTTGCAGTGGACGCCGCGCAAAAAATAATCGAGCGCGATATAAACGAAAGCGATTATGAAAGGCTTGTTGAGGAGTATATAAGCTCGGGTGGCAAGGATGAACAGTGATGCACACGTTTACGGATTGTCGATGTTTTCGCTTGCCTGTGACGAAGGCTTGGAAAAAGAAATCCTGGACGAGCTTAAAACGGCGGCGGCGCTTTTTAAGGAAAATGCGGGGTACAGCTCTCTTTTGGATTCCCCCGCGGTTTCGCTTGACGAAAGGCTTTCGCTGATAGATACCGCTTTTTCGGGCGCCCATATGTATGTGCTTAATTTTTTAAAAATTCTTTGTGAAAAAAGATACACACATCTCTTCATTGAATGTGTGAAAGAATACGAAAAAGCATACGAAAAGAAAAACAACATCACGCGCATTACCGCAATTACCGCACGTACGCTCAGCGACGACCAGCGTACACGGCTTATAAAAAAGCTTGAAAACGAATACGGAAAGAAAGTTATTCTTTCCGAAACCGTGGATAAAAGCATTATAGGCGGAATAGTGATAAAGAGTGAAAATTCCCAAACGGATGCAAGCGTGCTTTCAAGGCTTAACGCCTTAAGGAGCAGCCTAAAATAGATTGAGGGTGAAAAAATGCAGCTTAAATCTGCTGATATCAGCAAGGTTATAAAAGACCAGATTAAAAATTATTCAAACAAGACACAGCAAAGCGAAACCGGTTACGTGATTGAAATCGGCGACGGTATTGCAAAGATTAAAGGGCTTGACAACTGTATGGCAAACGAGCTTGTGGAATTTGCAAACGGCACGGAAGCAATGGCGCTTAACCTTGAGGAGGAAACCGTAAGCCTTGTAATGCTTGGCGAAAGCGAGGGCATACGCGAGGGCGATATTGTTAAACGTACCGGAAATGTTGTAAGCGTACCCGTAGGCGAGGGGCTTATAGGGCGTGTTGTAAACGCGCTCGGGCAGCCGATTGACGGCAAAGGAGATATAAAGGCTGAAAAGTACAGCCCGATAGAATCCCCCGCTCCCGGAATAATCGAAAGAAAATCCGTAAGTGTTCCGCTGCAAACGGGTATTAAAGCAATCGATTCGATGATACCTATAGGGCGCGGTCAGCGTGAGCTTATAATAGGCGACCGCCAGACGGGTAAATCCACCATCGGTATAGATACTATAATAAACCAGCGCGGAAACGGCATAATATGCGTTTACGTTGCAATCGGTCAGAAAAAGTCAACGGTTGCACAAATAGTTGATACGCTTGAGAAAAACGGCGCTATGGATTACACCATTGTTGTTGCGGCTACCGCAAGCGAACCTGCGCCGCTTCAGTATATATCGCCGTATTCGGGCTGTACTATGGGCGAATACTTTATGCATAAAGGACGCGATGTACTGATTGTTTACGATGACCTGTCAAAGCACGCGGTAAGCTACCGCGCACTGTCGCTTCTTATACGCCGTCCGCCGGGACGTGAAGCCTACCCCGGCGATGTGTTCTACCTTCATTCAAGGCTTTTGGAACGTGCAGCGCGGCTTTCTCCCGAATACGGCGGCGGCTCGCTTACGGCGCTTCCCGTAATTGAAACACAGGCGGGCGATGTTTCGGCATATATCCCGACAAACGTTATTTCCATTACAGACGGTCAGATATTCCTTGAAACAGAGCTTTTCCATTCCGGAATTATGCCTGCCGTAAATCCCGGTATAAGCGTAAGCCGTGTCGGCGGAAATGCGCAGATAAAGGCTATGAAAAAGGTTTCGGGCAAGCTTAAGCTTGCCTATTCACAGTACCGCGAGCTTCAGGCGTTTGCTCAGTTCGGCAGCGACCTTGACGAGGACACGAAAACCCGCCTTGCACAGGGCGAGCGAATTGTAGAGGTTTTGAAGCAGGAGAAAAATGCGCCCGTAAGCGTTTGCGACCAGGTTATGATTATATACGCCGTAATAAACGACTATCTTGCGCCTGTAAAAGTTTCGGATGTACACGAGTTTGAGCGCGAGCTGTTTGCATACGCACAGGCAAACTATCCCGATATTGCCAAGGGTATAAATGAAACGGGCGAGCTTTCACCCGAAAATGAAGCGCTTCTTATAAAAGCAATAGAGGAATGCCGCGAAAGCTTCCTTGCAGGCAAGTGAGGTGACGTATTATGCCCTCAATGAAAAGTGTAAAAAACAGAATAAAAAGTGTGGAAAACACACGCCAGATTACAAAGGCTATGGAACTTGTCGCAACAGGCAAGCTTCGCAGCGCGAAGGAGCGCATCGAAAAAAGCCGCCCCTTTTTTGAAACGCTGTGCGAAGCCTTAAAGGAAATAGAGCAAAATAACCGCGACTTTTCCTCGCCGTTTACACGTGTACCCAAAGACGGCGGCCGTGCATGCCATATAATAATAGCGGGCGACCGCGGACTTGCCGGGGGGTATAATATAAACCTCTTTAAATCGGTGAATTTTAAAAGCGGTGATATAATTTTCCCTATCGGAAAGAAAGTGACCGAGAAATTCTCCTCCGAAGATGTTACCTTTTTTACAAAAGAGTATGAAACGGCGGCAGATATAAGCATATCCGACTGCAATACCATAGGTCATTCGCTGTGTGAGGCTTTTTTAAGGGAAGAATTTTCAACACTTGATATTTACTATACCGGGTTTGTAAATGTTCTTACGCAAACCCCGTCACAAAAGGAAATTTTGCCGATTATTTCAAACGGCGAAATAAAAAAAAGCAAAAACCTTATCGAATATGACCCATCGCCCGAGGTGCTTTTTGAAAAGATTGTTCCGCACTATATTGCGGGCATTGTATACGGCGCCTTGTGCGAATCGCTTGCGTCCGAGCTGAGTGCGCGGCGCACAGCAATGGAGAACGCTACCGACAACGCCGGTGAAATTATAAACGAGCTTTCTTTAAAGTACAACCGCGCACGTCAGGCAGCCATCACGCAGGAGCTTACGGAAATCGTTGCCGGTTCCTGACAGAAAGGATGATAAGATGTCAAACTTAAACAAAGGCAAGGTAATTGCTGTTATCGGGCCTGTTCTTGATATTAAATTTGAGAGCGGTTCTCTCCCCAATCTTCTTAACGCGATAGAAATCCCGCTTAAGGGCAGAACAATTGTTGCAGAGGTAGCCCAGCTTATAGGCGATGATGTAGCGCGCTGTATAGCGATGAGCTCTACCGACGGGCTTGTTCGCGGAACGGAGGCAATCGACACACAAAAGGGCATAAGCGTACCTGTGGGCGACTGCACCCTGGGAAGAATCTTTAACCTTTTGGGAGAGCCGGTAGATAGCCTCCCCGCACCGGACGCTAAAGAAAGATGGGAGATACACCGTCCGTCCCCCGGCTATGACGAACAGGAAAGCACAACCGAGATACTGGAAACGGGAATTAAGGTTGTTGACCTTATATGCCCGTACGCAAAGGGCGGAAAAATCGGTCTTTTCGGCGGTGCCGGCGTAGGAAAAACCGTGCTTATAATGGAGCTTATAAATAACGTTGCCAAAGAACACGGCGGTCTTAGCGTGTTCACAGGTGTGGGCGAGCGTACGCGTGAGGGTAACGACCTGTACAACGAAATGAAAGAATCGGGCGTTATCAACAAAACCGCACTTGTATACGGGCAGATGAACGAGCCGCCGGGAGCAAGAATGAGGGTTGCCCTCTCAGGGCTTACAATGGCAGAGTATTTCCGCGACCGTGAGGGGCAGGACGTGCTTTTGTTTATCGATAATATATTCAGGTTTACTCAGGCGGGAAGCGAGGTTTCCGCGCTTTTGGGGCGTATGCCGTCTGCGGTCGGATATCAGCCTACGCTTGCAACGGAAATGGGCGCTCTGCAAGAGAGAATAACCTCTACAAAGAAGGGGTCTATCACCTCTGTTCAGGCGGTTTATGTTCCGGCGGACGACTTAACAGACCCCGCGCCGGCAACAACGTTTGCCCATCTGGACGCCACAACGGTGCTTTCGCGTAAAATCGCATCACAGGGTATATATCCGGCAGTTGACCCGCTGGATTCCACCTCACGCATACTTACACCGGACGTTGTGGGGCGTGAACACTACGAAACGGCGCGTGCCGTGCAAAAAATGCTTCAGCGCTATGAAGAGCTTCAGGATATAATTGCAATTATGGGTATGGACGAGCTTAGCGACGGTGACAAGCTTACCGTAAACCGTGCAAGAAAGGTTCAGCGCTTTTTGTCGCAGCCGTTTTCCGTTGCGGAGCAGTTTACGGGCTACAAAGGAAAATATGTACCCATCAAAGAAACCATACGCGGTTTTAAGGAAATTATTGAGGGCAAGCACGATGATTTGCCCGAGTCGGCTTTTCTTTTCGTAGGCTCGATTGACGAGGCAGTGGAAAAAGCCAAAAAGAGGTGAGATAATGAACTTTTCGCTTCAGATAGTAACGCCGGACGGTTCGCTTTTTGACGGCGAAGCAAATAAAATTATAGTCCGCACGACAGAGGGTGACGTTTGTATACTTGCGCGCCACATAAATTACGTTGTACCCCTTGATATAGGCGTTGCACGTGTATTTACGGAAAGCGGCGAGAGAAAAGCCGCCTGTGCCGGCGGGATGCTCTCTGTTATGGACGGCTGCGTGCGCGTGGTTGCTTCTACCTTTGAATGGAGCGATGACATAGATATTGAACGTGCGCACCGTGCGCAGAAAAAAGCACAAGACAGAATATCCGAGCATAAGTCGGACTATGAAATGCGCCTTGCCGAAATAAAGCTGAAAAAGTCTTTAGCGCGCATAAACGCATATGAAAGCAGGTGAACCGATGGCTGAAAAATACGGTGTTGTTCCCAAGCGTTTTACAAAAGCATGGTGGGAATATTTTTGGATGTATTACAAATGGCACACGATAGCTGCGGTTTTTATAATTCTGGCAATTACCGTAACAATATATCAAAAGGTCACTGCACCGCGCTATGACCTTACACTTACTTATGCCGGCGGATATGCCTTTACGGAGGAGACACAGTCTTCTCTTATAAAAGAGCTTGCGCCTATTATTGACGACGTAAATAAGGACGGGGAAAAGCTTTTATATTTTTCTGTTCTTTCGCTTGCAGACTCTAACGACCCGCAGTATGAAATGGCAATGCAAACCAAGCTTCAGCTTGCGCTTTCTGCCGATGAAGCATACATTTATATATTGGACGAAGCACAGGCAAAGCAGCTTGTAACGGATTCTATGGAAACGTGCGTATTTGCTCCGCTTAAAGACTGGTACGGCAAAGACTTGCCCGACGGCGTTTTGTGTGCCGGTGAAGAGGGGGTTGGGCTTCCTCTTTCCAAAAATTCTCTTTTTGAAAAGCTGGGGATAAAGTCGGACAATATGTATCTTCTTATACGTTACGCCCCGCGTGACGACCAGAAAGAGCAGCTTCCGGGCTACAAAGCCGCAATAAAACTGGCAAATAAAATTGCAGATTATTAAAAGCTTTACAGAATATTAAAACAAAAATATGGCATTATATTAAAGGAACCGCATTGGGTTCCTTTAAATTTTACGGGTGATAATATGAACTATATAAAAATGCCCTATCTTCCACAAAAAAGGGTTGCGCTTTTAATTGCAGACTGTGACGTTCCCGGTACGGCTATAGTGCCGCCGCCGCGCATTAAATGCCTGCCGTATTCCATGCAGCGCCATGCAGACCTTGGAATTTGCATTGTTTCAGAGCGCACCGCCGTTTGCCCGCCGGATACGTTCGGCTATTATTCTGCTGCCCTCTCCCCGTACGGTTTTTCGGTTGTCTGCGGTAAATCGGCACTCGGCAGTAACTACCCGCAGGACTCTGCATATAATGTTGGTATAGCGGGAAATTATTGTTTTATGAACACAAAGATATGCGACAGCGTGTTAAAAGAAAAAATTTCGGAAAGCAAATTTACAGTGCTTGACGTAAAACAAGGCTACAGCAAATGCTCCATGTGCGCACTTTCCGAAAATTTAATTCTTACAAGCGATATGTCCATTAAGCGTGCCTGTGAAAAAAACGGCATTGACACAATATTTACAGATTCGTCGTTTGTAAGGCTCGGCGGTTTTTCGTACGGCTTTATAGGCGGCGCAGTTACAATGATTGACAAAGATACCCTGCTCTTTAACGGCAGTGTTCCCAAAAACCTCCCGCTTTTAAAAGAGCTTGAAAAACGCGGAATACGCACACAGTTTTTACACAGCGGTCCGCTTTTGGACATAGGCTCTTTAATACCTCTGATGACTACATAATTTTAAGAGGTGATTTGTTTGGATTTTAATGCAGTTGTAACAGCGCCGCAGGATATGCGGTCGGAGGAGTTTGCCGATATGATAAGCGGTGAAATAATGGATAATTGCGAAAAACGTATGATTGAAAGCATTGTCAGAAGCGAATTTCCGCACCTTTTATCAGATGACCGCGCAGAGGTTTGTGCAATTGCACTGCGCGAGGCATCGCCCGACAGCGGCGAGGTTATAAATGCCATCCATTACAACAGACGTCGGGCGCTTATAGCAGACGAGGTTTTAGGCTGCCTTAATGAAAATCAAAGCATTGTGTTAAGCGGACTTATAAATTTCAGGCTGTCGGACTATAAAAACGAACTGCGCAATTTATGTTTTAATGCATATGACGAATATGAAGCCGAAAGAGAATATAACGAGTTTTTGGAAATGCTGAGTTTTTTTGTTTCGGTGCAAAGCCCGCGCGAGGACACTGTGTATCTTGTCAAACGGCGTGGGCGGCTTCGCATTTTAAACAGAAAGAAAAGGGATATTACCGATATTTATTTTTCGGAATTTCCGGCACCGCCCGAGGGGCTTACCGACGAGGATATTGCGCTTAGCGCGCTTATCTCGATTGCACCGCTGCATATTATGGTTGCCGATTATGAAGAAAACGAAAAAATTTATCAGACAATTAAAGCAATTTTTTCCGATGTAAGGTTTAAGCAGCCCTAAAGAGGCGTGCGGCAAAATACTTTTGCCGCACGCCTGAGCGTGTCGATAAAGTCGACACGCTTCAAGCCGAAAGCTCGCTTTCGGAGCTTTCGTTTGAGAACAAGGGCTTAAGCAGATGTGTTAGTATCCGAACACGTTTATTGCCCGGATTTTCACGCCACTGCTGTGTT
>CAKSNY010000020.1 GCA_934476455.1 uncultured Clostridia bacterium | reverse complement strand
ATACGCATAGATATGAAGTTCCCGAAGACTGAACAGGTAAGCATAATTAAGCCCTTCATTTTGTATAGTGATACAGAGGTAAATCCGATAGTCGGCAGCGAAAAACAATCGGAGGAGCTTGTGCATTATTTGCTTGGTGAATTTGAAAACGACCCTGTAAAAATATGGGACTCCAACATTTTCGGCAAATCCTTGCACGAGCTTGTAAATGAAGGCTTGCAGACAAAGCTTATGAAAATGCCGGAGGACGCACGCGCCAAGCTTCAGGAAACATTGCAGCGGATTATAAACGAGGGCAGCGGAGGACTTATCTGTATAATTTTATAGGACATCACTTTTCAAAAAAGGCACGCAGTGACATTAGTCACAGCGTGCCTTTTTGAAAAGTGCAAAATAAAAACACTATTGTGCAAAGAAAAAAAGTAATATTGCTGTATAATAGAAATCAGAATAAGGAGGGATTGTTATGGATAAAAAAACAACGCTGCTTGTTATGGCGGCAGGTATGGGCAGCCGCTACGGCGGGCTTAAGCAAATTGATAAGCTTGGAGAAAACGGGGAAATATTGCTTGACTTTTCCGTTTACGATGCAGTGCGCGCGGGCTTTTCAAAGGTTGTGTTTGTTATAAGACGCGATTTTGAAAAGGATTTCCGCGAGATAACAAAGCACAGAATAGAAAAGATGACGGATGTAGAGTATGTTTTCCAGGATATGGAGGACTTACCAACAGGGTTTTCCGTGCCGGAAGGGCGCACAAAGCCGTGGGGAACGGGGCATGCGGTTTACTGTGCAAGAAATGCCGTTGACACGCCGTTCGCTCTTATAAATGCCGACGATTACTACGGCAGACATTCGTATGAAATAATTCATAACCGCCTTACACAAAACGACGGTATGTGTATGGTGGGCTTTGAACTGGGAAACACCCTTACGGAAAACGGAACAGTGTCCCGCGGGGTATGCGATGTGGAAAACGGCATTTTAAAGGGAATAGAAGAGCATACAGCACTCGATAAAAACAGCGGTATACCGCTTGATACCATAGTTTCTATGAATATGTGGGGATTGCAGCCCAATATATTCGGCACTATTGAAAAGGATTTTGTAAAGTTTTTGCAAGCGCTTTCAAATCCGCTTAAGGAAGAATTTTATATACCGTATGTTGTTGACAGGCTGATAAAGGAACAAAATGCAAAAGTAGACGTTTTAAAAACGGACGAGCGCTGGTACGGCGTTACATATCACGAAGACAAAGAGGCTGTTTGCAAGGCTCTTTCGGCATATATTAAAGAGGGAAGATATAAAGGACTGTAAAAAACAACAGGCAGATTTTAAATCAATCTGCCTGTTGTTTTTTACAGTCTTATTTTATTTGGGTTGCTTGCCGATATAAGCAAGAATACCGCCGTCAACGTAAAGGATATGTCCGTTTACAAAGTTCGAAGCGTCGGAAGCCAAAAACACTGCCGGACCTGCAAGGTCCTCGGACGTTCCCCAGCGTGCAGCGGGTGTTTTTGCAATAATAAACGAGTCAAACGGATGGCGCGAGCCGTCTGCCTGGCGCTCGCGGAGGGGAGCCGTCTGCGGGGTTGCAATATAGCCGGGTCCTATGCCGTTACACTGAATATTAAACTCGCCATACTCGGAAGCAATATTTTTTGTAAGCATTTTAAGACCGCCCTTTGCAGCTGCGTATGCGGAAACGGTTTCTCTGCCAAGCTCGGACATCATAGAGCAGATGTTAATAATTTTACCGTGACCCTTTTTAATCATTGAAGGAATAACTGCCTTTGATACGATAAAGGGTGCGTTAAGGTCTACGTCTATTACTTTTCTGAATTCGTCTGCGGACATTTCCGTCATGGGAATTCTGCGGATAATACCTGCATTGTTTACCAAAATATCGATTACGCCAACCTCTTTTTCAACCTTTGCAACAAGCTCGTTAACAGCGCTTTCGTTTGTTACGTCGCATACATAGCCGCGTGCGTCGATACCGTCTGCCTTATAAGAAGCAAGCCCCTTATCAACAAGCTCCTGATTGATGTCGTTAAAAACGATTGTTGCGCCCGCTTTTGAAAAAGCGGTTGCGATTGCATAGCCTATACCGTAGCTTGCACCTGTTACAAGTGCAACCTTTCCTTTTAAACTAAACATAATTTATCCTCCTTACAAATTAAAGTAGATCCTTTGTTTCTATATGGTCCATATCGGTAAATTCCTGGTTTTCGCCGCACATAGCCCAAATAAAGGAATAAGCCTTTGTTCCTACGCCGCTGTGAATTGACCAGCTGGGTGAGATAACAGCCTCTTCGTTGTGCATAATAATGTGGCGCGTCTGCTGCGGCTCGCCCATCATATGGAATACAACGTCGTTTTCGCCCATATCAAGGTAAAGGTAAACCTCCATACGTCTGTCATGCGTGTGGCTGGGCATTGTGTTCCAGTTAGAACCGCTTTCGAGCTGTGTAAGCCCCATAGAAAGCTGGCAGCTTTGCATTACCTCGGGATGTATGTACTGATTTATTACACGCTTGTTGCAATCCTCAACGCTTCCGCAGGGAACCTTTTTAGCCTTTGTAATGTCAATTTTTACAATGGGGTATTCCTTATGCGCAGGGCAGGAGGAAACATAAAACTTTGCGGGGGCATCGGGGTCAACGCTTTTAAAGGTTATGTCCTTGTTGCCCATACCGATGTAAATACCGTCACGGGGGTTCATTTCATATTCTGTTCCGTCAACGGTGATTATGCCCTTGCCGCCGATGTTTATGCAACCCATCTCGCGGCGCTGCAAAAAGTATTCTGCGGCAAGCTCTTTGCCTGCCTCCAGCTTAAGCGTTTGTGCAACGGGCATAACTCCGGCAGTAATAATTCTGTCGATGTGGCTGTAAACCATTCTTATGTTGTCCTTGGTAAAAAGATTTGCAATGTGGAATTCCTCTCTCAAGCGCTCTGTTGTGTAGTGCTTTACGTCCTTTGCATTTGAAGCCTGTCTGATTTCCATTTTACTAAAATCCTCCTTAATATAATTTCCGTAAACCTCAAGCTGCGAAAGTGCCGCCCATGAGAGCGGGTAAACCGCCTGCTTGAAATTTACAAGTTTAACATAGGTTGTTGTTACGCCGCCGATATCAATTTTTTGTCCGTCGGCAGTTTTTTGAAATTCTGCGGTCTTTACGCTGCCGCCTGAAAATTCAACGTCTATGCTGCGCCAGTACGTATCGTGCGGAAAGTCTGCCCGAAGGAAGAACACAAGGCTGTCAACCGTAACCTCACGCCCGAAGAAAAGGGTGTATTCCAAATCCTCTCTCGCACCGCCCGCCCAGGAGTGGTAAGGGAACAAACCGTGCCCGTCGTTTTTGGTGCAGCCGTCAATGGCGTTGCGTTCAAAAAAACACGGATCCTCACGGGTGACAAAGTTTGCCTCGGCATGGGGAAAGGCGCGCGCCTTTTTGTGCATATCGTACGGGTTAAGCGAAATTTTTCTTTTCCCGTATGCCTCCTCATCGGAAATTTCACACGCAGAAATGTGATGACAATCGCCCGAAAAAGCACCGGGTGCAAAACAGGAGTCAAGCTGCCTGCCGAACGGAATGTCAAAAACAAAGCTTTTATGCGGCATAAAAATTATACTTTCGGAAACAGCATCGTCAAGCTTTATTTTAACAAAGCTGTCTACAGTGCTTTCGATGCGTATGCTGTCACCGCAAGAGTATTGCTTATCATAAACAAGGGACGCCGTTTTACCGCTTGTACTCTTTAAAACCGCGCCGTCCTTATCCAAAACCTTAACTGTAAGCAACACCTTCACCTCCTTATTCCATTTTAATTCTATCACAAAATTATTGCAATGTTATTGCAAAATTTAATGTTTTTGTTGCAAATATCACCATAAGATGTTATAATAGTAAATGTAGGAAGTGGTTGGATGAGGTGTGTTTTCGATAAATGCTATGACGCCGTAAACTGCGCAAACGGTGAGCTTTCGTTCGGGTTTTACTATTCCGAAAAGCAAAACCCGGATTCAAGCATACATATACACGATTGCTGCGAGGTGCTTTTGTGTATGCACGGCGGAAAGAACTTTCTTATTAACGACCGTGTGTATGACGTTGAGGACGGCGATGTTTTTATAATGAATCAGTTTGAGGCGCATAAGATTACCTTTGACGAGGGGAAGCGCTTTTTGCGCTACGTTATGCAGGTTCACCCGCAGTTTTTGTACGAGATGTCAACCGTGCAGACAAACCTTGCATATTGCTTTTATGCGCGCGGGAAGAATATATTAAACAAGCTGCACCTTAAAAGCGACGAAAGAGAAAGGCTTATAGCAACAATTATGAGCCTGAAAAAAGAACAGCCCTTCGGCGACGATATTATAAAGACAAACGCCGCAAAGGAAATATTGGTTATGCTGAACAGTGCGTTTATACGCCAGGCGCAAATGGAGCGGGCAGAGGTGCATAACGACGCAATAAACAAAGCCATGGACTATATAAATGCAAATTACAGGGATAATATAAGCCTTGAAAAAATTGCTGAAAATTCGTATATATCGGTTAACCAGCTGTGCAGGCTTTTTAACCGTTACTGCGGCACGACGGTTGCGCGGTATATAACGTCGAAGCGGATAACAGAGGCAAAAAAGGCGCTTCTTTCCGGCAGAAGCGTTACGCAGACAGCGCTTGACTGCGGGTTTGACGATTATGCAAACTTTATACGCGTATTTAAAAAACACGTTGGAGTAACACCGGGTAAATATAACAAAATATAATAAGAAAAGAGGGAGTATTTATGAAAAGTACAATAATGAAATATGCACAGGATAAAAAGAAACTTGTTTGTGAAAACGACGCAGTTTTGCCGTCACTGTATACTCAGTTTAACGTAAAGCGCGGACTTCGCGATATAAACGGCAAGGGCGTACTTACGGGGCTTACAAATGTATCGAAAATAGTTTCCTTTGACGAAAATAACGTCCCGTGTGACGGAAAGCTGTGGTATCGCGGCTACAGGGTGGAAACGCTTATCAATAAATATATAGGCGAGGACGAATACGGCTTTGAAAAAATTGCATATCTGCTTTTGTTCGGAGAGCTTCCGACGGAAAACGAACTTGCCGATTTTAAAACGGTTATAGCGCATTGCCGAAAGCTTCCGCGCAATTTTACAAAGGATGTTATAATGAAAGCGCCCGGGCGGGATATAATGAACAGTATGACAAAAAGCATACTTACGCTTGCTTCTTACGATAAGGATATTGAAAATAACGACCTTGAAACGTCTATAGCACAGTGCATACGCCTTATAGCGCTGTTTCCGCTCTTGGCGGTTTACGGTTATCACGCATACAACCATTACAAAAACGAAAAAAGTATGTATATTCATCTTCCGAAGGCGGAGCTTTCAACAGCTGAAAATCTGCTTTTGATGCTTCGCCCGGATTGCAAGTATACGTCGTTTGAGGCAAAGGTTCTGGATACTGCCCTGATACTTCATATGGAGCACGGCGGCGGCAACAATTCCACATTTACAACAAGGGTGGTTACCTCCTCCGGGTCGGACACATATTCCACGATTGCGGCGGCAATGTCGTCGCTTAAAGGTCCGCGCCACGGCGGTGCAAATATTAAGGTTGCGGAAATGATACGCGATATAAAGCGCCATGTTTCAAACATAACGTCTGAGGAAGAGGTCAAAAAATACCTTATAGGTATTCTTGAAAAAGAGAATTTTGACAAAAAGGGGCTTATTTACGGAATGGGACACGCAATATACTCCGTGTCCGACCCGAGAGAGCGCGTGTTTAAAAAGTATGTAGAGGAGCTTTCCGTTCAGAAGCATCGTAAAAATGATATGCGTCTTTACAATATTATAGAGGAAAGCGCTCCCAGAATAATAGCCGAAAAAAGAAAAATATATAAGGGTGTAAGCCCGAACGTAGACTTTTACAGCGGGTTTGTTTACGATATGCTCGGTATTCCGGCAGAGCTTTTCACACCCATATTTGCAATAGCGCGTATAGTAGGGTGGAGCGCGCACAGGATAGAAGAGATTATCTGTGACGAAAAGATTATACGCCCGGCGTATAAGAGCATTATGGAAGAAAAAGAATAAAAAAGGGGATGTTAAAAAAGTCCGGAGCGCAAAAACCGCTCCCTGCAAGGGTCGGCACGGTTGAGTGCCGCGCGAGCAGAAGCAGATGTGTCAGCATACGAACACGCACAGAGCTGTAAAAAGTCATTTGACTTTTTACAGCTCATCTTTTTCAATTATAACTTAGTAATATCGTCAGTACATATACCCGCTATTTCACGGGCGTATTCTTCTGTCTTTGCACAGCTTATAATTCTGAATGCGCTTTGTGCGCGTGATGGTATTATAAGCGCCCAGCCGCCGTCAAAGGTAAGACGCAGCCCTTCATTCTCAATAGCGGCGTTTTCGTTTTCAGTGTCAATTTTTTCTATAATATCTTCGGCATTTCGTCCGCACAGACTTACTGTGTCCGTAACAACATACGCCGGCGGAATTTCCGCCGCAAGTGACAGCAGAGAGGTTTTTTTCGCAGACAGGAAATCCAAAAGCATTATAAGCGCGCCGAGTGCGTCGAAACGGTATATAAACTGCTTGTAAAAAAGCGACTCACTGTGATGTGACAGCTCATTCATAAGAACAGGTGCGCTTATAAGTGTGCGGCGCACGGTGGCATTATATTTTTTTGCCATTTCCTCTATACTGTCCGGTGAAGAATCGGGCGCGTATATTACCGCATTTTTATAGCTTTTCATTATTATCAGAGCAACAAGGGCGGAATACTCAAACTCGGACAAAATACGCCCGTCACGTGTTACGGGGGTAAGGGTTTCGCACTTTCTGTCAATCATTGCGCCAAAGTCGAAATTTTCGCTGTAAACCTTGGAGGAAAAACGGCTTTTGTCGCCATCCCCGGTAAAGACAAATTCCGCACCCATATCGCGGGCGGCACTTTTTAAAAGCTCTTTTGCCCAAAGCGACGGGCAGTGTATAAGCACCCGCGCCCCCGTGGCTTCTCTTGATGTTGAGTTTATAATTTGTTTGAGATAGTAAAGCTTATATTCAAAAAGATATTCGGGTTGTGAAATGACGGCATTGTACTGCCTCGCCGTGCCCTCTGTCATAAGCGCTTCAAGCTTGGCACTTTCGTCGGCGTTTATATTTGCTCCGCAGCTGTTTATTATATCTATAGAAGCGCATACGCCGGAGTCCGAACGGTATGTGTTTACACATATGCCGCCGTCGAGAGAGTAAAACCTTATGCCGCTGCGCGTTATAGGAAGCGGCTGCTCGCCGAAATCATAGCATTGTGCGCCGGAAGCTTGTATACCCGCGCAAAGGGCGTTTTTAATCATATCGGATTCACCCCCTGCGCTTTGAGAAAGCGCAATTTTTTTACCTAAAATTTTTTCGCAGCACGATGCAAGCGTGCATGCAAACTCGGGCGTTATTTCGCGGTTTATTCTTCCCGAAAATATCCCTGCGGAAAAGAGTGGAGTATGCGGCGCGTTTTCCCAAACAATGTTTGACGATACAAAAATATCATCCGGAAGTGATTTTTCGGGCCATATTTTAACTGCGGGGCGCACCGTGCTGCATTTGCCCAAAACAGAGCATTTGCCCAAAACGCCGCCCTCATAAACAGCGGCGCCGTCTGCGGTTTCGCTGTTTTCACATATCACGGCGCCGCGCAGTGCGCAGGCATTTCCAATATATGCCTGCTCCATTATTATACTGCGTTTTACGCTTGCCCCCGTGCCGATATATGCACCCTCGCCTACAGAGGTGTAAGACTCTATGCGGGCGCCCTTTTGTATATTTGCACCGTGCCCGATATATACGGGCGGTACAATGACGGCGCCACCCATTACTCTTGCATCCTCTTCCACCCATACGCCGGGCTCCCTTTCGTCACAGGGGAAAGGCAGATTTATCTTGTGAGAGAAAAAGTCGCGGTGGCATTTAAGATAGCTTTCAATATCTCTTATGTCGCATACATATTCTCCGAAGCTGTACGCGGCGCAGTCTTTTTTCTGGCGCAAAAGCTCGGCGGCAAGGGAAAATATCCCCCCGGTGTTTTCGGGGCAAAAGCCGCGGCGCAAAAGCATAATTCCCGTAAAGCAGGGGTGAAGCTGCACCGCCTCGGGTGAAGTGTTGTGATTAAATCCGCGGACTTTGCCGTCTTTGTCTACATCAAGAACGCCGTAGTCACATGCGGGTGAGCCTTTTTTTACTGCAAGAAGCGCCCCTTTGCCGCATTCAGACAGCGTTTGCTGCATTTTTTCTATGTCAATATCCGTAACAATGCCGTCGCTTATAACAAATACATCGTCATCTTTAAAAAAATCCGCAAGGCTGTCGCCGTTTACAAAGGAAACAGCCATATCCTTTATATGAGAGTTTTTTAAATGATTTTTGACGCTGTTTTCCGTGCTCGGCGAAAATATTGCTACGTCATTTATTTTACTGCGTTTCAAAAGATAAAGTGTATGGTCGATTACCGGTTTGCCCAAAACAGGGAGCATTGCCCGCGGCTTTGTACAGGTAACGGGGCGCAGGCGGCTTCCGTCATTGCTGAAGGTTATAAGTGCTTTCAAAACAGTACACTCCTTTTAAAGAATATTTTCTAAGTTCACCTTGAACTTATTTTTTAAATTGCTGTATATGCAGTAAAGCTCGCCGATTTCTTCCTTAATTCTGTCAAAATCGCCGTTTTGTGCACAGATTGTTAAAAGTGTGTTATGGCGTATTATCTCGTCCGTATCGGTATGGGTTATCAAAAGAGCAAATGCTTTTTTGTGTTTGTTCCACACATTCAGATACTTTTTGCATTTTTCATCTGCGTTCTTTTTATCGTCATCATTGTATATAGCCTCCAAATGAGAGGTACATTCCTCATACACTGTGTTAAGCATTTTATTTTCACACAGTAAGCCTGCGGTTATGGCAATAAGAAGAATAATTATTATAAAAATGCTGCGGCGCATTTTAATCTACTCCTTTACCTGTAAAAAAACATCTCCGTCGGAAAAGGTTAAAAGCAAAACCTTTTTTATGCTTGTAATATTATGCGCAGAAAGGCATTTTTCTATCCATTTTTCAGAAAGCCCCGAATCGTCAAGATTTTTTTTTCGTATTATTCCGTCTGCTATAAGAACAAACGGTGCGTGTGTTTGCTTGGCATTTATTTTCATATCCCCGCAGCTTACGGGGCGTTCGCTTTCTTTCGGAATTACGGAAAGCTGCCCGTTTGTTTCTATTGTTGCGCTGTCAACCGAATCGATTTTCGGATAACCCGCAAGCCGAAGCTGCTCTATAACGTCGTCTACGCATATTCTAAGCTCCGCCATTTTTTCGGGAATAAGCTTTCCGCCGCGTATAATTTGCGTCGGACGCCCGGTAATCAGCTTTCGCAGTGTTTCACTTTTTAAAACGGAAATTGAAAATATAAGCTCTATAAGCACAAGCGAAAATATAGGTACTATCCCGTCAAGAAGCGGAATTGAAACAGACTGCATAGGCACGCAGGCAAGGTCTGAAATCATTATGGCAACGACCAATTCCGATGGCTGAAGCTCGCCAAGCTGACGCTTGCCCATTATGCGCAGCGCAATTACAACACAAAAGTATAAAATAATTGTGCGGATAAAGGAAATCCCCACAAAATCACCCCTTTTTCGGTATTATTGGTAAAAAATAAAAATTCATTCTTAAAGATAGCAAAAATGTTTGACAAACGCTGTTTTTAATTATAAAATCATGGTATAAGGAGGGGATAAGATGTTAAAAAAGATGATTTCGGTGCTTTTGTGCGCAGGTATGGTTCTGCCGTGTGCGGCGTTTGCCGATGAAGAAAAGCAGGAGGATTTTGTAACAGTATCTGTTGCGTGTCCGGAGGGGGAAAAGTATTTTGAGGAGAATTGGCAAACCTTTGAAGCTATGTGCCTTAGGTATAAGGATGATAAAACACCGATTGCGTTTTCGGAATATTGCGACGGGTATATGTTTGCAAAAATTCCGGCTGAGGACCAAAAAAGAGAGGTTGAAATGTTTTTATCCGAGCCGCTGGTATTTAAGGATGAAACAGAGGAAGACAGCTACAGGTACTATGCTATGAAGCAGCTGTCGCGCACAGGCGTTTTTAAGGGCGATGAAAACGGAAACGCAAACCCCGACCAAAACGTAACGCGTGCCGAGGCTGTTGCAATGATAATGCGCGCACTTGACCCAAAGCTCGGTAATGCTGCGGATACGGGTTTTGTTGACGTTCCCGAGGATGCGTGGTATTTAACCGCCGTTTCGGCAGCAAAGAAATATAATATGGTAAAGGGCGACGATGAAACACACTTTTCGCCCGACAGAAACGTAACGCGTGAAGAATTTGCGGTTATGGCTGCGCGCGCGTTGTGGAAAATGGGATTTTTACGCGAAAATACGGCGGCAACTGTTGATGATTTTAAATATGCGCACAACGTGTCTGACAAAGCGGATATTTCACCATGGGCGATAAGCGCGTATGTTTCGATTGAAAATGCACTTATACGCGATTACATATTTTCGGAAAAGCTTGGTGAGTCTGAAGAAAATACGGAACGGTTTTTCCCTAAAAAAGACGCCACGCGCGGGGAAACTGCGACGATGCTGAACGATGTAATAAGGTTTTATCAGATTTATCCCAAGCGTATGGCGACAGCATTCGGATTTGACAAAAAGATGCCGGTTATAGACGGGTCGACCTCGACATATCCTTTTACAGAGGCGATATACTACAGATTATTTTCGAACGGGGATCAGCATCCCGACAGACCGCAAAAGCACAGCAAAAGCCACGCTTCGTACGAAAGGCTGATAAAGGGTGATGTTGACGCGCTGATAGCTTCCGTATATCCTGCAAGCGATATACTGGAGCTTGCAAAAGAAAACAATGTGGAACTTGAGCTTGTTCCGATTGCCTACGACGCAATGGTATTTTTTACAAATAAGGAAAACCCCGCAAAGGGACTGACAAAAGAACAAATTACAGACATATATGTAAATAATGCGTATGAGAATTGGAAAGACCTGGGCGGAAGCGACGCGCTGCTTTATCCGTATGCAAGAAATTACGACAGCGGCAGCCATGCGCAGATGGAGCGCCATTTCCTCGGCGGAAAGGATATTAACGAGAAAATCCGCAAGGAAACAACGTCTGAGGCAATGCAAAGCGTCCTTACGGATGTTATGGGCGCACAGACAAAGGACCCTGTAGGTTATGGGCTTGGTTACAGCATTTATTATTATTTTAAGAATATGGACGCTTTTTATGAAACGGGAACATATCTTAAGCTTTTGGCAATAGACGGCGTTTATCCGGACGATGAAACGATAGCGTCGGGCGATTACCCGCTTTCAAATAACACGTATGTTGTTATTCGCGCAGACAGCCCGAAAGACTCGCCGGCAAGAAAATTTGCCGAATTTATGCTTACGGATGTCGGGCAGCAATGTGTAGCCGACGCGGGCTTCGGACCGCTTAAAAAGTAAAAATAAAAAACGATGGCTTTTCGCCATCGTTTTTTTTTGCCGCTTTGTTATAACTTTCTTTTCAGCTTACGTCGGTAAGCTCTATATACTTTCGCCCGTTTAAGGCAATATGGTCTTTTCTTCCCTGCAAATTGTCGCCGAGAAGAAGGTCAAAAACCTCGCTTGTGCGCTGTGCCTCGTCAGGCATTACCTTTATAAGGCGGCGTGTTTCGGGGTTCATTGTGGTTTGCCACATCATATCGGGCTGATTTTCGCCAAGACCCTTGCTGCGCTGTATGGAAACGCCTTTTTCGGGCAGCGAGGCAAGTATTTCCGCCTTTTCCTTTTCATTGTACGCAAAGTGCGAAACATCTTTATATGTTATTTCAAACAGGGGCGATTCCGCAATGAAAATCTTTCCCTCTTCAATAAGTGTGGGAACAAGCCTGTAAAACATTGTAAGAATAAGCGTGCGTATCTGAAAGCCGTCCACATCGGCATCGGTACAGATAATAATTTTATTCCAGCGTAGATTTGATATATCAAAAGAGCTTACGTCTTTGTTGTGCTTGGTTTTAATTTCAACACCGCAGCCCATCACCTTTATAAGATTTGTTATTATTTCGCTTTTAAATATTTTTTCAAAATCCGCTTTAAGGCAGTTTAATATTTTTCCGCGCACAGGCATAATGGCCTGGAAGTTTGCATCACGCCCAAGCTTGCAGGCGCCGAGGGCGCTGTCACCCTCCACAATATAAAGCTCGCGCTTTGATATATCCTTTGTGCGGCAATCCACAAATTTATCTACACGGTTTGTAACGTCGATAGAGCCCATAAGCTTTTTCTTAAGATTTGTGCGCGTTCTTTCCGCCGTTTCGCGGCTGCGCTTGTTTAAAAGCACCTGATTTGCAATCTTTTCGGCTTCGGGGCGGTTTTCAATAAAGTATATTTCTATATTTTTCCGCAGGAAATCCGTCATAGCCTCCTGTATAAACTTATTGGTAATACTTTTTTTCGTTTGGTTTTCGTAGCTTACAACGGTTGAAAAGCAGTTTGTAACCAGAATTAAGCTGTCGGAAATATCGTTAAAGGTAATTTTGGATTCGTTTTTTGTGTATTTGTTGTTTTGCTTTATATAGGCGTCAATCGCACTTACAAATGCACTGCGTGCCGCCTTGTCGGGTGCGCCGCCGTATTCGAGGTAGCTTGAATTGTGATAGTATTCTATGCGCTGCACATCGTTTGAAAAGGCAAACGCCGCGCTCATCTTAACCTTGTAATCTTTCATATCGGCACGGTCGCGCCCGGTTGCCTCTCCCTCGTAAAAAGCGGTTGTTGAAAGGCGCCGTTCATTTTCAGGGCACAGCTCGTTTATATAGTCGACAATACCGTTTTCGTAGCGGTATTCCTCTTTTATGGCTTCGCCGCCCTGCATCTGATAGTTAAGCTTAAACGTAAGCCCGGCATTTACCACGGCCTGGCGCTTTAGTGATTCGCGGAAAAATTCCACGGGAATGTTTATATCCGTAAAAACGTCTAAATCGGGGCGCCACTTAATTGTGGTTCCGGTAGAGCGGTAACGTTTTTCCTCTTTATAAAGACCGCCGACGTTTTCGCCCTTTTCAAAATACAGTTTATGCTCATATCCGTCGCGGCAGACGGTAACGTCCATATATTCCGAGCTGTACTGCGTTGCGCACAGACCGAGCCCGTTAAGCCCCAGCGAATACAAATAGCTTTCGCTTTCGCCTTTGTCGTATTTTCCGCCTGCGTAAAGCTCGCAGAAAACAAGCTCCCAGTTGTATTTTTCTTCTTTAACGTTCCAGTCAAGCGGTATTCCGCGCCCGAAATCGCGCACCTCTATAGAAAGGTCGGGATAGCGCGTAATCTCTATTACCTTCCCGTAGCCTTCTTTTGCTTCGTCTATAGAGTTTGAAACTATTTCAAAAACGCTGTGCTCGCATCCCTCCAGCCCGTCCGAGCCGAAGATAACGCCGGGGCGCTTGCGCACACGGTCCGCACCTTTTAGCGCGGTTATGCTTTCGTTGCCGTATTTTTTTGCCATAGTGTGAAACCTCCATTTAACGTATATTATTAAGCTGTGCCGCCTTTACGGTGTTTCTCATAAGCATGGCAATTGTCATAGGGCCTACACCGCCGGGAACGGGCGTAATTGCAAAACATTTGTCCTTAACATTTTCAAAATCAACATCGCCGCAAAGCTTGCCGTTTTCATCGCGGTTCATTCCGACATCTATAACTACGGCACCGGGACGAACCATATCGGCGGTTATAAACTTTGCCTTTCCGACAGCGGCAACCAATATATCGGCATTAAGACATTCCTCTTTAAGATTTTTTGTGCGGCTGTGGCATATTGTAACGGTTGCGTTTTCGTGCAGCAGAAGCATTGCCTGCGGTTTTCCCACTATGTTGCTGCGCCCGACTACGACGCATTTTTTCCCGCAGACGTCAATCCCCGAAAGATGTATAAGCTCCATCACGCCCGCCGGCGTACAGGGGAGAAAGTCAAAATCGCCGATCATTATTTTCCCCACATTGTACGGGTGAAATGCATCCACATCTTTTTTCGGCGATATTGACAAAAGCACCCTTTCTTGGTCAATTCCCTTGGGCAGGGGCAGCTGAACCAGTATTCCGCTTATGTCTTTTCGTTCGTTAAGTTTTTGGATAAGGTCAAGAAGCTCGCCCTCCGTGGTGTTTTCGGGAAGGGCATATTCCTCGGAATAGATATTGCATGCCTCGCACGCTTTTTTCTTATTGTTTACATATACGCGGCTTGCACTGTCGTTACCCGCAATTATTACTGCAAGCCCGGGCTTAATGCCTTTTTTTTGCAGGCTTAGCACCTCTTTTGAAAGCTCCTCTTTTATTTTTGCCGACAGTGCCTTGCCGTCTAAAATCTGTGCCATTGTTATTTCTCCTTTCAGGTTTTATCAGACAATCGCCGCCGTAGCCTATAAGGTCTTGGCGGTTAGCCTTTATAAGCGCCTCTTTTACAAGGGCGTAGTTTTCTTTTCTGCTTGATTGCAGCAGTGCGCGCTGCATGGCTTTTTCGTGCGGCGTGCGCGGTACATATACCTCTTTTTGCGTGCGCGGGTCATAGCCCGAATAAAACATTGCCGTTGAAAGTGTGCCGGGGGTGGGGTAGAAGTCCTGCACCTGCTCGGGGCGGATATTGTTGCGCTTAAGATATACCGCAAGCGCTATTGCGTCGCGC
This sequence comes from uncultured Clostridia bacterium, assembly GCA_934476455.1. Taxonomy (GTDB): domain Bacteria; phylum Bacillota; class Clostridia; order UMGS1883; family UMGS1883; genus UMGS1883. Next base: position 35,011 of record CAKSNY010000020.1, on the reverse strand, counting down.
AGGGTGCTTCCCGGGTGGCTTGACATAAGATAGGGAACAAGGTATTGTTCCTTTTTTATTTCACGGTTTACATCGTAAAATTTTTTGCAAAACTTTTCATATTCCTTAACGCCGGGCTTTCCCATATAGTAAAGAACGTTTGGGGATATATGCTCGGGCGCAACCTTAAGCTGCCCGCTTACATGGTAGCGGCACAGTTCGTAAAAAAATGTGTCGTCCTTATCTTCTATAAGATAGTCGTACCGTATACCGCTTCTTATAAACACACGTTTTACCCTGTCAAGCGAACGCAGCTTTCTTAAAAGCGTTAAATAATCTGTATGCGAAACCTCGGCGTTTTTACAAACGGACGGGTAAAGGCACTGCTTGTCGCGGCAGGTGCCGTATTTAAGCTGCTTTTTACACGACGGTGCGCGAAAATTTGCCGTAGGACCGCCGACGTCGTGTATATAGCCCTTAAAATCTTTGTCCCATATAAGCTTTTGCGCTTCGGCAAGGATAGAGGCATGGCTGCGTGATTGTATTATGCGCCCCTGATGAAAGGTAAGGGCGCAAAAAGAACAGCTTCCGAAGCAGCCGCGGGAGGAGGTTATGGAAAACTTTACCTCTTCAAGCGCGGGTATTCCGCCAGAAATATCATACATTGGGTGCCATGCACGCATATAGCCGAGGGCGTACACCCTGTCCATTTCCTTTTGCGAAAGGGGCATACTTTGCGGCATTTGAACAAGATATTTTTCGCCGTGCTTCTGGCAAAGCGTTTTTCCGCGGATGGGGTCCTGCTCGTAATACTGCGTTGCAGCCGCTTCGGCATACTTTTTCTTATCGGTTTTAACCTCTTCATAAGACGGAAGCTCCACAGCCCCGCGTGGCGGTACATCTGCAATAAAGCATGTTCCGCGTATGTTGTGTATATGTTTTACGGGGATGCCGCTTTTAAGCTTGTCGGCAATTTCCAATATGGAGTGTTCCCCCATGCCAAAGCTTATAAGATCGGCGCCCGAATCAAACAAAATGCTTCTCCGCACGGCGTCCTGCCAATAATCGTAGTGGGCAAAACGCCTTAAGCTTGCCTCTGTTCCGCCTATGATAATAGGTATATCGCCAAATGCACTGCGCGCCATATTTGAATATACTATAACGCAGCGGTCGGGACGAAGCCCTGCCTTTCCCCCGGGGGAGTAGGCGTCCGTGCTGCGTCTTTTTTTTGCAGCCGTGTAGTGATTAACCATAGAATCTATTACGCCGCCGGATATAAGCACCCCGAGAGACGGTGCGCCGTATTCTTTAAGCGCCTGTATATTGTTTCTGTCAGGCTGCGGGCACATACACACACGGTAGCCCGCGCTTTCCAAAATACGCGAAATGATTGCCGCACCGAAGGAGGGGTGGTCAACGTAAGCGTCGCCCGTAATGTAAAGAAAATCGTACTGCTGCCAGCCAAGCTTTTTCATATCGTTTGCAGATACCGGCAAAAAAATATTGCTCATAAGTTCTAACTCCTCAATAAACTTAATTATAATATATTATGGGGCGTATTTCAAGCAAAAAAATTGCAGTGTATAATTGCTTTATAAAAAATAACAATTTTGCGGTGTTTTAGGGGCTTTTAGGAGGTGGTTTTTTCAAAATGCAGGTTTAAAGCGACAACCGCAATGTGACAAACGGCTGAAATGCGTAATAATTGTTCTGTAAAATTATGGAAAAAGACCTGATAAAATTATACTAAAAAATTGCCTATGGCAAAAAACGGCGCTTATAATTATAATCTAAAAAGTGACAGACGGAGGAGGAAGAAACAGTAATGGATTGTCCGGCATACATAAGGAAAAACGAAACACAAAATCTTTCGGGAGACAGGGTAATTTTATATTACTATTGCAAGAAAAGCCAAGACGGGGACGGGTACTCTATAGGGATAGATATGTACACACAAATACACGGAGAACGCACCCTCAAAGAAGAAAAAGTTATTGATAACGTTTATCCCGATTATAAGCGTACGGCGGCGCTTGTCGATAAGCTGTGCCGCGGGTGTGTAACGCCTATGTCGCTTAAAGATGTATTATACGATACGCTTTCGGCGGTATAAGCGGTATAAAATAAAAAAATTAAAATAATGCTTGATTTTTGTTTCGTTATGTGATAAAGTAATAAGGCAAAAAAAGCGGTCCTCTGCATTCTTTCGTACGAACGCTTTAAAATACCGCGTCTGCGGGAATGAAAGGAGTGTTTTGAGTGGACGTTTTAAAGGCGATTACTCAGGAACAGTTAAGAACGGATCTTCCCAAGCTTGAAATCGGTGACTATGTAAAGCTGTATGTAAAGGTAAAGGAAGGCGCTAAGGAAAGACTTCAGATGTTTGAAGGTACCGTAATTTCCAAGAAACACGGCGGAATTCAGGAAACATTTACGGTAAGACGTCTTTCATACGGCGTTGGGGTAGAAAGAACCTTCCCCGTAAACTCACCCAGTCTTGACCATATTGAGGTTGTAAGACACGGTAAGGTTAGGCGTGCTAAGCTGTACTATCTGCGTGATAGGGTTGGTAAGGCAGCTAAGGTTAGGGAAAGACTGTAAGGTCATAAAAAGGGGATGTAAAAATTTATTTTTTACACCCCTTTTTTTCAATTAAATAAATAAAGGGGAATTTCGTATGAGAAAAATTTTGGCGTGCGTATTTGCGGCGGCTGTTGCCTTTTCGGCGGTTGATGCTGCAAAAATAACAAACAGCGCTTCGGCTTTCACTGTTGTGGAAAGTGCAAAGGTTGCCGTAAACAAAAATGTTGCAGCGTTTAAGGCTGCTTTTGATAAGGCGGACATCACAAACAGCTTCACACGGGAGGACCTTGAAAATATGATTTTCGAGGCGTGCGAATATTCGGGTGACAAGAGCGTCGGCACGGGGTATATATTAGACAGCTTCAGGCTTAAAAAGGCGAGCGATTCCCATGCAGGATATGTAAGGGCGACAATAATTATATATCAGGACGATGCCGAGGATGGCTTTGAGGTGGAAAAGGCGATACCGGCTCTCGGCGGTGCATCCGCATCGGAGAGCGGCACATCGGCGGCGGAAAAGACAGAAACCGTTAAACCCGGCAGCAATACCGATATAAGCGATTCCGATGCAAAGAAAGAGCTTGCGGCGGCAAAATCGGCAATGAACAAAGCAATGTTTGATTTTGAGGTAAGCAACGATACAAAGCTTAAGGATATTATCTCTATGGCAAAAAAAGCACTGCCGGGCGGAAGCCGCGTTGTAATAGATGAGAATGAATGTTTGTTTGATATAGTTAAGGCAAGCACCACCGTAAACGGAACTGTTTACGCAACGATAGAACTTGTTTGCGGGAACATAACCGACAGGTGTTCTTTGGGAAAAACCATAGAGCCCATTGTTACCGAAACATCGGCTAAAATTGACGAGGACAGGTCGGCGGCAGGCAAGGCGCTTGATAAAATAGTATACACCAACAGAACAACAAAAGAAGAAATGCTTGCGGCGGCAAAGGCGGTCGTTAAAAACGGCACAAAGCTGGAATGGAAGGATAACTTCATAAAAAAGAAAGCAACCTTTAAGGAAAAGGGCGAAATTATAGGATATCTGGAGTTTACCCTCGGGGAGGAAAAGCGCGAAACCCGTATTCACCGTGAGATTGCAAGGCTTGTAAGAAATATTCCGACCGATAGAATATCCGTAAATAAAGAGGAATGGGAAATCTTGCGTATTACAAATGTAGAGCGCAATAAGGTCGGGGATAAGCTTCTTACAATGATAGACGCACTGCAAAAAGCGTGCGATATCCGCGAGCCGGAGCTTGCGGAAAGCTTTTCTCATACAAGGCCGAACGGTAAGGCGCCGTTTACGGCTATAACGGGGCTTTCGTATACAACTGCCGGCGAAAACATATATATGTGCGATGCGCCGGGTAGGGCTGTTTCCGGTGAAAGGGCAATGACTTCATGGATGAACAGTGACGGACACCGCGCAAACCTTTTAAAAAGCGGTTACAATTATATAGGAACAGGCGCATATGACAACGAAACTCTCGGGACGGCGCTTCAGCTGTTTGCAGGGGTGAAATATCCGATAACATCTGTTGTTACGGCGTCGGGCAAGACTGATTATATAGATGAGGACGAAATGCAAAAGGATTATCTTATCTGTACGGCGAGCGACGGTTTGGTGTCGTATGTTCCGCTTGATGTCGAGTATATGACGGTAAATAACGGCGTATATACCTTAAATCTTTATTCAGACGCGCAGGTTGCCCTTACGGTGAGCGGCGGCGCGGCAAGCGGTACAGATGAAAATGTGCAAAGCAAAACAAACCCGTTTACAGATGTAAGCGCGGGAGATTATTTTGCAGACGCTGTGGCATGGGCGGTTGAAAAAAATATTACAACAGGAACGACAAAAACAACGTTTTCGCCGAGTACAACATGCACAAGGGCACAGATACTTACGTTTTTGTGGCGAGGCGTCGGCTCTCCGAAATCAGACAAGGCAAACCCGTTTACGGATGTAAGCACAAACGATTATTATTACTATGCTGCATTATGGGCGAGCGAAAAAGGTATGGTTACGGGAAACCTGTTTGAGGGAAACACCCCCTGCACACGCTCATCAACCGTTACATATCTGTGGAAAAATGCCGGTTCCCCGAAGAGTAATGCAAAAAGCACCTTTACGGACGTTTCTCAGAATACAGAGTATGCAGCCGCTGTGGCGTGGGCAGTTGAAAACGCCGTAACAAGCGGAACAAGCAGCACAACCTTTTCTCCCGAGCAGATATGCAGCAGGGGGCAGATTGTTACATTTTTAAACAGGGCTTTAAAATAAAATACACAAGCGGTTATTTTGTTCTTTCGGTTTAAAGGAGAATTGAAAATGAATGACGAAAAAAACAATGCACAAATAAATGCGGATGCATTTGACGAAGAAAAAACGGTACAGGCGGTTAAAAAAAGCACCGGGAGAGAGCTTTTTGAATGGGTACAGGCAATTGTAATTGCCGTTGTGCTTGCGCTGATTATAAGAAGCTTTATTTTTACGGTTGTGCGCGTTGACGGGCAGTCTATGGAGCCGACACTTCAGCATAACAACAGAATGATTGTGTGGCGCTTGGGCTATGAACCGAAGCAGGGCGATATTGTTATTTTTAACCCCCCGGGATATGATAAAAACATATACTGGGTAAAGCGCGTAATAGCGCTTCCCGGTCAGCATGTGGAGATTGACTATAATTCAAATTCCGTATATGTTGACGGGGAAAAGCTTGACGAGCCGTACTTGGGAGAGGAGATGCTCCCGCAGCAGACCATAACAGAGATTGATGTACCCGAGGGGTGCGTGTTTGTTATGGGTGATAACAGAAATCACAGCACGGACGGGCGCGTTATAGGCGCTATAGAGAAAAAGAGCATTATAGGCAGGGCGGTTTTCAGGTTCTGGCCGCTCGGCAGCATATGTACTTTTAAAAGATAGGCACGGTGTTTTATGGATATACAGTGGTTTCCGGGGCATATGGCGAAAACGCGCCGTATGATTGCGGACAATATAAAAATGTGCGACTGTGTTGTGGAGTTGTGTGACGCACGTCTTCCGCAAAGCAGCCGAAATCCCGAGCTTCCGCGGCTTACAAACGGGAAAAAGACGCTTCTTGTAATAAACAAAAGCGACCTTGCAGACCCCGTTAAAACGCAGCAGCATCTTGAAAGGTTTAAAAAAGAGGGGCAAAACGCCGTTTCGGTAAGCTGCAATGACGCCAAGGGCGTTTCAAAAATAACCGAAAGCATACGTTTTTTGCTTAAAGACAAGATAGAGCGCGACCGCGCACGCGGATTTTTAAACAGACCCATACGTATAATGATATGCGGAATACCAAATGTGGGGAAATCGTCCTTTATAAACAAACTGGCGCTGCGCAGCGCCGCAAAAGCGTCGGACAAGCCGGGCGTTACGCGCGGCAAGCAGTGGGTAACGCTGAAAAACGGGATGGAACTTTTGGATACCCCCGGAATATTATGGCCGAAATTTGAGGACAAAAACGCGGCGTTGCTGTTGGCTTATACCGGTGCGATTAAGGATGATATATTAGATACGCAAATGCTTTGCGCAAACCTGCTGGAATTTTTAAAGGAGGCCTACCCCGGGGCGCTTATGTCGCGCTATAAGCTTGACAGCTTAGAATCCGAAAACGGGTACGAACTTTTGGAGAAAATATGCAGAAAGCGCGGATTTATACAAAAAGGGAACGAGGTTGACCTCCTGCGTGGTGCGTCGGTTGTGTTGGATGAGTTCCGCGGCGGAAAATTAGGCAGAATAACTCTTGAATAGGTGGTTTGTATGAAAGAAGAAGAGCTTTTGCGGCTTAAGGAAATGACGGCGCTTGAAAACGGGCTTGCAGCGCGTGGGTACTCTTTCGTTGCAGGTGTTGACGAAGCGGGGCGCGGTCCTCTTGCGGGCGATGTTTATGCTGCTGCCGTAATTTTGCCGAAGGGCGTTTTAATAGAGGGGCTGAACGATTCAAAAAAGCTTTCCGAAAAAAAGCGTGAAAAGCTTTATGACGAGATTTGCTCGGTCGCCGTTTCGTATGCGGTGTGTACTGCCTCGGTTGAGGAAATAGACAGCTTAAACATAAGAAACGCCACGTATCTTGCAATGAACAGGGCGATAAAAAGCCTTACCCCCGCGCCTGACTATGCCATTATAGACGGGGACGCCATAAAAGACTGCACCGTAGCGCACGAATGTGTGATAAAGGGCGACGCGCGCTGCCAAAGCATTGCGGCGGCGTCAATTCTTGCAAAAGTAACGCGTGACAGATATATGAAAGAAATGGCGCAAAAATACCCCGAATACGGGTTTGAAAAGCATAAAGGCTACGGAACAAAGCTGCATATACAGGCAATAGGGGAGTTTGGTGCATGTGATATTCACAGGAAAACGTTTATCAAAAAATTTGTCTGATATGAAAAGCACAGACATAGGAAAACTGGGCGAGGACGCGGCGGTACGCTATCTTTGCCGCCACGGCTACAAAATAAAGGAACGCAACTATCGCACAAAATTCGGCGAAATAGATATAATTGCGCAGGATGGAGAATACACTTGCTTTGTAGAGGTAAGGCTGCGCAAAAAATGCGGCTATGCTTTGCCCGCCGAAACCATTGATAAAAGAAAACAGGAAAAGCTTATTAAGTGCGCGCAGCACTATATTGTAAAGCATAACCTTTCAGACAGTGCGCTGCGGTTTGACGCGGTGCTTATAGAAGGCGCCGCAGGCAAAGAAAAGCTTTGTATAGAGGTGATTAAGGATGCGTTCCGAAATTGAATTGTTTGACGCCCACTGTGACAGTTTAACAGCAAAAGGAATTTTTGAAAACACAGCGCACCTGAAGCGCGGCGACCTTTTAAAATATCGGCGCTGCCTTCAGGTTTTTGCAATTTGTGCGGAATACGAATACGCATATTCGTACACTATGCGCTATATAGGCAGGTTTGAAAGGCTTTGCAGAAAATGGGGCTTTTCCCCCGTAAAAACAAGGGCAGACCTTGAAAACGCACGCTACGGGGCAATACTTGCCTTAGAAGGCGCAAATGCGCTTTGCCGAAGCCTTGCCGCGCTCGACAGGTTTTACAATATGGGTGTACGGCTTTTAACTATTACATGGAACACCGAAAACGCCGCAGCGGGAAGCATTGCGCAGGAAACGGACGGCGGGCTTTCAGAGTACGGAAAAAAGCTTATAAGAAAGTGCGAAAAAAAGGGCGTGGTTGTGGATTTGTCGCATATAGGGGACAGAAGCTTTGACGAGGTGTGCGCATTTATGAAAAAACCGTTTGTGTGCAGCCATTCAAATTCGCGCACGGTAAATCCGCGCTTTAAAAGAAATCTTACTGACGACAGGTTTAAAAAGCTTGCAAAAAAAGGCGGCGTAGCAGGGATAAATTTTTGCTGCGACTTTTTGGGCGGCACAAAAACAGAAGATATTTTGCACCATATAGAGCATTTTTTATCGCTCGGCGGGGAAAAGAGCATAGGCTTCGGCTCGGATTTTGACGGTATAGAGCTTCTTCCCGATGGATGCAGCGGCGCTTCCTTTTTTGAAACGCTTTACAATGCCATGCTTAAAAGAAATTATCCCGAAACGCTTGTAAAGGACATTATGTTTAACAACTTTTACCGTGTTTTTGAAAGTATTTTATAAAAGGATTTTTACATATGAAGCTTATAATTGCAGAAAAACCGAGCCTGGCGCGAAATATTGCCGGTGCAATCGGGAATATGAAAAAACAAAATAATATGTTCTGCGGCAGTGAATGGATAGTAACGTGGGTTTTCGGGCATCTTTTTTCATTGGCGGATATCGAGCATTACAGCCCGAACCCCGACGGAACAAATCTGTGGACGATTAAAAATCTTCCGTGCTTTCCCGAAAAGTTTGACTTTGTATTAAAAAAAGACAAAGACGGAAAAGAGGACGGCGGCGTAAAAAGACAGTTCGAGCTTATAAAAAGCCTTTGTTTAAGGGAAGATGTGGATATGATAGTAAATGCGGGCGACTCGGACCGCGAGGGGGAAATAATCGTCCGCACGTGTGTAATGAAAACGGGCGCCGTGCAAAAGCCGATGCGGCGGCTGTGGCTGCCCGACCAGACTGCGGAAACCATAAATGCCGCGCTTTGCGATATGAAGCCTTCGGACGAGTACGACCGCCTTGCAAAGGAGGGCTACGCAAGAACCTTTATAGATTGGCTTTACGGCGTAAACCTTACCAGGTACGCAACCCTTAAAACAGGCACACTTATGCGTGTGGGGCGCGTAATAGTGCCAATTGTAAAGGCAATTTATGACCGCGATATGTCAATACGTAATTTTAAGCCCGAAATATACTATGCCCCGACAGGAAAAATAGGTGAGGGGGATAATGCGCCGGAGCTTGTAAGCAAAAAGCGCTTTTCAAAAAACGAGCTTGAAAAAGCACAGGAGCTTTGTAAAATTTATAATGAAAACGGCGTGACGGTAACAGGCGTAAAAAGCAAAAAGGACGTTTTGCGCCCGGGAAAACTATATTCTTTGACAAAGCTTCAGAACGTACTTGGGAAAAAATATAAAATGCCTATGGACGAAAGCTTAAAAACGGTGCAGGCGCTTTACGAAAAGGGATATGTTACCTATCCGCGTACAAATTCCGAATATCTTGCGTCCGCCGAAAAAGGAAAGATTAAAAACATAATAGAAATTGTCGGAAAAATGGGCTATCCCGTAAAATTTAAGGACGGGAAAACTATTTTTGACGACAGCAAGATAGAGTCGCACTCCGCACTTACGCCCACGCATAAAATACCCGGGCGCGACATGCTGAGCGAGGGGGAAAAGCTTGTTTATTCTGCAATTTTAAGGCGCTTTGTCGCAGTTTTTTGCAGTGAGGACTGTATCGCACAAAAGACAGAGGCAACACTGGATTCGGGCAGTATGGAGCAGTTTACGCTTAAAGGAATATCGATAATTCAAAAAGGATGGACAAAGTATGACGATTACACAAAAAAGGACAAGCTGCTGCCCGAATTTAAAATCGGAGAAAAGGTGCCTGTCACCTTTTCTCCGAAAGAAAAAGAAACAAGCCCTCCGAAGCATTACACAATAGAAACGCTTAATAACTATCTTAAAAATCCTTTCAGAGAGGAAAAGGCTGCGGCAAGCGATGACGACGAGGCAGAATACCGCGCCATTTTTGAGGGGCTTGAACTGGGAACGGAGGCAACGCGCACAGGCATTATAGAAAATGCCATAAAAAGCGAATATATAGCCCTTAAAAAAGACGTGTACACAATTTTGCCCGCCGGCGAAAACCTTATAACGGCGATAAGCCGTATGGGAATAAGTATGGACAAGTACAAAACATCGGTTCTGGGACAGGCGCTTAAAAAGGTTTACCGCGGCGAAATTACCGTGAAAGACAGCCTGCTTATTGCGCGCCGTGAGATAGAAAAGGTGTTTGACAAAGGAAACGAGCCGCCGCAAAAAGACACAGACGACGGTTTTGTCGGCGACTGTGTGGGAAAATGCCCCTTATGCAAAAAGGATGTGGTGCGAACACGCTTCGGCTACGGCTGCACAGGCTATAAGGACGGCTGCCGCTTTGGCATAAGCGGCGTTATATTGGGGCGTGTAATTCCGAAAAGCTGCGTTATGGCATTGCTTAAAACGGGAAAAAGCCCCGTGCTTGACGGCTTTGTTTCACAAAAAAGCGGAAAAAGCTTTTCGGCGGCACTTAAGCTTAAGGACGGGCGCGCCGTGTTTGATTTTTAAATAACGGTAAATAAAATTACATAACGGTAAATAAAATTACATAAAATTATTGACAAATGTTTCATTGGGTGATATAATATGCGGGAAATGAAGAAGAAACTACCGTTTCTCACCCCGTGGCACGGCTTACGGCGGTTAATATCCTGTGATTTATGTCTTTGGAGCGGTGGGTTTTTTCTGCCGCTTTTTTATTTTATCTTTTTTGGAGGTGTTTTCCATTAGCAAGGAAATGATGATTAACGAGGAAATCAGGGATAACGAGGTGCGCGTTATTGACAGTGACGGAAGCCAGCTCGGCATTATGCCGGCAAGCAAGGCTCTTGACATTGCAGGGGCAAAAAATCTTGACCTTGTAAAAATATCGCCGCAGGCAAAGCCCCCCGTTTGCAAGATTATGGACTACGGGAAGTATCGTTTTGAGATTGCTAAAAAGGAAAAGGAAAACCGTAAAAATCAAAAAATTGTAAACCTTAAAGAGGTACGTCTGTCGCCGTCAATCGATAATCACGATTTTGAAACGAAGCTTAAAAATGCCTGCAAGTTTCTTAAAAACGGCGATAAGGTAAAGGTATCGGTACGTTTCCGCGGACGTGAAATTCATCACACCGCAATCGGGGAAGAGATATTAAACCGTTTTGCGCAGGGTGCGGAGGAATTCGGTACGGTAGATAAAAAAGCAAAGCTTGAAGGAAAAAATATGGCGATTACAATTTCGCCGAAAAATTGATTATCGGGCTGCCGAAGCAGTTTAGATATATACATTTGAGAGGAGAGATATTATGCCTAAAATAAAGACACACAGAGCTGCTGCGAAGCGCTTCAGTCTTACAAAATCAGGTAAGGTAAAGAGATCGAAAGCTTTTAAAAGCCACATTCTGACAAAGAAAGACACCAAGAGAAAGAGAAGACTCAGAAAAGGCGCATTTGCCGATGTAACAAACGCAAAGGTTATCAAGAAGCTTATACCTTATAAATAAGAATTAGGAGGACTTAAGATATGGCAAGAGTTAAGGGTGCGCTCAGCACCAGAAAAAGACATAAAAAAATACTTAAGCTTGCAAAGGGCTACAGAGGAGCAAAGAGTAAGCTTTACAGAATAGCCAACCAGGCGGTTATGAAATCACTTTCATATTCATACACCGGCAGAAAGCTTAAGAAAAGAGATTTCCGTTCTCTGTGGATTACAAGAATAAGCGCAGCCTGCAAGCAGAACGGCATTAACTATTCACGTTTTATGAACGGGCTTAAAAAGGCTAACATAGAAATCAACAGAAAGATGCTTTCCGAAATTGCCATTAACGATTCGGCAGCATTTACACAGCTTGTTGAAAAGGCAAAAAGCTGCCTTTAATAAATAATAAACAAAAACCGTTTCCGCGCATGCGCGGGGGCGGTTTTTAGGCATAGAGGAAGATTTAAGTATGGTTATTACAAGCCGTGACAATAAGATATTTAAAAAGGCGAAAAGTCTGTCTGTACGCGAAAAGCGCGATGAAAACAAAATGTTTCTTGCCGAGGGCAGCCGCGCCGTGCGCGACGCGGCAAAAAAAAACGTAAAGCTGCACGCGCTTTTGTTAAGAGAGGGCACAGCCCCTCCTTTTACACCAAGCTGCCCCGTATATACCTTTTCACCGCGTTTGTTCGGTGAAATATCGCAAACGGTAACGCCGCAGGGCATCGCCGCAATATGCAGTATGCGGGAATTGTCGCTTGAAGATATCCGGGTAAACGAAAACAGCGCCGTTATAATGTGTGAGGATGTGCAGGACCCCGGAAACATAGGAACAATAATACGCAGTGCCCATGCGTGCTTTGCGGGCGGCGTGGTACTTACAAAGGGCTGCTGTGATTTGTATAACCCGAAAATAATACGTGCTACGATGTCGTCTGTATTTTCGGTGCCCGTTATAAGAAATGTATCCGCGCAAAAAGCCGTAAGCTTTTTTAAGAAAAAAGGCTTTAAAATAATAGGCGGCGCACTCGGAAAAGACAGTTCAGTTTTGTATGAAACCGACATAAAGGGAAAAACATTGATTATAATAGGAAATGAGGGTAACGGCATAAAAAAAGAAACCCTTGATATGTGTGACAAACGCGTAATAATTCCGATGAAAAGCGACGCGGAAAGCTTAAACGCAGCCGTAGCCGCGTCGATAATGCTGTACGAACACGCAAGGCAAAACGCCAAAAACTTTGGTTGAAATAAAATTTTTTCTTTACAAAACCGAAAATATGGTGTAATTTAATATAGTAACAAAAAATCGGGTGGCGAGTTTTTTATGGATAACAAGCTTATATGGCTTATAAAATCAGCTGCGGTTACACCTACGAGAAAAAGACTGGAGCAGCTTAGAGAAAGTAACGATTTATACGACGAAAGCTCAATAAATGTTAAAGACCCTTTGGTGCAGCGCCAGATTGAAGCATATGAAAGGGCGTGTGCCTTTGGGTGTGAAACAGTTACCTATGACGAGGCGGACTATCCGCAGTCGCTGCGCGATATATCGCTTCCGCCCCGCGTTTTGTTTGTGCGGGGGGACAGGGCGGCACTTGGCGGATTGTACGCAGGCATTGTCGGAAGCCGTGAAACGGACGATTACGGAATACGCACTGCGCAGCGCCTTGCGTTTGAAGCGGGGCAGATAGGCGCAGGCATTGTATCGGGCGGCGCGGTAGGTATTGACGCTGCCGCACATACGGGGGCGCTTAGGGCAGGGGCGCGCACGATAGCTGTGCTCGGCTGCGGAATTGATGTGCCGTACCCAAAAGCAAATACCGCTCTGTTTGACAGAATTTCCGAAAGCGGCGGCGCCGTTATAACCGAATTTTTGCCGCAGACCCCGCCCGAGGGAAGCAATTTTCCGCACAGAAACAGAATAATTGCGGCACTTTCATGCACAGTGGCGGTTGTGCGCGCAGGCGTGCGCAGCGGTGCGCTTATAACGGCGGCACAGGCTGAAAAAATGGGGAAAAGCGTGTTCGCAGTTCCCGGTAATATTGATGATAAACTAAGCGCCGGAACAAACGCACTTATACGTGACGGCGCAATGGTAATAACATCGCCTATAGATTTTATTGATGAAATAGTATTAAAATCTCCGCAGATTTTTTCTGCGACGGAAGAAAAACCGCCCGTAAAAAAAGGCGGAAATACACCGCCCAAGCCTTTAAAAAAACCCGCCGAAGGTAAGGACATAAATAACCTTACGGAAAACGAAAAAGCGATAGCGGCGGCAATCGGGGGCGGTGCCTCAATGGAGGAAATAGAAAAACACACCTGCCTTTCACCAAGCATTTTAACGGCAACGGTAAGTATGATGGAGCTTAAAGGTGTAATAAAAAAAGGTATGGACAGAAAATATAAATTGCTTATCGGAGGAGAAAATTGATGGCAAATTATCTTGTTATAGTCGAATCACCGGCAAAGGCAAAGACGATAAACAAATATCTCGGCAAAAGCTATAGCGTTATAGCTTCTATGGGGCATGTAAGGGATTTGCCGAAAAGCCAGCTCGGAATAGACCTTGAAAACGGGTATGAACCCAAATATATAACGATACGCGGAAAGGGAGATCTTCTTTCCAAGCTGAAAAAGGCTGCAAAAAGCGCGGACAAGGTTTTTCTTGCAACCGACCCCGACCGTGAGGGAGAGGCGATAAGCTGGCATCTTGCAAATGTTTTGGACATAGACCAAAAGAAAAACTGCCGTATAACCTTTAATGAGGTAACAAAGGGCGCTGTTACAAATGCCCTTAAAAATGCACGCCCGATAGACGAGCATAAGGTGGACGCGCAGCAGGCACGCCGTGTGCTGGACAGAATTGTGGGTTATAAAATCAGCCCGCTGTTGTGGAAAAAGGTTAAAAAGGGGCTTTCTGCAGGGCGCGTGCAGTCGGTTGCGACAAAGCTTGTTGTTGACCGTGAACGCGAAATAAACGCGTTTACCCCAAAAGAATACTGGACAATATCCGCCCGGCTTTGCGAGAACGGAACAAAGCACACCGTTTCTGCGCGCTACTGGGGAGAAAACGGAAAAAAGAGAGAGCTTTTAAGTGCAGAGGAAACACAAAGCGTGCTGCGCGCGGTTGAGGGCGCTTCCTTTAATGTTACAAGCGCTTCTTACGGGGAAAAGAAAAAGAGCCCCGCTCCGCCGTTTACGACAAGTACCCTCCAGCAGGAGGCGAGCCGAAAGCTTGGCTTTACCGCACGGCGTACAATGGCAGCGGCACAGCAGCTTTACGAAGGCGTGGATATAAAGGGCAAGGGCAGCCTCGGTCTTATCACGTATATGAGAACAGACTCGCTGCGCATAACGCCGGAGGCAAGCGCCCGCGCACGTGAAATAATAAAGGAAAAATACGGTGCGGATTTCGTACCCGACAAGGTACGTGTTTATAAAACGGGAAAAAACGCGCAGGACGCGCACGAGGCAATACGCCCGACCTTGGCGGATATATATCCCGAACAGGTGAAAGAAAGCCTGCCCGCAGACCTTTACAAGCTTTATAAGCTTGTTTGGGAACGCTTTATAGCAAGTCAGATGGAAAATGCGCTTTACGATACCTTAAGTGCCGAATTTGAAGCGGCAGGCAAGATTTTTAAAGCAAGCGGAAGCGCGCTTAAATTTGCCGGTTACCGTGCCGTATATATAGAAGGCACCGATGAAGCGGAGGAAAAGGATGCAAAACGTCTTCCGAAGGTAGAGAAAGGAAAAAGCTTTACCGCGCAAAAGATAGAGGACGAGCAGCACTTTACAGAGCCACCCGCAAGATACACCGAAGCGTCGCTTATAAAAACGATGGAGGAAAACGGTATAGGCAGACCCAGCACCTACGCCCCCACAATCAGCACAATACTCGGGCGTGACTATATTACGCGTGAAAAGCGTATGTTAAAGCCCACAGAGCTTGGAACGATTGTAACCGATATTATGGCTGAAAACTTTTCTAATATAGTGGACGTTGATTTTACGGCGAATATGGAGCAGGAGCTTGACGATATAGAGGACGGAAAGATAGAGTGGAAAACCGTTGTTGACGAGTTTTACAAGCCTTTCGGAGAGGTGCTTAAAAAGGCTGAAGAATCTATAGAAAAGGTAGAGATAAAACCCGAAGTCAGCGATGAGATATGCGAAAAATGCGGCAGAAATATGGTTGTTAAGCTTGGACGGTTCGGAAAATTCCTTGCGTGTCCCGGCTTTCCGGAGTGCAGAAACGCAAAGCCGATTTTGCAGGATACAGGTGTAAAATGCCCGAAATGCGGCGGCAGAATAGTTGCGCGTAAAAGCCAAAAGGGGAAGAAATACTATTCGTGCGAAAATGCGCCTAAATGCGATTTCCTTTTGTGGGATGAGCCGCTTTCAACGCCGTGCCCGTCGTGCGGGGGCGTTATGACGCGCAAATATGTGAAAAAGGGAAGCATAACGGTATGCTCAAACCCGGAATGCAGTACAAATCGGAAGGAAAAGAAATAAACTATGGAATTAAGGGTTATAGGCGGCGGTCTTGCCGGGTGTGAGGCAGCGTGGCAGGCTGCCCGCCGCGGCGTTGATGTAAAGCTTTATGAAATGAAGCCCGCGCACTTTTCACCGGCGCATACGGATAAAAATTTGTGCGAGCTTGTATGCTCCAATTCTTTAAAGGGCAACGGGCTTGACAATGCGTGCGGTTTGTTAAAAGAGGAAATGCGCCGAATGGGAAGCCTTGTTATAGCGTGCGCGGATGAAACACGCGTTCCCGCAGGCGGTGCGCTTGCCGTTGACCGAGAAAGGTTTTCCGCGCTTGTAACAAAAAGGCTGCTTGAAAACAGCCGTATTACGCTTGTATGCGAAAAGGTGGAAAAAATAGACGAAACCGTTCCGACAATAATTGCAACGGGACCGCTTACGGACAGCGCTTTGGAAAACGATATAAGGCGCCTTACCGGGGAGGAGGAGCTTTTCTTCTTCGACGCGGCAGCGCCCGTTATAACAAAGGAAAGCATTGATATGGATAAGTGTTTTTTTGCCGCGCGCTACAATAAGGGTACGCCCGATTACATAAACTGCCCGCTTGACCGTGAGCAGTACGATGCATTTTACGATGCGCTTGTAAATGCGCAGCGGGCAGAGCTGCACGAGAACGCGGAAAACGTAAAGGTTTTTGAGGGATGTATGCCTGTAGAGGTGATGGCTTCCCGCGGAAGGGAAACACTGCGCTTCGGTCCGATGAAACCGCGCGGGCTTACAGACCCGAAAACCGGCAAAGAGCCGTGCGCCGCAGTACAGCTGAGGCGTGACAATGCGGAGGGTACGCTTTACAATATTGTCGGGTTTCAGACAAATCTGAAATTCGGCGAGCAAAAAAGGGTATTTTCTATGATACCTGCACTTAAAAATGCCGAATTTATGCGCTATGGCGTTATGCACCGAAATACGTATATAAACTCACCGCGCCTGCTTTCGGACGATTACAGTATGCTTAAATACGGAAATGTATACTTTGCGGGGCAGATAACGGGCGTTGAAGGCTATGTGGAGTCGGCGTCCTCGGGGATGGCGGCAGGGATAAACGCCGCAAACAAAATCCTCGGAAAGGAAAAGGTTATCTTTCCGCCGCAGACGTGTACGGGTGCGCTTATTAAGTATATAACAGACCGCGAAAACAGCCGCTTTCAGCCGATGAATGCAAATTTCGGTATAATAGAGTGGGACAGAAAGAAAATTAAAAACAAAAAAGAGCGCTATGAATATATATCATCACTTGCGCTCGAAGCCATCAAAGGTATCACTCTTTAATTTTATATTTCGTACAAGAACCGATTTACCGCGCCACGAAAAGGCGCGGTTTTTAAATTTTCTTATAAATTCCCTGTTTGAAAGCGTTTCTATCTCGGAAAGAGAAAGAGAGGTTTTTATTTCGCGCTTAAATTCTGCCATAGCTTTAGCGGCGCCGCTGTTGTGCGGGCAAACCTGCTGGCATATATCACAGCCGAAAACAAACGGCGTTTTTTTCAGTATTTCTTCTTCTTCTTTTGAAAGCTCACCCTTTTTTTGGCTTATGTGCGACGCACAGCGCGATATGTCAAACCCGTTTGAAAGCGCCCCGCCCGGGCAGCTTTTAATACATTTTCCGCAGCCGAAACAGCTTTTTTTAACCGGGCTGTCGCACTCAAGCTTTAAGCTGCACTCAATCCAGCCGATAAAAAAATAGCTGCCGAAATCGTCGTTTATAAGCATCTGGTTTTTCCCGAAAAAGCCAAGCCCCGCCAAAAATGCAAGGCGGCGGTCAATATGCGGCCCCGTATCGCAGAAAACCTCGCCCGCGCCCAAAGGGGAGATGCCGTTTATATAATCGCGCAGCTTTGAAAGCTTGGAAAAAATTATTTTATGATAGTCCTCGCCCCTTGCGTAAAGGCTGAGATTGCCCTTTTCATTTCCGCAAAAATACGGAAAAAGGCAAACGATTGCGCAGCCCTCGTTATACGGCGCAATGCCGCATTTTTCTATACCGAGAGATGCGGCATATTTAATTATGCGTTTTTTCATAGGTATCATCTCCGACTGTTGCGATTGTGCAAACATATACCTTGTCACAGCCCATTCTCTTTAAAAGAAAGGCGCAATAACCCGTCGTTGCGCCCGTGGTTAAAACATCGTCTATCAAAAGGGCGTTGCCGCTTAAATATAAATCCTTTTTATAATATGCTTTTTTAACATTTTCAAAGCGCTGCTGCTTTTTCAGCGTGGCTTGCCGCACCCCGTTTTTCCTTAAAAGCGTACTTTTTACCTCAAGTCCGGTAAGCTTTGAGATTTCGTCTGCCAGAAGCTTTGCCTGATTGTAGCCCTTTAAAAGGTGGGCGTTTCGGTTTTGTGGAACATATGTTATAAAGCTTACGTCTTTAAGTATATCCGGCATATTTAAAAGCCTTTGCACCATAAGAAAAGCAAACCCCTTTGCGTATGACGGGTGGTGATAAAATTTAAACCGCAAGATAGATTTTCTTACACTGCCTTTATATAAGAGCGGTGCACATGCGCGCTCAAATTTTACTTTATTTATCCTGCATACGCGGCAAAGGTCGTAGGAAAATTCGCCTATGGGCCTGCCGCATTTTCGGCATACGGGATCTTTTACATACGGCAGCTTTTTTGCGCATTTTTCGCACACCGGTACTGAGAAGGTAAGAATATCAAAGCAAAACGGGCAGCGCGGCGGAAAGATAAGGTCAAGAATTTTCAACACCGAAAACCTCCCTCAGACGCTTGCACAAGCTGCTGTAGCGCACCTGTATATGGTTGTTTGAAACCATTTCCGAAACACATTTTTTCGAGCCGACAAGCACAACCAATTTTTTTGCGCGCGTTACGCCCGTATAAAGCAGGTTGCGCGTCATAAGCATAGGCGGAAAGGGGCAAACGGGTATAATAACGGCGCTCCATTCGCTGCCCTGGCTTTTGTGTACGGTTAAGGCATAGGATGTATCAAGCTCATCGGTTGAGGCAAAATCATAGTCGGCAATTTTACCGTCGTCAAAGCGCACACGCAATATTTTTTCCTTTTCGGATATTTTTTCTATCGTGCCCATATCGCCGTTAAAAACGCCCGCGCCGTCCTCTTTTGTCTTTTCAAGCGTCCAGAGCATATCGTAATTGTTTTTGTTTTGTATAACCTTGTCCCCTTCGCGGAAAAAACGTTCGCCGATTTTTTTCTCTGCCTTTCTTTTTGACGGCGGATTCAGCTTTTCCTGCAAAACCCTGTTTAGGTTCGCAGAACCGACAATGCCCTTGCGCGACGGTGTAAGCACCTGCATTTCGGAAATATCATACCCGTATGCTTTTGTTAATCTGCCGCAAAGAAGCTCGCAAATGGTGGAAAGCGCGCCCTCGGTGGTCCGCTCCATAAAGAAAAAATCCGTGCTTCCGCTGTTGTCAAGCGGCATATTTCCGCTGTTAATCAGGTGTGCATTTGTTACAATACGGCTTTGCGCCGCCTGGCGAAACACCTCGTCAAGCATAGTGTACGGCAGACATCCGCTTTTTATCATATCGTTTAAAACATTTCCCGCACCTACAGACGGAAGCTGGTCGGCGTCACCCGCCATAATGAGGCGTGCGCCGCGTCGAAGCGCCCTGAGCAGCGCGTCAAACAATAAAACGTCTACCATACTCATTTCGTCAATAATTATTACATCCGCCTTTATGGGGTTTTGTTCGTTTCTTGAAAACTGCATACTGTCGCCGCCCTTCGACTCTGCCTCAAGCAGACGATGCAGGGTTTTGGCATCCTCTCCGCAGGATTGCGAAAGGCGCTTTGCCGCCTTTCCCGTCGGTGCGCACAGTGCGATGTTTAAGTTGTTTTCCTTAAAAATTTCAAGCACCGTTTTCATTATTGTGGTTTTTCCCGTTCCCGGACCGCCCGTTACAATGAAAACACCCTCGGTGCAGGCTTTTTCCACTGCCTGCCGCTGTTTTTCGGAAAGCTTCGGCACAGAGCTTTCAATAACGCTTTTTATATGCTTAAGGGGCGGGCGTAAAAGCGCGGCAAGGTCGTTAAGGCGCCGTGCGCACGAAAGTTCGGCATTGTACAAAGACGGAAGATATGTAAAGGAATCCTCCGATATAATGTCTGTGCTGCTTTCCATAGAAAGCAAAACATTTGTCACATCGTTAATGTCGCAGCCTAAAAATCGGGCGCAGCAGGTTATAAGCTCGTCAGTTTTAAAGCAGGTATGCCCGGAATACGAAAGACTTGTAAGCATGTGCTTTATACCGCTTGCAATTCTGCCGGGGTAATTGTGCGGCATATTCATTGAAAGGGCAATCCTGTCGGCGGTTTTAAAGCCGATGCGGTCTATGCTGTCGCACAAAATATACGGATTTTGGCGTATTAAATCAACGGCGGTCTGCCCGAAGTGCTTGTATACGCGAATTGAAACATTCGGCGTTACGCCGTACTCCTGAAGAAAAATTACGGTTTGTGCAGCATCGCGGTGAAGTAAAAATGCCTCCGAAATTTTTTTCGCACGCATGGGCGATATTCCGCGTATCTGTGACAGCTTTTCGGGATGAAGTGCGATTGTGTCAAGCGTATCCTCACCGAATTTTTCAACAATTTTTTTTGCGGTGGATTCTCTTACGCCGCTGATTATCCCCGAAGAAAGGTAGGAGAGCACCGCCCCCACTCTTTTCGGAAGCGCGCGCTGTGCGTTTTTTACACTGAACTGCTCTCCGTAGTCCGGGTGGTTTACGTATGAGCCTTCAAAGTGTACCTGTTCGCCGGGGGCAAGAAACGGCATATATCCGCAGGCGGTAATAAGTGTGCCGTCACAGTCAATCTCGCACACGGTATAGCCGTTGTCATCGTTTTGATATATAATTTCATAAATTTCGCCGTCAAGGAATATTGTCTCCGGCATTTTTATCACAGCCAATCAAAATATATATACGTGCGTCTTTACAGTATTCTTTAAAATATGACAGGTTTTTATTGTCTTCAATGTGCTTAAGGTAAAGAACAGGCGCGCTTACAGCCCTGTAAAAAACAATAAAAAGCATAACATTGCATAATAAAAGCGATAAAGCCAAAAAAAGATACATCATATTTAATCACCCCGATACCATTATATGAATATCGGGGTGATTGTGGTTTTACAAATACTTTTTAAGTTCATTTACACAGTCAAGCTTTTCCCACGGAAGGTCAAGGTCGTTTCTTCCGAAATGCCCGTAGGCAGAGGTTTGCGTATAAATCGGTCTGCGCAGGTCAAGGCGTTCGATTATCGCGCGCGGGCGCAGGTCAAAATTTTCATTTACTATCTGCGCAAGCTTTTCGTCTGCAAGCCTTCCCGTGCCGAAGGTATCGATTCTTACGGATACGGGATGTGCAACGCCTATTGCGTATGCAAGCTGTATCTGGCACTTGACCGCAAGGGAGGCGGCAACAATATTTTTTGCAATGTATCGTGCCATATAGCATGCGCTGCGGTCAACCTTTGTGGGATCTTTGCCGGAAAATGCACCGCCGCCGTGCGGTGCGTAGCCGCCGTAGGTATCAACTATAATTTTTCTTCCCGTGAGACCCGAATCGCCCTGGGGACCGCCTATAACAAACCGCCCCGTTGGATTTATAAGATAACGCGTGTTTTCATCAATCAGGTTTTCGTCAAGCGATGGTTTTATAACGCACTCTATCATATCGTTTCGTATATCATCGGGCGTTACGTTTGGTGTGTGCTGTGTGGAAAGAACCACCGTATCAATTCGCTTTACCTTGTCGCCCTCATATTCAACCGTTACCTGCGTTTTTCCGTCGGGGCGAAGATAGGGGAATTGTCCGTTCTTTCTTACATCGGACAGCCGCCTTGCCATTTTTTGAGCATAATATATCGGCGCCGGCATAAATTCCTCTGTTTCGTTTGTGGCATAGCCGAACATCATACCCTGGTCGCCTGCACCAAGGTCAAAACCGTCTGTTTCGCCAAGCTTTGCTTCAAGCGATTTATCAACGCCCATCGCAATATCGGGCGACTGCTCGTTAAGCGTATTCAAAACCGCAATATTTTCAAAGTGGAATCCCATCTGCGGGTCTGTGTAGCCTATATCGCGGATAGTATTTCTTACTATAGTTCTTATATCGCAGTAGTGAGACGTGCTTATCTCGCCGAAAACCACCACAAGCCCCGTTGCGGCACAGCATTCACATGCAACGCGCGCGTTTGGGTCGTGCGCTAAAATATCGTCAAGCACAGCGTCCGAAATTCTGTCACAAACCTTATCGGGATGCCCCTCCGTAACAGATTCGGAGGTAAAAAGCTTTTTGTAGTTATTCATATGTATCAATCCTTTCTTTTATCTTCAGAATATAAGCCCCAAAACACCGTAGGAAAGCAGGCACATAACAAGCCCTGCGCACAAAACGCCCGCGGCAATCGATAAAAACGCGTCGCGAAACTTAAAATCAAGAAAGCTTGCAACAAGCGCCCCCGTCCATGCACCGGTGCCGGGAAGAGGGATGGCAACAAACAAAAACAGCCCCCACCTTGCATACTTTGTAATTTTTTCGGAATTTTTTGAAACGCGCTTTTCAACCATTCTCGGAAACCACTCCAGCGCACGCGTTTTTTTTAGCATATCGCAAAGCGGCGTTATAAAAAGCAGTATAAAGGGAACGGGCAGCAGATTTCCAATAATCGATATTAAAAGAGACGGCAAAAGCGGCATTTTAAGCGCAAATGCAACGGGTATCGCCCCGCGAAGCTCAATAATCGGGAGCATTGAAATAAAAAATATATACACGTAATTTGCACATTCCGCGCCAAGCCCCAATGCCGTGACTATCGAAACCGAAAATGCCTTTACAGTGTTTTTTACAGCTTCTGTCATAATAATCTCCATTCCGCCGCCCTGCACCGGCACAAACAGTAGTGGAAATCTCGTATCGGCAGGGCAAGGAATGATAAGAGATTATTACGCCCATGTGCGTTTCCGAGCAAAGCGAGGAAAATTTCGCACGGGCATCAAATCCTGCCGGAGGCTAACGTGAAAGTTCCTTTCACGTTAATCTCCATTCCGCCGCCCTGCACCGGCACAAACAGTAGTGGAAATCTCGTATCGGCAGGGCAAGGAATGATAAGAGATTATTACGCCCATGTGCGTTTCCGAGCAAAGCGAGGAAAATTTCGCACGGGCAGTCTCCATACATAACATATCTATTCTATTATAAGTTTAATTGCGTATTTTGTCAAGCTAAAAGCGCTTCGTTTGATACCAAAAAAGCTTTTATCTTGACATTATATGCTTTTTGTTTTAAAATATATGTAAAAAGGTAATGAAACGGGGTTTTGATGATGAAAAAAGCGGTTGCAATTATTTTATCCGCGGTGCTTGCATTTTCAGCGGTAAGCGCGTTTGCCGCGGAAAAAGAGGCTGAAAGCGGCTTAAAGGCGGCAACACAGAAGGTTCTTGATAAAGTTGAGGAAATAAACAAAGACGGAATACTTAAAAATATTTCGGATATAAAGGTTTTGGCTAAAGAACTTTTGGGAAAAGACATTGAAAACGCGCGTGAAATTTTAATCGGTGAAATAGAAAAAATAAAACAGGCGCTCGGCGATAATTCGATAGATACAATAGTCGGCGATAAGCTTATCGACTACAGCTTGTATGACGGCGTGCTTCCGTTTATAGAAAACGGGACAACGCTTATTCCCGTCCGCGCGGTGACAGAGTATCTCGGGGCGGACGTTTCGTGGGATGAAAGCACACAGACAGTTACCGTGAAAAAGGATGATACTACGATAGAGCTTACAATAGATAAGCCCGTATTAAAGGTGAACGGTGAGGAGCAGGAGCTTCTTTTGGCACCGCGCATTGTCAGCGGCAGAACCATGGTTCCCATACGTGCGGTGGCACAGGCTTTAAACCTTAAGGTTGGCTGGAATGACGGCGCAAAAACAATTACCGTTGACCCTGCTGAAGATAAGTAATACGGAAGGGCTTTATATATGCGCTATACAACATCTTTGAAAATAAAAAACATTCAGCGTGTGTTTTTGTTTATGCTGTGCGATGTTATTGTAATACTTGCGGCAGTGCAGATGGCTGTGATAATCCGCGGAAACGACATCCACAGCGGCGGGCTTGACCTTATTTTAAGCAATTACCGCGAAATGGCAATACTTGTATTGGTGATCTGCTCCGTAAACGGGCTTGCCGGCTGCTATGCGATGAGCTGGCGCTATTCAAGCTTTAAAGAGTTTTTTACTTTGTATGCGGCGGCAACCGTCGGATGTGCGGTTTCTTACTGGATGTCACGCTTTTTGGTGCTTAACGAGGCGCTGCTTCTGCCGGTGGACTATATTCTTATATGGATTTTGTGCCTTGTCGGTTTTTCGGTGGAACGGTTTTGCGCGATGATGGTGCGTGCCGATATTGCACTTATAAGAAATCACCGCGCGGGAAAAACGAAGAAACGCGTAATGATTGTCGGCGGCGGTGACACCGGCTCGTCACTTATCAAAAGTATGCTGCATGAGGGGTCAATGCTTCCCGTTGCGGTAACGGATGACGACGCAGCAAAGCACGGTATGCGGATATGCGGTGTTCCGGTTGTCGGCGGAAGAAACGATATTTTGCGCATCGTGAAAGAATATAGGGTGCAGGAAATAATAATTGCAATCCCGTCCGGAGAGGACAGCGATATAGAACAGCTTATAAGAATTTGCAAAAACACAGGGAAAAAAGTGTCTACGGTTCCGTCAATGTTTGAGCTTGTAAGCGGCAAAATGAGCATAAATCAGCTTAGAGAGGTTACCCCGCAGGAGCTTTTGGGAAGAAAAGAACAGATAATTGACGACTGTGAAATTTTCGGATACATAGAAGGGAAAACCGTTATGGTAACGGGCGGCGGCGGAAGTATAGGAAGCGAGCTTTGCCGCCAGATAGCGCGCTTTAATCCGCGCAGGCTTATTGTGTTTGACATATACGAAAATAACGCATACGAGTTGCAGCTTGAATTAAGAAAAAAATACCCGGAACTTAAGCTGGAGGTTTTGATAGGCTCTGTAAGAGATGTAAAAAGGCTTGACGCGGTTTTTGAGAAATACAAGCCCAGGGTTGTGTTTCACGCAGCGGCGCACAAGCACGTACCCCTTATGGAGGACAGCCCGAACGAAGCCATAAAAAATAATGTATACGGTACATATAACGTTGCGCTTATGTGCGAAAAATATAACGCCGAACGCTTTGTACTTATATCGACAGATAAGGCTGTAAACCCCACCAATGTTATGGGCGCAAGCAAGCGTATAGCGGAAATGGTAATACAGCGCTTTGACGAACGTGTGAAAAAGGAAGGCAAGCGCACAATATACGCGGCGGTGCGTTTCGGAAATGTGCTCGGCAGCAACGGCAGCGTAATTCCGATTTTCAAAAAACAGATTAAAGAAGGCGGACCCGTTACGATTACACATCCCGAGATAAACCGCTTCTTTATGACAATTCCCGAGGCGGCACAGCTTGTTATGCAGGCGGGTGCACTTGCCGGCGGGGGAGAAATATTTATCCTCGATATGGGTCAGCCCGTAAAAATCGTGGATTTGGCACGAAACCTCATAGAGCTCAGCGGTTATGTACCGGATGTGGATATTAAGATAGAATATACGGGGCTTCGTCCCGGAGAAAAAATGTACGAGGAGCTGCTGCTTGATAAACAGCGGCAGTCTGCCACAAAGCACGACCGTATATTTATAGAGCCCCCGTGTGAGGACACAGGTGCAATTGTTAACGAGATGTACGCCCTGCGCGACAGGCTTGCGTGCGACGTGCCGCTGTATGACGATATGCTCGAGTGGTTCAAAACAACGTTTAACGTTTGAGAGTGTCGATAAATCCGACATTCTTCAATCCGAAAGCCCTTGCAAGGAGACTTTCGGATTTTTGGTTTTTAGACAGTCTGCGGCAATGCCGAAGAAATCGGTATTGCCGTTTTTTTGCGGTAAAAAGTCGAAATATTAAGAAATTGTTAAATAATTTTTAAAAAAGTTACAAAAATACTTGAAATTGTTACAAAGATGTGATATACTCCACACTGTTTGAAAGGGCAGCGGTGCATTGCACTGTATTTTTTATGTAATATTTGCCCGGAGATGGAGAGATTGGATGCTTTGTAAAAAAACGATTGCAGCACTTTTGGCTGCTGCCGCTGTTTTTGCGGCAGGCGGGCGTGTGCTTGCACAGGAATATGACATTCCGTATGAGCTTTCAAGCTACGGAAGCGAGGTATATCAAACGGCAAAAGGGTATTTCGGGCGCGGCAGCTTCAGCGGCTATTGCGGCACATACGTGCGCTGTCAGCTTCGCGCAATGGGAATATTCGACGGCGATTTTGACTTCCGCGGAAACGGCAATATGTGGTACGGCGGGTTTGAAAATGTGTATCAGACCTCAGGCGGATATTATGTATACCGTGAAAGCGGGGCGGATTGTCTGGAAAAACTTGTTGCAAAATACGGTAACGAGCTTTCAAACGTTGTTGTAAGTCTGCCGATACAGTCAAACCATTCGGCACAGTACCCCGGCGCCGGACACGTATTTGTAATATACAAAATTGTTGACAATATCGCGTATTATTCAGAATCTTTTTCTTTCGGCAGCCATCCCGAGGGAAGCGTTATCGCGGAGGATATAAATTCTCTTATGGAAAGATACAACGCACGTCACGGCAGCGCCAACGGATGCGTTATGTTCTCGGCCGTGGATATTTACGAGAAAATGGAAAACGAGCGGAAAGAGACATTGCTGGTACAGCAGGAAGAGCTTTTAATGGAGAATATGGAAAATATGGAGGACTTTACGTTTTTGGCAAAGGACTTCACGCAGGTATAAAAAAACAGACCGCAGCACTGAAAATGCTGCGGTCTGTTTTTTTATACCTGTTTTATTTCACGTACAAATTCGGCGATTTTTTCAAGAGCGCGTTCAATGCTTTTTACGCTGTAGGCATAGCTGCATCGGATAAAGCCCTCGCCGCTTTCTCCAAAGGCAGAGCCGGGAACGACGGCAACCTTTTTTGAATACAAAAGCTTTGTTGCAAATTCATCGCTCGTAAGATTTGTAGAGCTTATGTTAGGGAATACGTAAAATGCCCCCTTGGGCTCAAAACAGTGAAGCCCCATCGACCTGAAGCCGTCAAGCATTATGCGGCGGCGGTGGTCGTATTCCGTGCGCATATACTCAACGTCATCATCACAGCTTCGCATTGCCTCCACTGCGGCGTATTGGCTTGTTGTCGGTGCGCACATTATTGCATATTGATGAATTTTTGTCATCTGATATATAACAGGTGCAGGTCCGCACGCATAACCGAGGCGCCACCCCGTCATTGCAAATGCCTTGCTAAAGCCGTTTACGGTTACCGTGCGCTCTTTCATACCGTCTATTGCCGCAAACGGAACGTGTGTGCCGTCATACGTAAGCTCGCTGTATATTTCATCGGATATGACAAACAGATTATGCTCTTTTACTATTTTTGCTATTTTTTCAAGATCCTCACGCGTCATAACAGCGCCCGTCGGATTGTTGGGAAACGGCATTACCAAAAGCTTTGACTTGTCTGTTATCTTTTCCAAAAGCTTTTCCGGCGTAAGCTTGAAATTATCCTTTTCTTCGGTTGCAATCGGCACAGGAACACCGCCTGCCATTATTGCGCACGGCTTGTAGCAAACGAAGCTCGGCTCGGGGATAAGCACCTCGTCGCCCTCTGTAATCACGGCACGCATAAGTGCGTCTATTGCCTCGCTTCCGCCGACAGTGACAAGCGTTTCATCCTTTGGATTATAGCAAAGATTGTATCTGCGTTTAAGATATGCGCAAATTTCCTCGCGCAGCTGCAGAGTTCCGCGGTTTGCGGTGTAGTGCGTGTGCCCTTTTTCAAGAGAATATATACCTGCCTCGCGTATTGCCCACGGCGTTACAAAATCGGGCTCACCCACACCGAGCGATATTACGCCTTTCATCTCGGCGGCTATATCAAAAAACTTTCTTATACCGGAGGGCGGAAGAACAGAAATGTTTTTTGACAGAAACTGCGAATAATCTATCATACGCCAAGCACCTCCCGATTATCTTCCTCGCTTTCCGTAAAGATTACACCGTCCTTTTTATAGGTTTTAAGCTCAAAGTGCGTTGCCGTTGAAACAACGGACTCCATCGGGGCAAGCCTTTCGGAAACAAACATTGCAACCTCTTTAAGGCTCTTTCCCTCAACCGTTACAAGAAGGTCATACGCACCCGACATCAAAATAACAGATTTAACCTGCGGGAACTTATATATGCGCTCTGCAACGGTATCAAACCCGCCGCCGCGCTGCGGTGTAAGTTTAAGCTCTATATTTGCAATTGTTGTGTCGCGCCCGGCAAGTTCCCAATTGACAAGCGTTTTGTATCCCAAAATTATATTTTCGTCTTCAAGCTCTTTTATGGCTCGGGCGACCTCCTGCTCGCTTATGCCGAGCATTACCGCAATTTTCGCCGCGGTAAGTCTGCTGTCCTGTTCCAAAAGTGCAAGAATTTCGTTTTTCATTTTTTCGTCTCCAATCATAAAAGATTAGAAAACATTATATATGAAAATAAAAAAAAAATCCATAGTTTTTTTAATATTATTAAAAAATGTTTGAAAAAGCGAGCCATATGTAGTAATATATATAATATGTCAGAATGCCCCGCTGTGTTTAAAAGGGGTGAAAGGAGCAAATATTATGTGCGGAATAGTAGGCTACATAGGAGAAAAACAGGCGGCGCCAATCCTTTTGGACGGGCTTTCAAAGCTTGAGTACAGAGGGTACGACTCTGCCGGAATAGCTGTATTTAATGATAAAATAACATATGCAAAAGCAGTCGGAAGACTTGAAAATTTGTATAAGGAAACAAACAACGGTGAAAGCTGCCCCGGAACTGTTGGAATAGGACACACCCGCTGGGCAACACACGGAAAGCCCACGGTAGAAAATGCACACCCGGTTATAACCACCAGATTTGCGCTTGTTCATAACGGAATAATTGAAAACGAAGCAGCGCTCAGGGCGCAGTATCTCGAAGGGGTACACTTTTCAAGCGATACCGACACAGAGGTTATAGTTCAGCTTCTTCAAAAATTTACGGATGACGGGGAAAGCGTGCCCGTGGCAATACAGCATATTATGGGAATAATTGAGGGGTCGTATGCCCTTGCAATTTTAGATTCGCAGGACCCCGATACTCTTTACGCCGTTAAAAATAAATCGCCGCTTCTTGTAGGTAAGGGCAGCGGATTTAATATGATAGGCAGTGACGCTATGGCGATGATTGCACATACGAATGAGTTTTACGAAATTCACGATAAAGAGTTTGCAGTTATAACGTGTGAAAACGTTACGCTTTACACAAGCTACGCAAAAAAAATAGAAAGAGATACCTTTACCGCAGATATAGACCTGTCAGATATGGAAAAGGGAACATACCCGCACTTTATGCTCAAAGAAATTGAGGAACAGCCCTTCGTAATGCGCAAAATAATGCAACAGTATATGGACGAAAACGGAGAACTGAGCATTGATAAAAAAATAACTTCCGACCTTCTGGCAAGCGACAAAATATATATAATTGCATGCGGAACAAGCTATCATGCAGGTCTTATAGGGCAGCACTTTATAGAAAGGCTTGCAAAAAAACCGGCAGTGGCGTGCCTTGCAAGCGAATTTGTGTATAATATGCCGCTCCTTTCCAAAAAGCCTTTCTTTATATTTATTTCGCAAAGCGGCGAAACGGCAGACAGCCGTGCCGTTTTGGTAAAGGTAAAGGAAATGGGGTATAAGTCGCTTACGATAACAAATGTAAAGGGGTCAACCCTCTCGCGTGAGGCAGACCACACTCTCCTTCTTTACGCCGGACCCGAAATTGCCGTAGCGTCTACAAAGGCATATACGGCGCAAATTGCCGTGCTTGCCGTTATGGCAAACTCAATGGCAAAAGAAAAAATGGATTTAAAATACGAGCTTGCACTTGTCGCAACCGCGATGGAAAGCCTTTGCAGCAACCGTGAAGACTATAAGCGCCTTGCCGAGGAATACCTTAAAACAACACGAAGCTGCTTTTATATAGGAAGAAGTATGGATTATTACGTGTGCCTGGAGGGTGCTCTTAAGCTTAAAGAAATCTCGTATATTCAAACCGAGGGGTTTGCCGCAGGCGAACTTAAGCACGGAACGATTGCTCTCATTGAAAAAGATACGCCCGTAATTGCAGTTATTACGCAGGAGTGCATCAACCTCAACACCCGCGGCAATATAAAAGAGGTTAAGGCGCGCGGGGCAAAGGTTCTTTCAATTGTGTCCAAAAAGCTCAGCGCACACAGCGACAATATTGTTATAAGCGACGTGAACGAGCTTTTGTCACCGCTTGTAAGCGTTGTTCCCACACAATACCTGGCATATTACGCTGCACTTTGCCGCGGATGTGATATCGACAAACCGAGAAATCTGGCAAAGTCTGTAACGGTGGAGTAAGAAATGAAAGCAAATATAATAAGCCGTGTTTCGTTTTATTTAAAAATGCTCGAGGCAAGGTTTGGAAAAGGCGAATATTTTATTGAAATGAAAATAAGCTTTAAATCGGGAACGAAAGAGTTTCCCGCCGCCGTAAAAATGGAAGACGGCAAGCTTTTTATGCTGTTTATGGGGCAAAATACGCCGTTTTCATGGGATGATATTGAAAAAATTTTGCCCGATTACGACGCCATGCGCCTTGTTTACCGCGAACGCGGGACGGATTGCACCATAACCGCGGACGATAAAAACGCGGCAATGAAATATTCGGACTCTGCCCCGGAACAGACATTTGAAACGGCAACGGTTACAAAGCGGCAGTATCTTATTTCGCCGCCGAAGGCAAACGCGCTTCTTACGCAAATCGGCATAATGGGCAAAAACGGAAAAATAAAAAACGATATGATACGAAAGTATAACCAAATAGACCATTTTATCGAGCTTGCGGCGGATTATCTTAAAAAACTTTCCGGCGAAATTGAGGTTTTGGACTGCGCGTGCGGCAAAAGCTATCTTTCGTTTGCAATGAATTATTATCTGCGCGATTGTCTTAAAAAAAGATGCCACGTAACAGGGGTGGATTATTCAAAAACAGTAATAGAGGCGTCAAGAAAAAGCGCTTGTGAATTGGGATATTCAAATATGACTTTTATAGAGACAGACCTTAATTATTTTATCCCGAAGAGAACGCCCGATATAGTTATCAGTCTGCATGCATGTGACACGGCAACGGATTTGGCAATTGCCGCCGGTATAAACGGCGGGGCAAAGGCAATGTTTATAGTGCCGTGCTGCCATAAAGAGCTTTTGGCGCAATATTCATATGCGCCCTTTGAGCCGCTTTTAAAACACGGCGTGTTTCGTGCGCGGCAGGCAGACCTTATCACGGATTCTCTGCGCTGCCTTATTTTGGAGGCGTGCGGCTACAGCGTGATAGCCCAAGAGTATATCTCGCCCGTAGAAACACCGAAAAATCTTCTCATACGTGCATTTAAGGACGGAAAAAACCAAAAGCGCGCCAAAGAGGATTATTTAAAGCTAAAACAGCTTTTGGGCGTAAATCCGAAGCTTGAAACACTTATACAATTGTGAAGGGATTGACATAAATGGACTTTTCTGAAAAAACTGTTTCAAAAGAATATATTTTTAAAGGTGAGGTAATAAACCTTCGTGTGGACACGGTAACAACACCCGCTGAAAACACCGCCACGCGGGAGCTGGTGGAGCATCCGGGCGGCGTATGCGTTGTTCCTGTTGATAAAGACGGATGCGTTATAATGGAGTGGCAGTACAGACGCCCGTTTGACCAAAACCTTTTTGAAATACCGGCGGGCAAGCTTACCCCCGGTGAAGATCCGCTCGAGTGCGGCAAGCGTGAGCTTGAAGAGGAAACGGGCGTACGCGCAAAGAGATATACGAGCATGGGCAAGCTTTACCCAAGCCCGGGCTTCTGTAACGAGGTTGTACATATGTATGTCGCGCAGGACCTGTACAAAGGAAACATTCACCGCGATGCGGACGAATTTATGGAAATTGTACGCGTTCCGCTCGGTGAACTTGTAGATAAGGTACTGTCGGGAGAGATTGCCGACGCAAAGACGGCGCTTGCCCTTCTTAAAACAAATGAAATGAAAAACAGAGGAATGATTTGATGAAGGCGGCTTTTTACGCCCTTGGCTGTAAGGTAAACCAGTACGAAGCGGATTGCTGCGCAAGCATATTTCGCCGTAAAGGATATGAGATAGGCGCTTTTGACGAAAAGTGTGATGTATATGTTGTAAATACCTGCTCGGTTACAAATATCGGTGACAGGAAAAGCAGACAGGTGCTGCGCCGCGCAAAAAAAATGAACCCCGACGCGATTGTTGTCGCTTCGGGCTGTTATGCACAGACCCATGCTGAGGAAATAAAAAAAATGCCCGAGGTGGATATAGTTGCAGGTACTGCAAACAGGCATCTGATTCCGGAGATGGTAGAAGGTCTTTTGCGCGGGGAAAATCCCTATACGGTGTGCAACATTATGAAAGAAAGACTGTATGAAGAGCTTGAAAGCGAAGGCACGCTTGAGCGCACGCGTGCCTATATAAAAATTCAGGACGGGTGCGACAATTTCTGTTCCTATTGCATCGTTCCGTATGCGCGCGGTCCCGTGCGTTCGCGCAGAATTGAAAATATAAAAAAAGAAGCGCTCAGGCTGTCGGAGAAAGGTTTTTTTGAGGTTGTGCTTACAGGAATAAGCGTCGCAAGCTATGGCAAAGATCTTCCTGAAAAGCCGTCGCTGCAAGACGCGGTAAGGGCAGTATGCGAAATAGAAAATATACGGCGGGTGCGCCTGAGCAGTATTGACCCGAGGGCATTTACAAAGGAATTTATATCTTTTCTTGCAAATGAAAAGAAGATTTGCCGCCATTTTCATATATCGCTTCAAAGCGGCAGTGATACCGTGCTTGCACGTATGAACAGAAAATACACGCGGGCGCAGTATGCAAAATATATAAATGACATTCGCCTCGCAATGCCGGATGCGGCAATTACGACAGATGTTATTTGCGGCTTTCCCGGGGAAACGGAGGACGAGTTTGAACAGACAAAAGCATTTGTAAAAGAAATAGGATTTTCAAAGGTTCACGTTTTTCCGTATTCACAGCGAAGCAAAACAGCAGCGGCGCAGATGGTGCAGTTGCCCATGACAATTCGCGAAAACCGTGCGCATGAGCTTTCAAAAATATGCGAAAGCCTGTCTGCGGAGTTTGAAAAAGGGCTTATAGGAAGCAGACAAAGCGTTTTATTTGAACAAACGCAAAACGGAATAAGCGAAGGGCTTGCAAAAAATTATCAGCGGGTATATGTGTATACAAAAACCCCGCTTGACGGAAAAATTGCAGATGTTAAAATAGGAAAAACAGAAGGCGGCAAGCTGTTTGCCGATCTTATATGAAACAGGGGCTTTAAATTTGGATTGGGTATTTTACACACTTGTTTTCGGAATATGTAAAGGCGTGCGGGAAGGAATAAAGAAAAAAGCGCTTTTAAAAAGCGGTATGTTTGAGGTGCTTTTTTGGTATACGCTGATAGGCTTTATCATCATAATTCCCACGGCGCAAAATGTTACGGACATTCCGGGAAAATATTATTTTTATATAGCCGTAAAATCGCTTTTTGTATTTACCGCGTGGATATGCTCTTTTAATTCAATACAGCATATGCCCGTAAGCCTTTACGGCGTTATGGATATGGCACGAGTTTTGTTTGCAACGCTGCTCGGTGTTTTGATTATGGGCGAAAAGTGCACCGTAAGGCAAAGCGCGGGGCTTATAATGGTGGTTATGGGGCTTGTGCTTGTAAATGTTCATAAAAAGGGCGCACCGGCTCAGACAGACAGAAAATTTGTTTTTTTAACGCTTTTATCCTGCCTTCTTACGGCAAGCTCCGGCGTTATGGACAAATGGCTTACAAAAACCGTTACAAGCGCGCAGCTTCAGTTTTGGTATATGCTGTTTATGTCTGTTATGTACGGCGTGTATGTACTTATTTCAAAGACGCCCGTAAAGCTTTCTACGATTAAAACAAATTATTGGATTATATTACTGAGCGTAATCTTTGTAATAGGCGACAGGGCTCTTTTTATCGCAAATTCAAACCCGCAAAGCCGCATTACAATTATGACGCTTATAAAACAATCTTCGGTGCTTGCGGCAATTGTTGCCGGAAGAATAATGTTTGGCGAAAAGGGAACGCTTAAGCGTACCTTGTGTGCACTGCTTATAATAGCCGGAATATTTACTGCGGCGTTGTAAAATACAGTTATGGAGTGATAGTAATGACATTTCTTGTAATTATGATGTTTATTTGCCTTGTGTGGATAAGCTTTGTTACAAACCGAATACCGCAAACAGGCAGGGAAGGAATTTTAAAAGGGCGCGAGATAAACGGCACAATAATAAATAAAAACAAAACGGCAGACCGCAGCGCTACTATGAAAATTCTCGGCGAGGATAAAAAGCATTACCGTGTTAAGCTTAAGCCGACAGAAGCGCATCTTTGGATAAAAGGCGACAGTATAAAAATAATAGTTTCCGAGGAAAATCCGAAAAAGTACCGCGTTTTGTTTAACGATTATTTTCGTCTTAACGAAAAACGTATACGAGAACACGCCGTCAAGCTTATGAAAAACGGCGTCAGCACGTATTTAATTGCGGCAAAGTCTGTAAAATACACAAAAGATACGGCGGATGAAATAGAAAAATCACAGCTTTCATCACAGCGTATATTCAGTTTTGTAACGTATATGCGTATGTTTGATCTGTACTCTGTGTTTACCGCACTGTTTATTGTCTGCACGATTGTATATGCGCGCGTTAAAAATCCAACTTTTACGCAGATACTTGTTCCTATTGCGCTTATACTTATTATGCTGTGGTTTTTGTACGCTGCAATGAATATGTGTATAAAAATTATTAAAGAAGCAAAGCCGAAAGAAAACTGAAAACTAAAATTTGGGGAGCTGTCAGAGGGGATTTCCCCTCTGACAGCTCCCCAAATTCTCGAATTTTAAGCTTTTAAACAGCCCCTTTACACAGCATTTTGACCTAAAGAAAGAAAAAAACGAAAAAAGTTGTAAAAAAGAGTTG
>CAKSNY010000019.1 GCA_934476455.1 uncultured Clostridia bacterium | reverse complement strand
CTATGCCTTGTATTTGTGTGTTTTTTCGTATTTTAGCTTTGTTGCCATACCGCCGCGTATGTGGCGTTCGGCTTTGTTTTTATCCAGCACTGCCTTAACCTCTTTAAAAAGCAGCGGGTCGAGCTTTGACAGACGCTGTGTAACATCTTTATGTACGCTTGATTTTGAAAGTGCGAACTTTTTTGCCGTATGGCGAACGGTTGAGCCGTTATCTATAATATAATGCGCAAGGAGGAGGACTCTGTCCTCGATATAATCTTTCAAATCAAAACACCTCAACATATAATTTGTTACAATATATGCTTTGCCCGGTGCATTTTATACCAAAAGTGAAAAAATAAGGCAGTGTATACTTGCCAAAATACCGACCGAATGATATAATTTAACGGTGCAAACCCAAATTTATGAAACGGAGAGATTAAATAATGAAAGCTCTTAAAATGAAAAGTGTTTGTAAGGACTATATATGGGGCGGAACGCTTCTTAACGAAAAATACAAAAAGAACAGCGGCTTTGAAAAAACAGCCGAAAGCTGGGAGCTTAGTGTGCATCCGGACGGGGAAAGCCGTGTGTGCGGCGGTGAATATGACCAAAAAACGCTTCGCGAGGTTATAAAAGAAAACCCGGAAATACTCGGCACGGCAAGAAAGAGCGACGAATTGCCGATTCTTATAAAGCTTATTGATGCGGCGGACGATTTAAGCGTGCAGGTACATCCAAACGACGCCCAGGCGCGTGAATGGGAAAATCAGAACGGAAAAACGGAAATGTGGTATGTGGTGGAGACAAAGCCCGGCGCAAAAATTATATGCGGCGTTAATGAGGATACAACAAAGGAAGCGCTTAAAAAAGCTGTGGAGGATAACACTGTAGAAAAGCTCCTCTGCGCGCACGACCCGAAAGAGGGCGATGTGTTCTTTGTAGAGGCGGGAACGGTTCACGCAATAGGGAAAGGCAACTTAATTGCCGAAATACAGCAAAATTCAAACGTAACGTACAGGTTGTACGACTACGACCGCAAAGACAAAAACGGCAATACCCGCCCGCTGCACATAGAAAAGGGAGTGCTGGCAGCAAATACAAAGAAAACGCCGAAAAGGGAAATCCCGAAGTGCTCCGACAATATGCGCCTTTTGGGCAGCTGCAAATATTTTTCCGTGCGCGAGCTTGATACAAATGCCGTGCAGCGCCTTGTATGCAGAAATGAAAGCTACACGGCTCTTGTGTGCGTTTTCGGTGCGGCAAAGCTTAATAACGAAGACGAAGAAATTGCAATTTCCTGCGGCGAAACTGTATTTATTCCCGCCGGGGACAAGGCTTATGATATAGAGGGAGCGGCAAAGCTTCTTGTTGTAACAAATCCGCCGAGATATTTTGTAGGTATCGATTTGGGCGGCACAAACATTGCAACGGCTGTTGTTGACGAATACGGGATAATCTACGGCAGAGGACACAGAAAAACAAATGCCCCCCGCCCGTATGAAGAGCTTTTTTCGGATATGGCAGCTGCCGCGCTTGACGCTGTAAAAAACAGCGGACTTAAGCTGAGCGATATAGAAAGCGTGGGCGTCGGCTGCCCCGGCTCGCTTGACCGCGAAGAAGGAAAAATAATATATTCAAACAATTTGTTTATAAAAGACGCGCCAATATCAAAAGCACTTTCAGAGGCGCTTGGCAAAAAAATATATATTGAAAACGACGCAAACGCTGCCGCATGGGGAGAATTTTTAGCCGGTGCGGGCGCTAAATACGACAGTATGGTTATGATTACGCTCGGCACAGGTGTAGGCAGCGGCATAGTTATCGGCGGCAAGCTTATGCGCGGTGCGTATGAAAACGGCGCAGAGATAGGGCATATGACAATTGCCATGGACGGAGTGGAGTGTACCTGCCAAAACAAAGGCTGTTTTGAGGCGTATGCTTCGGCAACCGCACTTATAAGGCAAACAAAAGAAGCTATGGAAAAAAACCCCGAAAGCAAAATGTGGCAAACCGTCGGGGGAGATATAGAAAAGGTTGACGGAAAGACTGCATTTTACACAGACGATGCTGCGGCACGCGAGGTTGTGGAAACCTACCTCAATTATTTGGGCGTAGGAATAATAAACGTTGTAAATATATTGCAGCCCGAAATTGTTTGTATAGGCGGCGGCGTAAGCAATGCCGGAGACCGCGTTGCGATGCCCGTCAATAAAATGATAAAAGAACGTTCCTATGCACGCTTTGGGAAAAAGCAATCGGTTGCAAAGATTGCAAAGCTTAACAATGACGCGGGCATAATAGGTGCGGCACTTCTGTGGAAAAGCTGAAAAGAGGAAGGTAACAATAATGAGTTTGGCAGAATATAATAAAAAGGCGTTATCAAAGCTATTGGTAAGCCGATTGTCGGAAAAGGATGTGCAGCGCTGGTTAAACGATTACTCAACACCCTATAAAAAACTTATGTCTTACTACAAATGCGCAATTATGGAGGTACAGACAAAGTTTAACGTGCTTAACGAGGAGATGTCGCTTGAATACGACAGAAACCCCATAGAAACCATAAAAAGCCGCCTTAAAAGTCCGGAAAGCATAATAGATAAGCTGAACAGAAAAAATATTGCGCTTACTGTGGAGGATATAGAAGAGAATATAAACGATATTGCGGGGATAAGGGTTATATGCTCGTATATAACGGATATATATATGCTTGCAGAGGCTTTTTTAAAGCAGGACGATATAACGCTTATCGAAAAAAAGGACTATATTCAGTCACCAAAGGACAACGGTTACAGAAGCCTTCATTTGATAGTACAAATACCCATATTTCTGCGTGACAAGAAGAAACTTATGAAGGTTGAGGTGCAGCTTCGCACAATATCAATGGACTGGTGGGCGAGCTTGGAGCATAAAATATGCTACAAAAAAGGGCTTGAATGTTACGACGAGCTTCGGCGTGAGCTGCGCGAATGTGCCGATATTGCGTCGGGTATAGACGAAAAAATGGAAATGCTGCAAAGAAAGTCCGACAGGGCAAGAGAAACAGATGTAAAATAAATCCGAACGGGGGGCTTTCTTTGGAATTGTTTATTACATATCTCGAACTGCTGGGCACTGTTTCGTTTGCGGTGTCGGGCGCAGCAACCGCAATTAAGAAAAAGATGGACATTTTCGGGGTTTGTATTCTCGGCGTAACCACGGCTGTGGGCGGCGGAATAATACGCGACCTTATGCTTGGAATTACACCACCGACAGCGCTTGTAAACCCTATATACATAATTGCGGCGGCTGTCGCGTCGGTAATTGTGTTTTTGCCGATTGTGCGCACGTTTTTTGAGCATGTGCCGCGCGCGTATGAGCTTACAATGCTGCTTTCGGATTCGGCGGGGCTTGGAATATTTACGGTGTGCGGGGTAGAGGTTGCGCGCAGCACCGGATATTTTGAAAATCCGCTGCTTGTGGTGTTTGTAGCCGTTGTTACAGGTGTCGGCGGCGGTGTTCTGCGCGACGTTTTCGCCGGTGACAGACCGTATATTTTTGTAAAGCATATATACGCCTGTGCTGCAATATTGGGTGCTGTGGTGTGTAATTGCATGTGGGAAAGTCCGGGAAGAAGCGCAGGTATGCTTGCCGGGTTTTTAACAATCGCGGCAATAAGGCTTTGCGCGGCGCATTACAGGTGGAATTTGCCGCGAAGCTGAAAAAATACAAAAAGTTTATTTGCTGAAAGTCAAAAGGTGTGTTGTAAAATGAAATTTTTTTGCAGCACACTTTTTTTGTGCGTGCCTGGCTTTGGCTTTTACAAAAAATGCGAAAAAATTGCATTTTCCTCTTGATTAGATATTCAAATAATGATAAAATATACGAAGTCAAAGTTGAAAGGAGTTTGTAGTATATGAACTATTCACATGAAGTTGAAAACATGTGCGTTGTTGCAAAGGGCGTAAAGCATGAGCCGGCGCCTATTCCGCAGGAAGGTACATGGACAAATTCAAAACAGATTACAGATATTTACGGTTTAACACACGGTATAGGCTGGTGTGCACCGCAGCAGGGTGCCTGTAAGCTTACGCTTAATGTAAAGGGCGGCGTGATTGAGGAAGCTCTTGTAGAAACCATAGGCTGCTCCGGAATGACACATTCCGCGGCTATGGCGTCGGAAATACTTCCCGGCAAAACAATCCTTGAAGCGCTTAACACAGACCTTGTGTGCGACGCTATAAATACAGCAATGAGAGAGCTGTTTTTGCAGATAGTATACGGCAGAACACAGACGGCATTTTCCGAGGGCGGCTTGCCTATCGGGGCAGGTCTGGAGGACTTGGGAAAAGGGCTTCGCAGCCAGGTAGGTACCCTTTACAGCACACGCGCGAAAGGGCCGCGTTATCTTGAGCTTGCAGAAGGCTACATAACAAAAATTGCACTTGATAAGGACGACCTTATCATTGGATATAAGTTCGTTCACCTCGGAAAAATGATGGAATTTATCCGCAAAGGTGACGATGCAAACGAAGCTATGAAAAAGGCTTCCGGGCAGTATGGCAGATTTGACGACGCGGTTAAGGTTATCGACCCGCGTGAAGAATAAGAGGGGGGGATTTATAATGGCATTGTTTGAAAGCTACGAAAGAAGAATAGATCAGATAAACGCAGCGCTTAACAAGTACGGCATTACCTCTCTTGAAGAAGCTAAAAAAATCTGCGATGAAAAAGGTATTGACGTATATAACCTTGTAAAGGGTGTACAGCCCATATGCTTTGAAAATGCATGCTGGGCATATATTACAGGTGCGGCAATTGCAATAAAGAAGGGCTGCACAAAGGCTGCCGATGCGGCAGAGGCTATAGGCGAGGGGCTTCAGTCTTTCTGTATTCCCGGTTCTGTTGCGGATGACCGTAAGGTTGGTTTGGGACATGGTAATTTGGCTGCGATGCTTCTTCGCGAGGATACAAAGTGCTTTGCATTTTTGGCAGGTCACGAATCCTTTGCGGCAGCAGAGGGCGCTATAGGTATTGCGAAAAGCGCAAATAAGGTAAGAAAAGAACCTCTTCAGGTTATTCTTAACGGTCTCGGAAAGGACGCTGCACAGATTATTTCGAGAATAAACGGCTTTACTTTTGTTGAAACAAAGTTTGACTATATGACAGGTAAGCTTGAAATTGTAAGCGAAACCGCATATTCCGACGGCGAAAAGGCAAAGGTACGCTGCTACGGTGCGGACGATGTTCGCGAAGGCGTTGCAATTATGCACAAGGAAAAGGTTGATGTTTCCATTACCGGTAACTCTACAAATCCGACGCGTTTCCAGCATCCCGTTGCAGGCACATATAAGAAAGAGTGCAACGAAATAGGTAAAAAATATTTCTCGGTTGCTTCCGGCGGCGGTACGGGAAGAACACTTCATCCCGATAATATGGCGGCAGGTCCGGCTTCTTACGGTATGACGGATACAATGGGCAGAATGCATTCTGACGCACAGTTTGCAGGTTCGTCCTCTGTTCCGGCTCACGTAGAAATGATGGGCTTAATCGGCATGGGCAACAATCCGATGGTTGGTGCAACAGTTGCGGTTGCAGTTGCTATCGAAGAAGCAGCAAAATAAAAATAACATAAAAAAGGGCTGTAGTAAAACGGAAACGTTTTGCTACAGCCTTTTTTTACGTTATTTAAGCCCCGCGCTTTTCAATACATTATTCTGATGTGTGGTATTCACGGTGCCGGAGCTGTGACCTATAGAATTATAAAAGTACAGGTCAAAATGTCCGTTCGCGTCATTGTCCTTTACATAGTCATAATTTGTTCCCGCACCGTACGAATCGCTGCGCCAGGTGGTATATGCTCCGCCGGGGGCAGCGTCATTGCCTGCGTGCAGCATACCGGCAGCGCTTGCGGCAAGCTTTCGCCCGTCGGCGGTTACGATAAGCACACTGCGCTTGTTCCAGTTAAAATAGCCGCCCCATATTTCTTTCATTGCGGCGGTGTCGGCTTTTGTAAGCGGCTCGCAGTCGGCATGACCGCTGCCAACAGTGCGCCGTGCACGAAAGCTTTTTCCTGTTTCAAAATCAATAAGTGTAAAATCGGCATTTATCGGAAGAACGTATTGCGCCTCGCTGAACCAGTCCAGCTTTTCACCGTATTTGGAGGAGGGGGTGCTTTTTACAGCTATGTGATGTACCGGGTATGTAAGCTTCATTCCCTCGTATACTATGCTGGATTCCGTCATAGAATTTGCCTTTAAAAGCTCTTCAAACGGTATGCCGCATTTTATGGAAATATTCCACAGCGTGTCGTTTTTTTGCACCGTATAGGTTGAGTATGTAATGTAGTTGCCTTGGGTGCTTGTACCCGTTTTTGAATTTGGTATTTTTACCGCATCGCCGATATAAAGCACGCTGCTTTCCGTAGCGTTGTTAGCCTTTAAAAGGTCTGAAAGGGATACGTCGTACTTATTTGCGATAAGCCAATAGCTGTCGCCCTTTTGCGCCGTATAGACGCTTGCGCTTCCGGGTATTTTTATAACGTCGCCGATATAAAGCACGCTGTTTTCCGTAGCGTTGTTAGCCTTTAAAATATCCGAAAGAGAAACACCGTATCTGTTTGCGATAAGCCAGTATGTATCACCCTTTTTTACGGTGTAGTTTGCTGCCTCGGCATATATATTGGAAGCGAGGCAAAGTGCTGCCACGGCGGACAGCGTTTTTTTGATATTCATATATATCACACTCCTTACTTTACTTATTCTGCAAAAGGTGTGAAAATCTTTTATGTAAATAATGTGCCTTAACCCAAAAAAAGGAGCTGTTTAAAAAGTAAACCTTTTAAACAGCTCTTCCTTTAAGGGGATAGGATGCGCGCGGCATTCCTATACATTATATTTTCATAATCTGCTTTCGGCAGATTAAGCGACTTTATACATTCAACCGAAACAGACTGGCTGCCCCAAGGAGAATCGCTCCCGAAAAGAACCTTTTCGCTTCCGTGCGCCTTTATTATTTCTTTAATTGTATCGGGCGGAACGTTGCCGCACACATATGCCGTATCAAGCATAATATCAGTTCCCGCAAGGTATTTTAAAACATCGTCAAACATAAACAAACCGCCGAGATGTGCCGCTATTATAAATCGCCCGGAAACCTCGGACAAAACGTTTGAAAGCGCTTTCGGCGCGCAATGCACGGGCTTTGGCATACCAAGGTCTATTCCGCAGTGAATTACGGTGTACAGCCCCAGGCGCTCTGCCTCTTTTAAAACGGCGATACCCTCCTTTGAATCTATAAAAAAGCTTTGAAACTCCGGGTGAAGCTTTATTCCCTTAAAGCCCATCTCTTTTATTTTTTCAAGGGAACCGGAAATATCATCGGAAAGCGGATGAATGCCCGCAAAGGATATAATACCGCTGCTAATGTCATTTAGCTTTTTTGCAAAGGAATTGACAGAATCAAAGCTTTTCGGGTTTGTTAAAACGGGCAGCACAACGGAAAGCGCCACGCCGCTTTTTTCCATAGAAAGGCGCAGCCCGCTCTCCGTTGCGTCTGTATATGTTTCTGCCCTGACACCGCTTTCGCGCAGAATGTTCTCTTTTAAAAGGTTTATTGTGCTTTCGGCAATATTAGGGGGAAAAATATGCGTGTGGATGTCTGTTATTTTACAGTCTGTATACATCTTTTGCAGACAATACCTCTGTTTCGGAGCTTTTGAAAAGGTCAACGGCACGATTCATATCGTCCGCCTTAAGAACCATTATTGCCTTGCCGGATATTTTACCGACAAACGCATACATATACAAAATTTCAATTCCGGCGTCGGTAATTGTGTGCAGCGATTCGCTGAGCCCCCCGCACGAGTCTTTTATGGTAACGGCGATTACGTCCGTAAGCTTTACAAAAACGCCTATTTCGTTAAGAGCCGAAACTGCCGCCTCGGGATTGTTTACAATCATTCTTACTACGCCGTAATCCGTTGTATCCGCAATGGAAAGCGCGCTGATATCAATGCCCTTTTTTGCCAAAGCGTCAATAACGGCAATAAGCCTGCCGGGTTTGTTTTCAACAAATATTGACAATTGCTTTACAAACATATCTGTCACCTCTTAAAATTTTCTTTTATCTATAACTCTTTTTGCTTTACCTTCGCTGCGCTGAATGGACTTCGGGTTTACAAGATGAACCTTTGCGCCTATGCCCAAAACGCTTCTCAGGTCGGATGTGATTTTACGTTCAATGGATTCTATTGTTCTGACGTCATCACCGAAAAGTGTTTCGCTCATTTCAACGTTTATGTCGAAGGTATCTGTGTTATTCACACGGTCAACAATAATTTGATAGTTTGGCGTAACATTTGCATTAACCTTGAGAAGTACCTCCTCAATTTGCGACGGGAACACGTTTACACCGCGGATTATAAGCATATCATCGCTTCTTCCGTGCGGCTTTCTCATTCGTATATGCGTTCTGCCGCATTTACACGGCTCGGGAATAAGCGAGCATATATCGCGCGTTCTGTAACGGATAAGGGGGAAACCCTCTTTTGTGATTGTGGTAAATACAAGCTCGCCCGTTTCGCCGTAATCCAATACCTCGCCGGTGTCGGGGTTTATTATTTCCGGAATAAACATATCCTCGCACACGTGCATCCCGGATTGCTCGCTGCATTCATACGCAACGCCGGGGCCCATAATTTCGGACAGTCCGTATATATCGTACGCCTTTATGTTAAGCGATTTTTCAATTGTATGGCGCATATCCTCTGTCCACGGCTCGGCACCGAAAACGCCGGCTTTAAGCTTAAGCCTGTCTGAAAGCCCTGCCTCGTTTACGGCTTCGCCGAGATACATTGCATAAGACGGTGTGCAGCAAAGGCACGTAGAACCGAAATCCACCATTGTTTGAAGCTGATTGTGCGTGTTGCCGGCAGAGATGGGGATAACGGTTGCGCCGAGCTTCTGTGCGCCGTCGTGCGCACCAAGCCCGCCGGTGAAAAGCCCATAGCCGTAAGCAACCTGGATAAAGTCGCTTTTATCAAGCCCGATTGCGGTAAACATTCTGGCTACGCCGTTTGCCCACATATCAAGGTCGTTTCGTGTGTAGCCGACAACAATTTTTTTTCCCGTTGTGCCGCTTGATGCGTGCACGCGGACAATATTTTCCATAGGCTCGGCAAAAAGCCCGTAGGGATAATAGTCGCGCAGATCCTGCTTATAGGAAAACGGAAGGCGCTTAAGGTCGTCTACGCCCTTTATATCTTCGGGCGAAAACTTCAGCTCGTCAATTCTTTTTCTGAAAAGCTCTACGCGCTCATACATACGCTTTACCTGT
The DNA here is from genome assembly GCA_934476455.1 of uncultured Clostridia bacterium. Taxonomy (GTDB): domain Bacteria; phylum Bacillota; class Clostridia; order UMGS1883; family UMGS1883; genus UMGS1883. Next base: position 42,147 of record CAKSNY010000019.1, on the reverse strand, counting down.
TTTACAAGCCGCTCGCTTTGAAGCTTTTTAAGCTCCTCGCGCGGCATTGCCTCAATTTCAGGCTGCCACATCTTCATAACAGTTCACCTCTTATAAATTATATCCAAAATCAAATGCTTTAAGATTAACGTCCTTAAATTTTTCGGGAACGGTTTCTTCTATTGTTTTTACCCAGTTTTCATACGGTATGTCGGTTGAATGTGCCAAAACGCCTATCAAAACAACATTTACAGCTTTAAAATTACCGGCTTTTTCGGCAAGTGAGAGAGCGTCCGCCTCGATAACGGTTACCTGTTTTTTCATTTTTTCCAATATGTTTTCGGGATATTCGCAGGCGCCGGTTATAACGGGCATAGGGTTGATTTCGTGGTTATTTACAATAATTTTTCCGCCCTTTTTAAGATACGGCATTGCACGGTATGCCTCAAGCATTTCAAATGCCAGGATTACGTCTGCCTCGCCCTTCCCTATAATGGGAGAGTAAACCTTATCACCATATTTTACATAGGTAACAACGCTTCCGCCGCGCTGGCTCATTCCGTGAACCTCGGATACCTTTACGTCATAGCCCTCGTTAATAACGGTATTTCCCAAAATTCTGCTGGCAAGCAGTGTACCTTGACCGCCTACGCCGACAATCATTATACTTTTTGTCATGGCTCAGTCCTCCTTTTTTTCTATAGCGCCGAACGGACAAACATTTAAACAAAGTCCGCAGCCGTTACACTGTGTGGGGTCAATTTTAACGCTGCCGTTGCAAACGGATATTGCCGGGCAGCCCAAACGCATACAAGCCTTGCAGTTTTTGCATTTTTCGGATATATTGCAATGACCTGTATATTTTACACGCTTTAAAAGCGCACACGGGCGCTGTGCAATAATTACCGAGGGCTCGTCTTTTTGGGTTTCCTCTTTTACAACACGCTCCAGCTCTTTAAGATTGAAAGGGTCGCATACAACAACGTTTTCCACACCTATGGCCTTGCAAAGGGTAATAAGGTTTACCTGCTTTGTTTCTTCGCCGCGTATTGTGTAGCCGGTTGTGGGGTTATCCTGGTGCCCCGTCATACCTGTTATTGAATTGTCAAGGATTATTACGGTGTTTGCGCCTTTGTTATACACTATATCGACAAGCCCCGTTATACCCGAATGCATAAACGTTGAATCGCCGATAACGGAAACAAGCTTTTTGTTAAATTCCTTGCCGCGCGCCTTTGCCATTCCGTGTGCGGCGGAAACGGAGGCGCCCATACATATGGTTGTGTCAACGCTTGCAAGCGGCGCCACGGCACCAAGCGTATAGCAACCTATATCGCCCGAAACCACAAGGTTAAGCTTCTTTAATACATAAAACGTTGCTCTGTGCGGGCAGCCGGCACACATAACCGGCGGGCGCACGGGGATTTGCTCCTCAATAACGGCACATTCCGGCGCCTTTACGCCCAAAACAGCGCTTTTTATCATCTGCGGCGTATATTCTCCCAAAAGGGTGAATACGTCCTTGCCGTGTACCTTAATACCGAGAGCGCGGCAATGCTCCTCAATATAGGGGTCAAGCTCCTCTATAACATAAATTTCCTTGCATTTTTTTGCAAAGTCCAAAATAAGCTTTTCGGGCAGCGGGTAAACCATACCTAATTTAAGATAGTTTACACTGTCGCCCAGCGCCTCTTTTGCGTACATATAAGAAATACCGCTCGTGATAACGCCGATTTCGCTCTTATTATCTTCTGTTTTATTAAAACCGCATTCTTCAGAAAGAGCCGTAAGGGCGAGTATTCTGTCCTCAACAACCACGTGGCGGCGGATTGCGTTACCCGGCATCATAACATATTTGCCGATGTTTTTTTCATACGGCTTAAGGGGGCAAATTTCGCGCTCGGAAATTTCAACAAGGCTTTGCGAGTGGGAAACCCTTGTCGAAAGGCGCAGAAAGCACGGCGTGTCAAATTTTTCGGAAAGTGTAAATGCCTGCTTCGTAAACTCTTTACATTCCTCTGAATCGCTCGGTTCAAGCATCACAATTTTAGACGCTTTTGCATAATGGCGCGAATCCTGTTCGTTTTGGGAAGAGTGCATTCCCGGGTCATCCGCAACACAGAATACAAGCCCGCCGTTTACGCCGGTATAGCTTGCAGTAAAAATCGGGTCTGCCATTACATTAAGCCCTACGTGCTTCATACAGCTCATAGCTCTGGCACCCGCTATTGAAGCGCCTATAGCGACCTCGGCGGCAACCTTTTCGTTGGGCGCCCATTCCGCATAAACGTCGTCATAAGAAACAATACTTTCCGTAATTTCGGTTGAAGGTGTTCCGGGATAAGAGGAAACAACCCCGACACCCGCCTCATAAGCTCCGCGGGCAACAGCCGCATTGCCGAGAAGTAGTTTTTTCATTGTGTTACATCCTTTCTATTTCGTTCTGTTTTGCGACAAGGCTTTCGCCGCAATATATCTTTCTTAGCTTGGGTTTTTCTATTTTGCCCGTAGGATTTCTGGGAACATCCGCAAATATATATTTGTGCGGGCGTTTGTAGCGCGGAAGCGCGTTGCAAAACGCCGTAATCTCTTCTTCTGTAAGTGTTTCTCCGTCTTTAACGGAAATTATCGCGGCGGCAATTTCGCCAAGACGGCTGTCCGGAAGCCCGATTACCGCAACATCCTTTATTTTCGGATTGGAGCGCAAGAAGTCTTCAATCTGCACGGGGTAGAGGTTTTCGCCGCCGGATATAATTACGTCTTTCTTTCTGTCTACAAGATATATAAATCCGTCCTCATCCTCCTGTGCCATATCGCCGGTATACAGCCAGCCGTCTTTTAAAACCTCGTCGGTTGCTTTTTCGTCTTTATAGTAACGAAGCATTACACCCGGACCTTTTACAGCCAGTTCGCCGACACTTCCTTTGGAAACGGTGTTTTTGTTTTCGTCAACTATCTTTACCTGCCAACCGAAGCCTGCTTTGCCTATAGCGCCGACCTTGTGTATGTTTTCAAGCCCGAGATGTACGCATCCCGGACCGATTGATTCCGACAGACCGTAGTTTGTATCGTACAAATGGTTCGGGAACTTTTCACGCCACCTTTTGATAAGGCTCGGCGGAACAGGCTGTGCGCCTATGTGCATAAGGCGCCACTGTGAAAGATTGTAATCCGACAGATTAACCTCGCCGCGGTCAATGGCGTCTAATATGTCCTGCGCCCACGGCACCAAAAGCCAAACTATGCTGCACTTTTCATCGGACACGGCTTTTAGAATCCACTCGGGCTTTACGCCTTTCAAAAGAACCGCCTTTCCGCCGACCAGAAACGAACCGAACCAGTGCATTTTTGCGCCGGTATGGTAAAGCGGGGGTATGCACAAAAACACATCGTCTTTTGTTTGCAGGTGATGTGCCTGCTCTGTTACGGCAGCGTGCATAAGGCTTCTGTGCGCGTGAACAATCGCTTTCGGAAAACCGGTGGTTCCGGAGGAGAAATATATTGCCGCTTCATCATCGTCGCACAGCTTTATGTCGGGCGCCTTTGTGGAACAGTATGTTACAAGGCTGTCGTAGCTTTCGGAAAAGGTGGGACAGTCCTCCCCGACATAAAACCATGCCTTAACGCGCGGCACATTGCCGTAGATTTCTTCAACGCGCCCGGTAAACTCGGGCCCGAAAAGAAGCGCATCGGCGTCCGAAAGATTAAGGCAATACTCTATTTCGGAGGAAGTGTACCTGTAGTTAAGCGGCACGGCAAGCGCACCGGTTTTTAATATGCCGAAATAAATCGGCAACCACTCCAGACAGTTCATAAGAAGTATTGCTACCTTGTCGCCCTTTTTTATACCTCTGGTAAGAAGCAGATTTGCAAAACGGTTTGCTTTTTTGTTAAATTCGCTCCACGTAATTTCCTTGCGGTAAACCTCGTTCGGGCTTGATTCTATCAAAGAATATTCGCGCCAGGTCATACGCGTTTGATGTTCAAGCTTGGGGTTGATTTCAACAAGAGCGGTATCGTTGGGGTAAAAATCGGCGTTTTTTTTCAAAATTTCGGTAATAGGCATTTTTTTAATTATCTCCTTTAAAACAAAAATTCTTTTTTCTCTTTCGGCAGCGGCGGCTCAAAGCGCGATACCAAAAATGTTGCAATCAATGATAAAAGCATTGCAAAAACGCCCATTTGCGGCGCAAGCGCAATAGCGGCGGAAAAGCCGCGCGTATATGAAATATAAACAGTGGGAACAAAAATGCTTAAAAGCCCTGCAAATATTCCGCAAATGCCGCTTATTTTATATGCGCGCTTTGAAAAAATTCCGACGATGTACGGCCCTATAAACGCGCCTGAAACAACGCCCCAGGAAAATGACATAATATTTACGATGATTGATATATTGAGCGTTGCAAAAATATACGAAAGCGCAACAAAGCTTAAGCACAAAATCCTTGTAAGGCGCATTTGCACAAGTGCGTTTATGTTCTTTTTTATTTCGGGAACAAGGTCAACCGAAACCGCCGAAGCAGAGCTTAAAACGACCGACGCAAGCGTTGACATTGACGCTGACAAAAGAAGTATCATAACAACTGCCAATATTACCGTTGTAAACCCGTTAGAGCCGAGCGCGGTAATAAGAAGCGTGGGAATTACAAAATCCTTTCCGCCTTCGGGCAGCGTGTTTTTCAGAACAAGCCTGGACACAGAGCCTGTAAGATATGCCCCGCAGCCTATTGTAAGGCAGAAAAGCGTTGAAATCCATGTTGCGTGCTTTATTGCGTTATCGTCTTTTATGGCGTAATACTTTGTAACCATTTGCGGAAGCCCCCACGTGCCGAAGCTTGTGAGAAGAATGTTGGTGCAAAGAAATTTAAACGCCCCGCCGCCGAAAATGTTTGTAAGCTGAGAGCCGTCTATTCCGTCGCCGTTATCCTTTATTGCTCCGAGCGCCGAAAAGACGTTTTGAACACCGTTTGCACCCAAAAAGCGAAGTACGGAAAATACCATCAGAATAATTCCGGCAATCATAATTATGCCTTGAATAAAATCTGTGTAGACCGTTGCAAGGTATCCGCCCAAAACAAGGTAAACCGCGGTAAGCACGGCGATTATAAGCATACACCAATTAACCGAAAGCCCGGGGAAGATTACGTTAAACACCGCGCCCAAGCCCTTGTATACGGCTGCGGAATAGGGAACAAGGAAAACAAAGATTATAAGCGCTGAAATTATTTTCATAGCCTTTGAATCATAGCGTCCTTCAAAAAATTCCGGCATGGTTTTGGATTTTAACCTGTGCGTTATACGGCGCGTGGGCTTTGCAAGAATAAGCCATGCCAAAAGACACCCCAAAAACGCATTGCCCAGACCTATCCATATAGAGCCCAGACCTATATCCCAGCCGTGTTTTCCCGCATAGCCGACAAATATTACAGCGGAAAAATACGATGTTCCGTATGCAAATGCCGTTACAACCGGTCCTACATTTCTTCCGCCGAGCAAAAAGCCGTCAATCGTTTTTGATTTTCGGTAGCTTATTACGCCCACAGACACCATTAAAAGTGCGAAAAGCACAAGTGCAACAGCCGTAATTACCTGAATTTGCGTAATTTTCATAAACAAAACTCCTTTTGCAGAGGATTTGTGTATAAAAAAACCCTCTGTATTATAATACAGAGGACGAATTGTAAATTCGTGGTACCACCTCAGGTTCGCCGCGCACCTCACGGTGGCAGCCTCATCAGGTACAGCCAAAAAGCTTATACCTTAGTGCTGTTACGGGCACACCCGTTGCAGCCTACTGAAAATTTCGGTGCACAGCTCGCAAAATGTATTCGGCGCACGCTCCCCATTGCCTCGCACCAAACGGCAACTCTCTCCAGGTTACACATACGCTTACTTGTTTTTGGTCATAGCCTTTAAATATTCAACTGAATATCAGTATAACAGCACAAGTGCCTAATGTCAATACAATTAGTCGAATTTAGCAAGAAAAAGTAAAAAACGGGGACGCTGAAAAGTACGAACCGCAAAAAGACAATTATAATAAAGAATTTACAATCACAAAACAGGTAAAATATTCTGCTTTGTGATTGCAGATTCCCAATATACTTTTATATGCCTTTTTGCGGTTCGTTTTTTTACATCCCAGAAACCTCGGAAAATTTATGCCATTATATTATCAATGTCTTTTTTTACAAGCTCGGAAAGCGCCTCAACCTCATCCCTGTTTTTTGCACAAAGCAGGCAATATACCTTTATTTTCGGCTCTGTACCCGACGGGCGTATAATAAAGTTGTTTTCGTCTTCAAGCTCAAGGTAAATTACATTCGAGCGGGGAAGCGTTATAGCCTCTGTCTTATTGCTTTCGGTAACGGTGCGGATAGAGCTTTGATAGTCGCGCACTGCCAAAACCTTTTTGCCGGCAATTTCCGTCGGCGGGTTTTTGCGTACACGCTCCATTATTGCACGAATCTTATCAAGACCTTCTATTCCTTCCATTGTAACGGAAACGACTTCTTCTTTATAATAGCCGTACTTTTTGTAAATGTTTTGCAGCCGGTCGTAAAGGCTAAGCCCCTTCTGGCGGTAGTAAAGCGCCATTTCGGCAATAAGCATACTTGCAACAACGGCATCTTTATCGCGCGCATATGTTCCTGCGAGATATCCGTAGCTTTCTTCAAAGCCGAATACGTAGTGACCGATGCCGCTTTCCTCCGATTCTTTTATCTTTTCGCCGATAAATTTAAAGCCGGTAAGAACCTCTTTCATTTCTACGTTGTAAAAGTCGCATATCTTCTTTATAATATTGGTGGTAACAATCGTTTTTACAACAAATCCGTCCGAGGGAAGTGTGCCCAGTTCTTTGCGCATTGAAAGTATATACTCTGTCAGCAAAACGCCCGTCTGATTGCCTGTAATATTTATATATTCACCTTCGGAGTCTTTTATAAGTATACCGCAGCGGTCGGCGTCGGGGTCTGTTCCTATTATAAGGTCTGCACCCTCTTTTTTTGCAAGCTCGATTGCGATTTTAAAGCCCTCTTTGTTTTCGGGGTTGGGCGAAGCAACCGTCGGAAAATCACCGTCGGGCATTTCCTGCTCTTTTACCACGATAACATTTTTAAAGCCTACACGGTCAAGAATTTTGCGCACGGGCTTGTTGCCTGTTCCGTGAAACGGAGTGTACACAAATTTAAGCTCCGCGCCTTTTTCGCGTATAAGCTGCGGATTTATACACTGCTGCTGAACGCAGTCGAGGTATTTGTCCTCAACATCCTCACCCATAATTTCTATTTTACCGTCCTTAACGGCAGCGTCAAAATCGCACATCTTTACGCCGGTGAAAATATCTGTTTTTTCAATTTCCTCCAAAACTATTGCGGCAAGGTCGGGATTAAGCTGCGCACCGTCGCTTCCGTAAACCTTATAACCGTTATATTTTGCGGGATTATGGCTTGCTGTCACGGCAATTCCGGCGTCCGCCTTTTTATATCTTACGGAGAAGGAAAGCTCCGGAACGGGCTTAAGCTCGTAAAATATATATGCTTTAATACCGTTTGCGGCAAGCACGCACGCTGCCGTGCGGGCAAACTCGTCCGATTTATGACGGCTGTCATACGCTATCGTAACGCAAAGGTCCTTCTTGCCGGGGTTTGTTTTTATAAGCTGATTGGAAAGACCCTGTGTTGCCTGTGCGACAACGTAGCGGTTCATTCGGTTAAGCCCTGTTGCGATAACCCCGCGAAGTCCCGCCGTACCGAATTCAAGCGGTTTATAAAAGCGGCTCTTGATTTCTTCTTCATCATTGCGGATTTCTTCAAGCTCTTTTTTCTCGTTTTCGTCAACGTTATTGAGCCAGCGTTCATACTCTTTTAAATAATCCATAAATACACCCCTTGAAAAGAATTGTTTTAACTGTTTATATTATAGTAAAAAAACAGTAAAATTTCAAGAGTAAATTTTGTCACAAATACGTTTTCAAAAATAAAAATGAATATAATATTAAGATATTGTAAACATACTTGACTTTTTTTTGCACAGAGTTATAATGTTAGAGATCGAACAATATAATTATCGGGAATGAGGGGTGAAGAAATGGAATGGAAGCCCGGCATAATAATGGAAACCGGAGTGACCGCACATACCGTCGGGAGGATGATACAGGCAGCAGCAAGGATTAACGGCGGTAAATACAAGCACCTGACAGAGGCAAACTTTAAAATAATATGCGCTACATATTTTCTGAGAAATAAAGTAATATGTCAAAGGGATATTGAAAAAATGTTTCGGCTTTCGAGAAGCACCGTTTCGAGCGTAATTGCCAGAATGGAGAAGAACGGGCTTATAGAAAGAGAAAATATTGAGGGTGACGCAAGACTTCGCCGCCTTAAACTGACGGAGGAAGCCTGCAATATTGCGGAAACGCTTGCCCGGCAGATGGCTAAGCTTGAAAAAAGGGTAGCAAACGGTATTTCGAATGAAGACCTGCAGGCATATTATCGTGTTTGCCGCGCTTTGAGGAAAAACACACAGGAAATTATATCTACAGAAAGGAATTAAGCAATGAAAAAGTTTTTAGCATTACTTCTGGTGCTTGTTACGGCTTTGCCGATTGCGGCAGCGGCAGAGGACGACATTCACAAAAAAAGCGAGTATATCTTAAGCCTCGGCGAGGCGATAAACCTTGCGATGACGGATAACCCGCAGTTTATTACATACGATACGAAAATCGAGGATTCAAAGGTTCAGCTTCAGCAGGCAAAGTACGATGTGCTTAATTCAAAGGGACCTATTCCGCTTCCGGCAGGATTTAACATAGTGCTGCTTCGCAAAAATTACTATGTAAATCAGGCGCAGAATACCCTTACGGGTGCACAGATGGAAAAAACACAGGCGGAAAAAAAGCTTGAATATGACGTTACGGAAAAGTACTATAATGTGAAAATGGCGGAGGAGCTTTTAAAAACCTCGCAAACTGCGTATGAGCTTATGCAGACAAACTATAACACAGTAAAGACGCAGCTGGAGCTCGGTATGGCGGCAGAGCTTGACGAAAGAAACGCAAACCTTGCGCTTATGCAGGCAAAAAGCACGCTTGACGGTTACGAGCGTTCGCTTGAAACAGCGCGCGACGCGCTGAGAATTGCTTTGCAGATAGAAAACGAAGACGCGTTCATTACCCTTACCGATACAATCAGCTGTGACGATTTTACAGCGGATTTAAAAAAGGATATTCTGTCCGCACAGGAAACAAGATACGATTTGTTCCAGCTTAAAAACAATTACAATCAGTCACTTGTATACCTTGAGGCGGCAAGCACGCTCGGCGAAAAATCCACGCAGTTTTCTTCGGCAAACCTTGCGGTGCGCCAATGCGATTATTATTATACAAACAGCAAAAGGCAGATATCGCTGCTTGTGAAAAATGCTTATAACAGCGTTCTTTCCGCAAAGGATAGTTTGGATATAGCAACAGAAAGCCGCGACCTTAAAAACCGTGAATATTCCGTTGCCAATCTTAAATACGGGTTGGGGCTTATTACAAATACAGAGCTTACAAATACGCTTAACGCGCTTGCAAGCGCAGATATAGCGCTTGAAAATGCAAAGCTTAAATATAAGCTTGCATCTATTAAGTACGGTTACGAAATAACGATAGGACTTTAAGGTGAAAGGAATTAAGCGATGAAAAAATTTATATGCACGGTATTGTGTGCGGCGATGGTTTTAGCCTTTGGCGGCTGCGGAAAAAAGAAAGAAGCTGTTAAAGAAAAAACAGACAGTGCCATAAACGTAACGGTAAAAAAGGTTGAAAGAAAGACAATAGAAAACACCGTCACATATACAGGCGAGATAAAGGCGGCAGAATCGACAAGCGTTTCGGCGAAAGCGTCCGGTCTTGCAAAGGCGGTATATAAAGAGCTTGGCGATTATGTAAGCGCGGGCGAAACACTTGTAATTATTGACGATACAGACTACCGAAACGCCGTAAACAGCGCACAGGCTGCCGTAAACAGCGCGCAGGCCGCCTATAACAGCGTTGTAAGCGGAAGTGCGCAGCAAACAAAGCAGCAGCTTGAAACACAGCTTAGTGCAGCTAAGATAGAGTATAATAACGCAAAAACAAACTATGAAAATCAAAAGGTGCTTTATGACGGCGGCGCGGTAAGCAAAACCGCGTACGATGCCGCGGTAACAAGGCTTGATAATGCAAAGCTCAGCCTTGACAGCGCGCAAAAAAATTATGATTTAACAATAAACGTAGTTTTAAAAGAGAGCGCCGAAAGCGCCAAAGCAAATTTAAACAGTGCGCAAGTAGCGCTTGCAAGCGCAAGATCAAACCTTTCAAACACAGTGGTAAAGGCGCCGATTTCAGGCTATATATCCGCAAGAAATGCAAACCGCGGACAGATGATTTCGCCCGGGGTGGAAATATTTTCGATTAAAGCAACAAATACGGTTGAGGCAGAGATAAACGTTACCGAAAGCGTTATTCCGAACGTTAAGGCCGGCGCCGGCGCAAGCGTAAGCATTAAATCGGCAGAGCTTGAAAATATTTCCGGTACAATTACAACCGTAAGCCCTACAAAAAATGCGCAGACGGGTATGTACAGTGTGCGTGTTTCCATAAACAACGAAAAAGGAAAAATTAAAGACGGAATGTTTGCCGATGTTACGCTTACGCTTTCCAAAAGCGCAGATGCGCTTGTAATTCCTGCCGAAGCAGTGCTTGAAGACAGCAGCGGTACGCGGTATGTCTATGTTGCAGAGGGTGAGAAAGCAAGACGCACGGATATTGCGGAGGGAATAGTGACCGATGAATATATAGAGGTTGCAAAAGGCGTTTCGGAGGGCGACAGTATTGTAGTTTCCGGTAAGGAATATCTGTCAGAGAAGAACAACGCTATACGTATAGTGAAGTAGAAAGGCGGATACTATGAAGTTACATGAATTGTCGGTTAAACGACCGATTGCCGTTACAATGGCAATACTGATATTCGTTGTTATAGGCGCATACGCCCTGACAATGCTTCCGCTTGACGCAATGCCTGATATGGATTTAAAGATGGTTATAGTAATGACCAACTACCAAAACGTAGGCTCGGAGGAAATAGAAAACCTTGTAACAAAAAGGGTGGAGGGGGCGGTAGCCTCCGTATCGGGGCTGAACACACTGCAAAGCCAGTCTGTGGAAGGTACGAGCATTGTTATGGCACAATTTTCAAACAGCACCGATATTGACGAGGCAGTTGGAACCATCGAAAACAACATAAATATGATAAAAAGCGTTTTGCCCGAGGATGCGGGCGACCCGACGGTTATGAAGCTTGATATGGATTCGATGTCGGCAATAATGATGAGTGTTTCGTACGAAGGCTACGACCTTATCCAAACGAAAAAATTTGTGGAGGACACCGTTTCTTCAAAGCTTGAAGCGGTGGACGGCGTTGCGTCCGTAACGGTAAGCGGCGGACAGGACAGAGTTATTGACGTAGAGGTAGATGCAGATAAAATGTACGGCTACAATATGTCGTTTTCAAATATCGTGTCGGCAATTGCGGGACAAAATACAAATCTTCCTTCGGGAACAACCGAGGCAAACAGCAAGGATCTTGCCGTAAGAATGATGGGTAAATTCCAAAAAATTTCAGATATAGGCTTAGTTCCGCTTACAACGGCTCAGGGGCAGGTAATATATCTGAGAGATATTGCAAATATCAAAGACGAATATTCGGACGCAGCAACATATGCAAGAATAAACGGAAAGGATTCGATATCCGTTTCCGTAAGCAGCGAGTCGGACGCAAATACCGTAGACGTTGTACACGGTATATATGACGCGCTTGACGAAATAAAAGCACAGAACCCCAAATTTACATATGACGTAACAATGGAACAGGCAAGCTACATTGAAGATTCCATAAACTCGGTTGCGGAAAATGCCTTAATCGGAGGACTTCTGGCGATAATTATACTGTTTTTGTTCCTGGGCAGCGGAAGAAACGCCCTTGTAATAGGCGTATCAATGCCGATTTCGGTAATAACTACGTTTATAGGTATGTACGCAGCGGGAATGTCGCTTAATATTGTGTCTTTAGGCGGATTGGCGCTGGGCGTGGGTATGCTGGTTGATAACTCCGTTGTCGTACTGGAAAATATTTTCCGCCGCCGCACAGCGCTTAAGGAGGATGCAAAAACAGCCTCTATTAAAGGCACAGGCGAGGTTATAGGCGCAGTGGTGGCGTCTGTTCTTACTACGTGTATTGTGTATGTGCCGATACTGTTTATCGATAATATGATGGCGGTTATGTTTAAGCAACTTGCATTTGCAATTGTATTTTCACAGACGGCGTCACTGCTTACAACAATAATGATTGTACCTATGCTTTCCTCCAGAATAGAAAACACGAAGGGCTCAAACAGGGCGTTTGCATTTATTCTTAAGCCGTTTGAAAGGGCGCTTGATTTTCTTTTCGGCATTTACGAAAAGGCGCTCCGGTTTGTGCTTTCACACAGAAAAATGTTTATGGCGGGTGTAATGGCGCTGTTTGTTTTAAGCTTGTATCTTTTAAGCGTAATAGGTATGACGCTTATGCCGTCAAGCGATGAGGGCATGATACGGGTAAGCATAGAGCTGCCGCAGGGCTCGAAGTTAGAGGATACAAATAAACTGAGCAAGGAAATAGAAAGCACACTGAAAAAATATGACGATGCCGAAACAATATCGGCAAACGTAGGCTCCGGCGGTATGATGAGCTTTGGCGCAACAAACAAAAACAGCGCACAGATTACGGTTACGCTTAAGGAAGACAGAAAGTATACCACGGCGGAAGCCGTGCAAAGCATACGAAAAATGCTCGGTGACGTTACAGGTGCTACCATTTCCGTTGATTCAAGTTCAAGCACAATGTCAACATCAAGCGACGAGGTGCAGTTCCGCTATACAGCGTCGGATGATAAGGCGCTTGAAGACTACGTGCAAAAGGCTGAAAAGGTTCTTGCGGGAATAAAGGGCGTTGAGGAAACGGAAACCTCCGTAAGTGACACAAAATCGGAAGTAAGGGTTCGCCTTGACAGCGCAAAGGCGGCGCGCTACGGCATAAATACGGGTTATGCGGCGTCTATGCTTTCAAATGCGCTTTCAGGTACGAAGGCGTCGGAATTTACCGACGACGGAACGGAATACGACATAAAGGTAAAATATCCAGAAGATTATGTTAAAAACTATGAGAAGCTGAAAACCCTTCAGGTAAAAAGCCCGGCAGGGCAATGGGTGACGATTTCGGATATTGCCGATGTAAGCATAGAGCAGGGTTATACAACCCTTACGCGTGTTGACCAAAAAAGGGTTATAACGCTTACGGGTAAAATATACGGCAGTGATATGGGTACGGTAAACCGCGAATATAAAGAGGCGCTTAAAAAAGAACTCGGTACGGTTGACGGAATAGGCGAAGAAGCGGCAGGGTCGTTTAAAATAATGATTGACGCTATGAAATCGCTGCTTTTGGCTATAATTTTAGGTATTGTGCTTATGTATATGGTTATGGCGGCACAGTTCGAAAACATTGTTCAGCCGTTTATAATATTGTTTACAATACCGCTTGCAATAATAGGTGTGGTAGCGGCGCTGCTTGTTGCACGTTCACCGTTCTCGGTTGTAAGCTGTATAGGCGTGCTTATGCTTATGGGTATTATAGTTAATAACGCAATAGTACTTATAGACTTTATAAATACGCAAAAGCGCGAGGACCCGACAATGCCCAGAACACAATGTGTTGTAAACGCAGGTATTGTAAGAATGCGCCCGATACTTATGACATCTCTTACCTCAATACTCGGCTTTTTGCCGATGGCAGTATCAAGCGGCGGCGGAGATGCGATGATGCAGCCGCTTGCGGTTGTTCTTTTGGGCGGATTGTGTATAGGAACGCTTCTTACATTGTTTGTGATACCGGTTGTGTATACCTTGGTTGACGATTCGCTTTTGAAAAGAAAGGCAAAAAAGCAAAGAAAAAAGGAAAAGAAAGAATTAAAAAACGCGGTAAAAAGTACGCTGAATAACTGACGGCAGGGGGTGCTGCAAAACGAAATCGTTTTGCGGCACCCTTTTTATGGCTTTTGCCGCAGAATTTTTTCTGTGGAGGGAATTTACCATTCGTCAGCTTTCAGGCACGCATTTTTTGTTTTGCGTTTGACAAACCATAAGAAATTTGATAAAATTAGTCCGATTTTGCAGAAACGGAGTGATGACATTGAAAAAAATTACTGTAAAAGAATGTGCGTATTGTGCGCTTTTTGCTGCGCTTACCTTTGCCGGCTCTCTTATTAAGGTACCTATGCCGGCGGGCTACAGCTATATTACGCTGCAAACGCTTTTTGTTTCGCTTTCGGGCGTGATTTTGGGGCCCAAGCTCGGCGCAATATCGCAGCTTTTGTATATAATACTGGGGCTTTTGGGTGTACCCGTGTTTACCGAGGGCGGCGGCATTATGTATCTTTTTAAGCCCAGCTTCGGCTATATTATCGCGTGGATTCCGTCTGCGTATCTTGCGGGTTATATAGCAAAAAAACTAAACCGCGGGTATATTGGGGCGCTTTTGGCAATGCTTGCGGCGATAGTTCCCGTTTATGCAATAGGAATACCGTATACATATGTTGCGCTTAGGGTATTTATGGGAAAAAGCGTTTTCCTGCTGCCAATGATACAGGCGTCGGTACTGGCATTTTTGCCGGGCGATATTTTAAAGGCGGTACTTGGTGCTTTTGCAGCGGTTAAAATAAAAAAGCTTCCAAAATAAAATAAATAAATGCAAAATCATATATTGACCTGCCGCATTATTTGCGGTATAATACGAGTAGGTAAGGAAATCTAATTTTGTCAGAAAGGTTACGTGAGATATATGAAAAAGACCTTCAAAACGGCGGCAGCGCTTTTGGCGGCTCTCGGTGTCGGAATTTCGGCGTCGGCAGCAAACAGAACGCTGTATTCGCTTGACGGGCGCACGATAGAAGTAGACGAAGCACAGGTAGCTGCGTACACGGCTGCCGGAATGGGTTGGTTTACGGAAAAACCGGTGGATTTGTATTCGCTTGACGGGCGGAAAATTACGGTGGAGGCGGATAAGGTAGCCGCAAATAAGGCTGTCGGCTGGTACTTGTATGACGAGCTGCCGGAAAACGTGAAAAGCACGATTAAGGACAGCAGCACGCCTGATATAGCAGTGCCGAAGCCGACAGGGGAAAAGGTTTCGGTGAAATATACGGACGGAACGATTGTAAGCGTTCCTGCGGCGCACCTTGATATGTATAAGGCACTCGGCTGGGTGCAGACAGACGGGCAGCAGACAACGAAAATTACGGTATACAACGCAAACGGGGAATCCAAAGAAATTGACCCGAGCGAGCTTTCAAAGTATCAGACAGCCGGTTGGACGCTGACTAAGCCGAATGAAAAAACGGTAACTGTGTATAATTATAATAACGAGAAGAAGGAAGTAGCGCAAAGCGAAGCGGAGACACTTAAAAAGAGCGGCTGGTACAGCGCGTATGACGAGGCGGTTTACGCATATGCCGCATTCGGCAACGGTGCGGACGCAGAGGGCGCAACAAAGCTTTTGGAGGATAAAAAGTACGAACAGGCATTTAACCAGGTGCAGACATCGCTTGAAAAGATAGAAAACACATCTTCGGAATATGTGTCTATGCTTTATTATCTGCGCTCGATGGTTACGGACGCGTGGCGTGAAGCGGCAAATTCACCGCTTGGGTTTATAAATTACTGGTTCGGCAATAAGGACGGCAAATCGCTTGTGGTTTTTGAATACCGAAATGTAAGCAACAGCCGTATATCTTCTTTCAGAATAAACTTTGACATATGCGATAAAAACGGAAATGTTGTGGAAACAAATTCGGGTTCGTACTACGTAAGCAATCTTCAGATGGTTCCGTGCGAGAAAAAGCGTGTGGCGTGGGTTATTAAAAGCGGCGCTACGGCAGACCATATAAAAAATCTTAAGGTTACGGAAGTAGTATTTTCGGATAATACGAAGTGGAAACCGTGAAATTAAAAAGATAAATAAAGAGGGGCTGTAAAACAATCTTTTCGGCGAACGCCTTGCGATTGATTTTACAGCCCCTTATGTTAAATTGATTTTGAGGTGTAATATGTCGGTTGATAAAAGTTTAAGTATTGAGCAGCTGCGAAGCATTATAAACTATCACAGCAATTTGTATTATACAAAGGACGACCCCGAAATTTCGGATTTTGAATATGACGCGCTTATGAACCGCTTAAAGGAGATGGAGCGCGAAAACCCGTCGCTTATAACGCCGGATTCGCCCACACAGCGCGTCGGCGGGCAGGTGCTCTCGGGCTTTGAAACGGTTACGCACACCGTGCAGATGCAAAGCCTGACAGATGTTTTTGACCGAGAGGGAGTTATTGAATTCGGCAAAAAAACAAGCGCTGCGCTTGGGGAAGAGCCGGAATATGTAACAGAGCTTAAGATAGACGGACTGAGCGTGTCTCTTGAATACCGCAACGGTGTGTTTGAAAGAGGCTCTACGCGCGGCGACGGAATAACCGGCGAGGACGTTACGCAAAATTTGCGCACAATACGAACAATTCCGCTTAAGCTTTCGGAAAATATACCGTACTTGGAGGTGCGCGGCGAGGTATATATGCCGCACCAAAGCTTTTTAAGGCTTAACGAATTGCAGGAGGAGCGCGAGCAGAAACCCTTTAAAAATCCGCGAAATGCGGCGGCGGGCAGCTTAAGGCAGCTTGACAGCTCGGTAACGGCGCAAAGAAATCTTGATATTTTTGTTTTTAATATTCAGCAGATAGAGGGAAAAACCATAGAAACGCATACGGAGGGGCTTAAGTATCTTTCGCACCTCGGGTTTAAAACAATCCCCGAAAAGGCTGTTTACAAAACCATAGAGGACGCTTTTGACGAGGTGCTGACCATAGGTGAAAACCGCGATAAGCTTGACTTTGATATAGACGGCGCCGTTATAAAGGTAAATTCGCTTAAACAGCGGCAGATTCTCGGGCAGACGGCAAAGTGTCCGAAATGGGCTGTGGCGTACAAATTTCCACCTGAAAAAAAGGAAACAAAAATTACGGATATTACGGTACAGGTGGGGCGCACCGGCGTACTTACGCCAAATGCCGTGCTTGAAACCGTTCGCCTTGCAGGAACGGAGGTTTCGCGGGCAACGCTTCATAATATCGACTATATACGGCAAAAGGACATACGCATAGGCGACACCGTAATTGTGCAAAAGGCGGGGGATATTATCCCCGAGGTGCTTGAAGTTGTAAAGGATAAACGCAGCGGAAATGAAAAGGTTTTCCAAATGCCGGAGAGATGCCCCGTATGCGGCGCGGCAGTGTCCCGCGAGGAGGGGGAGGCAGCCGTGCGCTGCACAGGCGGCGAATGTCCGGCACAGCTTGCGAGAAATATTATACACTTTGTATCCCGCGATGCGATGGATATTGAGGGAATGGGTCCGGCAGTGGTTGAAAGGCTGCTTAATGAGAAGCTTATAGCCTCTGCCGCAGATATTTACACGCTTTCTGCCTCGGAAATTGAAAAGCTTGAAAAAATGGGAAAAAAGAGCGCGGAAAATTTAATTTCCGCAATTGAAAAATCAAAGGAAAATGACCTTTCGCGCCTTATTTTTGCACTTGGCATCCGTCACGTGGGCGCAAGAAATGCAAAAATTCTGGCAGAACACTTTAAAACGCTTGACAATCTTATAAATGCACCTGAAAGTGAAATTGCAGAGGTTGACGAAATGGGCGATATAACGGCACAAAGTATAAAAAAGTTTTTCCTTCAGCCGCAAAATACCGACATTGTGGAAAAGCTTAGAAAAAGCGGAGTGAACTTTTTATATAAAGAACAGCAAACCGGAGATATTTTTAATGACAAGGTTTTCGTTCTTACGGGAACGCTGCCCACCCTTTCCAGGAGTGAGGCAACGGAGATTATACAGCAAAACGGCGGAAAGGTGTCCTCCTCCGTAAGTAAAAAAACAGATTACGTGCTTTTCGGCGATGATGCGGGCAGCAAGCTTTTAAAGGCGCAGCAGCTTGGCACTGTAACGATTGACGAAGCTCAATTTAAAAAGCTTTTGCAAGGGGGAGAATTATGAGAGTTATCGAAGCAAGCACAATAGAAGAAACAATTTGCAGGCTTTTTAAGGAATGTAACTACTTTATAGGTGACGATATAAAGGCGGCTCTTTTAAAGGCTAAAGAAAGTGAAGAAAGCCAAACCGCAAAAAACGTTCTGGAACAAATAATAGAAAATGATAATATAGCCTCGCGCGAGGAAATTCCCATCTGCCAGGATACGGGTATGGCGGTTGTTTTTGTCGAATACGGTGATAAGGTTGTAATAAACGGAGATTTTGAAAGTGCGGTAAACGAGGGTGTGCGCCGTGCTTACAGCGAAGGGTATCTCAGAAAAAGTGTTGTCGATGACCCTGTTTATGAAAGAAAAAACACAAAAGACAACACCCCCGCCATAATACACACAAAGATTGTAAGCGGTGAAAGATTGCGATTCACTGTGGGCGGCAAGGGCTTCGGCAGTGAAAATATGTCGCAGATAAAGATGCTTTCACCTTCGTACGGGGCGGAGGGGATTGTGGATTTCGTTGTCGAGGCGGTTAAAAACGCCGGACCGAACCCGTGCCCGCCGTGCGTTATTGGCGTAGGTATAGGCGGAACATTTGAAAGCTGCGCCTGCCTTGCAAAAAAAGCAACCTTCAGAAGCATAGATACCTCTCATCCGGACGAAAGATACGCTGCCCTTGAAAATGAAATGCTTGAAGAAATAAACAAGCTTAACATAGGTCCTGCCGGGCTTGGCGGAAAATGCAGCGCTCTGAAGGTAAATATAGAAACCCTGCCGACACATATCGCGGGGATGCCCGTAGCCGTAAATATATGCTGCCACGCGGCAAGACACAAAAGCGCCGTTATATGAAAGGGGAAAGCAAAATTGGAAAAGAAAATACAGCTTCCTTTAAAGGATGAAGATATAAAAGCGCTTCGCGCGGGTGACAGCGTGCTTCTGACGGGAACAATAATCACAGGGCGCGACGCTGCGCACAAGCGTTTTTATGAATTGATACAAAATAACCGCAATCTTCCGATAAGTATTAAGGGAGAGGTTATTTACTACGTAGGTCCCGCTCCCGCAAAACCGGGATACGCAGTAGGTCCGGCGGGGCCTACGTCAAGCTACCGTATGGATAAATATACCCCCGCACTTTTAGAAAGGGGGCTTAAGGGTATGATAGGAAAGGGCGTGCGCAGCAAAGAGGTGACAGACTCTATGGTAAAAAACGGTGCTGTTTATTTTGCTGCGATAGGCGGTGCTGCGGCGCTTATTTCAAAGTCGATTATTTCAGCGGAGGTGCTTTGTTACAACGATCTCGGAACGGAGGCGGTGTGCAGATATACCGTTAAAGATTTTCCGTGCATAGTTGCAATAGACAGGCTCGGAAACAACATATACGAAAAATAAACAAGGTGTTAAAAATTATTGAAATTAACAAAAATTACTTGATATTGACGCTGTAATATAGTATAATGTTTCTAAAGAAAGGGATTATCCCTTTCACCGAAACAATATATAACAGGAGGGCTTTCTTATGTTGAATGTTATCATAGGGGAAAAGGGCACAGGCAAAACCGCTAAGCTTATTGAGGCTGTACATATTGCGGAACAGTCGGCAACGGGCAATGTTGTTTTTATAAATAAGGGGAAAAGACATGTTCTTGACCTTTCTCACAAGGTTCGTTTGGTGGATACGGAGGAGTATTCCATAGAATCGTATGAAGAATTTTACGGGTTTATATGCGGTATGCTCTCGCAAAATTATGATATTGCACACATATTTGTTGACAGCATTACAAAGATTGTTAATGATAACATGACAGAGTTTGAAGCTTTCTTGGAAAAAACCGCCAAGATTGCGGAAGCAAATAATGCTGAAATTCAGATAATACTCAGTATGAATCCTGCGGACGCTTCCGAGAATATAAAAAAATACGTTAAATAAGAAAAGATATAAAAAACAATATAAGGCTTGACAAAAAGAAGAAAATGTAATAAAATGTCGTTGTAACAAAAGGGGGGCTTGCGTTAAGCAGGCTGAGAGTAAGCGTGTTATCGCTTTGACCCGTAACCTGATTTGGATAATGCCAACGTAGGGAAAAAGTGGGAAATTCAGGTTATGTGTTTTACATAACCTGTTTTTTTATTCCCGACAGGCAGGGAAGGAGTAGTATGAACAACACAAAAAAAATCACACTGGGGGCGCTTATGGTAGCTATGGCAACCGTGCTTATGTGGGTGTCAAAGCTTATCCCGGCGCCGTGGCTTCAGGGCGGCTCGGTAACATTGGCAAGTATGGTGCCGATTGTTTCCGTATCACTGATGCTTGGTACAAAATGGGGGCTTTTATGCTCGGTGCTTTACGCATTTATACAAATGCTGTTTGGATTTTACCCGCCGCCGACACAAAGCTTTATAAACTATGTTTTGGTGGTCGTGCTTGACTATATCGCGGCGTTCGGCGTGCTGGGCTTTGCAGGCGGAATTTACCGTGCGCTCGGTAAAAAGCGCTATGCAATCGCTTTGTCAGGATTTTTGGTAACCGTTATGCGCTATGTATGCCATATTCTTTCCGGTATACTTATATGGGGCGTGTATGCGGACGAGGGGCAGAGCGTGCTTTCGTACAGCCTTTTGTATAACGGCGGATATATGGTGCCGGAAATTATCATAACAACAGTTGCACTTGCACTGGTGGCACCGTTTATAGAGAAAAACGTACAGTAAAAAAGTATGGGGTAGACTTTTCCGCCCCATACTTTTTTATTGCGTGTCTTATAAATTAGTTGCACATAATGAAAAAAAATGCTATAATATAAAAAGGTATGTTTTGTAAAATTTGCGGAGGTGTAATTTTGTGGACAAGGTAAATATTTTAGGAATAAATGTAGACAATGTAGATATGGCACAAGCAACGCGCCGTGCCGAAAAAATGCTTAAGGAAAGCGGCGTAAGCACTGTTTATACACCTAATTCGGAGATTATACTGTACGCTTCGGAAAACGAAGAATACCGCGATGTTATAAATAAAGCTGATATGGTTATCCCCGACGGAATAGGCGTGGTATACGGCGCGAAAATATTGGGGCATCCGCTTCCCGAACGTGTTGCGGGGTATGACCTTGCGTGTGAAATATTGAAAAGTATGGCAAAGACGGGAAAAAGGGTGTATCTTTTGGGCGCAAAACCCGGCGTTGCCGAAACGGCTGCAAAAAACATTTCCGAAAAGTATAAGGGTATAGAGATAGCCGGAACGCACGACGGGTATTTTTCAGATGATGAAGAGGTTATAGAAAGTATAAATGCGGCAAACGCAGACTTTTTGATGGTTTGTCTCGGCTTTCCAAAGCAGGAAAAATGGATTGATAAAAATAAGGACAAGCTGAATGTGCGCCTTGCAATCGGTGCAGGCGGGTGTCTGGATGTGTTTGCGGGCAATGTTATGCGTGCGCCGGACTTTTACTGCCGCCACGGTATAGAATGGCTGTACCGTCTTGTAAAACAGCCGTCACGGTTTGTGAGAATGCTGGCGCTTCCAAAATTCGGCTTAAAGGTAATTTTTAAAGGAAAAAGATACAAATAAAGGAACGTTTTTATGTTGGAATTTAAAAAAATAAGTGTTTCGGACAAAGAGGTATATGACAGGTACCGTAAAAAGAACCCTACGCCCGCGTCGGAGGGTGTGTTTACAACAATGTTTATATGGAATGCGTATTATAATCTTGAAACTGCGCACGATGAAGAATTTTTCTATATAAAGTTTTCAAAAAAGGGAAAGCCTGCGGAATTTTTCTTCCCGATAGGTGACGGAGATATAAAAAAGGCGGTTGATAAGCTTTTCTTATATTGCGAAAGCCTGGGAATAAAGCTTAACTTTGCGCTTACGGATGAAAAAAACGCGCAGAAGCTTAAAAGCCTTTACCCGGAAAAATTTGTTTATGAAAACGATGCGGACTGTGCCGACTATGTGTACCTTACCGAAAAGATGATAAATCTTTCGGGAAAAAAGCTGCACGCCAAAAAAAACCACCTGAATTATTTTCAGAATAATTACCGATACCAATATGAAAAGGTAGCAGGCGGTGCACTTCTTGAAAAATGCGCTTTGCGCGCATATGAAATAGTTGAGGGCAAGGGAAAAAACCAAAACCCTTACGAGCTTGGCGCTATGCATGCCTATTTTGAAAATTACAGCGCGTTGGAGCAAAAGGGCGGCGCAATTTTGGTTGACGGCGAAATTGCCGCAATGACCTTCGGCGAAAGGCTTACGGATGATACCGCGCTTATACAGATAGAGCTTGCGGACGAGCGGTTCCGCGGCGCGTACCAGTGTATCAATAAGCTGTTTTTAGAAAATGAATGGAGTGATACCGTGTATGTAAACCGTGAGGAGGATATGGGTATAGAGGGGCTCAGAAAAGCAAAGCAGAGCTACCACCCCGAATTTATGATAGATAAATATTTTATAAAGGAAGTGTAGCGGTATGGTATATTTATTTTTGGCAGACGGGTTTGAAGAAATAGAAGCTCTTTGCTGTACAGACATTTTGCGCAGAGCAGGGATTGAGGTTAATATGGTTGGCGTGGAAAAAACCGGTGTGCGCGGCGCACACGGGATAACCGTTTTATGTGATGTGACAATTACGGAGGCGGATATTAAAAAGACCGAGGCGGTAATTCTTCCGGGCGGTCTTGGCGGAACTGATATAATGAAGAAAAATGCAGACGTTAAAAAATTTATAAACTATGCGTATAAAAACGGAAAAAAGGTGTGCGCGATATGCGCCGCGCCGAGTATCTTGGGAGAAATGGGGCTTTTAAACGGGAAGAAAGCGACGTGTTATCCCGGCTTTGAAAAAAGCTTTGCGGGAGGAACATATACGGAGGCAGCCGTTCAAACAGACGGAAATGTCATAACCTCAAAGGCAATGGGAACAGCCTACGATTTCGCTTTTGAAATAGTAAAAGCAATAAAGGGCGAGGAAACGGCACAGCGCGTAAAAAACGAAATATATTATGCAGGGTGACTTATGGAACACGATTTTTTAGAGCTTAAACCCGCATCACGCGGGGCTTTTTTGGACGCATTGCGTGAAAAATGCGCAAAAGAGGAAAGCTATGCCCCGATAATAAGACCTGAAACAGAGCAGCTTATAGTAACTCTTATGAAAATGCTTTGCCCGCATCGCGTGCTTGAAATCGGTACGGCGGTCGGATACAGCGCTATTTTGATGGCAGACAACCTCCCGCAGGAAAGCAAAATAATTACCGTGGAGAGGTATAAGAAACATTCGGACGAGGCAATCAATAACGTATTTAAAACCCACAACGAAGGCAGAATACAGGTAATCGAGGGAGAGGCAATTGACGTTTTGCACTGGCTTGACGGGCAGTTTGACTTTATCTTTCTGGATGCGGCAAAGGGGCAGTACATAGAATTTTTGCCCGACATAATGCGGCTTTTAAAAAAGGGCGGCGTGCTTTTGGCGGATAACATTTTGTATCACGGTATGGTTGAGGATGAAAACAAGATTATTCGCAGAAAAATTACAATAGTAAAACGGCTTAAAATGTTTATAGAAGAAATAACAACGGCAGATAACCTTTCAACTACCGTTATACCGATAGGTGACGGGGTTACGCTGTCTGTAAAGATTGGGTGATTGATTTGAAAAAGGCGGAGCTTCTTGCCCCGGCGGGA
The DNA here is from genome assembly GCA_934476455.1 of uncultured Clostridia bacterium. Lineage (GTDB taxonomy): Bacteria > Bacillota > Clostridia > UMGS1883 > UMGS1883 > UMGS1883. The sequence goes on along the minus strand of CAKSNY010000019.1, from coordinate 18,330 downwards.
AATTTGTACAAGCTTAAGATTGCACTTTTATACGGTGCGGACGCTGTTTATATCGGGGGCGAGGCTTTTTCACTGCGCGCCTGCGCGGATAATTTTACCCCGGATGAAATGCGCAAGGGGATAGAATTTGCACATTCCATGGGAAAAAAGGTTTATGTTACGGCAAACATTATACCGCACAACCGTGACCTTGAAGATATGAAGCGCTATTTTGCGGAAATTGAAAAAATGGGTGCGGATGCAGTTCTTATTTCGGATTTGGGAGCATTTAATCTGTGCAGGGCGGCGGCGCCGTCGCTTGAAATTCATATAAGCACACAGGCAAATAATACAAATTACGAAACGGTTAAGGCATGGTATAATATGGGGGCAAAGCGTGTGGTACTTGCGCGTGAAATGTCACTTGAAGAGGTAAAGCAGATAAGGGAAAATATTCCGCAGGAATGTGAGATAGAAGCCTTTATTCACGGTGCAATGTGCATATCATATTCGGGCAGATGCCTGCTCAGCAATTATATGACCGCGCGTGACAGCAACTACGGCGCATGCAGCCATCCGTGCCGCTGGCAGTATGCGCTTATGGAGGAAAAACGCCCCGGGGAATATATGCCGGTATATGAAACCGAACGCGGAACGTTTATTATGAATTCCAAAGACCTTTGTATGATAGAGCATATCCCGCAGCTTTTGGAAAGCGGTATTACATCTCTTAAAATAGAGGGGCGCGTTAAAAGTGAATACTATGTTGCAACGATTGTAGGTGCATATCGGCGCGCACTTGACAAATACTACGCTGACCCCGAAAATTATAAAACAGAGCAAAGCATTGCAGATGAGGTTAGAAAGGTAAGCCACCGCGATTATTATACGGGGTTTTTCTTCGGTATTCCCGATACGGGCGCGCAGATATACGGTTCAAGCTCGTATATACGCGATTATGACGTTTGCGGCATAGTGCTTGATTATGACCCCGATACGTGCCTTGCAAAAATAACGCAGCGCAACAGATTTTTCAAGGGTGACGAGGTTGAAATTATTAGACCCGGCAAGCCTTTTATAAAACAGAAAATTGAAAAAATTTATGATGAAAACAAAAACGAAACAGAAGTGGCAAACCACGCCGCGCAGATTTTGTATATAAAAACGGACGAGCCTGTTTGTAAAAACGCAATGCTCAGAAGAAAGGCAGACAATAAATGAGAATACTGGGAATAGACCCCGGAATTGCCATAGTAGGCTATGGTGTGGTTGAAAAAGAGACAAACCGCTATAAGGCGGTTACATATAACGCCATAACAACACGGGCGCATACACCGCTTGAAACGCGGCTTGAAATTATTTATAATAAAATGAACGAAATTTTGGAGGAATTTCGCCCCGAGGTAATGAGCGTTGAAGAACTGTTTTTCAATAACAATGCCAAAACAGCCTTTGCCGTCGGGCAGGCGCGCGGCGTTATTTTGCTTTCGGCGGTACAGCATAAAATTCCGATATATGAATATACACCGCTTCAGGTAAAACAGGCGCTTACCGGCTACGGAAGGGCGGATAAAAACCAAATTCAGCAAATGACAAAGTCAATGCTCGGGCTTTTTGAAATACCCAAGCCCGACGATGTTGCAGACGCCCTTGCAATCGCCGTGTGCCACGGGAACAGTATGCGGTTTAACGGGATAACGGGCAGAACAATTTTCTGAGAGGTGCAGTGAAATGATTTCATTTTTAAGAGGAAACATAGCCGCAAAGAACGAAAACAGTGTAGTAATAGATGTGGACGGCGTTGGGTTTTGTGTTACAATGCCGCAGTCTGACATTGCAAAAATAGGCGATATAGGACACACCGCAACCGTGAACACATTTTTACAGGTAAGAGAAGACCAGATGGAGCTGTACGGCTTTATCACAAAGGACGAGCTTACAAGCTTTAACCGTCTTACATCTGTTTCCGGGATAGGTCCAAAGGCAGCGGTTTCAATTTTGGGAACGCTTTCCCCGCAGGAGCTGGCGCTTTGCGTTATGTGCGGCGATGCAAAGGCAATATCGCGCGCACCGGGCGTTGGAACAAAAACAGCGCAGCGCGTGATATTAGAGCTTAAGGATAAGTTTGCCGTGCAGGATGTCTCCGCACAGGGAGAAACAAATACGGTTGTTTCAAAAGAAACGCTTCGCAGCGATACAGAGGCTGTAAACGCACTTATTGCACTTGGCGCGTCACCGTCGGAGGCACAAAAAACAATTATGCAAATGGATACAGCTTCTCTTACCACAGAGGAGATAATTAAAGAAGCTTTAAGGAGAATGTCAAATGGAATTTGATGATCGCGTAATATCGGCACGCCAGCTTCAGGAGGATGATGCGGAGCATACCATACGTCCGAAGACGATGGACGAATATATAGGACAGGACAAGGTAAAAGAAAGCCTTAAAATATATATAAATGCCGCACTTGCAAGAAAAGAGGCGCTTGACCATTGCCTTTTATACGGTCCGCCCGGACTCGGAAAAACAACCCTTGCATCTATCATAGCCAATGAAATGGGGGTAAACATAAGGGTAACAAGCGGACCCGCGATAGAAAAACCGATGGACCTTGCCGCAATCCTTACAAACCTTGCACCGCAGGATGTGCTTTTTATCGACGAAATACACCGCCTTTCCCGTTCGGTAGAGGAAATTTTATATCCGGCGATGGAGGATTTTTCACTTGATATTATAATAGGAAAAGGACCGAGCGCGCAGTCTGTAAGACTCAGTCTGCCGCCGTTTACACTTGTCGGCGCGACAACGCGCGCAGGTATGCTTTCCGCACCGCTGCGTGACAGGTTCGGCGTTTTTTCAAGGCTTGAGCTGTATTCTAAGGAAAACCTTATGGAAATAGTAACAAGAAACGCCGCCATAATGAATATAGACATCGCCAAAGAAGGTGCAGCGGAAATTGCGGCACGCAGCCGCGGTACACCGCGTATAGCAAACCGCCTTTTGCGCCGCGTGCGCGATTATGCCCAGATATGCGCACAGGGCATAATTACAAAAGAGGTTGCAGACTCTGCACTTAAAATGCTGGAGGTGGATAACCTCGGGCTTGACGCAACGGATAAGAAAATGCTTACATCTATTATAAAAAATTTCGGCGGCGGACCCGTAGGGCTTGAAACGCTTGCTGCAACAATAGGGGAGGATGCCTCCTCCATTGAGGATATGTATGAGCCGTATTTGCTGCAAATAGGCTTTATAACACGCACACCGCGCGGACGCTGTGTAACAAAAGCGGCGTATGAGCATTACAAAATCCCGTTCGGAAACGACGGGGAAGAAACAAACGGTCAGATGAAGCTGATGTGAAATGTTACATTACGGTCACAAAATGGCTGCGGCAAAAGGAAAATATGAAAAAATGTCGAATACAGTCGTGAAGCGAGGTGTTTTTCGTTGAAAAAGATAGTTTATTTATTAATATTTGTTTTGACAGCGCTGCTTACATTCTGTGTATCAGCGTCTGCGGCGCAGCTGTATTATAACGATGCCTATCACGATTATGACGGGGGAAAGCTTATTTTAAACGTGGAAGGGAAGCAAATAAATGCTCTTCCTATGGATCCGGTTATAATTGACGGCAGAACAATGGTCCCCGTGAGAGAAGTTTTTGAGGCTCTCGGCGCAAAGGTACTGTGGCATGATGACACCTGCCAGGTGGAAATAAGCGACAGTACAGTTTCGCTGCTTATAAAAATCGGCGACAGGAACACCTATGTAAACGGTCAGCTTGTGCAGATTGCGCAGGATCAGCCGCTGCCGATGCTTATAGGCTACAGTAAAGACGGGTTAAAGTCTATGGTTCCGGTGCGGTTTGTTGCGGAGAAGCTCGGCTATAACGTCGGGTGGGACGATTCTACGCGCACTGTCAGCATAGCAAAGAAGAAAACGCAGCAGCCGTCACAGCCGGATGCGGGTCCTATAGAAGAGGGATACGGTGTGTTCGGCACCGTATCCGCAGCAACAGACGGCAGGTATGATAACATATACATTCGCACACAGTACGGAATTTCACCTAAAATAACGCGTTATCAAAATCCCGAAAGGATTGTTTTTGATTTCCCGGGGGCGACTTTTAAAACAGCAGGCGATACAATAACACTTAACGGCAAGTGCGTAAAAAGCGTAAGATATTCAAACTACAATTCGCAGGCGCGTGTTGTGTTTGATGTAAGCGCAAGCGCGCAGGTGTGCGTTATGTCAAGCAGCGCAGGAATTTTGCTTCGTGCGGAAAATTCGCAGAATACGCAAATTATGTATGACGCATTTTCAAAGCGTGTGTACTTTGACGCTCAGTACAGCGGCAGCGGGTCTGCTGTTGCAAACGGATATAAGGTAACGTTTGCAAACCTTTCAATGCAGCCGCAGAAAATAGAAATTCACGACAGTAATATTTACGAGATTATTATTACAAAAAGCGGCAGCGGATGCACAGTGTCGGTTGACGGCAGCAATCTTTTGGCATACAGCGCCCAAAAGGGAATTTACAAAACAAAGGACAGTGCCGCGCCGAGCGGAAACCAGGGTAACGTTGCGGGAAGGCGCACTGTTATTGTAGACGCAGGTCACGGCGGATATGACCCCGGCGCGATAGGCTATAACAAAAGCGGAGAGGCGGTAGCCTATGAAAGCATTATAAACCTTGCAATAGCAAAAAAAGTGGGGGAAAAGCTTACGGCGCGCGGCATAGGTGTAATTTATACGCGTGACACGGATAATTTTATATCACTCTCAGGGCGGGCAGATATTGAAAACAGCAGCAATTGCGACCTTTTTGTAAGCATACACTGCAATTCTATCGATAACGCACAAATTTCGGGAACACAGGTGTATTATCATCCCGAGTCGGCAACGGGTACGCTTTTGGCAAAGAATATATACAACAATATGCTGAAGGAAACGCCCCTCGCACCAAAAAATATTCAAAACGGGGCAAACCTGTATGTTATAAGAACAACAAAAAGCCCGGCAGTACTTGTGGAAACAGCATTTATAAGCAACGAAAGCGACCGCAGCTATCTTCTCAGCACAAGCGGGCAAAACAGCATTGCAGAGGCTATCGTAAAGGGCATAGAAGAAACACTTGCAAAAATGAACTGAATAAAAACATAACAGGGCGTACAGCAAAATGTTTTGCTGTACACCCTGTTATGTTTTAAAAATTTCGATTTTTTGTCAATATATAGGGTGGTAAAGAGCCTTTCAAAATGGGGTTTGTCCCCGAACATTTACTCCCACTCCAACTCAGGTATTTAACAGGCAGTAATAATATGCACTTATAATACGCTTTTTTGTGCATTTATTCCATGCATTTTTACACTTATAGTTATTTGATTAAAATTTTGTAGCCAAATTGTAGCCACCGGCACTGCGCCAAAATTCACCTCATACAATTATTCAAAATGGGTAGTTGCCGGTGGTTTACAGGTTGATGATTATGAATTTTTTTGTTATTTATAGAAATATTGCAAGGCATAGTAACAATTCACATTGTCATTGCATAAACAACTTATCAAATAATATCTTATTTCTCTGCTTAGAATCTTGTATCAGCTTGCTGTATGGTATAATTTCCATATAAGCCTTATAGTTATCAAGAAAATAATAAGATCCTATTCCATCAGGTGAAGATTTGAAACCTCTCTGTTTGGAATACTTTTTTATATTTTCTGTCATATCGCATATAATATAACAATAAAACCGAAGATTATCACAACTTTCTATATATCGTCCATCTTTAGTTTTGATTTTACCAGCAATAATATCATCCATATATTCAATAATCTGCTGTATAGGATTCTCCGAGTTGCTATAATTATTTCTTCCTGGTCGTTTAAACTCTATAATGCTAATATTTTTAAACGGTTGCCTATCCTCATCTGTAAACGCAAATGGTTTATCGAAAATAATTATATCTGGTTCATTATCGCTTGTTGTACTCAACGGTGGCATAGAACTTAATTTTTTATCTGATGCCAAATAATAGTGATATGCAAGTTTTTCATCTATTATCCAAAGATTATGTGATTGATAATCAATATCATCGGATGTTGTTTGCATAGGAAAAATTATTTGGTGAATATTTTCCTCGTATGCATATTCTAATCCGTCATAATTAGAATATTTTAAGTTTTCGTCTAATATATCCAATATTGCCTTCCTATGCAAAATATATTCTGCCAAACTGCTCTTTCCAAGATCGGATATTTTTTCTGCATATGATGTTTTCTGCTTTATCAGTTCTTTTACATTTTTATTGCTTTTAATCTGTTTTTCAATATTCTTGCCTTCTTGTTTTAATTTGAATTTATATACTTGTTCTTGCTTAAATAATTCTAATTCCAATTTTTCTTCATCAGCAGTTAATACTATATTGTTTATAAATTCCGGAAAATTTTTTAACAAAACCCTATATCTTGGGTATTTGCTACATATAAATTCTTTTATTTTTTCATACTTGTGTATGCTGTAATTATCAATGTCCTTTTTTAGAAATTCCATAACCAGTGGTTTAATTATATTCAATATATCCTCTTTTGTTATATTTTCAAATAGGTTTGTTTCTATTTCTGGAATATTAAATGCCGTGCGTTCTCGATTTACATTATTATCCAAAAATTCGGAGATAACATATCCATTATAGGAAAATTCCCCCTCCTCTGTTACGAAGCGACTATTAACATTATTTAAAAATGTATTTATATTTATTGCGGAAACTTTTCTGCTGTGTGCACAAAAATTAACAGTATGAGTTGCCGAGGATGAATTATAATTTTTTGAATGTATAATTTTAAAATCATGTCCATTAACTTTAAAATCGTTTATAACAATTTTTTCTTTTTTATATTCCTCAAACAAAGAATTTATATTCAAAACTTCATTCTCATCTTTTAAATATATTTGCGGCATATCAGTCGTAATAAAATATACAAAACAGTGATTGAAAATATCTCTTGCAATAGTTTTAAGCATCTTAGGTGTAACCTTTTTTATTTTAGACATCATGCCGATAAGCTTTACAGTTGTAAAAGGCTCTATTGATTTAGGCACTTCTTCAATAGACATATTATTTACTGAATTATTAATGTCAAACGAAAACTTTCGATTATATATTTTTTCATTTTCACAATACACACTATCAATTTCCACACCACAAAAGGCTTTTAGCCACATAATTCTTCCAACACCTTTACAGCCTTTTTCTACCTTGAAATCAGTCGCATATGTATCAAATGATTCAAAATTTTGATTATTAAAACCAATGCCATTGTCTTTTATAATAATATTATCAATATCTGTTTCCCACGATTCACCAAACATCTGCATTTGTGCTTCTCTCTGAATTTCAATTTCTATTTTACCATTCTCAATTCCTGCTTCCTCTATACTTTGAATTGAATTAACAATCGCTTCATATAGCGGCAAGAGTGGCTCTGTTGTAGGCAGCACATGTAGATCCACTAATCCTCTAAAATTTATTTTCAAGGCACTCACTTCCTTTAAGCAATAATTTCATAAAATTCATCATTTTCTAAATACGAACAAATACTCATGAGCAATTAGCAAAAAATTGTATTTCATACTATTTGTTTTCCAATATCCTGTTGCATTGCAATTATGCTGCTCTTTTATAATGAGCTCTTTTAGCTTAAATCCTGCATCCTCAAAGATACGCATTACGTCAAACGACATCGGTATCATACAGCCCTTTTGTCTTGTATCACCCATAAGAATAGCACAGAACTTATCCTTTTTAAGCACACGATAACTTTCTGCCGCAACCCTTTTCATTTCTTCAAGGAAATCCTTAACTTTTAATTGAGATAGATCGCCATCAACACCATCACTATATTTAATAATATCTGCATACGGCGGATGCGTACATATTAGATCGATGCTTTCGTCCGGCACAAAATCAAGATTCCTTGCATCGCCCTTTTTAATATACACCTTTCCTTTTGCCGGCTCATATTCAAAGCTTGTCTTTTCTTTGCACCACTCAAGGGCAATGTCATTTATATCCACGCCGATTATATCACGGTTTAAAAGTTTCGCTTCAACAAGGGTAGTGCCTCCTCCAGCAAACTGATCAAGAACTAAGTCGCCCTCTTGTGAATATCTTAATATTATATTTCTGGGTATATAAGGTGACCAATTTCCACGCCATTTCGCATCGTGAGTTGCCCAATCACCACGTTTCGGAAATGACCAATGCGTTGTCATTTCAAGTTCAAAATCTTCTGGTTCCCACTTTTTTATTCTCTTTTCTGCCATTATTTAAAAACCTCTTGAATTATCCCGTTTTCCATATCATCAATGTTATAAATGTGCTCCATAACATCAAATGTTTCTTCAAGATTATGTCTTGCACTTGTCCAGCCTTTTCCGTCTGTAAACCATACAAATGTAAATCCATCTATGGTATCAGTTTCTAATGCCAGTGTTTTATAGCTCCGAGCTGTTTCATTCAGCTTGCTGCCACCACTTCCGTAAAAATTCGTTTCGATGCCATAAATCATATTAGGCGTTTTAATTACATAATCGAAACGCTTTTCCATTTTTCCTTGATTGGAAATCGCCGATAAATCTATGCTCCATTTTTCGGTAATTTGGTGAATATACATTTCCTTAAAATAATTTTCGTCTTTAACAAATCCGGCTTTTTGAATAAAGCTTTCAACTAAATTTTCCATAAGATGTCCGCCACGATTCTTGCGACCATTAGAATCAAGCCCTGCTTCAACACCTGTTGCATAGTCAACTAGGTTATTTATAATGTGATTTGCCATAAGATCGAACAAACCGGTTTTACGCATAAATATCTTATATTGCTCTACGGATTGGTTAGACCTTTTAAATTCGTATGTAAACTCGCCATCTCCGTCAATAGCATAGATCTCATTTGCTCTTACTGCCAAAAGCAACGGAATACACTTTAATATTTCAGGATATTTTCCGAGCAAAAGCTCAAAATCCGCCTCAATATTCTTTGAGCCAATAAGAGAATTTAAGATATTAAGCTCAACCTTAATGTTATCCACATTTCTATGAACCTTTTCAAAATCTATATAATAGCCGTAATCCGCAATACTGTTACGAAATCCTGACAACCAGGTATTAAAATCTCTGCTCATAAATAAACCCTCCTATTAATTCGGCACAATAGCTGGTAACACAAATGCTCGTTCAATTAAATCTTGGCGATATAATTCCATCATAAAGCCAATTGGATATTCAGCATAAAAATCTTCTTGTTCACACTTGAAAGAAACTTCGCTTCCAATGATATCTATTTCATAATCAGGGAGATAGTCTTTCAATTCAGAAATCATCAACTGTATATCTAATTTACTATTAATTTTCTTGGCAATTGTAATCGCAACTTTTATTGGACTGTCGCCTGGCAAATAGCCTGTTGTTAAAGGTATTTCGTCCAACTCTGTTTCATCAAGTTTTACAGGTAATAGATATTCTTCATCTTGTGTAAATTTGCGTGCGGTTATATATTCAAGCTCGTGGTTTGTCCACCTTTTTTTCTTGTACGATTCTGAAACAAAAACAATAGCAAAACGTGCTCTGTTCTTGTAAACATCTGCCAAGTAACTATATAAATTCTTTCCAAGTAATACTTCTTTTTCGTAGTTATCATAAAAGACATTGATATTTAATGAACGTAAAATTTCTGCACAATTTTCCACAAATTCTCTATCTTCTCCCGCAAAAGACAATGCTACATCATACTCGTAGTTCATTTTTCTTCCCCCTTAAAAATTACTGATAAGCAATTCTTTGATCTTTCCCCTTGCCTCACTATTGCAGTTAATCATTCGTGTAGCCTCCACTCGCCTGATTTTATGAGCAGAATATATATTATCAAAGAAATCATCTTCTGTATTTGAGTTTTTTGGATCCGAATTACTTATTACTATTTTAGCACCCTTTCTGTGCATATCATCAACAAAATGTGCAAGTTCAACCTGTTCCTCATCGTTAAACAAGTTTTCAGTATATGCAGTAAAGCTCGCAGTATCAGTAATCGGTCGGTATGGCGGATCAAAATAGACGAAAGTATTTTTATCAATAAATTCAGCCGACTTTCTATAATCTCCACACACAATAGTTACTTTTTGCAACTTCTCCGATACCGCTCTAAGATTATTTTCATCGCAAATTAAAGGATTTTTATATGCACCCATAGGAACATTAAATAACCCCTTTTTGTTCACTCGGAACAGACCGTTAAAGCAAGTTTTATTTAAGAATATCATCAATGCCGCTTTCTCAATATTGATATTTTCATCGCCGTTTACTTTTAAATCATTGAAACGCTCACGCTTATTTATATAATACTTTTTGCGTTCATCGGTATCTAACGGAACAAAATCATTCTGCAAGTGTAGCAGTATTTCTATCAAAGCATCAATACTATCCCGAATAATACGATAGGTATTTATAAGTTCAGCATTAATATCGCTGATATAGATTTCTTTTAACTCATATTTATTAAGTATATCAAACAAAACTGCACCACCGCCAACAAATGGCTCGGCATATTTTGTAATTTTACCGTCATCAAACGGATAATATTTTTCTATTTCTTTCAGCAACTGTCCCTTGCCGCCTGCCCATTTCAAAAAAGGTTTTACAATGTTTGAATCTATACTGGCATACCTTGTGCTTCTGGCATCAATAGGCTTTTTTGCATTTGAAGGCATTACCCACATATTGCCTATCATTTCTGCATTTGCTATTCTGTTTTCCGAGCAAAGAACAGCCACTCGCCTTTGTGAGATTCCCCATTTATCAGCTGCTTCTCTTGCGGACATAATTTTCATATGACTACACTCCTCATTTGATAACATATATATTATATTCTAAAACTCGAACAAAAGCAATACCATATTTAATATTTCTACATATTGCATAAATTTAATTATGTTTTTTCTGCTGTTGCAAAGAAAATAGGTCTATTTTCATAGCATAGCAAGCAAAGCGAGTGAGTACCCACTCACAAAAAATCAATTTTGCTTACTTGCCATATCCGGGCGGAATAGCAAGCAAAGCAAGTGCAGCCACACTCGCTTAAAATTGATTTGATTTTTTGGGTAATCCCAAACCCTTTTTGATTAAATATTTTAAAAATACTGTGTGGACAAATAGAGGCTCTTTTTGAGGGGTATTAATGAATTTATATTCCAATACGAAATTCCCCTCAAAAGAGCCTTGTATTTGTAAAGTTTTTTCGCCTTTATTTGCCCATTCTCAGCCGTCTGTTACGTTCGTATTCAGCCTTTTTCTTTCTGCGGACAACAACTCTGCAATTATCACAGTATTTTGTTTTATTTGCCTTGCTTGCAAATGTCTTGCCGCAGTATGCACATCTTTTAAGATTTTGAGGCTTTGTAATTTCAGCATACAACCCCTTATCCAGAGGCAGCACAGCTATTTTAAGCCATTTGCAGATAATATGCGAATATGTAATAACTTGCGGACACACACATACCTCTCCGTCATCAAGCAAAATACAATTTCCGTTATCATAATTACAGCATTCCTTCCGAATGAGTTTATTTACACTGTGGCTTTGCTTTGGTGTCAGCGTTAATACCTGATAATTATTTTTTATGTTTATTCACCTCTTTCTTTTTCAGATTTTGGATTTTAACTATAAAACGTCTGATTAAACAGCCGTTCTATATATGCGTCATAATTTATGAGTGTGCCAAAAATACAGGTTGCCAGATAAGCCGACTCATATTTCACGTTCTGAGCCGTACGATAAATTTCTACCGCTCTGTCTAAAATTTCAGGCATCATTTCGCCAAGAAGTTTTTTCCGTATTTCAGTATTGGAATATGTAACTCCGTCAATTTTTATTTTCGGCTTATTCCATAAAAGCTCCATCGCTTTTCTCGCCAAATTCTTCTCGGTTTGTGATAAATATTCCTTGTCCCTTTCGGGATGAAAATAGCACTCATCAAGATAATAATAGAATTTTTCTGTTTCCGAATCCACGGCCTCACCTTCTTGTTGTTATGGTTTTTGATAAATATATTTTATTATATGAGTTTTGTTAATTGCCCTCTCTGATGTACAGGGGGTTACAGACTGACGGCACAGAGGTGCCTGTACCGCATACAGGGAGTTCCTCTATGTGGTACAGATTGCTCGTCTGATGATTTCTGCCCCTTGAGCTTTTTAAAAACCGTTCTCTTTTTGAAATAAACCCTTTTTTCTCAAGCGAAGCTATTACCCTGCGCACTTTCGATTCGCTTATAGCACATTCATCTGCAATTTTGCAGGCAGACGGAAAACAATTCTTTGTTTTTATATCCGCCCGCATACAAAGATAAGCATAAACTTTAAACTCATACACATCTAAATCATAATTAAAAATACTGTTTTCAAGTATAAAAAAGTTTCTGTTCACATAAGACCGCCGCCTTTCCTTTTCTGGATAATTACTGCTCATCGTTATTTATCTGAAACCCATAAAATTTTTGTTTGAAGTACTGCAGCGGACATTTGCCCGATACAGTAATATAGCCCATATCCCGAAGCTCTCTGTTCAGACTTCTGATAATCTGATACGACTTGCTTTTACTGATACCAAGAGCTGCCGAAACCTCATCAACTGTAATATACTGTGCCCTCATTTTCTCACCTCTCTTTCAATAAAAAGTATTTTTAATTCGTGTTATCAGCTTATAACGGAATAATACAAATATAAATAAGTACTTTTAATGCACATTTATATTATACACATTATTCATGCGTTTGTCAAGACTAAAATTTATTAAAATATGCACTTGAAATTCGTATTATTTTATGTTATAATAATTGTGAGGTGAATTAGATATGAATAATTCAGAAGAAAATACAATAGGAAAACGAGTTCGTGAAATGCGAAAGCGTAAAGGATTGAATCAACAGGAGCTTGCTGACATACTCGGTAAATCTCTGCGCACTGTTCAAAAATACGAAAACGGCGAAATCAATATTTCAGTCGGAATGGTAAATACCATTGCAAAAGTTTTGGAAACTTCATCATCGTATTTGCTGGGCTATAAAAAAGACGGTGCAAAAATAGAATGTATGTCGGATATTATGAGCTTTCTTTTCTGTCTTGAAAAGGTTTCGGGAATTAAATTCGGAATTGATGTAAAAAAGCCGCCAAAGAATGACGGCTGGGAATGTTCGATAAATTTCAACGGAAAGGATTTATCGGCAGACTTAAATTCTGATATGTGTCTGTTTCTTGAAGATTGGGCGAATATGCGCGAAGAATTTTATTCCTATTCGCAGAGCAGGGAGAACTATGACAAATGGAAGGATCAGACGCTTGATTATTATTCGTCCCTTGCGGTTGAAACAAAAGAGCCGGAAGATATGAGCGAAAACGAAAGAATTACCAAAAGAAATGAATATTTAAAAGCACTGTATGAAAATCCTGCCAATACGCTTTAACGCTTCACTTCCCGGAAAGGAGCTTAAATGTCAGTAACAAAGGATTCAAAAACAGGGAAATGGATGTCGCAGATAAGGGTGACAAACTGGAAAGGCGACACCATTCATAAAAAGAAAAGAGGCTTCCGCACAAAGCGTGAAGCACAGGAATGGGAACGGGATTTTTTAAGTCAGTCATCCGCAAGTCTTGAAATGAAGTTTTCGGATTTCATTGATATTTATTTCAAGGATATGGAACAGCGGTTAAAACGCTCCACCATATCAAACAAACGGTTTATGGTTGACCTGAAAATAACGCCGTATTTCGGAAAAATGCCTCTGCGTGAAATAAAGCCGACAGATATTCGTGCGTGGCAAAACTCACTCACGAGCTACCGTGATGAAAACGGTACCGCGTATTCTCCGACATATTTAAAAGCAATACAAAATCAAATAACTGCTATTTTCAATTACGCCGTAAAGTATTACAACCTGAAAGAAAACCCCTGTCACAAGGCAGGAAGTATGGGAAAGAAAAATGCTGATGAAATGCTGTTCTGGACAAAAGAAGAATTTAATACATTTATTGAGGCTGTTTCGGATAAGCCGCTTTCAAAAGCAATATTTATGACATTGTATTATACCGGAATCCGTGAGGGCGAGCTTATGGCTCTGACACCTGCCGATATTGATTTTGAGAAATCAACCGTTACAATCAATAAAAGCTATCAGAGACTTAACCGCGAGGATATTATAACAACGCCCAAAACACCGAAAAGCAATCGTGTAATTACAATACCTCAGCTTTTGTGCAGCTGTTTAAAAGATTATATGTCACATTGCTACGGACTTCAAAGCTGCGACAGACTTTTCCCCTGTACGAAACATTATTTGTGGCACGAAATGGAACGGGGCTGTAAAATTTCCGGCGTAAAAAAGATTCGTGTGCACGATATACGGCATAGCCACGCATCGTTATTGGTTGAAATGGGATTTTCCCCTTTGCTGATAGCTGAAAGGCTCGGACATGAGAGAGTTCAGACAACAATGGAAACATACAGCCACCTTTATCCGAACAAGCAGATTGAGGTTGCAAATCAGCTTGATGAGTTAATGGCTAAAAATATCACTTCTGATGTAGCCAATTTGTAGCCATTAAAAACACAAAATCCTCAAAAAACGCATAAAACAGCGGTTTTTGAGGACTGAAAATCAAGAAAATGCTATTCCCACTCAATTGTTGCCGGTGGTTTTGAGGTTATGTCGTAAACAATACGGTTTACGTGCTTAACCTCATTGACGATACGGTTGCTCACTTTTTCCAGTACGTCATAGGGGATGCGTGCCCAATCGGCTGTCATAAAGTCTGTCGTTGTGACAGCGCGAAGAGCTATTGTATAATCATATGTTCTGAAATCGCCCATTACGCCTACGCTGCGCATATCGGTAATTACGGCAAAATACTGGTTGATGCTGCGATCAAGCACGGCAGCGGATATTTCTTCTCTGAAAATCGCATCGGCATCACGCAAAATATCAAGCTTGTCTTTGGTTATATCGCCTATAACGCGCACCGCAAGCCCGGGCCCGGGGAAAGGCTGGCGCCATACCAATTTATCGGGAATACCAAGCTCTGTGCCAAGACGGCGAACCTCATCTTTAAAGAGCATACGCAGCGGCTCAACAATTTCTTTGAACTTTATAACATCGGGAAGAGCGCCTACGTTATGGTGGCTTTTTATTGTTGCACTTTTACCGTCGCCGCTTTCCACAACATCAGGGTAAATGGTGCCTTGCACGAGGTAGTCGACCTCTCCGATTTTATTCGCCTCTTCTTCAAATACGCGAATAAATTCCTCGCCTATAATCTTGCGCTTTTTCTCCGGCTCGGTTACGCCGGCAAGCTTTGATAAAAAGCGGTCTTCACAGTTTACACGAATAAGATTTATATCAAACTGTTTTGTGAAAATTTCCTCAACCTGGTCGCCCTCATCCTTGCGCAAAAGACCGTGGTCAACAAAAATACAAGTAAGGTTTTTTCCGACTGCACGGCTCAACAAAACTGCGGCAACAGAACTGTCGACACCACCGGAAAGTGCGCAAAGAACCTTTTTGCCGGCGTACTTTTCCTTTGCAAAGCTTATATATTCTTTTGCGTAGCTTCCCATATGCCAATCATTTTTAGCACCGCATATTTGAAGGAAATTGCCAAGCATCTTTTCGCCGAACAGCGTATGGTTTACCTCCGGATGAAACTGAACGCCGTAAAGCCTCTTTTCGTCATTACCGTATGCGGCAACAGGGCAGGCAGACGTTGTTGCAAGAATTTTAAAGCCGTCAGGAACAGCGGAAACATAATCTGTATGACTCATCCAGCAAATTCCGTTTTTTTCAATGCCGTCAAACAACGGACTTTCGGCAAGCGTTACCTCTGTTTTTCCGTATTCGCGGGTGGTGGCGCTTTCCACCTTGCCGCCGAGAGAATAACTCATAAGCTGCGCGCCGTAGCAGATTCCCAAAATAGGTATGCCAAGCTCAAAAATGCCTTTATCGCAGCGCGGTGTGTTATCTCCGTAAACACTGTTCGGTCCGCCGGTAAATATTATACCGATAGGGTTTTTTTCTTTTATTTCGTCTAATGTGCGGGTATAAGACATTACTTCACAATAAACGTTATGCTCGCGCACACGCCGTGCAATAAGCTGATTATACTGCCCGCCGAAATCTATAACTATCACTGTCTGTTTTTCCAACTGCATTCAGTCCCTTCATTGTAGCAAAGCTTCTTACATTTACTTTATATAATACCAAAAATCTACTTTTTTTTCAAGCGGTTTTTTGTCGAAAGTAAAATTTCATTGCTTTTAATTTATTTACAAAAAAAGAAAAGTATGGTATAATAATCAGGCTGACTGATTTTTAGCCAAAATATTTTTTTGACAGACTTAAAGGAGATCGGGTATATATGGAAAAAATAGCGGCATTTTTTATATCTGTGATAATGGCAATAAGCTGCACAGGCAGTGAAGAAGATAAAAAGAAAGAACTGCCGAGAGAAATAATTCCGCCGGCGGAAAGCATTACTACGCAGGAGACGGCTCCTGCGGAAATTCCGGCAGAACAGCCCCAACCGGAGATTTTAAAAAGCAGCGTAAGCGGGAAAATTATACTGATAGATGCAGGACACGGCATAACGAAAATTAAGCGAAAAGAGGCGGTAGCGCCCGGGTCGTCTGTTACAAAAGCCGCTTTTGTATCGGGAACAAGCGGGAAATACCAGTCTGAAGAAGCGCTTAATTTGTCGGTTGCGTTAAGGTTATATGCAAAGCTTCAGGAAATGGGCGCGCAGGTTTATATGACCAGGACAGAGCATAACTGTGATTTGTCAAACATTGACCGTGCGCAGCTCGGAAACAATCTAAATGCTGATATAACCGTGCGTATTCACGCGGACGGAAGCAATAATAAGTCTTCAAAGGGTGTGTCGGTGCTTATTCCCGGCTCAAAGTATATACAAGATGCAGCAATGCTTGAAAAAAGCAAAAGAGCGGGGGAATGTGTGTTAAACGAGTTTGTATTAAAGACAGGCGCGATTAACCGCGGCACGGTTGTAAGAGATGACCTGACCGGCTTTAACTGGAGTAAAGTCCCGACAATACTGGTCGAAATGGGGTTTATGTCAAACCCTGAAGAGGATACGCTGCTGTCGACGGCAGACTATCAGGACAAAATAACAGAGGGGATAGCCGCAGGGCTTGAGCTGTATTTTGCATCATAATTTCATAAAAAAATGCCCGCGTTTATTCGCGGGCATTTTTTTATGAAATTGACTTTTTTCGTTTTATTTTTGTAAATGCTGATTTAACAATTCCGAAAATCTTGAATTTATACATCAGGAGGAAAGCGGCTGCAATCAGCAGGACAATCACCGTATACAGAAACGCATGGCTTTTTTGAATACAGGCAAACACTGCGTTTTCAGAGCTTGCGGAAAATAAAAGGTAATTTCCCTCTTGCTGCGTTTTTGCTTTTTTCCACTTGCCATCCTTTAAAACATATATTTTTGCGTCACCTGCATTAACACCGTCGGGAACAAGGTAGTGCACAGTGATTGCCTTTGGGGTATACCCCTTAAATGAGAGCTTTAAAAGCTCTTTTGTTTTGCCCTTCGGAGCAGATATGCCGTTTGGCTTTACAGCTTCAAACGTTGAATCGGGTGCGAAGCTGCCCTCGCATATAATTGCCGGTACACCGGATTTTCGCAGGAGCTTTCCTTCTATGGCACCGATATATTTTTCATATTCAGCATAGGCGTAAATGTCATTTTTTATGCTTGAAAAATCGGTAACGCTCCAAGAGCCGTAATATTTGTTTTTCTTCGGAACGGAGGGAATATCGGCAAGCGATTCGCCAAAGCCTACATAATAGGTTTTAATCTCCTTTTTTCCTTTTAAAAATGTTACCTTCATATTGGAAAATTCCTCAGGAAGGTTTTCAAAGGCAAGCATTTCTTCGTATGATACGGGCTGTGCGATTTTGGCATAGCTGACAGAGTCTATACCGTTTGTATCTCCCTGTGTAAAGTAATTTTCCGTTGCCGTTCCGTCGCACTTTCCGGCTATTGCACCGATAAATTCATCGCTGCCGTCAACGCTTGATATAACACGGCAGCCCGAAACGTTATGCGCACTTCCCGCAATGCCGCCTACGTAGCTTTTGCCGGCTACGTTGCATTTTGAATAGGAGTTTTCAATAGATGATTCGCTGAGCCCCGCAATACCGCCTACATAATCTCCGGAGCTGCTTTGCGCGTTGCCGCTGCTGAAGCAGCCGCGGATATTGCCAAGGGC
>CAKSNY010000018.1 GCA_934476455.1 uncultured Clostridia bacterium | reverse complement strand
GGTGACCCGTACGAGATTTGAACTCGTGTTACCGCCGTGAAAGGGCGGTGTCTTAACCGCTTGACCAACGGGCCGAAGTGGTAGCGGCGAGTGGGCTCGAACCACCGACCTAACGGGTATGAACCGTTTGCTCTAGCCAACTGAGCTACGCCGCCATGTCCAACACCACTGCTTGACACGTCCTATATTATAATATACAGTTTTTTAAAAGTCAAGCATTTTTTTCGCATTTTTCAAAAATCTTTCAGCGGTGTAAGCTTTCAACCGTTACACCGCTGAAAGAGCATCCTATCTGACCATTTCATCCTGTCTGCCCACCGCATTGTGCGAGGATATAATACTTTCTATCTCGTCAATACTGCTTGCGGACATATCGCCCGAAACGGTATTTTTAACAGCCGACAGTGCATTTCCTATCTGAAGCGCACGCTTTATGCTGCCCTCCTTAAGAATTGCATACAGCACGCCCGCAACGTAGGCGTCGCCGCTGCCTATCCTGTCTATAACCTCAATATTGCGGTAGGGTTCCTCCTCGTAAAAGCTGCCGTTATAATAGATTTTAGATCCGAAATTATGGCGCGTGGGGCTTATAACCTCTCTGCGGGTGGTCGCAACAACCCTGCACCCGTAATCGCGCGCATAGCCCTGCATTATCTCCTCAAGGGTGCCTGTTCGGCAAAGCATCCTGCGCGAGGTTTCCTCCGAGACAAAAAGCACATCCACCATAGGAAATACGGCTTCTATTACGCGCCGTGCCTCCTCCTCGGACCAAAGCGTGGCGCGGTAGTTTACATCAAAGCTTATTGCTACGCCGTGTTCTTTCATCTTTTTTATTGTGTCTATCGCAGTTTCACGAAGGTTTTTGTCAAGCGCAAGCGATATAGAGCTTATATGAAACATTCTTGTTTTTTCGTATACGTCTGCGGGAATTTCCTCTGTCTGAAGCGAGCAAACCGAGCTGTTTTTACGGTCGTACACAACAGACGATTTTCTGGGATAAACACCGCTTTCGTAATAGTAAAGCCCTAACCGCGCGTCCGGCGTGGAATCGTAGGTTATGTAGTCATCGCTTACGTTTCCGTAACGTATTTTGCGGCAGATAAAATGCCCCATTTTATTTTTCGGCAGCTTTGTTATAAGTGCCGAGCGTATGCCCAGCATCGCCGCACCCGAAACCACGTTAAGCTCGCTGCCGCCGGCGTTTTTTTCAAACACCTCGCTTTGAGATATTTTCTCCTTATCCGGCGGTGAAAGGCGCAGCATAACTTCGCCGAAGCCGATAAGGTCAAATTCTCCGTTTTTCTTAATAAAATCCATTCTTATCACCGTCCGTTTTTATTGTAGCATACAGACAGGTGGTTTTTCAAGAGTGATTTGTCAAAAATTCCATTGCTTCCGTATATCCGTCAAAACCTTTGCCGCATATCATTTTTTTGGCATAAAGAGACACATATGAAAATTTGCGGAAATCCTCTCTTTGGGAAATATCGGATATATGCACCTCAACGGTGGGCAGGTTTACCGCTTTAAGCGCGTCAAGTATTGCAACGCTTGTGTGCGTATACGCCGCAGGGTTTATGACAATTGCATCAAAAATGCCGTACGCCGATTGTATTTTATCCACAATTTCGCCCTCGTGGTTTGACTGAAAAAGCTCTGCGGAAACGCCGCGCCCGTCTGCCCACGAAAGTATTTTGTTTTTCAAATCCTCGTAGGTGCTTTCGCCGTATACGGCAGGCTCGCGAATACCCAGCATATTTATATTCGGACCGTTTATTACAAGAATTTTCACAATTATTTCCTCCTTAAAAAGCTGTCAACGATTTTTTGTGCAGCACCCTCCGGTGTTGTATCGTTTGAAATTTTTATGTCGGAAAAGCTTTCATACAGCGGCTCTCTTTCCTTAAAAAGCGTTTGTACGCCGTTTTTTAAAGAAAGAGGTCTGCCGGCGGTTTCCAGAAATTCTTCCCCGCGTGAAAGGTATACGACAAACCCGTTCTGATGTAAAATGCCGTAATTTTCCTTTACCGTTACCGCGCCGCCGCCCGTTGATATAACAAGCCCGCTTTGGCTGCAAAGATGGCTGAGAGCCTCTGTTTCCTCTTTGCGGAAAAATGCCTCGCCCTTGCTTTTAATCGTCTCTGCGGGGGATGTGCCGTTTTCCTCCAAAAATTTGTCGCAGTCGCAGAATTTTCGGTTAAGCTTTTTTGAAACAAGCTCTCCTACGGTTGTTTTTCCGCTTCCCGGCATACCTACAATAATAATGTTTTTTGTTTCGCTTTCCACATCTTTTCTGACGGTTTCTATCATGTCGTCCTCAATATCACTGCCCGTAAATATCTCACACGCGCGCTTTGCCTGTGCCACCAGCATTGAAAGCCCGTTTTCATATTTTATACCGCGGGCGCGTGCATCAAGCAAAAGCGCCGTTAAAGACGGGTTGTAAATAAGGTCTATAACGCCCTCGCAATGCGAAAAATCCTCAAGATTAACGGGGGCTTTGCCGTTTTCCGGGTACATCCCCACGGGCGAAGCGTTTACAAGAACCTGCGCATCGAAAAATTGCGGCAGTGTTTCCGGATTGTTAAGCTTATGCGTAAGCACCCTCACGCTTTGTGCGCCGAGCGCACCCAGCGCAAGGCACACCGGCTTTGACGCACCGCCCCCTCCTATTACAACGGCTTTTTTGCCGCATACATCAATCCCGCTTCTTTTAACCGCATACATAAAGCCGTAGTAGTCGGTATTGTAGCCCGTCAAAACACCGCCGCGGTTTACAACCGTATTTACCGCGCCTATTTCGCGCGCCTCCGGCGATATATCGTCAAGGTAATTTATTACCTCTGTTTTATACGGAATGGTTACGTTAAGCCCGTCAAAATTACGCTCTTTAAAAAACTGCGGCAATTCCTCGGGTAAAAGCGGGCAAAGCTTATAGTTATAGGAGGCAAGACGCGAATGTATCTGCGGTGAAAACGAATGTGAAAGCTTTTTTGCAATGAGATATATATTCATCATTTTTCTCTGTAGCTCCCGAGATATTTTACGTTTTGCGTACCAAGCGTGTTTTCTATGCTTCTTATGGCGTTAAGCAGTCTTTCCGAATATACCGAGCCCTCTAAATCAAAGTAGAACATAAACTCGAAATCACTTCCCGGAATGGGGCGGCTTTCAAGCTTTAATATATTTATACCGTTTGAATAAAGCTGTGCCATAACGTGATAAAGTGCGCCCACGCGGTGCGGCGTTCTTACAAGAAGGCTTGTTTTATCCGCTCCGGGGAAAATCTGTATATCCTTTGAGAAACAGATAAAGCGCGTGTAGTTATTGTCGGTGTTTTGAATATTTTTTTCTGCAGCCGAAAGGTTATATTCCGCGCAGCATTTTTCCGAGGCTATCGCCGCCGAGCCTGCGCCCGTCTCACTTACGCGCTTTGCGGCCATCGCTGTGTTTTCACAGGGAATTACCTCTACATCTTTTCCCAAAGAGTCTAAAAATACGCTGCACTGCTCTATTGCCTGCGGGTGGGAATACACCTTTTTAATATCGCCGAGCTTTGTGCCGTTTTGTGTAAGCAGGCAGTGCTCTATCTGTATTTTGGTGCTGCGCACTATATGGAAACGGTATCTGTCCATAAGCGAATACGTCATATTCACAGAGCCGGCGGTGCTGTTTTCAAGCGGTACCACACCGTATTCGCAAAGCCCTTTTTCAACCGCCTTAAACACTGCGTCAAACGTTTGAAAATACATAACGGAGGGTTTTTCAAACAGCTTTTCACACGCGCGTACACTGTATGCACCCTCTACGCCCTGACACGCAACAACCGCCTTTTCGGGAAAAAGCTGCGGTGTTTTTGAGAGGGCATCCTCAATGCTTTTTGTAAGTGCGGACGCACCGAGGTTTAAGCTGTTTTGGTACGAGCGCGAAAGCTCCAGCGCGGTGGTATAAAGGCGGCGCGTGTAATCGCCCATATCGCTGCCCGCAGCGTTTTCAACCTTATCCAAAAGCTTTCTTTCACGCTCGGTGTCAAGCACGGGAAGCCCGTTTTCCTTTTTGTAGGAGGCAATGTCCTTTGCCAGCTCCATTCTTTCGCAAAAAAGCTTTACCATCTTTTCATCAATGGCGTCTATTTTGTTTCTGTAATCTGTTATCTCCACTTCTGTCATCTCCTTAAAATTAAATCAGCAAGCGCAACCGCCGCTGCCGCCTCGATACATACCGTACCTCGGCGCACAATGCACGGGTCGTGCCTTCCTTTTATTGATAGCTGTGTATTTTGCAGCGTTTTTAAATCAACGCTTTTCTGTGTTTTGAAAATTGACGGCGTGGGCTTAAACGCCGCGCGGAATATAATAGGCATCCCCGAGCTTATACCGCCCAAAATTCCGCCGTGGTTGTTGGTATATGTTTTCACCGTGCCGTCCGCGGCATAAAAGCCGTCGTTGTTTTCAGACCCACGCAGCCGCGAGCCGAAAAATCCGCTGCCGAATTCTATCCCTTTTACCGCCGGCACAGAAAATACAACGCGTGAAATGCGCCCCTCCAGTGAGTCGAAAAACGTATCGCCCACTGCGGGGGAAAGCCCGCATATTGCACACTCCACAACTCCGCCGACGCTGTCGCCGTCCTCACGGGCGTTTAGTATTTCGCGCTGCATAAGGCTGCCCTTTTCATCATTTAATACAGGGAACGCTTTATGCACGGGGAAATCCTTTTGTGTAACCGCGACGGGGTCAAACCTGTCATCATCGGTATTTCCGACAGAGGCTATGTGGCTGCCTATAAAAATGCCTGCCTCCTCGTAAAACTGATTTAAAATACCGCCCGCCACACACAGCGGTGCCGTAAGTCTGCCCGAAAATTCTCCGCCGCCGCGCACATCACGCGCGGAGCCGTATTTCATATACGCGGCAAAATCCGCATGCGAGGGTCGCGGAATACTTTTTAGATTTTCATAATCCTTTGAGCGGGTGTTTGTGTTTTCAATCACTGCGCAAAGAGGTGCGCCGCACGTTCTGCCGTCCACCGTTCCGGAAACAAAATTAACCTCGTCCTTTTCCCTTCTCGGGGTTGAGAAACCGTCACGCCCGGGGGCGCGGCGCGCCATAAACGCCGACAGCTTTTCTTCGTCAATTTTAAATCCGGCGGGCAAGCCGTCTATTGCAACGCCCATCATTTCAGAGTGTGACTGTCCGAAAACTGAAATCTTTATTCTTTCTCCGAAAGAAAAACTCATTTTTCACATTCCACCTTTCTGTAGTCGTCAAAAAATGCAGGGTACGACTTTTTAGCCGCATTCGCACCCAGTATTTTTACATTTCCGCTTGCCGCAAATGATGCGGCGGCGGCGCTCATAACAATGCGGTGGTCACCCGCACCGTCCACCGTGCCGCCGGTTAGCGGAGCGCCTGTTATATGCATCTCGTTTTCAAAAGCTTCTATTTTTCCGCCGAGAGCTGTTATCATATCCGCTGTGGTTTTTATTCTGTCGCTTTCCTTTTCGCGAAGACGCGATATATTTTTTATCACCGTGGTACCGTGCGCGCAGCTTGCCGCCACACAAAGCACCGGCACAAGGTCGGGGATGTCGCCCGCATCTGTCTCAATTGCGCGGAGGACGGATTTTTTTACACTGACGTCATTTTCGTTTACCTTTATATCCGCTCCCATTTGCTTTAATATATCCGCTATTTTTTTATCGCCCTGTATGCTGTCTTTTTTTATCCCGGTTACCTTAAGCCCTTTTTCCGAAGCGACTGCCCCCGCAACAAGCCAGAATGCCGCGTTTGACCAATCGCCCTCGCACCAAAGCTCCCCGGGGGATTTAACCCCGCCGAAAACGTTTATTCCGCTTTCTGTTTTTTCCGTTTTTATGCCGAAGGTGTTCATTACGTCAAGCGTCATTTCTATATACGGTGCGGAAACCACGCTGCCCACTGCCTTAACCGCTGCGCCGTCTTTTGCCGAAGCGAGCAAAAGCCCCGATATAAACTGCGAACTTACGCCGGCCTCTACCGTATGTGTTTTTCCGAAGCCGCCGTGAATTTCACACGGGAGGTTGTCCTTGCCTTTATATACAACCCTTGCCCCGCCGTCCTCAAGCGATTTTACAAGCGGCGCTATGGGGCGAAGCGGCAGTCTGCCGCTGCCGTAAAGCTCTGCTCTTTTTCCTATCGCCGCACAAAGCGGAAGCATAAACCGAAGCGTTGTTCCGCTTTCGCCGCAGTCAAGCAAGGCATTTTCAGCCGCAGATTTTACAGGCGTTACGGTAAGCGTATTTTCTTTTTCTTCAATCTCTGCGCCGAGCGCACGCAGGCAGCGAATTGTTGCAATGACGTCATTTGACAGTTCCCTGCAGTGTAAAATCGTTTTTTTGTCTGCAAGTGCAGCGCAAATCAGTGCGCGGTGCATATATGATTTTGACGTCGGCGCTTCAACCGTTCCCCAAAGCGCGTGCGAAGTAAGCAATGCATCCATATCACGCCGACCCCTTTTCTATAATATCCAAAAGTCTTTCCATCGGTATTTTTTCGTACCTTCCGTCACCTATTTTTTGCACTGTTACAATATATATGCCGCCGTTTTCGCACTTTTTGTCAGCCGATGTCTTTGAAAAAAGCTCTTTCGGCGCATAGGGCACACTGTGCGGAAGGGCATATTTATCCAGCAAATGCAAAAGCGCACCCGTTATCCCTTTTTGTGCAGCGCCCTCTTTTTCAAGCGCGTTTGTTACAATGTACATACCCACGGCAACCGCCTGCCCGTGTCCCATTTTAAAGTCTGACAGCGCCTCTGCCGCATGCCCCACGGTATGCCCGAAATTAAGTATGCGGCGTATGCCGCCTTCAAATTCGTCCTCTTTTACAATTTTGGCTTTAATGCTGACGCATCGTGAAATAATCTCTTCAAGATTCTCTTTTATACCGCTTTCTATAAGGTCACACAGCCCTTTATCGCATATAAAGGCGTATTTTATTATTTCGGCACAGCCGTCCGAAAAATACTTATCGGGCAGTGTTTTTATACAATCGGTATCGCACAAAACAAACCTCGGCTGATAAAACGCCCCGGCAAGGTTTTTGCCCGCGTCAAGGTCAATCGCGGTTTTACCGCCTACAGAGGAATCAACCGCTGCCAGAAGGCTTGTCGGCAGCTGAACATAATTGATACCGCGCATATACGTTGCTGCGCAAAAACCTGCAACATCACCCGTAACGCCGCCGCCGAGCGCAAAAACCGTATCGGTGCGTGTTATGCGGCTGTTTGCCAGAAAGTTCATTATTTCAAGGTATGTTGCACCGTTTTTTGATGCCTCGCCGCTTTTAAAAACATAGCTTATAACCTCAAACCCGGCATCCTTAAGGGATTTTTCCACCGTGTCTTTGTACAGCGGCGCAACGTTGGAATCGCTTATTATAACCGCTTTTCCGAAAAGCTTTGCATCGCGGGCAAAAGAGCCGCAGCACCCCAAAAGCCCGCTTCCCACATAAACGCTGTAATTTTTGGAGGCTTCTACATTTATTGTTTTCATATCAATCAATACTTTCTTTAATCATTGTTCCCTCCTCCAAAAGCTTTTGGAGGGTCTGTTCATCATTGTTTTTAAGAGCCGTACTGTATTTTGTAAGCTCTGCAATTATATTGTCCGTTTCGTTTATAAGATTATCACGGTTTTCCATAAAAAGTTTTGTCCACATTTTGGGGTTAAGCTTTGCAACACGTGTCATATCCTTATAGCTGCCGGCAGAAAACCCGCGGTGCAGCCTTGCCGAGGGGCTTTTTACATATGCGCTTGAAACAAGGTGCGCAAGCTGTGATGTATAAGCTATTATTCTGTCGTGCTCGGCGGCGGTTGTCACCGTCATATGTTTAAAACCGATTGATACCAAAAGCGATTTTAACCCCTGCAAAACTTCCGGGCTTTCGTCCTTTTTCGGAACAACTATCATCGAAGCGCCCGAAAACAAATTTGCGCGGGAGTATTTGTAGCCCGAATTTGTTGTACCTGCCATCGGGTGCCCGCCCACAAAGCAAAAACCGTTATCCTGCGCAATTTTAAAGCACTCTTCACATACCGTGCGCTTTGTTCCTGCCGTATCTATCACAACGGCGCCTTTTTTTATGTGCGGCGCAAGCTCTTTTAAAATGCTTTTAACGGCGCCGGGGTAGAGCGCGATAAATACATAATCGCACAAGCCCACATTTTCACGCGTAAGCGTATGCTCCGCAGCACCGGTAAGCTTTGCCTGCAAAACGGCGCTTTCGCTTTTATCGCCGCCGTAAACCGTTATATTTTCCACTGCGGAAAGTGCGCGGGCAAACGACCCGCCTATAAGTCCCAATCCTATAACTCCGACATTCATATAAATCACCCCATAACGGCTTCACGCACACGGAAAACGGCTTTTGCCGTATCTTCAAACTGCTCAGGCGTGAGTGACTGTGCACCGTCGCACAGTGCATGCGGCGGGTCGTTGTGAACCTCTATCATAAGCCCGTCTGCCGACGCTGCCGCACCGGCAAGTGCCAGCGGCTTTACAAGACGTGCGATACCGCACGCGTGGCTCGGATCTACAATTACCGGAAGATGGCTAAGCTCTTTAAGCATAGGCACAGCGGAAATATCCAGCGTGTTGCGGGTGTAGGTTTCGTAGGTGCGTATACCCCTTTCGCAGAGAATTACGTTTTCGTTACCCTCGCTCATAACATATTCGGCGCTCATTAAAAGCTCTTTAAGCGTGTTTGCAAGCCCTCTCTTTATAAGAATAGGCTTTTTTGTTTTTCCGAGTTCTTTAAGCATTTCAAAGTTTTGCATATTGCGCGCGCCCACCTGTATAATGTCCACATCTTCAAAAAGCGGAAGATGATCGGCACTCATTATCTCGGTGATTACGGGAAGACCCGTTTCCTTTTTAGCCTCCAAAAGCAGCTTCAGCCCGTCTGCCCTGAGACCCTGGAAATCATACGGAGAGGTACGCGGCTTAAACGCGCCGCCGCGCAATATATTTGCCCCCGCCGCCTTTACACGCTTTGCAACGTCTATAATCTGTGCTTCGGTTTCGACTGAGCAGGGGCCTGCTATCATAGCAAAATGCCCGTCGCCTATTTTAACGCCGCCGCCAATGTCCACACACGTATTTTCCGGGTGGAATTTTCTGTTTGCGTTTTTAAACGGCTCTGTCACACGCATAACGCGCGATACTATGTCAAGTCCTTCCAAAAGCTCGGTATCTATGCGGCTGGTATCGCCCACAAGCCCGAGCACGGTCTGAAAATCACCCTTTGAAATGTGCACCTTTACATTTTGCCCTTCAAGCCATGAAATCAGATTGTCAAACTGTTCCTTTTTTGCATTGTTGTTTACTACGACTATCATTTTTGTCACTCCTTAAATCCAAAAAGCTCTGCAGTGAAATCACTGCAGAGCTTTATAAAAACGTACATACTCTCTATCAATTGCAGCACAAATCACTTTTACTTTCAGACATGCTAAAGTAAAAGTAAAAATATACAGCTGCAATCGCGAGACAAATCATTACGTTTTCCTCCTTAACTTCTTTAACCCAATATTAACACATCTTTTAGTGCGTGTCAACACTATTTTTGCTTTTAGTCTGTGCTTTTTTGTTCTGTTTTTTGCACATTTTTCGCGCGGTTACTAAGCGTTACCGTCAATTTTTTCTTGCTATAGCCGTCCTCACCGGGAACCTGCACGGTAATTTCAACTTTTTCGTTTTCCTTGTAATAGGTAAGCCTATCCACAAGCTGCGATATTCCGGAAACGGTGTAGCCGTCAAATTTGGTAATTATAAAGCCTTTCTTTATTCCCGCCTTATCTGCGGCAAGCCCTTTTGTTACCTCGGTTACATACACGCCTGCGGGGATTCCGCTTTGCGTTACGTCCGTGCCTGTTATGCCCAAAAAGCCCTGCTTGTTTTCGTCTACAACACTGCGTGTTTTTTGTACCATAAGCTCGTCAATAATATCGCCCACCTCGGAAATAGGGATAGCATAGCCCATACCCTCCACGCCGTTTGTTGCGATTTTAACAGAGTTTATACCGATAACCTCGCCCGCCATATTAAGCAGCGCACCGCCGCTGTTGCCGGGGTTTATTGCCGCGTCGGTCTGTATAAACGAATTTGTAACCTGTGTCGACCCGTCCGACCCCTGCATAGATATTTTTCTGTTTACGGCGCTTATTATTCCGCGCGTTGTGCTTTGACCGTAGCCAAGAGCATTACCTATCGCAATTACACCGTCGCCCGATTTAAGCTTTGAGGAATCGCCCATTGTGGCAACCTTTATTTCGCTGAATATTTCCGTGGGAATATCCTTAAGCGCTACTGCAATTACTGCCAAATCCTTATCGGAATCATACCCCTTTACGGTAGCCGTGGGGATATATTTGCTGTTCTTTTCAATATCCTGCGTGCTTTCCATTTTTTCTTCAACCGAGCTGAACACAACGCTAAGCTCCTTTGAATTTGCAACAACATGATAGTTTGTTACTATTAAAAGCTCGCTGTCATTCTTTCCTATTATTATTCCGCTGCCCGAGCTTGTGCTTTCCTGTGTATATTTCCCGAAAAACGTCATTACATCGGACACGCTGCGGTTTGTTATCGCAACGATAGAGGGCATACACTCGTCCACTATTTTTGAAACGCTTGTTTCGTCCTTTACCGTTTCGCCCGACTTAGACAAGGAAACGTTTGTCTTTCCTATAGATATTTTAGACATTGCAAAACGCGTTGTTACACTGTTTGCAAAGCCGAACGCCGCTCCGAACACAAGCCCGCCCGCAAGGCACAGCGCAATAACGGACTTTACGCGTCCTCTTCTCCTTTTGGTGCTGTGGTGCGTAACGGTAAACTCTGCACGCGGCGCGCTTTCCTCAGCGGCGGCGGTATAAACCGTTTCTGCTTTACTTTCGGCGTTATCCGCCGTATGCACCGGCTTCTCTTGTGCCTCGGCTTCGTACACCTCGGCGCTTTGTGTGTTTTCCGTCTCTTCATTCGGCGTAAGGGCGTCTTTTTCCAAAACCTCCGCCTCTTTTTCGTTAATATTTTCAAACTCGTTACTCATAACCGTTCCTCCCTTTGCTTTATGATACCATAATATACGATAAAATTGTATACAAATTGATCAAATTATTAAATTTTTTTTAACATTTGGGAATAAGGGGGAAAAAATATGTTAAAAATCCGTATCAGAGAGGGTGGTAAATGTGTACGATATTATAATTATCGGTGGCGGTACGGCGGGGCTGTCTGCGGCAATTTACTGCGCACGCAGCGAAAGGAGCGTGCTTGTACTTGAAAAAACCGTTTTCGGCGGGCAGATATTAAACGCTGAAGATGTGGAAAACTATCCGTCTGTAGCGCATATATCAGGGTATGATTTTGCAAACGCACTGCTCTCGCAGGCTAAAAAGGCAGGCGCTGTATGCCGCATTGAAAACGTTTCCGAAATCCGCAGCGGAAACGTTCTTAAGGTTTTTACGAATAAAGGCGAGCATGAATGCAGAAAAATAATAATTGCAACGGGCGCGTATCCCCGGCTTTTGGGCGTTCCCGGCGAGGCCCGGCTTACAGGTAAGGGTGTATCGTACTGTGCTTTATGCGATGGGGCATTTTTTAAAGGAAAGAATGTATGTGTTATAGGCGGCGGAAACAGCGCCCTTTATGATGCGCTGCACCTTTCAAAAATATGTAACACCGTCTATCTTATACACAGAAGAAAAGACTACCGCGCCGAAAAAATTGCAATAAAGGCGATTGAGGGCAGAAAGAACATTGTTCCGTTGCCTGAAACAACCGTTTCCGAAATTATCGGAAAAGATAATGTTTGCGGCGTTATTCTTAAAGGCGGCGCTGATGAAAGCGAAAAAACGCTTGAGGTTTCGGGGGTATTTTGTGCGATAGGTCACACACCCGATAACAAGCCGTTTTCAAATATTATTAAGCTGGATGAATACGGGTTTGCCCTGTCAGACGAAAACGGAAAAACAGAATCCGAAAATATATATGTTGCGGGCGATTGCAGGAAAAAGGCGGTCTATCAGCTTGCCACCGCCGCAGCAGACGGTGTATGTGCCGCAGTGAGTGCCGTGCGCACGCTTGAAAAATAAATTTTTTAAAAAAACTATTGATTTTTTACTTTTATTGAATTATAATACAGATTGTTGAATATGTTTTACAGATGTATTTGATTTAATATTCCTCCATAGCTCAGTCGGTAGAGCACGCGGCTGTTAACCGCGTTGTCGTTGGTTCGAGTCCAACTGGGGGAGCCACGCAGGGACATTCGGAAGAGTGTTCCTTTTTTGTTCTCCGCTAAACGACAACGGTGGGTAACAGCCGCGTAGCGGCGTTAACTGGAGCAAGCACGAGCGCTGCCGGCGGCAGAGCAAGCAAGTGCGCGCTCGGAAGAAATAAGGCGTAATGTGAGCGGCAGCGCAGCAGAACGCCTATATTTCTGACAGGTCGTTGGTTCGAGTCCAAGAGGTACAAACTCGCAAAAGCGAGTTTGTAATTTTTTCATATGTTTTGCAAACAGAAACAGCTTTCATCTATAATGAACGTGAAAGCCAAAAAATCGACAAGCATTGACCGTGCTTGTCGATTTTTACTTGTTCCGGTTTCGCTATTTCCCCAAAACGTGACAAATAGGGAACGTCCCTTTTGACTCCCGTCCCTTTTGACTCCGGAAGACGGAAGCTTGGATTCTTCAAGCGACACACCGTGCGATGACGAGGACTGAAAAATAAGCTTTTTATACTTAGTTTTTACTTTATATCTTCATTACGCAAAAAAATATTGACACGTTTTTTACAGGCGTGCTATAATATTTCTTATGAAATAATTTACTTATTTTGTTATTCTTTTGTGGGAGGTATATACAGTGAAAAATCAGTATCTTAAAGAGCTTTTGGCAAGGGTTGAAAAAAGAAATGCCGGCGAGCCGGAATTTCACCAGGCTGTTATGGAGGTTTTGGAATCTCTTGAGCCTGTAATCGAAAAGCACCCCGAGTATGTAAAGAGCGGCGTAATAGAAATGCTTGTTGAGCCGGAGCGTATTATAAAGTTCCGTGTGCCGTGGGTTGACGACAACGGTAACGTCCAGGTAAACCGCGGCTTCCGTGTTCAGTTTAACAGCGCCATAGGTCCTTACAAGGGCGGTCTTCGTTTCCACCCGTCCGTTTACGAGGGAATTATTAAGTTTTTGGGCTTTGAGCAGATTTTCAAAAACTCGCTTACGGGTCTTCCGATAGGCGGCGGCAAGGGCGGCAGCGACTTTGACCCCAAGGGCAAGAGCGACGGAGAGGTAATGCGTTTTTGCCAAAGCTTTATGACAGAGCTTTCGCGCCATATCGGTGCAGACCTTGACGTTCCCGCCGGCGACATCGGCGTAGGCGCAAGGGAAATCGGTTATATGTTCGGTCAGTACAAGCGCATCAGGAACGAGTTTACCGGCGTTCTGACAGGTAAGGGGCTTGCCTACGGCGGCTCGCTTGCGCGTAAGGAAGCAACAGGTTACGGCTTGTGCTACTTCACGGATGAAATGCTGCGCGGCGCAAACAAAAGCTTTGAGGGTAAGACGGTTGTTATATCCGGCTCGGGCAATGTTGCAATCTATGCTACGGAAAAGGCAACGCAGCTCGGCGGCAAGGTTGTTGCGCTTTCCGATTCCAACGGTTATGTATATGACAGCGAGGGAATAGACCTTGCAGCCGTAAAAGAAATTAAAGAGGTTAAGCGCGGAAGAATTAAGGAGTATATTTCCTACCGCCCCAATGCAAAGTATGTTGAAAACGGCTGCATCTGGGAGGTTAAGTGTGATATTGCCCTTCCGTGCGCAACACAAAACGAAATAAATGAAGAAAGTGCAAAGAAGCTTGTAGCCGGCGGCTGCTTCGCAGTTGCAGAGGGTGCAAATATGCCTTCTACACCCGAAGCTATAAACGTATTTTTGGAAAACGGTATTCTTTTCGGACCGGCAAAGGCAGCAAACGCAGGCGGCGTTGCAACAAGTGCGCTTGAGATGAGCCAAAACTCTATGCGTTACAGCTGGACGTTTGAAGAGGTTGATGAGAAGCTTCACAACATTATGAAAAATATCTATAAGAATGCAAGCGAAGCTGCAAAGGAATACGGTATGGAGGGTAACCTTGTTGCCGGTGCGAACATTGCCGGCTTTAAAAAGGTTGCTGATTCAATGCTTGCATACGGCGTTTGCTGAGTATGAGTATCTACGGTGATAAAGCGGCTTTTTATTTTCGCAGCGGATATAACTGTGCGCAGGCGGTTTATGCCGCCTTTGCGGACAGGATGAACATTTCCGAGGAGGACGCACTGAGGCGCGTTTCCGGGCTTGGCGGAGGTATAGGAAGGATGCGCGAGGTGTGCGGTGCGGTAAGTGCGGCGGCGCTTGTGTTAAGCGAGCTGTACGGATATACCGACGCCCGCGACGACGACGCAAAAAAAGAGCTGTACGCGCATATTCAGGAGGTTTCGGCGCAATTTAAGGCTGAATATTCCACCATTATATGCCGTGAGCTTTTGTGCCTTAAGAAAAACGATATAACGCCAAATCCTACGCCGCGCTCTGCCGCATTTTATAAAGAGCGCCCGTGTCTGGGCTTTGTGGTAAGCGCAGCGGAAATATTGGCAGGTTATATTGATTCTCTGTAAAAACAAAGGGGCTGTTAAAAAAGCCACAACCCGATAAGGAAGCATTGGTTTTGAAGCCGCATTTTAAGTTTACACTTCGTAAAAAAGACACCGTATACATAAGTTACGGTGCCTTTTTTTGCCTAAATCTTAAACTCCGACATTCAAAACTGCTTTGCACCCTGTAAACAATAATTTTTGATGAATTTCAAGGCAAAAAAGCGAGTAATCCTGTCGGATTTCGAGCCTTTTTTAACACAGAAATTCGCAAAAAGGATGTTTATCAGGGCAATACTTCCTTACCGGGTTGTGACTAAATAAACAGCTCCCTTTGTTTTTATGCGTAATGCTTTTCTTTATATATACACCAGTATGTAATTGTAACTATGATTATCACCGCGCCGATAAGCGCCAATACCCCGGGTCTTTCCCCGTCAAAGATAAACACCCAAACAGGATTAAGCAGCGGCTCTATAACGCTTATAAGGCAGCACGCAAGCGGCGGACACGCCCCGAGCGAAAGCCCGACCAGTATATACGGTATACCAAGCTGAACAATGCCCAAAACCAAAAGCCAAAAGACCGACTGCGCTGTAAGGGCATTTTGCGTAAACGGGAAAAAAGAAATACCTATTGCAGCCGTAAAAATATGCCCGAGCAAAATCCCGCTCATACGTTCTTCATCGGGGCAGCCGCCGCAGGTGACAAACATCATCCCCATAAAAAAGCCCGACAATACGCCTACCGCGTTTCCGAGCGTGTTGCCCGCGTCCAACCCGTCGAAAAAGAAAAGCGCAATTCCGAAAAGCGTAAGCGCCACGGCGTACACATCACATTTTAAAACGCGCTGTTTAAAAAACAACCCCGAAACTATAAGTATAAATACAGGTGAGGTAAATTGCAGCACTATAGCGTTTGCGGCGGTTGTAAGCTTGTTTGCACCGACAAATGCAAAAAATGTTGCGCACAAAAAGGCTGCACTTAACAAAACAGACGGCGAAAAGCGCCATTTCTGCCCCGTTGCCTTCATAAAAACAGCCACCGTTATTGCCGCTATAAGGCTGCGAAAGCCCGCTATAACCATAGGGTTGCAGCTTATCTGCTTTATTACAATGCCCGCAATGCTCCACATTGCGCTGCATATTATCATCATTATAATTGCTTTATTTTTCTTTGACATTATCCTCACCTTTGACAATTAAGCCTTTATTTTTCATTATTTCCGTAAAAAGGAACGGATTTTGTATAAGTTCTTCCTTTTTTTCTTTTTTCATCTTTTTGATTGCCGCCTCGCCGCACAGCGCTGCGCTGCGGCTTTCCGCCTGCCACAAAGCCTCGAAAAATACTGCGCCGTGCGCGCCTGTATAGCGCGCGCCGCGCTTTTTTGTTATATGCTCCCTCAGTCTGCGCTCCGGCTCTGTTGTAATGCCCGTGTAAAGCGAATTATCCTTACAGCGAAGTATGTATATGTAGTACATCAAAAGCACCTACTTATGATATGCTTCATTTGCATTTATTTTAAAGGCGCGGTAAATCTGCTCCTCCGTTACAAGGCGCGCAAGCCTGTGCGGCAGCGTCATCGGAGAAATTGAAAGACGCATATCCGCCCGCATTTTAACGCTTTCGCAAAGCCCTAATGAACCTCCGATTACAAAATCCACCGTGGAATGGCGCATCATTATATTTTTAAGGCTGTCTGCGAGCTGCTCGCTTGATAAAAGCTTGCCCTCTACACACATAGCGATTACAAAATCGCTTTTTCCTATATTTTTCAGTATGGCGGCGCCCTCTGCATTTTTTATTTCTTCGCACTGCGCCTCCGAGGCTTTGTCCGGTATAGCCTTATCCGGCAGACATACCGCCCTGAAGCTGCAAAAACGCCCCATACGCTTTTCATATTCTGCCATTGCCCGAACGTAATAATCCTCTTTAACCTTACCCACACTGATTACATTTATATTCACAGCCGTATTCCGCCTTTGTTATACAATTTCTGTTTGCAACGGTAAGAAGTATATCCTTACCCACCGTAAAGCCCTCCCGCGTAAGGCTTTCCTTTACGGCGTTATACGCCGCGGCGGGCGTGTTATTGTCGCTGCTTAAATGCCCGAGTATAATATTTCTTAAAGCGCCCTCCCGTGCAAGGCGTGCGCACATCGCGCCGCACACCCTGTTTGAAAGATGCCCCGTGTCTGACAAAATTCTTTCCTTAAGCGGCTGCGGATATATACCGTTGATAAGCATTTGCTCGTCGTGGTTTGCCTCTATCATAACCGAAGCGCACGGAAGCAGCAAATCGAAAATATGCCGCGTTACAGTGCCGAGGTCCGTCGCAACGCCGCAATGCCCGCTGTCGCTGTAAAATACCGCGCCTATGCTTTCTGCTGCATCGTGAGAGGTTTTAAAGGGCGTAACAACCGTTTCTTTAATCTTAAACGGCACATCTGCCGCAATGTAGTGAACAAGGGCGGGGTCAATCCTGCCTATAGAGCTTATCATCGCTTTCCACGTACCGATGGTTGCATATATCGGTATTTTATAGCGGCGACACATAACGCCCACACCGCTTATATGGTCTATATGCTCGTGCGTTACAATTATTGCGTCAAGCTGCTCGGGCGAAATGCCCGCTTCTTTTATTTCACGCTCCGCCGCTTTACCCGTAACGCCGCAATCCATAAGAATTGCGGCGTTACGCGTTTTTATCAATATGCAGTTTCCGCTGCTGCCCGAGGACAGCGAATAGATATTTATACTGCTGTTCATTTATATCTCCTAATCCGCCTCAAATATGCGTTCTATTTTCACACCCACAGAGCGCAAACGGCGTTCTATGTCCGAATATCCTCTGTCAATATAATGCGGAGAGGCAATACAGGTTACCCCCTCTGCCGCTGCACCCGCAATCATAAGAGCCGCGCCCGCGCGAAGGTCGGTAGCCGTAACATCTGCACCGGAAAGACGCCCGCCGTTTATAATTGCGCGCTTACCCTCTATCTTTATATCCGCGCCCATATTTACAAGCTGCTCCACATACTGGAAACGGCTTTCCCATACGTCTTCAAGCACCACGCTTT
Source organism: uncultured Clostridia bacterium (assembly GCA_934476455.1). Lineage (GTDB taxonomy): Bacteria > Bacillota > Clostridia > UMGS1883 > UMGS1883 > UMGS1883. The sequence goes on along the minus strand of CAKSNY010000018.1, from coordinate 34,669 downwards.
TGCCGTTTACCGTAGAAAGCATAGCCACAATCTGGGGCTGCAAATCCGTAGGAAATCCGGGGTACGGCATTGTACGCACGGATATTCCGCGAAGCTGACCTGTGCGCTCTACCCTTACAGAATCGTCATACTGCGTAATTTTTACGCCCATTTCCTCAAGCTTGGACACAAGGCAATCCATATGCCTGGGGATTATGTTTCTTACAAGCACCTCTCCCCCGGCGGCTGCCGCCAAAAGCATAAATGTACCCGCCTCTATCTGGTCGGGAATAATACTGTAAGAGCCGCCGCGCATCTCCTCCACCCCGGTTATACGGATAGTGTCGGTACCTGCGCCGCGCACCTTTGCGCCCATAGCGTTAAGAAAGTTTGCAACATCGACAATATGCGGCTCACGCGCGGCGTTTTCTATAACGGTTTTTCCGTTTGCCAAAACCGCGGCAAGCATAATATTTATCGTTGCGCCCACGCTTACCGTGTCAAGATACACATTTCCGCCGTGAAGATTATCGGCACTTACCTTTGCAATGCCGTCCTCCACGCAAAAATCTGCACCCATCGAAACAAAGCCCTTTTCGTGCAAATCAATAGGGCGCACACCGAAATTGCAGCCGCCGGGCAGTGCAACCTCCGCCTTTTTCATTCTTCCCAAAAGAGCGCCCAAAAGGTAGTAGCTGGCACGCATTTTCCCTGCAAGCTCCCTGGGGGCTATATGTGTTTTAAGCTTTGTCGAATCGACAAGTATGGTAGTATCGTCAATATAAGTAACCTTTGCGCCGAGCTGTACCAGCATTTCAACAATGCGGCGCACGTCTTTTATATCCGGTATATTTTCAATACGGCATACACCGTTTACAAGCAATGCTGCGGGAATAATCGCCACGGCTGCGTTTTTTGCGCCGCAGACGGCAATTTCACCGAACAGGGGGTTGCCGCCGGTAATTTTCAGCTTTTCCAAATATCAGCACCTCTTTTGTTCGTTTCGGGCTTATGCCCTGTATATTAAGTACTTAAATCTCAGAGCACCTTGTTAAGAAAATCTATAGTACGCGGAGAACGCGGGTGTTCAAAAATCTGCTCGGGCGTACCCTCTTCAAGAATAACGCCGTCGTCAATAAATACCACGCGGTCGGCAACCTCCCGTGCAAAGCCCATCTCGTGCGTTACCACAATCATTGTCATTCCCTCGGCGGCAAGCTCCTTCATTACGGCAAGCACTTCTCCCACCATTTCGGGGTCTAAGGCGCTTGTCGGCTCGTCAAAAAGCATTATGTCGGGGTTCATCGCAAGGGCGCGCGCTATCGCAACGCGCTGCTGCTGCCCGCCCGAAAGCTGATGCGGGTACGCGTCTGCCTTTTCCTTAAGCCCTACGCGCTCTAAAAGCTGCATTGCCTTTTGCTCCGCCTCCTGCTTTGTCATTTTTTTAAGCTCTGTCGGAGCAAACATAATATTTTTTTTAACCGTAAGATGCGAAAAAAGGTTAAAGCTTTGAAAAACCATTCCTATATTGCGCCTTACAACATTTATGTCCGTTTTTTTATCAGTAATGTCGCAGTCGTCAACAATTATTGTACCCTCGGTTGCGGTTTCCAGCTTGTTCAGACATCTTAAAAAGGTAGACTTTCCGCTGCCCGACGGGCCGATAATACAAACAACCTCGCCCTCTTTTACGGTCATATCTATTCCGTTTATAACGTTTAGTGTATGAAAGCTTTTTTTCAAGCCCTTAACGATTACCTTGTTTTTCATAGTTAAACTTCTTCTCCAAATAATTTGAAATAATCATAAGCACCGATATTACAACCAGGTAATAAAGCGCTACGATAAGGTATGTAGCAAAAAACTGGTACGATTTTCCCACATATACCTTTGCACGGTTTACAATTTCCGCCATACCTATTACAGAAAGAATAGACGTATCCTTTACGGTTATAATAAACTGGTTTACAAGCGACGGAATGGATATTTTTATTGCCTGCGGCAAAACAACCTTTACCATCGTTTTGGACGCGGAAAGCCCGAGCGAGCGTGCCGCCTCTACCTGTCCTTTGTTTACAGCCTCTATACCGCCGCGGAAAATTTCCGAAATATAGGCGCCCGCATTAAGGCTGAGCGTTATAACTCCCGCGGTGTACGGATCCATCCGAAACTCGCCGAAAAAAAGCGCCATAAGCTGCGGAATACCGAAATAAACGATAAACGCCTGCACAAGCATAGGCGTGCCGCGTATTATCCACAGATATATGCGGGCAATCGCCGAAAAAAGCACAAAGCGCGACCTGCGCAGAATACATACAAAAAATCCTATAATAAGACCTATCGCCAGGGACAAAAGCGATACCGTGACGGTAAGCTTTATTCCGTCAAGCAAAAGGGGGGTTGCTTCACCCCATACTCTTTCAAAATTCATACTCTATCTCTCACCCTATAATATCTGCAAAACGGCGCGTAAACGCGCCGTTTTGCCCGTAAATCTCTTAATAACCGTATTTAGCAAGTATCTTGTCATACTCGCCCGAGGCTTTTATGTTTTCAAGACCCTTGTTAAACATATCTATAAGCTCGGCATTTGTACCCTTTCTTACGGCAAAACCGTAGTAACCGGGCTTTAATACGTCGCCCGTTGTTTTAAGCTTAAGCCCCGATTCCTTTATTGCCCAGCCGATAACGCTTCTGTCCTCAAAGCAGGCAACGTTTGTGCCGCTTTCAACAGCGGTGTACATTGTGGGCGAATCCTCGTAATAAACAACCTTAAAGCCGTATTCCTTTGAATACTGCTCTGTAATTTCAGCCGAAATTGTGCTTGTTTTTGCAGCCACGCTCTTTCCCTTAAGGTCTGCGGGGGTTTTAATGTCGCTGCCGCTTTGTACAACAAGAATCTGTCCGTCTTCAAAATAGCCCTCGGAAAAATCGAACGTTTTTTTACGCTCGTCGTTAATTGTCATTCCGGCAATCATCGCGTCTGCCTGACCCGACTGAACCGAACCCATAGCCGCGTCAAAGCCTTCGTTCTTAACCTCATACTTAAAATTCTGATCCTTTGCCACAGCCGCAATAATATCCATATCAAGACCTATATACTTATTTGTTTCCGAATCCAAAAATTCAAACGGAGCAAACGAATTGTCCGAAGAAATTTTATAAACCTTATCCCCGCTTGTACCCTGCGCCTGCTTCTTATTGCAGCCTGCAAAAGAAAATGCCAATGCCAGAGTCATAACAAGTGCCAATATCTTTTTCATAACAACATTCCTTTCAGTTTTGTTGCATTATTATATCACAAAAAGCCGTTTAAGTCAATATTTACATATTCAAAGCTTCATCGTAAGCGATATACGACCTTTTTCACGGTCTATATCAAGAATTTTCACCTTTACATTATCTCCTATGGACAAAACGTCTGTCGGGTGCTTTATAAATTTATCCGAAATCTGCGATATATGCACCAAGCCGTCCTGATGAACGCCTATATCCACAAACGCGCCGAAGTCGGTAACATTTCTTACCGTTCCCTCAAGCACCATTCCCGGGGAAAGCGAATCTATGGATATTACACCGCTGCGAAGGATGGGCTTGGGCAGCTCGTCGCGCATATCGCGCCCGGGCTTTGCAAGCGCGTCGCATATGTCGCGCAGGGTAAACATTCCTACGGAATATTCGCCGCATATTTTTTCGGCACATTCCTTTGAAATACGGCTTCGTATATCCGAAAGCCTGCCCTGCCTTGCATCATCAAGGCTGTAGCCGCACTCTTTTACAAGGGCGCGCGCCGCGTCGTAGCTTTCGGGATGAACGGCGGTATTGTCTAAAAATTCATCCCCGCCCGGTATGCGCAAAAACCCCGCGCACTGCTCATACGCCTTTGCGCCGAGCTTTTTCACCTTTAAAAGCTGCCTGCGCGTTTCAAAGCTGCCGTTTTCCTCGCGGTATGCCACAATGTTTTTCGCAACCGCCGTGCCTATGCCCGAAACATAGCTTAAAAGCGAGGGCGACGCGGTGTTAAGGTCCACCCCGACGGCGTTTACGCACCCCTCCACAACTCCGCCCAGCGCGGCGGAAAGCTGTTTTTGGTTGCAGTCGTGCTGATATTGCCCCACGCCTATGGAGCGCGGGTCTATTTTAACAAGCTCTGCAAGGGGGTCTTGCAGGCGGCGTGCAATGCTGACCGCACTTCTTAACGACACGTCGTAATCGGGAAATTCCTGCGCGGCAAGCTCGCTCGCACTGTATACAGAGGCGCCCGCCTCCGAAACAACCATATATTTTACGGGAAGCGCCATTTCGCTTATAAGGTCTGAAATAAACTGCTCGCTCTCTCCTGTTGCGGTGCCGTTTCCAATCGATATAACGGTTACGCCGTTTCGCATTATCATTTCCGAAACCTGCTTTTTTGCGCGGGCTGTGTCGTGGTGTTCAAGCGTAAAATAACCTACGCCCGTTTCCAGCACCTTACCCGTGGGGTCAACCACGGCAAGCTTGCATCCCGTGCGATAACCCGGGTCAATGCCCAAAACCGTGTGTCCCTTAACGGGCGGCGCCATAAGAAGATTTTTAAGGTTTACGCCGAAAAGCTCTATCGCGCTGTTTTGCGCGCGCTCTGTTAAAAGAGAGCGTATCTCGTTTTCCACAGAGGGCGCTATAAGCCTTTTATAGGCATCCTCCGCAGCTTCTCTAACAAGCTGCGAACACATATTGCCTGCACGCACCGTTTCTTTTATAAGATAGCTTTCGCAAAGGTTTTGCTCAAGCTCTGTTTTTACGGTTATCGCTCCCTCGCGCTCGCCCCTGTCCATTGCCATTATGCGGTGGTCGGCGGCGCGGCTTACAGGCTCGGAAAAATCGAAATACATTTTGTAAACGGGGTTTTCCTCTTTTGCTGCCTTTGTGCGCAAAATGCCGTTTTTGTACGTAATACGGCGGATTTCTTTTCTGTAGGCGGCATTGTCGCTTATCTGCTCGGCTATTATATCCTTTGCGCCGCAAACGGCGTCCTCCCCGGTTAAAACGCCCTTTTCTTCGCTTATGTACTTTTCCGCTTCGGAAAAAACATCGCCCGAAAACTCCTGCGCGAGGATAAGCTCCGCAAGCGGCAGAAGCCCCTTTTCACGCGCAACGCTTGCGCGCGTTTTCCGTTTCGGTCTGTAAGGGCGGTAGATGTCCTCAAGCTCGGTTAAGGTTGCCGCCGCATTGATTGCCGCCGCAACATCCTCTGTCATAAGATTTTGCTCGGAAATAAGGCGCGTTATTTCCTCTCTGCGCCCGTCAAGCGCGCGCAGAGAATCAAGCGTGGATTTTAAGGTGCGTATAACCCCGTCGTCCATATTGCCCGTAAGCTCCTTGCGGTACCTTGCTATAAAGGGAACGGTGTTCCCCTCGTCAAGCAGCTTTATTACATTATTCGTATGCCTTTCGTCCGTACCAAGCTTTTGGCACAGCGTTTTTAAAATGTCCATTAAACTTTCCGTCCTTAATTATTTTCAAGCACCGTGTACAAAAGCGGTGCGTCGTCCTTTAAAACATGCTCGCGCAGCTCTTCAACGCGCAGCGTTATATGCCGCTGCCCGAAGGTTATTTCCACAATATCGCCCTTTTTAACCTCCGACGCGCTTTTGCATACGCGGCCGTTTATAACCACGCGCCCCGCAGAGCACGCCTCGCTTGCGACGGTGCGGCGCTTTATTATGCGCGACACCTTCAAAAATTTATCTATCCTCATATTACATCTTCCTTATGATTTAAAAAATGCGCAAAACGCCTTATACGTCATATAAACGTCAAGCTTTGCCACAACCTCGAACGGAGCGTGCATACTGAGCACCGATACGCCGCAGTCCACCGTTTCTATGCCCAGGTTTGACATATACTGTGCAATCGTTCCGCCGCCGCCTATGTCCACCTTTCCAAGCTCTGCGGTGTGCCACAAAACGCCCGCCCCGTCAAATATATTGCGGACCTTTGCCATATATTCCGCCGAAGCGTCGTTCGAGCCGCCCTTTCCGCGTGCGCCGGTATATTTGGACACCGTAATTCCGTAGTTTATTCTGCCGGCGTTGCGCTTGTCATACACGCTTGGGAAGTTGGGGTCAAACGCTGCGTTTACGTCCGCACTTAAGCAAAAGCTTTTGTCAAGGCAGCGCAGAAGCTTAACGGGGGACGCCCCCGCGCCGCTTTTTTCAAGCAGCTCTGCCAGAACAAGCCTTAAAAAGTTGCTCTTTGCGCCGGTATTGCCCATACTGCCGACCTCCTCCTTATCGGTAAGAAGGCACAGAGCCGTTTTTTTGCATTTTTCGGTTGACAAAAGCGCGGTAAGGTTCGGATACGCGCACACCCTGTCGTCATGCCCGTAGGAGCCTATCATAGACCTGTCAAAGCCTATATCCTTTGCATTTGCCGCGGGAACAGCCTCTATCTCGGCGCTTAAGAAATCCTCCTCGGTTATGCCGTATTTTTCGTTAAGAATTGCAAGAATGTTTTGCTTTACAAGCTCGGTTTCACCGCTCTCTCCCTTAACCGGGGCAGAGCCTATGAGAAGGTTAAGCCCCTCTCCCTCTATTATTTCGGAAGCCGTTTTTTTCATCTGTTCGGATGCAAGATGCGGCAAAAGATCTGTTATAACAAACGTTACATCGTCCGTTTCGTCGCCTATGCGGATGTTTACGGATGTGCCGTCCTTTTTTACAACAACGCCGTGCAGTGCAAGCGGAACGGCTGTCCACTGGTATTTTTTAATACCGCCGTAATAGTGCGTTTTGAAATATGCCATTTCGCTGTCCTCGTAAAGCGGGTTTTGCTTCAGGTCAAGGCGCGGCGCGTCCACGTGCGAGCCTACTATGTTTACACCGTCTTCAATGCTTTCCTCGCCGATTATTCCGGCAATAATTTCTTTGCCGCGGTTTACACAGTAGAACCTGTCGCCCGCTTTAAGCGTGCCAAATTCGGAAAGAGACTTAAAGCCCTTTTCCTGCGCCATTTTTACAGCCTCCGCCACGCTTTCGCGCTCTGTTTTGGCAATATTTAAAAAGCGCTTGTAGCCGTTTGCGTATTCGTATACGGCGCTTTTGTCTATCTCCTTTGTCCATCCGTTTTCAAGCTTGTATTTCATAAATAAGTCCCCCTTAATAAAATTTATATTCTGCGATAAGCGTTTCAAGCGCCGACCATCCCGTGGTAAGCCCTCTTTTTATATCGCGGTCTTTCTCATAACACAAATTTATAAGATTTTCGATGTTTTCCACCTTTATTTTACCCGCACGGCGCACGCATTTTTCGGCGTTGTAGCCGCCGCCCAGCTTTTGTGCCGCGCTTTGCATCGAGCTTGCGCCCAGAAGATACAGCTTTGCTTTATATATTGTCATAAGCTGCCCCGAAAGCAGGGAGATAATCGCAACAGGCTCCTGCCGCTGCGCGCGCAGGGCGTATATCAGGTTATAGCACTGCTCGCGCTTCCCCTCAAAAACAGCGTCTATAAGAGAAAACACGCTTTCCTCCGCAGGCTTTACTATAACGCTGTCTATATCGGCGCGCGATATTGTGCCGCCCTTTGAAAATGCAATTATTTTTTCAAGCTCCGTGCGTATGGGCTGCATTTTACGCCCCATAGACGCTACAAGGTATTGCGCCGCAGATGCGTCTATCGTTTTTTTGCTTGCGGCGGCAATTTTTGTTACCCAGCTTCTGAGGCTGCTTTCGCTTTGCAGATTAAAGCTTACCGTTACGGCGTTTTTCTGAACAGCCTTGTAAAGTGCGGGCGGCTTTTTAAGGTTTATGCTGTCCTCCCATATAATTATGCAGCCCTCGGGCATAGGGTTTTCAAAAAGCTTTTGCCACTGCGCCTTGTTTTTAATATTTCCGAAAATATTGCAGCGGCGGAAAACCGCCATTTTTCGCTCACTCATCACAGGCAGCGTTTCCAAAAAGTCTGTAGCCTCTCTTATATCGGGCAAAAAGGAATAGCTTTTAAAGTTAAGCAGCTCTGCCCAAGGCTCTATAATTCTTTTTTTTATTTCCGATATGCAGTATTCGGCAAGGTATTCCTCCTGCCCTTCAAAAATATAAAGCGGGGCAATATTGCCCTCTTTAATTGCTGCGCGCAGCTCTTCGTAATACATAGACACATTCCTTTTCGGGTTACTGATAAAATTATAGCATTTCAAAAGGAAAATTTCAACATTTAATAAAAATTATCTGTTGTATTATTTCCGTTTTTTAAATATAATATTTAAAAAGGGGTGTTTTGTATGACAAAAGAGGAGCTTTTTGAAAAAGCGGTTTCGGCAATGAAAAATGCCTACGCGCCGTATTCGCACTTTTTTGTTGGGGCGGCGCTGCTTGCAGAAAGCGGCAGGGTGTACACGGGCGCAAATATGGAAAATGCAACCTACGGTGCAACCGTTTGCGCCGAGCGCAGCGCGTTTTGCGCCGCCGTCAGCGCCGGGGAAAGAGAGTTTTGCGCGCTTTTTGTAGTAGGCGGCAAGGAAGGCAAGCCCGAAAAAGAGTGTACCCCCTGCGGGATATGCAGGCAAACCGTTTCGGAGTTTTGCGATGAAGATTTTTTAATATACACCACAGACGGAAAAAATATTTTTACCCGCAAAGCGGCAGACCTTTTACCGCTGGCTTTTAAAACGGAGGAATGAAGATGTATTCTGTAATAGAAAAAAAGCGCGACGGACACGCGCTTTCAAAAGAAGAGATAGAATATGCGGTAAACGGCTACACCGCGGGGGAAATACCCGATTATCAGATGTCTGCCCTTTTAATGGCAATATTTTTTCGCGGAATGACGGACGAGGAAACCGCCTGCCTTACAATGTGTATGGCACGCTCGGGCGATATGACAGACCTTTCCGCGCTGGGAACGCTCTCTGCGGACAAGCACAGCACGGGCGGCGTGGGCGACAAAACGACGCTTATTGCCTGCCCCATTGCCGCGAGCCTGGGGGTAAAAATTGCGAAAATGTCGGGGCGGGGGCTGGGCTATACCGGCGGCACCGCGGACAAGCTTGAGGCTATCCCCGGCTACAAAACAAGCCTATCGCCACAGGAATTTATAGATATTGCCCTTAAAACGGGGCTTTGCGTTGCAACGCAAAGCGGAAACCTTACCCCCGCGGACAAAAAGCTTTACGCCCTGCGCGACGTTACCGCTACGGTAGACAGCATACCGCTTATCGCTTCAAGCATTATGAGCAAGAAGATTGCCGCCGGCGCAAAAAATATTGTGCTGGATGTTAAATGCGGCAGCGGCGCATTTATGAAAACGCCGCACCTTGCACACGCGCTTGCCCGGCAGATGATAAAAATAGGCACGGCGTGCCAAAAAAACGTGCGCGCCGTTATAAGCAATATGGATGTACCCCTCGGCAAAAATATAGGAAACAGCCTTGAAGTGACGGAAGCGCTGGAGGTTTTGTCCGGCGGGGGCGACGAAAACCTTGCCGTTCTTTCAACAGAGCTTGCCGCAAATATGGTATCGCTTGCGCTGAATATTGATATGGAAGAGGCGCGCCGTCTTTCGCGCGCAGCGCTTAAGGACGGCAGCGCAAAGAAAAAATTTGCACAGTGGATGGCAGCGCAAGGTGCAGACTGTGCCTTTATCGAAAACCCGAGCCTTATCAAATCGGCAAAATGCAGCTTTGACGTTATCTCCGAAAAAGAAGGCTTTATCACACATATGGACACGGAGGAAATAGGCAAAAGCTGTATGCTTCTCGGCAGCGGGCGCAAAACGCTGGGAGCGGATATTGACCTTACCGCCGGTATAACGGTGCATAAAAAAACGGGCGACACAATAAAAAAGGGTGAAGCCCTGGCAACGCTTTACACCAATGACCCCGCTCTTTTTTCCGTTTCGGAAAAAAGCTTTCTTTCCGCCGTTACCATCGGCGAAAAGAAAGCTGTATGCCCGCCTGTTATACTTTAAAATCTTTGGATTATGCAAAGCACTGCCACAGCAAGCGTTAAAAGCAGGCACGCAATCCAAAAGATTGCCTCCGCCGTTTTGTTTTTCGGCGAGGTGTACACCTTTACCGCATAATAAACCTGCGCCATAACAAAGACTATAAAAAGCGCCAGATAATTTAACAAAAACGCTTTATTGTGCTGCCCGCAGTACAATAGCACCGTTGTGCTTAAAAACACGAATATGCACATTCCGCAATATATAAAAAACGCTCTCTTTTCCTTATAAGCGCTCCACGCGGCGCAAAGCATTGCCCCCGCAAGCGAAACCCAGCGCAAAATTTGTATAAACGCAAGCGCGCCGTTTACCGTCATCGAGCTTTCCGCCATTTTCTGTATAAACAAAAGCAAAAGCCCATATAAAAAAGTAACCGAGGAGATAAGCACAATTCTGTTTCCGAGCTGCTCTCTCTCCTGTTTACCGATTTGGTTTTTCATCATATCCCTCCGCTGAATCAATCATACAGATAGTATTTTACATTGTTTGGGCAAAAAAGTCAATCTTTTTTGGGAAATTTAATACATATTCCCCCTATCTCAAATTTTAAATTATAAAAAATATTGTAATATCTCGGAAAATGGTATATAATAGACGAAAAGGGGAGGTGTTATCCATGGCTAAGGTTACAAAGGATATGATTATATCCGAGGTTCTCTCTATAGACCCGGGCACAGCGCCGTTTTTCTTTGAAATCGGTATGCACTGCCTCGGCTGCCCTTCGGCAAGCGGAGAATCTATTGAGGAAGCGTGCGCGGTGCACGGTGCGGATGTTGATGCGCTTATCAATAAGCTTAATGAATATCTTGCAGATAAATAATTTATTATACCTATAAAAAAGGGCGTACGGCAAATTTCCTTTGCCGTACGCCCCTTCTTTATTTACATTTCTGCCTGTTTATATATTTCTTCCGTTAATAAAATTGTATCAATCGAGCTTTGCGGCAATACGGGAACATCGGCATTTTTTTCTTTTACGCAGTTTATAAACGCGCGTATTTCCTCAAAATATCCGTCGGCATTTTTTATGTTTATACCGGTATCCTCCGTTTGATTGCTTTTTTGCTGCTCTGCCTTTACGCCGTTTTTGTAAATATCGTTACCGTCAAACCTTATATATCCGTTTTCAAATACGGCAAAATAGTTTACCTGAAACGGTATATTTGCGCCGTAATGCCCGCCCGAAATACAAGCCGTAAATCCGTCGTAGGCAAGCTGTATATGCACAATGTCGCTGTCTTTGTCGCTTTTTCTCTTATTATAAACGGCGTTTATATGCTTGGGGCTTTTGAATATGCTTTGTACATAATCTATATCGTGCACAACAAGGTCAAAAAGTGCGCAGCCGCTCTTTTTTCTGTCAAGCATCCAGTTTTCCCACGACCACTGCGGATTTTCGCATACGCGCTGCAAGGAAAGCTCCTTTAATGCGCCCATTTTTCCGCTTTGTATCTGTTCTCTTAAATAAACATACGGCGACATAAAGCGTACAACGTGTGCCGTCATAAGAAGCTTGTTGTTTTCCTCTGCGCATTGCTTCATTCTTTTACAGTCTTCTGAATTAAGCGCCATAGGCTTTTCACAAAGCACATTGCACCCGTGTGACAGCGCATATACCGCCATATCCGCGTGCATATAGCTTGGCGTGCATATGTCCACAACGTCGGGCTGTTCTTTTTCTATAGCCTCTTTATAATCATAATAAACCTTTATGCCGTCCTCTTTTACCTTTTCCTTTGTTTTTTCCGTTTCAACATCGGCAACGGCTGCAAGGGTACAGCTATCCTTAAGCTTTCTGTATTCGCCCAAATGGCAGCCGCCCATACCGCCTACGCCAATAAGCAAAACCTTTATCACATTAACCCCTCCAAATATTTTTTGGCAGCAATAATGTCCTTAAGCTGTTCTTCGCCCGAGATTTCGCGCTCTATCGTAACCGCGCCCGTGTAGCCTATATCCTTAAGCTTTTTAATTATTTTCGGAAAATCTACCTTTCCTTGCCCTATCGGTGTTTCCTTACCGAGGTTTTTTCCGTCCGTCGGATAGCAGCCGTCCTTGGCGTGCATTTCACGCACATATTCGCCGAACACGTCCAGCGCGTCAAGCGGGTTTGCCTTCCCGTAAAGGATAAGATTTGCGCTGTCAAAATTTACGCCCATATTGCCTGTTCCCACGTCCTCAATAAGGCGGCGCATTGTAACGGGTGTTTCCTGCCCTGTTTCAAGCAAAAAATACTGACCGTTCTCTTTTATGTACTGCGCAAGGGTGCGCACCGCGCAAACAAGCGATGTGTATTCGGCGGTGTTGGGGGTTTCGGGAATAAAGCCGAGGTGTGTTGCAACGTTTACCACGCCTATTTTTTTTGCAAAGTCCGCGCCTTTCATAAGCTCTTTAATACGCATCTGGCGGTATTCCGCCGGTACAAGACCGAGCGTCAGCGGTCCTTCGTAAAAATCCCACACGGCGGGACCTGACCATCCGCACCAAAACGTTGTAACCTTCACGTTATACTTTTTGCAGCACTCGTTTACAAGGTCTGCGGTTTCGTCTGTGAAAAGCTTTGCGTCCCAGCAGCAAAGCTGACAGCCCGAAAAACCGTTTTCGCTTACCTTTTTAAATTCCTTTTCAACATCCTCAGTAAGTGTTATAAGCACACCCAACTGCATAATATTGCCCTCCTTTAATATAAGCTTGACTTTTCTTTAATTGCATTGTATACTCAAAACAGGTGCTTGGGCAATAATGATTTTGCTTAGTTATAGCACAATTTTGCTTTTGATAAAGTAGGGGTTTTTATGGAAGCTATCGAGCGTTACGAAACAATACCCATATCTAAGAACAATTTCCCTGTCAGGCTTATTAAAATGACGTTTACAAAAAAGGACGAATTTTATATGCACTGGCATGAGCATACGGAGCTTTTGTTTTTTACAAGCGGCAGCGGAGAGGTGCAAAGCGGCGCACAGCGGTGCAACGTGAAAAAGAACACGCTTGTTATAATAAACGGCGGGGAACTGCACTCGGTTCTTGCTTACGACCGTTTGGAATATTTTGTTATAATTATTTTTCCGTCCTTTTTCCGCGATATAGACGCGGGGCAGCCCGTTTTTGAGCACCTTATAGAAAACGACGAAAACGTAACGGCGTTTGTAAAAGAAATTTTTTACGAATACGATAACAAGCAGGACGGCTACGATATGGCAATAAAAGGCGCTATGTACAAATTTGCGGCGTATTTGTGGCGCAATTACTGCGCAAGCACACTGTCCGAAAAAAATTACACCGCGCGCCTTGCCAAGCTCAGGCGCGTTAATGAAATTGCGGAATATATAGAGGAAAACTATACGGAAAACCTGTCGCTTAAATTTTTTTGCGAAAAGTATTTTTTAAGCGAATACTACCTGTGCCATATTTTCAAAGAGGAGATGGGCATTTCCTTAAGCGCGTATATAAACGGCGTGCGCATAAAAAAAGCGGCAGTTATGCTGAAATGCACAAGCCTTACCGTTACTGAAATTGCAGCCGTCGCAGGCTTCGGCGACGTAAACTATTTTTGCCGGGTGTTTAAAAAGCTTATGGGTATATCGCCCGCAAAGTACCGCGCGCTTACATAAAAAGTAAACAAAAGGAGCAGGTAAAAAGCTGACTGACTTTTTACCTGCTCCTTTTCTAAGGGGATAGGGAAAAAAGCTTCAGAACGGACAAACTGAACCCGAAGGTGTACAAAAGTACTCCGAGAGGTGAAGTTTGTTCGTAGCAAAAAGGCTTATAAATACGGAAAAATCGAATGTAATGAGATTTTTCTGCCAAAATAAAGTTTTTAAACTGTTTGACGGTTACAAACTCTTTATCATAATTGCCTTTTTGCGGTCTGGACTTTTTTAACATCCCCTTTTTATGCGCCTTTTCTTTTCTGAAGAAACCCGGTCAAGGCTTCGTTAAGCGCGTTCGTACTTGACGAAGCGCAGTGCATTACACGTGCGCCCGTCTTTTCCGCCTGTTCGGACGCGGTGCGCACCATTTTATGCGCAACCGTGCTTGTGAACACAACGACCATATCGGGCGAGCCGATTTGATTTTTAAAATTTGCCGGACACTGTGTAAATACCTTACATTTACAGCCGTACTTCTTACAAATTTCTTTATATCTGCAATGCATACGGTCGTGTCCGCCGACGATAACTATACTCATAACAACCTCTTTATTTCTTCTTTTCGTGGCATTTTCCGCGCATTGCACAGCCCGCACAGCCTGCCCCGCAGGAGGAACGCCCTGCAGCCTTTTCCTTTTTCATATAGCGAACTATAAGAAAAACTATCAATACAAGAGTTAAAAACACTGCTATTGTTCCTATATTTTTAACCAAAACGTCCACAAGAAACTCCTCCTTTACGGGATTTTTGTTTTATAATTTAATTACTTAAGTGTTGTAGCTTCCTTATACGGCTTAAACAGCATATATACAATACCGATTATCAAAACCAAAGCTGCTACAACGCCTATAACGTTGGCGCTGCCTGTAAACAAACCGCCTATCTGGTTTATGATAAGTGCAACCGCATATGCCAAGCCGCACTGGTAGCTTATTGCAAACCATGTCCATTTTGCATTGTTCATTTCACGCTTTATTGCGCCGATTGCCGCAAAGCACGGTGCGCAAAGAAGGTTAAATACAAGGAACGAATATGCCGTTATACCTGTAAATTCCTTTGCAAGGTTTGCATATACGGAGCTGTCGCCGCCGCCGTAGAGAATACCCATTGTACCTACTATGTTTTCCTTTGCTACAAGACCTGTGATAGACGCAACCGCTGCCTGCCAGCTGCCCCAGCCGAGAGGCCTAAATATCCACGCTATTGCGCCGCCTATTGCAGCTAATATGCTATGGTTAATCTCGTCCTCGGAAAGCATACCGAAGCCGCCTTCGGGCTTGAAGCCGAAATATGTTGTAAACCATACAAATATAGTTGACAGAAGAATAATCGTACCTGCCTTTTTGATGAACGACCAGCCGCGCTCCCACATGCTGCGAAGAACGTTTGAAAGCGTGGGCATATGGTATGCGGGCAGCTCCATAACAAAGGGTGCCGGATCGCCTGCAAACATCTTTGTCTTTTTAAGCATTATACCTGATATTATTATTGCCGCCATACCGATAAAATATGCAGATGTTGATACAACCGCGCTGCCGCCGAAAAGTGCGCCGGCAATCATTGCGATAAACGGAACCTTTGCACCGCAGGGAATAAAGGTAGTCGTCATAATTGTCATCTTACGGTCACGGTCGTTTTCAATTGTTCTTGAAGCCATTACGCCGGGAACGCCGCAGCCCGTACCTATAAGCATAGGTATGAAGGATTTACCCGAAAGACCGAACTTTCTGAACACCCTGTCAAGCACAAACGCTATTCTGGACATATAACCGCAGGCCTCCAAAAATGCAAGAAGCAGGAAAAGCACAAGCATCTGCGGAACGAAACCGAGTACAGCGCCCACACCGGCAACAATACCGTCAAGAATAAGTCCGCTGAGCCACTCGGCACAGTTTACCTTTTCAAGCGCATTTCCGATAATAACGGGAACGCCGGGCACCCAAATTCCGTAGGAGGCGGGGTCAGGCTCTTCAAAGCCGTACTTCTCGCAAACCTTTGCAGCCTTTATAAGGTCTTTATAGCTTGAGATTACGCTCTCATCAGCCATTGTTTCTTCATCGACAACGCTGTATGTCGCGGAATCCATATCCTTTACATCGTTTATAAATCCGTCAAGCGCTTTCTTTGCGTTTTCTGTGCTGAAAGTATCGCTTTCTGTGTCAAGCGCTTCAGAAACGGCTTCCGTATCGACGCCTTTTTCAGCGGAATATTCAATATATCCGTTTACAACCTGTGCAGCGTCGCCGTATTCTTCCGCTACCTCGCCGTATTCGCCCGAGCCTATACCGAAAAGGTGCCAGCCGTCGCCGAATACGCCGTCGTTTGCCCAGTCGGTAGCCATAGAGCCTACGGTTACCATTGAAATATAGTATACCAAGAACATTACAGCCGCAAATATGGGAAGACCCAGCCAGCGGTTTGTTACAACGCGGTCAATCTTATCCGAATTTGAAAGCTGACCCGCATTTTTCTTTTTATAGCAGCCCTTTATAATTTGCGCTATGTAGACGTATCTTTCATTTGTTATAATGCTTTCCGCATCATCGTCAAGCTCTGTTTCGGCAGCTTTAATATCCGCTTCAATATGTTCAAGCGCCTGTGCGCTTATGTTTATCTTTTCGATTGCCTTCTTATCGCGCTCGAAAATCTTTATTGCATACCAGCGCTGCTGCTCCTCGGGCATATTGTGAAGCACAGCCTCCTCGATATGCGCTATTGCATGCTCAACCGCACCGCTGAAGGTGTGCATGGGAACTGTTTTTCCGTTTTGTGCTGCGGCTATTGCCTCCTCTGCGGCTTTTGCTATTCCGTCGCCGCGAAGAGCGGATATTTCCACTATTTTACAGCCAAGCTGCCTTGAAAGCTCTGCGATATTTATTTTATCACCGTTCTTACGTACAATGTCCATCATATTTATTGCTATTACAACAGGAATTCCCAGCTCCGTGAGCTGTGTCGTAAGATAAAGGTTTCTCTCAAGGTTTGTGCCGTCTATAATATTTAAGATGGCGTCCGGGCGCTCACCTATAAGATAATTACGCGCCACAACCTCCTCAAGAGTATACGGTGAAAGAGAATAAATACCGGGAAGGTCGGTTATTGTTACACCGTCGTGCTTTTTAAGCTTTCCTTCCTTCTTTTCAACCGTAACGCCCGGCCAGTTACCTACAAACTGGTTCGAGCCGGTAAGCGCGTTAAAAAGCGTCGTCTTACCGCAGTTTGGATTTCCCGCAAGAGCGATTCTGATGTTCATTGCTTTTTTCCTCACTTTCAAGCATTTAAAATTATTCTACCTCAATCATTTCCGCATCGGCTTTACGCAGTGAAAGCTCATACCCGCGAACGGTTACCTCGATAGGGTCGCCGAGGGGCGCTACCTTGCGCACAAAAACGCTTACGCCCTTTGTGATACCCATATCCATTATTCTGCGCTTTACGGCGCCCTCGCCGTGCAGCTTCTTCACCGTAACGGTATCTCCTATTTTTGCCTGTTTCAGAGTGTTCATATCTTTTTCCTCCAACCCTTTATATCATTATTTTACGCGCCATTTCCTCGCTTATTGCAATGCGGGCTTCTTTAACATTTACAATTACGTTTCCGTTCAGGGTGCTTACTATCTGCACACTGCCGCCTACGACAAAGCCCAGATTTTCAAGGTGCTTTTTAACCTCGGGGCTTCCGCCTATTTTTTTTATAATATTGTTTTCGCCAATGTTTGCCAAGCTTAACGGCATCATTATTTTTACCCCCCGTTCACCTGATAGCAAGTGCGCACAAGCGCCGCACCTGCGGTTAGTATATCCTAACCTCATTGGTTAGTTTAGCACAACTAATCTGGTGTGTCAATACTTTATTAAAAAAATTTTTATTATTATGACATTTTTCGCTTGTCCCCAAAAAAAGCCGTTTTGCGGCGGTGGGGCAGGCGTTTTTTCTGCGGCAAAACACCGCATTTGACATTTTTTATCTTTTGTGTTAGAATGAGTCAAGCAAACCGAGGTGAGGAAAATGAGGATAAAGGAATCCGCCGAAAACTATCTTGAGGCTATCCTTATGATAAAAAAGGAAAAGGGATATGTGCGCAGCATTGACGTGGCAAACAGGCTTGGCTTTACAAAGCCCAGTGTGTCTATTGCGATGAAGTCTTTTCGTGAGGACGGGTTTGTAACGGTTGACCCGGACGGCGGGCTTAACCTTACACAAAAGGGTATGGATATTGCAAAAAAGGTTTACGAAAAGCACGAAATTATTGCAAAGGGGCTTATAATGCTCGGCGTTGAGCCGAGTGTTGCGTATGAGGACAGCTGCCGCATAGAGCACGATTTAAGCGAACAAACCTTTGAAAAGCTTAAAGATTATATAAATAATAAACTGAACAAATAAAAGGTTTTTCAAAAATTAACCGACCTTTCAAAAGTCTGACCGAAAATCTGACTTTTGAAAGGTCGGTTTTCTTTTATCTTTATTCAAGGAAGTCCTTAAGCTTTTTACTGCGGCTGGGGTGTCTGAGCTTACGCAGCGCCTTTGCCTCAATCTGTCTTATACGTTCACGCGTTACTTTAAATTCTCCGCCCACCTCTTCAAGCGTTCTGGCTCTGCCGTCCTCCAGACCGAACCGCAGGCGCAAAACCTTTTCTTCACGCGGGGTAAGCGTATTAAGAACGTCCATAAGCTGCTCTTTTAAAAGCATAAACGACGCCGCCTCACTCGGGGCGGGTGCATCATCATCGGGGATAAAGTCGCCGAGGTGGCTGTCCTCCTCCTCGCCTATGGGGGTTTCAAGCGAAACAGGCTCCTGCGCTATCTTCATAATTTCGCGCACCTTTTCAAGGCTCATCCCCATTTCCGCCGCTATTTCCTCGGCGCTCGGCTCTCTGCCAAGTTCCTGCAAAAGCTGGCGCGATACCCTTGTAAGCTTATTTATTGTTTCAACCATATGCACGGGTATGCGTATGGTACGCGCCTGGTCTGCAATTGCCCTTGTTATAGCCTGGCGTATCCACCATGTTGCATATGTGCTGAACTTGTAGCCCTTTGTATAGTCAAACTTTTCCACCGCCTTTATAAGCCCGAGGTTTCCCTCCTGTATAAGGTCGAGAAAAAGCATTCCTCTGCCCACATAGCGCTTTGCAATGCTTACAACAAGGCGCAAATTCGCTTCTGTAAGCTTTTGCTTTGCAACCTCGTCGCCCTCTGCCATAAGGCGCGCATACTCTATTTCTTCATCGGGTGAAAGCAGCGGCACCTTGCCTATTTCCTTAAGGTACATACGAACGTGGTCGTCCACGTTTATTCCCTCGGGAACGGAAAGGTCCTCAAGCTCTTTTTCGGAAATTTCTATCTTTTTTATTTCCTGTTCAATATCTCCCACGATGTCTATTCCCTGGTCCTCTATATCGTCGTGTATCTGTTCTATTTTTTCGGGGTCAATCTCAAGCTCGGCAAATGCGTCTTCAATTTCCTTTTCCGTTATCATTCCCTTGGGCTTTCCCTTTTCTATAAGTTCTTTTTCCACAGCCTCTATTTTTTTTAACAATACTTCGTTCATATTATTTACCACCTTTTTGTTTTTTCTCTGTCAAAAGCTGTGAAATCAGCTTTATATCGTTGTTCTTTTGTGCAAGAGCAAGCTTTTCTTCAAAAATTTCTTCCTCCAATGCGTTTGCAAAATCGTCCGCCGCGTTTTCTATATTATCCGCGGGGGCGTCGTTTACAAGGATTGCGGAAAGCTCGCTCTGAAAATCCGGCAGCGCCGTCATAAGGTGTGCGCCGCAGCCCTGCTTTTTCCCTTCATTATAAAAAGCGCAAATCGCACCGTATATTTTCTTATGTACATCCGAAGAAAAGCTCTCCTCCGTAATTCTGCCCGACAAATGCCCGTAAACCTTATCGCTTTCACACATAAGCGATAAAACTCCGCGTTCTGCACGCGCACGCCGTGTATTTCCCCCATTTACTGCGGAGGATACCGCCGTGCCGACGGTTTTTCTAAGCTCTGCCGCCACCTCTTTTCTGCGGCTTTTAGAGCTTGTCTTTCTTACCTCGGCAGTTATGGCTTCCGCACTGATACCGCTTTTTGCCGACAGGCGGTTTATATAAACCTCCCGCTCAACCGCGCTTTTCATCTGCGCAAAGATTTCGGCGGATTTCTTTATAACCTCAACCTGCTGCGCGGGGTCGTGAATATCCGCCCCGTACAAAAGCCTGTCCATTCGACATTCCGTAACGGTTTTTGCGTTTTCGATAAGCTTTTCAAAAGCCTGTCCGCCGAATTTTTTAATATATTCGTCTGCATCCTTACAATGCGGTATCGTTATCACACGCAGCCGCGTTTCAAATTCCGCAAAAATTTCCGCCGCGCGGTAAAGCGCCTTTTGCCCCGCCTCGTCCGAGTCGTAGCACAAATAAACCGTACCCTTTGAAATAAGCCGTGCCTGCTCACGCGTAAGCGCCGTGCCGCAGCCCGCAACGGCGCAGTTAAACCCCGCCTGATGCAGCGATATTACGTCCATATATCCTTCAACAAGTATATAATATCCGCGCTTGCTTTTTTTAGCAATATTCAGCGCAAACAAATTTTTTCCTTTGTCATATACCGCACTTTCCGGCGAGTTCATATATTTTGCCCCGTCGCCTGACATTATGCGCCCGCCGAAACCTATAATATTGCCGCGGACGTCTATTATCGGGTACATTACCCTCCCGCGGAAACGGTCGTACACATGCCCCTTGTCGTTCATTATGCAAAGCCCGGTTTCCACAGTCTCCTCCCGCCGTATGTTTTTAGACTGCAAGTGCTTAAGCAGCCCGTCCCACTGCGGCGGCGAAAAACCCAACCCGAATTCTGCGATTGTTTTGCCCGAAAGCCCGCGCTTTAATAAATATTCCCGCGCCTGCGCGCCTGCGGGCGCAAGCAGCTGCTTTCTGAAGAAAATCGCCGCTTCACGGTTTATATCGTACATTCGCTGCTTTTTTTTATGCGTATCGGTTTGGTTTACGCCGTCCTCGGGAAGCGTTATCCCCGCACGCTGCGCCAAAAACAAAAGCGCGTCTTTAAATTCAAGCCCCTCGGCATTCATCACAAACTGAAGCGCACTACCGCCCGCACCGCAGCCGAAGCAATGATACAGCTGCTTGTCCGGACTCACGTGAAAGGAGGGCGTTTTTTCTCTGTGAAAAGGACAGCAGCCCATATATCCGCTGCCCGACCTTTTCAGGCGAACATATCCCGACACAAGATCTACTATATCGTTTGCGGCAATAACCTCTGCAACAAGGTCGTCAGAATAAAACGCCATCTTCTCTCCCTTTCTTTCAATCTGTTCGTTATATTTCTATATTTTACAAAAGGTTGCAAAATCCTCTTTTTTGAAGAAATTTTTTAAAAAATTTTTTCAAAATTGCTTTACAACAGTTCCTTTTTATGTTATACTTTATAAAAGATTTGCGGGAGTGGCTCAGTGGTAGAGCGTCACCTTGCCAAGGTGAACGTCGCGAGTTCGAATCTCGTCTTCCGCTCCAAAGGGCTGCTTAAAAAGTCGGGTGATTTTTTAAGCAGCCTTTTTATATAAGCAGATACTGACACGTATTGGTTTAAAGTAAGGGCTTTTTTCCGTTATAAGGAAAAAGCCGCAAAGGAGGGTGCAGCAGAACAATTCCGTTTTGCCGCACCCTCTTTCAAGAGAATGGGAGAAGCGCCCCGAAAACGGGGGAAGCTTCCCATTTTAACCTCCGAGATATGCTTTCTTTATATTATCGCTTTCGGAAAGTTCTTTGCCTGTTCCCGAATATGCTATTTTTCCGTTTTCAAGCACATATGCGCGGTCGGATATTGCCAAAGACTTGCCGGCATTCTGCTCAACCAAAAGTATTGTTGTACCCTCGCGATGGATTTCTTTTATAATATCAAACACCTGGTCAACCAAAAGCGGCGAAAGCCCCATTGAAGGTTCGTCAAGCATTAAAAGCTTGGGCTTTGACATAAGCGCACGCCCCATTGCAAGCATCTGCTGTTCGCCGCCCGAAAGCGTACCCGCAACCTGCATTTTACGCTCTTTAAGCCTGGGGAACTTTTCGTATATCGCGTCTATGTCTTTTTTCACGGATTTGCTGTCGTTTTTTGTGTATGCCCCCAAAAGCAGATTTTCATAAACCGTAAGTTCCTGAAAAACGCGCCTGCCCTCGGGTACCTGCGTCATTCCCATACGCACTATCTTGTGTGACGGCACACGGTTAAGGCTTTGCCCCTCATAAGTAACCGTGCCGTGCTTTATCGGGATAAGCCCCATTATGCTTTGCATTGTTGTGGTTTTTCCCGCACCGTTTGCACCGATAAGGGTTACTATTTCGCCTTCGTTTACCTCAAAGCTTATTCCCTTTATTGCCTGTATAACACCGTAGTATACCTCTAAATCCTTTACCTCCAGCATTGCCATATCAATCACCCTACTTTCCTATATACGCTTTTACAACCTCGGGGTCGTTTAACGCATCACTGACCTTGCCCGAAACAAGCGTCGTACCGAAGTTAAGCACCGTAACCTCGTCGCAAAGACCGGACACAAACTTAAGGTCATGCTCTATAAGCAGAATCGTCATATCAAATTTATCTCTTATAAGGCGCACGGTGTCCATAAGCTCTGCCGTTTCGTTCGGGTTCATACCTGCTGCCGGCTCGTCAAGGAGAAGCAGCTTCGGATTTGTTGCCAATGCGCGCGCTATTTCAAGCTTGCGCTGTTTTCCGTAGGGAAGGTTGCACGCCAGATTGTTTCTTTCATCCTCAAGACCGAAAATACGCAAAATTTCCTTTGCGCGGTCGCGCATACGTGCCTCGCTGTCAAAATGTCGCGGAAGCCGCAGCATACTTTCGATAGCCGTTACCTTAAATTCCGGCTGATTGTGAAGTCCTACAAGAACGTTTCTGATAACGCTCATATTATTAAAAAGACGGATATTCTGGAACGTTCTTGCTATTCCCTTGTGATTTATCGTTTCCTGTGATTTTCCGGTAAGCTCCTCCCCGTCAAGGAAAAAGCTGCCCGTTGTGGGCACATAAACGCCCGTAAGCATATTAAATATGGTGGTTTTGCCTGCGCCGTTCGGACCTATCAGTCCGTAAAGCTGCTTCTTTTTTATTTTAAGGTTTATATCCTGTGCAGCCTTAAGACCGCCGAAGGAGATACCGAGATTTTTTGTTTCAAGCAAGTATTCGCTCAATGTCTTTTACCTCCTTTATCGGGATCTTTCGTGCTTGTTTCGCCGGTAAGCTCTACCGACAATATGGAATCCATTTCAATTTTTGTGGGGATTTTATCCCACTGTGCAGCGTCGTCCTTTATCTTTGCACGCTGCTTTTCCACATCCTCATTCTTTACAAAAATCTTTTCCACCTTCTTGAAAAGGTTTTCCAAAAACTTCTTTGTATTAAGTCTTTCCTTTATCGGTGCAAGCGACGGTGCGTTATTAAACAGAACAATCGTTATAAGCACAAGCGCATAAATAAGGAACTTAAGCGCTGCCAAATCGCCCGAAAGATGCGTTGTAAGCTGGAAGTTTATATAGGTAATAAGCGTTGCCGCTATTATTGACCCTGTTATTGAACCCATACCGCCCAATACAACCATTACCAGAATTTCGATGGAATAGTTATACGAAAAGAACGAATACAGTACAGGCGTAGCATAGTGACCGTATATAACGCCCGCAACGCCCGCAAAAAACGCCGATACCACAAACACGAAAAGCTTGTAAAACGTAACGTTTATACCCATAGCCTTTGCGGCTATTTCGTTGTCGCGTATTGCGGTAATTGCGCGCCCGTGCTTACTGCGCACAAGGTTTTGTATAAGAATCAGGGTTATAAGAACCACTGCAAGCGAAACTATGAAAAGCTCCGGACCGTACTTCACCGTACGAAGTCCGAGTGCGCCGCCGAAGGTCTTAAGGTTTTTAAATATAGTTCTTACAATCTCTCCGAAAGCCAGCGTTACTATTGCCAGATAGTCGCCCTTAAGCCTAAGCGCGGGCAGCCCGATTATAAATCCGAAAACTGCCGCAAGCGCACCGCCTATAAGCATTGTTATTATTAAAACTGCCAGCGGCGACGGGATTACCGTATGCAAAATATTTGCAATGTAGCACCCGAGGTATGCTCCCACGCACATAAAGCCTGCGTGTCCGAGGCTAAGCTCTCCCAAAAAGCCTACCACAAGGTTAAGCGACACTGCCAAAATTACAGAATATGCAATCTGTGTAATAAGGTTTGCCGTAGAACGGTTAAGATAACCTGTGTACATCATTGAAGCAGATATTATCAAAAAAATTGTTACGCCGATATAATTTATATAATGCTTCAGCTTAAAGCTGTTTTTTATGCTTTTAAAATACTGTGCCATATCAAACCTTCTCCCTTCTCTGCTTTCCCATAATGCCGGTGGGCTTCACCAGCAATATGACGATAAGAAGCGAAAACTCGAACGCTGTGGTATAGGGAGCAAGCACGGGTATACTTAACGAAATCTTTTCTATAAGCCCCAAAAGCACACCGCCTATCATAGCGCCGGGGATAGAGCCTATACCGCCGATTACGGCAGCGGTAAATGCTTTTATACCGGGCATCGAGCCAAGCGTGGGGCTTGTGCTGGGTATTTGCATAAGATAGAAGGTGCTCGCAAATGCCGCAAGCGCCGAGCCTATGGCAAAGGTTATCATAATAATTTGATTTACGTTAATTCCCATAAGCTGTGCCGCGCCCCTGTCCTCGGAAACGGCAAGCATTGCGCGCCCTGTTTTGGTTTTCTTTATAAAAAGCGTAAGCGCCGCCATAAGAATTGTTCCGACAACAAGCGTAATAATAGTTGCTGTGTTCATCTTAAAGCTGCCGATTGAAACCGATTTAAAATTATAAATCTTTACCGGCTGCGACTTTGCCCCGTAAATAAGCTGCGCTATGCTTTGCAAAAGATAGCTTACACCGATAGCCGTTATCAAAACTGCCAGCGGCGAAGCGCCGCGCAGCGGCTTGTACGCCAATTTTTCGGTTAAAACGCCCAACACCGTACAGACGACTATTGATACAACTATCGCCAAAAGCGGCTGACCGCACAGCGCCATTGTTGTAAGGATTGCATAAGCGCCGACCATTATAATATCGCCGTGTGCAAAATTAAGCATTTTAGCGATACCGTATACCATGGTGTAGCCCAGTGCAATAAGAGCATATATGCTCCCAAGACTTAGGCCGTCAATAAATGTACTCATAAAATTCCCCTTCCCGAGTAACAGTGTTGGTTTTTCTGTGATACAAACTTTTGGTTGGACGAAAAATCGCCCAACCAAAAGTATCAGATATTCTTTAAATTAAGCTATTCATTCAGAACTTAAGCTCTACAATCTGCGGAGCCTTTGCGCAAGCGCCGCTATCGTCCCATGTCATTTCACCGGTAGCGCCGGAATATTTAAAATCCTTTGTAATTGTTTCCACCAGAATATCGCAAAGGTCAGATGCGGATATCTTTACGTCTTTTACATCAGCCTTTTTCATTGCTTCGTAAATTACCATAATTGCGTCATAGCCGTCTGCCGCAAACTGATCCGGTGCCTTATTGTATTCCTTTTCGTATTCTTCAACAAACTTGTGTGTTTTTTCGCTTGTGCTGTTTACATCAAAGGGTGTGATATATTTTACCGTGTTTTTAACGGAAGAGTCAATCTGGTCAGCTATACCGTCAAGACCGTCACAGCCGAAAAGCACTGCTCCGCACTCCTTAGCGGTAGCTGTCTTTGCAATAAAGCCCGCCTCTGTATAATAAATAGGAAGGAATATTACATCGCAATCCTTAAGCGCTTCAACCTGTGTGGTAAAGTCCTTCTTGTTCTCTGCGTCAAAGGTTTGTGTGTCAAACTTTGTGCCGAGCTTTTTCATTTCCTTTTCAAAAGCTTCGTAAATTCCGGAAGAATACGGGTCGCTTGTATCGTATATAGCGCCGATCTTCTTAAATTTCTTGGAAAGCTCTTCTGCTGCCAAAACGCCCTGGTCGGGGTCGCCGAAGCAAACGCGGAACGCATTGGGACGATCCTCGATTACGTTAGCTGCCGATGCTGAGGGTGTCATAAAGAACACGTTATCCTCAACCGCTTTGGATGCAAAAGAATCTGCCGAGCCGGAGGTTACCGCACCGATAGAAGCCTGCATACCTGCTTCAAACAATGTATCGTAGCCTGTTGCAGCGTCTGCCGCAGTAGCTTTGTCGTCCTTCATATCAAGCTTAAACTTAACGCCGTTAAGCCCGCCTGCTGCGTTAATTTCCTTTATGGCAAGCTTTGCACCCTCCTGCACGGAAATACCGTACGAGGAAGCGTCACCCGTAAGAGGACCCGTACCGCCTATAACAAACTCAGTATTTTCGGAGGTATACCCACCGCCGGCATTACCCTTGCCGCAGCCTGCAAAGCAAAGAGCAACAAGTGCAACCGTCATTACCAGTGCCAATAATTTTTTCACTGTTACCAACTCCTTAATTATTTTTCAATAGTTTACTCTCTTAATGCGAATTTGTCAATATTGTTATTTGCTTAAAAACGGTTATTTCGCACCTTATTTTTCTTATTTTTTGATATTTGTCTTATTTTATTGCGGGATACCCGAGATGTGAAATCTTTTCGCGCACGGTTTCAAGGTCTTCCCTATACGTCATCCCAATCCATGAATCGGGCGATGTAAGCACCTTCACACGCGCATTTTCGTTTCTTATAAGTTCGCCCACAAACTCCGGAAGTATATATTCACCCTTTTGAAGGTCTGAGCAGTTTTTCAAAAACGCCTCAAAGCCTTTCTCCATTTTTGAAAAAATATCGGGTATAAATCCCCACAAATTCATCGAAACCTTTGTGTTCGGGGCAAGCGCCGTATTTTTATCTATATTATAGTGTTCCTCAATCTGCGAAAGATATCCGCCCGAAACACCGCAAACACCGCGCGTTACCGTTCCGTTATCGCTGAGTGTGTTTTTAAGCTCATAAGCAACCATACACATTTCGGATGATTTTTCAAAATGCGCCGCGATTTCACCATATGCGTTTTTTCCGTAATAATCGTCGGAATTTACAACGGCAAACGGCGATTTTATACAGTCGCGCGCCGCAAGCACCGCCTGCACCGTACCCCACGGCTTTGTACGCCCCTGCGGAAAGGCTATGCCCCCCGGCAGGTCGTCCCCGCGCTGAAAAGCATATGCAACATTAACCTTATTTTCCCAGCGTTTTCCGACAATATCGCGAAAATCCTTCTCCATTTCGGGTTTAATAACAAATACCACTTTGTTAAATCCGTATAAAAGAGCGTCGTAAACCGAGTAATCTAAAAGAATTTCACCGTTTTTCCCGACGGGTTCTATCTGCTTAAGCCCGCCAAAGCGGCTGCCCGCCCCCGCTGCCATTACAAGTAGTGTCATATCTTTCAATTTAAGGCACCTCTTTTTAAAATATGTCATATTATATCAAAATCACAAAATAAAGTCAATAGTACAAAAAAGCGGCGGCGTAAAAATTTACGCCGCCAAAGACTGTCGAAAAACTGGAAATTCGAGAATTTGGGGAGTTGTCAGAGGGGATTTCCCCTCTGACGTAAAAAACGCGGTTTTCGCGGGCGTGTACCGCAAAAACCGCTCCCTGCAAGGGCTGGCGCGGTGAGCGCCGCGCGAGCGAAAGCCCTTGTTCTCAAACGAAAGCTCCGAAAGCGAGCTTTCGGCTTGAAGCGTGTCGGCTTTATCGACACGCTCCGGCGGCGTAAAAATTTACGCCGCAAAAGCTTCTTTACCATTGTGTTCCGTTTTGTATTTCTTCCGGTGTTTGCGGCGCTGCCGCACCGTTGCAGCCGACAAGCATTACCGCGCACATCAAAGCCGCAATTATAACCGCTGCTTTTTTCATATCCATCCCCCGCATTATATCTATATATATTAAGTATATTACCGGGGTATATAAAAGTCAACAATTTATAAAGGTTGTATTACCCAAAAATTTTATTCTTTTTTAGGCATAATTCAGCCGAAGTATTTTCTGTCAAGGCTTCTGTAGCCAATCGCCTCCGCAATATCCATCGTGTTTATGTCGCGGCGTGCCTCCGTGTCGGCAATTGTACGCGCCACCTTAAGAATACGCGCATAGGCACGCGCCGTAAGCCCCAAAGAATCAAATGCGTATTGCACCATTTTACCCTCTTCTTCTCCGAGCGGGCAATATTTTTCAATAAGCGGTCCGTAAAGCTGCGCATTGCATACAATACCATCTTCTTTATAACGTTCCTTTTGTATGGCGCGGGCATTTTTCACACGCTCTTTTATCTCGGCGGAGGATTCGCCCTTTTTTGCGGTAAGATCGTTATATTTTACGGTAAACGCTTCAAGCTGTATATCTATTCTGTCTATCATAGGACCGCTTATTTTTCCGAGGTATCTCCTCACATCGCTTTCCGAGCAGCGGCAGCGGTTTGTGCCGTCGCCGTAAAAACCGCATCTGCAAGGGTTAAGCGCAGCCACAAGCATAGTATTGCATGGGTATGTATACGAAGCCGCCGCACGCGTTACCGTAATTTTCTTATCCTCAAGCGGCTGCCGCATTGCTTCTATTACGTCCTTACGGTACTCCGGCAGCTCGTCCAAAAACAACACACCGTTATGCGCAAGCGTAATTTCGCCCGGGCGTGCCTTTGCACCGCCGCCGACAATACTTGCCGCGCTGGCGCTGTGGTGCGGCGCACGAAACGGTCGGCGCGCCGCAAGGCGCTGCCCCTCTTTAAGCTCGCCCGCTACGGAATATATCTTCGTAACCTCTAAAGCCTCCTCAAATGTCATATCCGGCAAAATAGTGGGTATGCGCTGGGCTATCATCGACTTTCCGCTGCCCGGGCTTCCCACAATAAGAATATTATGCCCGCCGCTTACACCTATCTCCACGCCGCGCCGCAGCGCCGCCTGTCCGCGTACATCGGAAAAATCTATATTATAATGCGTCTCTCTGTCAAAAATATCTTCTGTATTACATCTGTATGGCTGCAAAGCACATTCGCCCGACAAATGCTTAAAAACATCGGCAAGACATCTTGCGCCAAACACATTTATATCTTTTACAAGGCTTGCTTCGTCTGCATTGTCTTCGGGAACTATAATATTTTTTATTCCGTTTTGTGCAGCGCAAAGAGCAAGCGGTAAAACACCGTTTATACGCCGAAGCTCACCGGAAAGTCCAAGCTCTCCCACAAGCATATAATCGCTGACATCACACTTAAGCTGTCCTGTTCCCAAAAGAACGGAAACCGCAATCGGCAGGTCGAACTGTGTTCCCTCTTTCTTTAAATCTGCGGGAGCAAGGTTTATCACGGCGCGCTTTGCCGGGAAGTCAAAATTGCTGTTTCGCACGGCTGAACGCACACGTTCCTTCGCCTCACGCACGGTGGCGTCCGGAAGCCCTACAACGTCAAAGGACGGCAACCCGTTTGAAAAGTCTGCCTCGGCAATTACAAGGCTGCCCTCCAGCCCGGCAACAAAGCCCGTGTTTACCTTTACTATCATAAAATGCACCTCTTTAATACATTATAATCTATCACAAAGGCACGGGTATGTCAAATTTTTTCAGTTGTTTATTCAACTTTTTTAAATTTAACTATTGCTTTTTTTTTAAACCTGTGCTATCATAGTATACGCGTTTGAAACATACGTGCTTGTAGCTCAGTTGGATAGAGTATTTGGCTACGAACCAAAGGGTCGGGGGTTCGAATCCCTTCAAGCACACCAAATAAAAGGAACATTCCGTAAAGGTATGTTCCTTTTATTATGATAACAAGGGATTCGAACCCTGAGAGGGCAAAAAGCGAAAAAAAAACAGTCGGCGGCTGTTTTTTAGCTTTTTGGTGCGCAGACGGGTACCGAAATGCGGAGAGCATTTGGGTCGTCAAGCAAGTATTGCCGCATTGCGGCAATATCCCTTCAAGCACACCAAATAAAAGGAACATAGAAAACGACATAAATGTTTTCTACATTCCTTTTAAACATACAAATATTCTATTCTTGCGAGGGCATAGAAATCCCCTCACCATTTGTAGCCCAAGCGGCTTTTTACTTTCCGCGCACATTTGCGCTTCTCAATCACGACATCCGGTATGACTAACCTTTCTAAAGGTCGGGGTTCCCTGCATAAGTTTGTTTATGAATATAGCATGCCACAATATATTGTGTTTGTAAAGTTAATTCATAAATTATTTACAATTTGTTGTATATTTTTAATTTTATTGAAGTTTTCGTGGTCTTTATCAAAAAATATTGTTTACCGGGCACAAGGCAAGTTTTCGCTAAGTTGATTTTTTGTCTATAAAAGTTGGCTTTTTGTGTAATTACAAGATTTTGCCGACATGCTATAATAAAAAACAGGAAAACAAACAACAGTCAGGGGGAATAAATATGGATAGAAGCATATTGCATTATACAGATGTATTTTACGGTAATGGGGAAACAAATTTGCCAAAACCCGAAGGCATCGCGGCAACATGGTTTTTTCTTAACGGTCAATGCGGAAACACAAATCCAAGCGCAGCCATTCCTTTCGGTAAAATGTCGTGCGGACTGTATACCGGCGGCTATCCTTCGGGATACGGAGATCATAAAGTAAACTACGGCGGAAAGCCGGAGCGATTCTTTGCAAAAGCAAAAGGTTTTTCACATATGCACCAAACAGGAACAGGAGAAATAAGGGTGTATTACAACTATGCTGTGGTAACCC
The DNA here is from genome assembly GCA_934476455.1 of uncultured Clostridia bacterium. Lineage (GTDB taxonomy): Bacteria > Bacillota > Clostridia > UMGS1883 > UMGS1883 > UMGS1883. Next base: position 4,283 of record CAKSNY010000018.1, on the reverse strand, counting down.
CGTTATACGGAGAGCTGCGCGAAATTTCCGAAGATATTGCAGATGAGCATGCAGAGCCCGGATATTACACCGCAACGCTTGCGCAAAGCAATATAAAGGCTGAAATTACCGTGAATGAAAACGCAGCTTACCACCGCTACTTTTTTAACGGAGAGGGAAAGCTTCTTATTGATTTTTCAAACGACGGGCTTGACCGCTCCTTAGGTGAGGGTACATATGATTTTGCAAGGGACGCCAAAATCACGGTAGAGTCTGACAATGAAATATCCGCCGCGGTTACGCTTCACGGTGTGCGTATGTATTTTTACGCCGTATGTGATGGAGCCGTAAAAAATGCCGCACTGTTTAAAGACTACGTGCTTTGCAGCGGGAAAGAATTGCAACAAGACAATACAAAAAAACGCTTTGGCGGGGTGTTTATTGTTGACGGCAAATGCGTTTTAAAAATGGCAGTTTCTTGCGAAAGCACGGATGCTGCAAAAAAGCTTGCAATGAAAAGTGGCAAATTTGACGCTGCACGCAAAAAAGCTTCCCTTTTATGGGATGAATACCTGGGCAGAATAGAGATTGATGCCGATGAAAAGACAAAATCTCTTTTTTACTCTAACTTTTATCACAGTATTATAAAGCCTTCAAAATGGGAACACGGATATACGGATTTTGCAACGCTGTGGGATTTATACAAAACCCAGCTTCCGCTTGTATATACTTTGTTTAAAAAAGAGGGGATTGGAATATGTAAAACAATTTTCGACACCGCAAAAAAGTATTCATATATTCCTATAGCGTTGCTCCAGTGTGCACATAAATATGTTGAATGCTTTGAAACGCAGGCAAAAATGCTTGGAACATACACTATGGCGGATGCGTATTTTCGGGGGCTTTGCCGTGCTGACGAGGTTATAACCGTTGCAAAACTTGAGCTTGGTGATGATACGCAAAACAAAATAAACACCTTGTTTTCGGAAAAAAGATATACGCACGTATTGGACGTAACATCGGCCTGCAGCGCAGCGCAGAAAATTGCAGCGGACATCAAAGACAATGTTTCTTCCGAATATTTTAAAAGCATTGCAAAGCACCAAAGCGATGCCTTTGATGAAAACGGATTGTTAAAATGCGGCGAATGCTACGAAGGCGACAGCTGGAACTATTCATTCAGACTTCTTCCGAATATGGAAGAACGGATACAGCTTTGCGGCGGCAGGGAAAACTTTGTCAAACTGGCGGACAGTTTTTTCGGTTACGGCAAAGAAAGTGTTACACAATGCACCGACATAGAATCCGAATATCGAAACGCATTGCTTCTGCATCGGTTTGACGGCATAAATAACGAGCATGATATGGAATCGCCGTATGTATATAATTTTGCGGACCGACACGACAGAACATGCGAGGTAGTTAACGCCATTAAAAATTATATGTTTGCGGAAGGAAAGGGCGGTATGCCCGGAAATAACGATTCCGGGGCACTTTCGTCATGGTTTGTATGGAATACATTGGGAATTTTCCCCGTAACGGGACAGGACAAAATGCTTATAGGAGTGCCGAGTATACGAAGCGCAAAAATTCACCTTTCAAATGAAAACCTGTTTGAGATTGCAGTGCACGGGAACGGAAATTACGTGGAAAAGGTGTTCTTTAACGGCAGCCGAATTTTTAACATGAGTATATCGGTGCACGAAATGATGAAAGGCGGAATCCTTGAATTTTACCTTAAAAATTAGTTTATAACATAAATACGAAAACGCAGCAAACAGCTTGCTGCGTTTTCATTTTTATGTTATGGATTTCTTGTACTCTGACGGCGTTACCCCAATGTACTTTTTGAACACACGGTTAAAGGTTCTTATATGGTTATACCCCAGCATTTCCGAAATTTCAACAAATGAATATTTATTTGACCGTATAAGCTCTGTTGCCTTTTCAAGGCGATATTCATGGATAAAGTCGACAAGGGTGTGCCTGTATGACTCTTTAAAAACCTTTGAAAGATAAAACGATGATACCCCGAAATATGCAGCTATAGTGTTTACGCCGAGTGTTGCACTTGTATAGTTTTCCAGCACATATTTAAGGGCTTTTTCCGGCAGTGATGCAGGCGGATCATCCTTAGCGGCACTGTCATCACACAAAGCCTGTGAATATGAAAGAATAACGTTTTTTCGATGTTCAATGTCATCACTTGACATTAAATTCAAAAAGTTTTTTTTGGATTTTGAATTTGCGGGAATACGCATTAGGGTCGAAACAATTGCACCGATAATGCAGTTTGTGTATTCGCGGCTTGCTTTGTTTGAAGCGAGTACTTCAAATATACTGCATATAACATTCTGCGCAGTTATACTGTCACCCCTGCAAATTGCGTTTGTCAATTTTTCCTCTAATTCAAGCGGATAGTCATAAATTTTTTCGTCACCGTTGTTTTGTCTTTCAGGCTGCAAAAATGTTGCACTGTAAGAGTTTTTATAATTGAGAGCACGTTTTGCCTCCGAAAAAGCAGACGATATTTCATATAAAGAATCATAATAAGAAGAAAAGGTAAATTCAATATTCACCAAAAAGTTTTTCTTGATAATTTCGCAGCCGTAGGCAGCCTTTTCTTCAAATACGTTTTCGTTGTCTTGTATGCCTTTGTCTGTGTTTATAATACACACCGGTATTTCTCCGTATGTGACAACCTTTGCAACAGATTTTTCGTCTGTAAACACTTCTTCAAATATATTTTTTATGATAAAATACATCTCGTTTATTTTTTCTTTATTGCTTATCGAGTCGTCATCAAACATTTTGTCAAGGCTGTTCCACGAAAATATTACAACCAAAAAATTTTTATACACAAATTCCGAAACGTACTTTATATTTTCCGCCGGTCTGGGCGCAGTTCCAAAAGTTCCGCTTAAAAGCTGTGTTAATGTGAAATCGTGAAGCAGTGAGCTTTGTGCGTTGATCGTATTTGATAATGCGGCATTACTTGTAAAAAGCTGTTTTACACGTTCCCCAAGCGACCCCATTTCCGTGCGGCTGTCCCCTTTGGGAATATTAAGTCCCGACATTATTGACTCCAACGGAGAATAATTCTTTTTCATAAAATAAGTTATTAAAAGTGATGCAAGAGCAAGGCATACCGCAACCAGCCCTATTACAATCATCCGTGATGATGTGAGTCCGTTATTTAAAAGCTTTGTAGGAATTAACAGTGCAACTGTCATTTCGGTTGCCTGAAAACTCAGGTTCTGCATTTTAAGAGATATTCCCGATTTACTGTTTGCAAGTTCTCTGAGGTTTTTGGGCACAATCGGGTCACTTGTTTTAAGGTTGTATAGAAGCGTATTTCCGCGAGAGTCGAAAATGTATGTGTCGCAATAATCTATGCCTACATCTATACTGCGGAAAAAACGTTCCTCATCAACCAAAATAAACAAATTGGAACGAAGCGGTTTTGCAATAAATGACGATGGCGAAAGCGTAGAGCGAAAACACACCGCATCTTTTAAATTATCATTTATTCTGACAGAGGTGGAAAAATACCTTGCATTGTTGTGATAGCTTTGACACAGCTGCTTTTTCCATTCTTCATACGGAACAGTTCCTTTAAAATATATATTATAAAAATAGTGAGAATCGTATGCGCCCGTTTCGTGGATTATAATATCAGTGTCCTCTACATATATAAACATAAAATCAATGTTGCTTTTATATGTCTTGTATACCGAAAGGTCCGAAACAAAGTTTATAACCTCTTTTGAACCGTAGTACAAATTGGGTTGATTTATCGACAAAACCTCGGAAATATTTGGATTATGCAGCAAAAGCATAGATTGCAGCTCGTTAATATCAACAAGGATTTCTTTTATTCCGGACGCAGTTGCCGTGACAAGAGACGTGTGAAACTGGTCTATATGCCTGCTGTAGTTTCTCTCATAAGCATAAATTCCGCCCAAAAACGAAAGTATGGGGATAAGAAGCACAAAAACGTATGATAACAACCACACAAAAAACAGTGTGAAATTTTTTTGTTCCCTGCCTGCTCTTATATTTTTAAACACAAAACCTTTCTTGCGCATAATTTCCTCCAAACTCAGTGAAAATCCCATCAATGTTTAGTATATTGCTTTTCTCCATTTTAGTCAACCGTGTTTTCTGTCCCTCACAAAAATTGCCCCCAGCAGCGCAATCGTTAAGACAATATGTGTTAAAAGATTGCCGTACGCCTTTGCCATAAAATCATACGCAATCCATACCAGGCAGTTAGGTATATATATCGCACGGTAATATTTCGC
>CAKSNY010000017.1 GCA_934476455.1 uncultured Clostridia bacterium | reverse complement strand
TTATAAAAATACGGAAAAATCGAATGTAATGAGATTTTTCTACCAAAATCGAGTTTTTAAACTGTTTTGCAGTTACAAACTTTTTATTATAATTGCCTTTTTGCGTTCTGGACTTTTTTAACATCCCCCTTTTTACTTACTCCTAGTAAGTTTATTTAACAACACCATCACCAGTACTATAACAAGCGTTACTATAAATATTCCCGCCATACCCTTAACCATTACGGGCAGCGTTTGACTTAAGCTTTCAAAATTCATACAAAATACCCCCTTATCCCAAAAGATTGAGTATTATTCCGCCGGCTATTACAGAGGCTATCTGCCCGGAAACATTAACGCCGATTGAGTGCATAAGCAAGAAATTTTGATTATCCTCTTTAAGCCCCATCTTATGAACAACCCTTGCCGACATCGGGAACGCCGATATACCCGCCGCGCCTATCATGGGGTTTATTTTTTTATCCGCCGGGAGGAACAAATTAAGTATTTTTGCAAAAAGCACGCCGCCCGCCGTGTCAAATACAAACGCCACAAGACCGAGGGCTATAATCATAAGCGTTTCTTTTGTAAGGAAAAGCTCTGCCTGCATTTTGGTTGCAATTGTAAGCCCCAAAAAAAGCGTTATAAGGTTGGCAAGCACCTTTTGTGCCGTTTCGGAGAGAGAGTCTAACACACCGCATTCGCGCACAAGGTTGCCAAACATCAGAAAGCCTATAAGCGCAACGCTTCGGGGTGAAACAATACCCGTTATTGCCGTTATAATTATCGGGAAAAGTATGCGCGTCGCTTTGGAGATGCTTTTCTGCTCGTAGGGCATTCGTATAAGGCGCTCTTTTTTTGTGGTGATTGCCTTTATAACGGGCGGCTGTATAAGCGGAACAAGCGCCATATAAGAGTACGCCGCAACCATTATTGCACCTATATATTTTGAATTAAAATAGTTTGCGACAAATATTGACGTGGGACCGTCTGCCGCACCTATTATACCGATTGAAGCCGCGTCCTTAATGTCAAACCCGAAGAGCGCCGCAGCGGTAAATGTAAAAAATATACCAAACTGTGCCGCCGCACCGAAAATCATAAGTTTTGGGTTGGAAAGCAGCGGTCCGAAATCTATCATAGCGCCTATACCCACAAAAAGCAAAAGCGGGAAAAGCTCGTTCGCTATACCGCTGTTAAAAAGCAAATCTATAACGCCGATTTCCTCCGCCCCGTCGTAAATTTGCGTAACCGCGCCCGAAAGCGGCAGGTTTACAAGTATTGCGCCGAAGCCCATGGGCAAAAGAAGCGACGGCTCCATATCCTTTTTTATTGCAAGATAAATCAATATGCCGCCTATAGCCCACATAACAACCTGCTGCCATGTTATGTTAAGCACGTTTGAAAACAGTTCCAGCATAAAAATCCTCCCTAAAAAATATTTATATATATGAAAACTTTTACCAAGAATGTGAAAATTCCCGGTAAAAGTCTTGCTTTTTAATTCTCAAGCGGGCACAAGCCGTATTGACGCCGGAGAAACGATATATCGTAAGCTACTCCCTTTTAACAGATGCTCTTTATTTGACTGTATCATTATATACAAAAAAATATGGCAAGTCAATAAAAATATGTAAGATTTTTACTTCAAAAAATATTTGCCGTGGCACAATGCTGAAAAAAACGTGACAAATAGGGAACGTCCCTATTGTCATGACAAATAGGGAACGTCCCTATTGTCACTATTGTCACGGCAAGTTTCCTTAATAAGTAAAAATCGGCAAGCATTGTCGTACTTGCCGCGAGAAATTTGCGCCGCAGGCGCTGCTTCGCAAAAGGTTGGTAATGAGCCAAAGGCGTTAATGAGGGCGCTTGCAACCGAATAGCCGACGCGAATGTGACCTTTTGCGAAAAAGGAGGAGCAGCGGCATATTGCCACGCTCTGATTTTTGGAAACAAAAATCGGAGCAAGCAACATATAGCTTGCTCCGACGTGGTGGAGGAGGATGGATTCGAACCATCGAAGTCGTAGACAACAGATTTACAGTCTGCCCCCTTTGGCCGCTCGGGAACTCCTCCTGGAGCTGGTGATGGGACTCGAACCTACAACCTGCTGATTACAAATCAGCTGCTCTGCCAATTGAGCTACACCAGCTTATTGAGTTGACGGACAATTGCCCTACGGCTAACCGCCCGTGACACGCATATTATGATAGCATATCGGGTGTCTTTTGTCAACACTTTTTTTCATTTTTTTATAAAAACACGGGGCAGCAAAAATTTTGCTTTTTATGCCGCCCCGTAAATCAGTCGTTTTTTTCGCGCAGCCGCTTTATTCTGCGGCGGCGTATGTTCTTTTTGTGCTGGTTAAACACAGCCGCTGCCGCTATCAAAAATATTATAAGCCCCATTGTAACGTACGAAAGCGCCGACACGGAATTGCTTTTAACCTTTGACCACATTTCAAGCACTTTTTCGTTTCTGTCGCCGAAATCCTCCATTACGCCGAGCTTCGCCGTTTGCTCGCTGCTTGGGTAAAGCGTGGCAAGCTGGCGGTACGGGCTGTCTGTTTTTATTGATATTTTGCCGTTTTTTCCAATGTACTTGTCGGAAACCGTGCCCCCGAAAAAGTACGTTAAGTCATAGTCTATTTTGCCCTTTTCATCGCCGTAGGTATCTTTTACAAATGCAAAAATATCATCCCCCGCAACAACGCTGCAATAGCCTATATAGCCCATATTTTTAGCGGCTATCTCGGGGCGGCACAAAAAGTCTACAAAATCCTGCGCAAGCTCGGTATTTGCGCCCTTCGGCATAAGCCAGCCGTCAAACCAAATGGTGCTGCCCTCGTTCGGAATTACAAACTGAAGGCGCTTGTCGTCCTCTTCATCGGCAAGATCCATTGCGTAAACGGCGTCGCCGCTCCATGCAAGGTTTGCGTCTATCTTGCCGGAAACAATGTCGCTTTTTCCGGAGTCAACCTCAAAGCCGTAAATATTTTCTTTCATAAGCGAAAGCGCCTGTTCAACCTTGTCTATTGTTTCATCGTCGGTAAGGTTTGCAATGTCGTTTACCGTTTTTTGAAGCTCGTCATCGGTAAGCTTGCCGTCCTCCCACTCTTTCACCTTTGCGCTGAGCTTGTCGCGGTAAACGTAAAGCGAACCCATAACGTATGCGTCGCGCGATACGTCCTTGCAGCTTATGCGGTTGCGGTAATTTGTATTCCACGGGAGAGCCCATGTGGAAACATCCTTTTGCTTTACCTTTTCGGGATTGTACAAAAATCCAACCGTTCCCCACATATAGCCTACGGCGTATTTTGTCCATCCGTAGCTTTCAAATATATTGGAAATATACGGCGAAACATATTTTCTGTAGTTTTCCATTTTTGAAAGGTCAAACTCTTCAATAGAAATATTTTCATCCGTGCCGCTGCGTGTTGCGGCTATCATTTTCTGAATAACATAGTCGGACGGGCAAACAAGGTCATACGTGGTTTTACCCGTGCGCAATGTGTTCAGCATTGTTTCGTTTGTTTCAAAGGTATCGTACTGAACGCGCACCTTTTTGCCTGTGCGGGCGAAATAGTCCTCCTCCCACAGCTGCATAACGGATTTATCCACCTGCGCGCCGTCCTCGTCCTTTCCGTCGTCTATATAGTCCTGCCAGTTGTATACCCTTAAAACCTCTGTCTTTGCAAAGGCGGCGGGGACAAGCGATATTAAAAGCGCGGCTATAATGACCGGCGCAAGAAATTTTTTCATCGGCGTGCCTCCTCCTTTTCGTTTTTACCGAGAATGTTTACGGCTATAAGAATAACAAGCGCTATAAGCGTTATAACCGTTGTAAGCGCCCTCAGTGAAGGCGGCAGCGTGCCGCGCTTGCTTGTTACGCCGTACACATACGTGCTTAACGTTTGAAACGCCGTATCCCGCGTGAATGCCGTTATGATGTAATCGTCCAGGCTTAGCGTAATCGCCAGTATAAATCCGGAAAATACGCCGGGCAAAATTTCTGGAATAACTATTTTGTAAAGCGCGCGGGCGGGCGTTGCACCGAGGTCTAACGCCGCCTCGTAAATATTGGGGTCCATCTGCACAAGCTTCGGGCGGACGGACAAAACCACAAACGGAAGTGTAAGCACAACGTGACCTATCAGAAGCGTTACAAAATTGAACGTAACCGAAAAGAAAACAAATAAAATGGTAAGCGAAAGCGCCGTTACTATTTCGGCATTCATTACGGGTATGCGGCTTACGCCCTCCATAACAAGCTTTGTGCGCCGCTTGCTGTAAAAAATACCTATTGCGCCCATAGTACCCAAAATTGTGGAAACAACAGCCGAGGAAACCGCAACAACAAAAGTATTTAAAAATGCGCACATTATTTCGGCATCCTTAAAAAGCGCCTTGTACAAATGCAGACTGAAGCCGCCCCACTTTCCTATAACGTGCGTATTTGTAAAGCTGAAAGCAATAAGCAAAAGTATCGGCGCATACATTACAAAAAGCAGTATATAAATGTAAAATCTGCATAAGAATGCAGCGGGGGACATTTTCTCTTTTTTTGCCATTACCACAAACCCCCTTTCGGGTTATCCTCCTGCTCGCCTGTAAAAAACATACCTACGGTGATTAAAACAAGCATAATAAGCGCAACAAGGCTGCCCATATGCCACAAGCCCTGGTCAAAATAAAGCTGAATACAGTTACCTATAAGCGATATTTTACGCTCGCCCATAACGTCGCTTATTACAAAGCTGCTCATTGTGGGCATAAACACCATAGACGCGGCAGAGGCAATCCCCGGCATTGTCATCGGAAGAATTGTCATAAAAAACGTTTCCGCCTTGTTCGCGCCCAAATCGTACGACGCTTCTACAAGGCTTTTGTCCATTTTAAGCATAGCCGTGTAAAGCGGCAGTATAACAAACGGAAGATAGTTATACACCATACCTACCATTGTGGATGCAAACGGGTGCTGCCCGCCGTTAAGCCCGAGTGCATACAAAAGGTCACGCGTGGCGGCTGTGCGCAGCACGAAATTTATCCACATAGGCATAACAAACAAAAGCACGGTTGCCTTTCCGAATCCTATTTCCTTTTTTGCAAGTATATACGCCGCGGGATAGCCCAGAATAAGACAAAGCGCCGTATTTGAAAGCCCTATAAACACACTTACCATAAGTGTGTTTATGTTGTGTACGCTTTTAAAAAACGAACCGAAATTTGAAAGCGTAAGGTGTCCGTTGGTATCGGTAAAGGCGTAGCCTATAATAAGCAAAAGCGGAATTACCACAAACAAAAGCATAAAAACCGCGTACGGAACGGCAAGCATCTTGCGTGAAAAAAAGCTACCTCTTCGCATATTTCTTTGCCTCCCCCCTAAGGGTAAGCGAAATATCCTCCGCTTTTACACTGAGACCCACAAGGTCGTTTTCGTCATAGGTATATTCTGTGTCCAGGACAAAATCCTCATCCTCGGGCGTTCTGATAGTAAGCTGATAGTGGTCGCCCTTGTAAATGATGGAAACAATTTCTCCGCTTACGGTGCCGCTTTCGGCATTGTCCAAAATTTCTATATCGGTAAGCCCTATGCGAGCCGTAACCGATGCGTCGGTAAAATCGTAGCGCGTACCGTCGGGTGATACAACGTAGCCGTCCTCGTCAACATACGATGAGGGAACAAGGCTTGTAATATCGCAGTCAAACGCTGCACCGGATATAACAACGCGGTTGTTTTTATCGATGTATGCGTCCTCATACACATTTGCCAAAAGCTCTTTTTTCATAATATGTATGCCGTCCGGCTCTATATTTATGCCGTACTCGCGCCCTTCTTCAAGGTTTCGGGTATCGACAACGACAAGCTCGTTTCTGCCGACCATAAGGATGTATTCGTAGTGAATACCCTTAAAAATTTTGCTTACAACAGTTCCGCGTGCCATAACACCCTCTGTATTTTCCGTAAGATGCACATCCTCGGGGCGGATAACAACATCCACCTTTTCATTTACGGGGAAATCGTCCACACAGCAAAAAACGTTGTTTATAAAGCGCACCTTGCGCGGCGCCGTAACAGTGCCGCTGTAGATGTTGCTTTCGCCGATAAAGTTTGCCACAAAGGCATTTTCCGGCTCGTTATAAATTTCTTCAGGTGTGCCTACCTGCTGCACTCTGCCATCCTTCATTACAACGACGGTGTCGGACAGGGTTAAAGCCTCCTCCTGGTCGTGCGTAACATATATAAAGGTGATACCTATTTTTTTGTGCATTTCCTTAAGCTCAAGCTGCATATCCTTGCGCATCTTAAGGTCAAGCGCACCGAGCGGCTCGTCCAGAAGCAAAATCTCCGGCTCGTTTACAATGGCGCGCGCTATGGCAATACGCTGCTGCTGCCCGCCCGAAAGGGTGGAAATGTCGCGGTTTTCATATTCTTCAAGGTCAACTATTTTAAGCGCCGCGCGAACCTTTTTATCAATTTCGCTGTCGGTAAGGCGCGTTGTTTTGCCGCCGTTTTTAATCTTTTTAAGCTTAAGCCCGAACGCTATATTCTCGTACACATCCATATGCGGAAACAGCGCGTATTTCTGAAAGACGGTGTTTACCGGTCTTTTATAGGGCGGAAGCTTGGAAATATCCTGCCCGTTTAAAAGAATTTGCCCCACAGACGGCTTTTCAAAGCCCGCAATCATTCTAAGCGTTGTTGTTTTTCCGCAGCCGGACGGACCCAAAAACGTTACAAATTCGCCCTTTTTAACCTTAAGGTTGAAATCCTCCACGGCGTAGGTCTGCTCAAACTCCTTTGAAATGTTTTTTAACTCAATAATAGCCTGCTGTGCCAATTTACACAACACCTCACCATAATAATAATACAGCAAGAAAAAACTGTTCCTTTTAATAGTAACACAGTTCGACAATCATTGTCAATTATCATTTTTTACTTAAAACGCGCATTTTTTCAAAATTATATTGCCAAAAACGCCGAAACAGTATAAAATATATAAATATACAACGAATTGGGGGATTGTAAAATGCTGCATAAAAACCTTTCCGCAGACAAAAACGGCACCTTGCTTTTTGCGGGGCAAAACACGGTGGAGCTTGCGAAAAAATACGGTACGCCGCTGTACCTTATAGATGAAGATAATCTGCGCGAAAAATGCAGAATTTACAAAAACGCAATGCAAAAGCACTTTGGGCGCGGCGGTGTGCTTTACGCAAGCAAGGCGCTGTGCTTTAAGGATATTTACCGCATTGTAAACGAAGAGGGGCTTTTTATAGACGTTGTTTCCGGCGGCGAAATTTACACCGCGCAAAAGGCGGGCTTTCCGATGGAGAGGGCGTATTTTCACGGAAATAACAAAACAGAGGACGAGATAGAATTTGCCCTTAGTGCGGGCGTGGGATATTTTGTGTGCGACTGCCGGGAGGAATTGGAAACGCTTTCCGCCCTTTGCCAAAAGCGCGGAATAACGCAAAAAATACTTTTAAGGCTTACGCCCGGGATAGATACGCATACGTATGAGGCGGTGCGCACCGGACAGGTTGATTCCAAATTCGGCACACCGATAGAAACAGGGCAGGCGATGGAGCTTATAAAGTATATGCTTACGCTGCCCGCGCTTGAGGTTTTGGGCTTTCACTGCCACGTAGGCTCGCAGGTGTTTGACGGGCAAACCTTTTGCGACAGCGCCGACATAATGATAGACTTTATCGCCGAGGTGTTTAAGGAAACGGGCTTCCTTGCGCGCGTGCTTGACCTGGGCGGCGGCTACGGCGTGCGGTACATTGAAAGCGACCCGCACCTCGACATTGAAAAAAGCATAGGCTCTGTTTCGGAACACATAAAAGAAAAATGCGCGCAGGCGGGCGTTGATATGCCCGAAATTTTGCTTGAACCGGGAAGAAGCATTGTGGCAGATTCCGGGCTTACGCTTTATACCGTGGGCAGTGTGAAAACCATTAAGGGCTATAAAAGCTACGTAAGCATTGACGGCGGAATGACCGATAACCCGCGGTATGCGCTTTACGGCTCGCTTTACAGCGCGGCTGTGGCAGACCGCGCCGCGGATAAGGCAGACTTTTTGTGCAGCATAGCCGGCAAATGCTGTGAAAGCGGCGACCTTATCGCAGAAAATATTATGCTGCAAAAGCCCGCTCGCGGCGATATTCTGGCTGTTATGGTTACGGGGGCGTACAACTATTCGATGGCGTCGAACTATAACAGAATACCGCGCCCGCCGATTGTTATGTTAAAAGGCGGCGAAAACCGCATAGCGGTAAAGCGCGAAAGCTACGCCGACCTTACATTAAACGATTTATAAACGGGGGAAATGCAATGCTTATTAAAGTAGCGGGGCTTGTGGCGGATTTGAAAAACCGATTTAAATATACAGAGGATTTTTGCCGCGATTATGAGGTTTTCGGCGTAAAGCCCGATTTTACCGCATATGTAAGCGATGAGGTTTTAAAGCAGAAAATGGCAGATAACCCCGAATATTCCGACGGATATATTGAATGTCTGGAGCTGTACCGCATTATATGCCGAAAGGCGCTTTCTTACGGCGCGATGATTATGCACTGCGCGGCTGTGTGTATGGAGGGGCGGGCGTATCTTTTTACCGCTGTGAGCGGCACCGGAAAGACAACGCACATAAACCTTTGGAAAAAACGCTTCGGGGAGCGTTGCCGTGTGGTAAACGGCGATAAACCGCTTATCCGCAAAATTGACGGAAAATTTTACGTTTGCGGAACGCCGTGGCAGGGGAAAGAAAACTACGGCGAAAATATGACCGTACCCATAGGCGGTATATGTATTTTGGAGCGCGGCGAAAAAAACGTTATAGAGCGCATCTCCCCGGCGGAGGCTATTCCGACAATGCTTGTGCAAACGCTTCGCACAAATGACGAGGGCGAGATGGACAAGCTGCTTGACCTTATAGACAGGCTTTTAAAAAGCGTGCCGTTTTACAGGCTTAAATGTAATATGAACGAGGACGCCGCACAGGTTTCCTACGATAAAATGAGAGGTGGCTGCGATGCTTTTTAAAAAGAAAACAAAAGACGGAAGCTGCCGTTACTGTAAAAATGCAGCCGAGGAAAACGGGCGCTACATATGCCGTTTTAAAGGCGAGGTTAAGGCTTCGGGCGTATGCCGCAGATATGCTTTTAACCCCTTTGCACACAGAACGCCGCGGCTGCGCAGCGTTGACACAACAATGTTTGACCCGCTTGATTTTAAACTGTAAGGGAGATTTGAAAATGCCTGAAAAAATAGAAAGCTTTAAGGTTGACCATACTCGCCTTAAAGAGGGAATATATGTTTCGCGCACAGACGGCGACATTACGACGTATGACCTGCGCACGCGAAAGCCCAACCGCGGCGATTATATGGACAATATAACAATGCACAGCGTAGAGCATATGCTTGCGACCTTTATTCGCAGCAGCGATATAGGAAAGGACGTTTTATATTTCGGTCCGATGGGCTGCCGCACGGGCTTTTACTTGCTTGTAAGAAATGCGGACAATAAAAAGGTGCTTGCCGCGCTTTTAAGCTGCCTGGAAAAAACAATAATGCACACTGGCGCGGTTTTCGGCGCAAGCGAGGAGGAATGCGGCAATTTTCGCGAGCTTGACCTTTCTGCCGCGCAGAAAGAGTGCAAACGCTATCTTGATATACTTAAAGCTAAAGAAAACACATTTATTTACGAATAACGGGGGCTTTTTATGATAGGAATAATAGGCGCAATGAAAATTGAAATTGAGAAAATTGTGTCCAAAATGGGAAAAAAAGAAGAAAAAACCGTAAGCGGAATAACCTTTACAAAAGGGTTTATCGGCAAAAATGCGGTTGTTTGCGCTGTTTGCGGCGTGGGCAAGGTGTTTGCGGCCGTTTGCGTACAAACGATGATTCTTTTATATAAGCCCGACTGTATCATTAACACGGGTGTTGCCGGTACTCTTGAAGACGGTATCGGCGTGCTTGACGCTGTTATTGCAACCTTCCTTGTGCAGCACGATATGGACACCTCTTTTCTCGGTGACTCGCCAGGGCTTATTTCGGGTATAAATGTTGTGCGATTTTATGCAGATACAGCTCTGTCCGAAAAGCTGGGTGCGGCGGCGGAAAAAGAAGGGATAAGACCGTTTTTTGCAGGGGTTGCCACAGGCGACTGCTTTATTGCGGGCAGCGAAAAAAAGAAAAAAATAAAAGACGTGTTCGGCACGTCCGTATGTGAGATGGAGGGGGCTGCAATAGCGCATGTATGCTATATAAACAAGCTTCCGTTTGCGGTGCTGCGCACAATATCCGACGGAGCGAATGAGGGCGCCCCGCTCGATTATCCGGAATTCGTAAAGATTGCCGCACAAAAAAGTGCGGATATAATGATTAGGTTTGCGGCGGAATACTAAGAGCGACCCTCTCCAATGGTAATAAGAGAAACAAAAAGCGAGTTATCCGTTTTTAACGGACAACTCGCTTTTTTATGTGTTAATGGTGTATGTCAATGGGGACGTGTCAATGGGGACGTTCCCTATTTGTCATGTCAATGGGGACGTTCCCTATTTGTCAACGTGTCAATGGGGACGTTCCCTAATTGTCACGCGCAATGTCAATGGGGACGTTCCCTAATTGTCACGCGCAAGGTGTGACAATTAAGGAACGTCCCCACGGCTTACGCGCAAGGTGTGTCAATTAAGAAACGTCCCCACGGCTTTTGCTGCGTTTTTCGTAAATATCCCACCGATGACCGATGTTCAGCACTAAAACAACTATTTTCCCGTCATCTATTTTCGCAATCATACGATAGTCGCCAATACGATAGCGCCACTCCCCTCTTCGGTCCGCCGTCAAACCTTTACCATATATTCGCGGATTTTCGCAGTTTTCAAGATTTTTCCTTACCCATCCTAAAAGGAGCGCCGCCGTATGTTTATCAAGTTTTTTCAAAGCTTTCAGCGCTTTATCCGTAAATTCAACTTTGTAATTCATGATAAGCCAAGTTCCTTTTCCACTTCGTCCAAAGAGTAGGTTTTAGGATTTTCCCTATAATCGTCCATAGCTTTTTTGAATGTTTCCAAGTCGTATTCGTCCTCGATTCTTTCTAACACGGTTTGTCTGATAAGCTCTGACACGGAAATCTTATTTAATTCTGCAAATTTCTTTAAAATAAGCGAATCTTCATCATTCAGGCGTAAAGATATAGTCATATAAACCGCTCCTCTCTGTAATACATTGTATTACATTCTTTCCGATTTGTCAACACTTTTTCATTTTCGTGTCAATGGTGTCAATGGGGACGCTCCCTATTTGTCAATGTGTCAATGGGGACGTTCCCTATTTGTCACGTTTTTGTCAATGGGGACGTTCCCTATTTGTCCTATTTGTCATGTTTTTACTTGAGTGTCAATCAATACGCCATGAGGACGCCCCCTAATTGTCACGCGCAAGGTGTGACAATTAAGAAACGTCCCCACGGCTTACGCGCAAGGTGTGACAATTAAGGAACGTCCCCACGGCTTAAACACTGCTGCGTTTTCTGTTTCGTTCTATTATCCCCCTTGACACACCGGTAACACGCTCCAACTGCCTTATCGAGAAATGTTTTGTCAATTCCTGCAAAATCTCGTTTCTCTGCTTCTTGTCAATGCTCGGCAATTCGCCAACCTGTATTTTATATTTTTTTGCAATCATTCTGGCAACATCACTATCGTCCGAATTAACCCCTTCGCTCACGACAAAAACTTCACCGTCATAGCTATGGTGATACTCTTTAAAATCCTCATCAAGCATTTCCGGCACGGTATTTATATCTACCAGCCCGCCGTTTTTGGCGATATAATCGTTATAACTGCTCCATTTATAATCTTCGATTCGTTCAACCAGCCCTGCTGTTACCGGGTTTTGGTGAACGTAACGTATCAGCGGCAAAAAATATTCGTCAACATCAACCGGCTTGCTTTTATATCGATTGGCAATCAACGAACCGCTGCGCTTGTATTTGTAATTGAACCACATAACATATTTTGTCAGCAATCTGCTCATAAATCGAGAAATGTCCCCGATATTTTGTTCTTTTATGATTAAATGAACGTGATTGCTCATCAGACAGTATGCGTAAATTTTGATGTTTAATTCGTTGTGCAGTGTTTCAAGCACGTCTAAAAATTTCGTGTAATCTGCGCTTTCCTCAAATATGTGCTGTCTGTTTATTCCTCGAAAAAAAACGTGGTATATTCCTGTTTCGCTGTATTCGCGTGCAATTCGTGCCATTTTATCACCCTGTTTCGTTTATTTTCTACATAATATCACCAAATTATTACGCTGTCAAGGAAAACGAAGCTGGGGGGGACGTTTCTTAATTATCATACCTTATGCGTGACAATTAGGGGGGCGTCCTCACTGCGGATTGTTGCGGTGCAAACGGAAAAACGTGACAAATAGGGAACGTCCCTATTGACCCAAAAAAAAGAACAGTTCCCCAAAAAGGGGAGCTGTTCTTTTAGACTTTATAGAAGTTCGACACCGAATTAGCTAAAAGGAAATCGAGTGAGAACCGTATTTCATAGTCTTAGTTTTTTGCCATTCTGTAAACTACAACGTCCTTAAGCTTACCGTCAACAACTCTTACATAAGCGTATGTTGTGTATGCTGTATCGAAGGTGTAGTCAGAACCATCCTCGATTGTAACATCAGGATTCTTGAAGTTATCAGAGAAGTCTACCAAAGTGTAGTTTGCAGCGCTCTTGTAGCTGATGCCTGCGTTAGCTGCTGCAAAGTCTGCAAGGCTGCCGGAGTCATCTTTTATAGCTGCGTCAAGTGTAAACTTGCTGCTTGTAGCCTCCATAAGCTTACCTGCACCGCTGTAAATCTGGTCAAGAGCGGATACGCTGGCTGTCTTTGTTACTCCGATTGTGGGAGCTGCACTTGCGTTAGCACCCTTAGCGAAATCTACGAGCTGCTTGATATCGCTTACGATACCTTCTGCATTCGGCTCGGAGATAAGGATTACATCACCTGCAACAAGGTCTTCAGGATGCTGTCCATCATAGCTGTCTTTGTTGTAGATTGTGATTGTCTTAGACTCGCCGCCAACAAAGCCCTTTACAAGGTAAGCGTCTTCATTGTTGTAAGTTGTTGTCTTAACAGAAGATACAACAAATACTGCGCTGTCCTTAGAAATTGTGCTTGTAAGGTCGAAGCCTACCAATGCGCCGTATACAGAGCTGCTGTCTTCGTCGTATGCAATTACATCGTAGTTGTCTTCATCGTCTACGAAGAAGTCTGCAACCTTACCAACCTTAACATCGTCAGGGTCGATAACGCCTGTTGTCTGCTTGAATGCAAATACTATTGTGCTGTCGTCAAAGCTCAATGCTCCGAGAGAGTTAGAGTCTTTGTCGTACTTGTTGCTTGTGCTACTTGCTGCGCTTGTTCCTGTGGGAAGAAGCTTAGCCTTTGTAACCTTGTCGCCACTTACTGTAAGCTTAACCATAAGGCTATCTCTGTTAGCCTTTGCATTCTCAACAGTTGTCTTAAATGTTGTAGCGGGAGACTGAGCTGTCATCTTACCTGCAAAGTAACCCTTAAACTGTGTCTTATCCGTTGCAGTGTTTGCAGCAACCTCTGTGTTGTCATCCTTTACAACCTTAGCTGTATCGCTGATCTTGTATTCAGCAACTGTGCCGTCTGCAAGAGCAACCTGGAGATAAGAACCTGTGTTTACACCGGTTGTTTCGTCATATACTGCAAGAGCATATGCATACTTACCGCTCTGTGTGGGAGCTGTTTCGTTGTATGCTATCTGACCGTCAACGTTCAGGTAGAATGTTCCTTCTTCACCGCTAAGCTTTGCAGCTGTAAGACCGGAGTAAGAAGAAAGGTCATAATCAACGCCGCCGATTGTTACATTGTTTTCTACTGTGTCGTAAGAAGATACAGCGCCTGTAACAGTCTTGGAAGAAACGTAGAATATCTGATACTTACCATCAGTATCTACCTTGAAATAGTCTACTGTGTCGTTAGCTGCAAGAGCCTTTGCGTCTACAACTTCGCCGTCTTTGTAGATGATATACTTGTAATCATCATCTTCAGTGTCAATTCTGGGAAGGCTGCCCTTGTAGCAGTCAAACTTGTAAACACCGTTAGATTCCTTAACCTTTTCGATAACAGCTTCTCTGTCGTAAGAGAGAACATTTATAAACTCGATCTCACTGTCGTTATCGTTGCAGATAAACTCGATTATACCACCGCGGGTAAGCGTATCTGTAGTTGTGTTAAGACCTATAAGAGTTCTAAGTTCCAGTGTGTTCTGGCAGGTTGTCGTTACATCATCAAAGTTCTTTGTAACTGTAGCGTTTGCAGCAAGTTTGAGATCCTGAATCTTTGTAGAACCAACTGCCTTGTAACCGATTGCGTTTGTTGTAGCGGCGTCGCCGTACTTTTCATCAGCACCAACAAGCTGTGTAGCGCTGATCTTTGTAACTGTGTTCTTATTTTCGTTAGGAGCAATTGCAAAGATTGTGTCGTCGCCTGTAGCGTCGTCTTCACCGATGTAAGCTACAACATATCTACCAAGAAGATCATCTACGTCAACCTTATCCGCATTAACCGGACTAAGAGTTTTAGGTGTCTTCTCAAGAGTACCATTGATATACGCAACCTCTTTAGCCTGACCAATTGTAGCCATAGGCTTCTTAGTAGAGTCATAAGCTTTACCCGCTGTATTCGTAGCCGGTGTAGCTGTTACAACACCTTCATACTTCTTAACGTCGAGGTACTTGGAAAGGATTGTTTCGTTAAGCTTACCATACTTGTCTCCGTCAGAACCTGTAGACCAGGATGTCTGATCCATAAGGCGAACTTCGAGAGAGTTGTATGTGAGAATAGCTATAGAGCTTCTCTTAGCAGGATCGCCAACCTTACCGTTAGCATTCTTTGTGATACCTTCTGCAGAAGCTACTGCAAGGTAACCTGTGGGGTAGCCGCCCTTCTGAGCTGCAACAAGGTCATAACCGAGAGCAGAAACGATCATCTTAACAGCCTGCTCATAAGTAACCTTATCTTCAGGACCGAACTGACCGTTGCCGTAACCGTTGATGATACCCTGTGCCTGTGCTACGTTAACGTAGCCGGATGCCCAGTGATCAGCTGCAACGTCGTTAAATACTGTTGTACCCTTGCTGGACTCTGCCTGCGACTCATAGCCGAGTGTACGGCAGATGATTGCAGCCATTTCAGCTCTGGTAACTGTTTCGTCGGGCTTGAATGTTCCATCCTCATAACCCTTAAGGATATTAAGGTTAGAGAGGATAGTAACAGCCTCGTCCGTCTTTGTTCCTGCTTCTACGTCCGAATAAGCAAATGTGCTGATTACGCCCATGCTGAGGATCATCGCAAATGCAAGAACGACTGCGAGTGTCTTCTTGAGATTTGTCATAATAATCTCTTCCTCCTATAAATTATTTTTTTGAAAGAGTTCGTTGTATACTTTCGGCGACCTCTTTCAAATTCACCAAAAGCGGGTACCGACAAGAGATACCTCTCATCGATTACAAGGTGATTATAGCACCCCTTAAAAGAAAAATCAAGGGGGGGATTGCAGATGTAATCAAACTGTAATCTTCTGTAATATTTCGTTTATTTTCGACAATACGAGGGGCGGAAAAACAAAGGAATATGCCGGGGGCGCTTGGTGGGGGCTCTCTCGGTCAAGGCGCCAATGTCAAGGACGCTAATGGGGACGCGCTAATGGGGACGTTCCCTATTTGTCACGTTTTTAGCAAGTACGCCATGAGGACGCCCCCTAATTGTCACGCACAAGGTGTGACAATTAAGGAACGTCCCCACGGCTTGCAAGGTGTGACAATTAAGAAACGTTCCCGTTGACGTGTGCAAGATGTTTTACACACTATAATAGGAAGAAAAGCGGACGGATGAATAGATAATGTATTATGGGATATATTGACAAATGTATTTATGCGGTGTTAAAATGGTAGATGTTGAAATATCGCTGTCCGTCAGGAACTAATGGGGACGCTGAGCGGGGACGCCCCCGGTCAATGCGACAACGTCAATGGGGACGCCCCCTAATTGTCACGCGCAAGGCGTGACAATTAAGAAACGTCCCCGTCAGCGTGCGAAAACGTGACAAATAGGGAACGTCCCTATTGACACTATTGACACTATTGACACCTATTGACTTAGACTTTGGAGGATTTTTATGAAATACCTTTTTCCGTATTTTAAAAAATACAGGCTTGAA
The DNA here is from genome assembly GCA_934476455.1 of uncultured Clostridia bacterium. Lineage (GTDB taxonomy): Bacteria > Bacillota > Clostridia > UMGS1883 > UMGS1883 > UMGS1883. The sequence continues at coordinate 36,824 of CAKSNY010000017.1, read as the reverse complement.
AGCATACTTGCGCCGCTTTTTAAGGCATTGGAGGCGGCGTTTGACCTGTGCGTGCCGCTTATTGTTGCAAGCATGGTAAACACGGGCATAGCCCGCGGCGACGGACGGTTTATTCTGATGCGGTTCGGGCTTCTTATAATAATGGCGCTGCTTGGGCTTTTGTCGAGCTTTGCTGCGCAGTTTTTTGCGGCAAAGGCTGCCGTGGGCGCCGGCACGGGGCTTCGGCGCGAGCTGTTTAAAAAAATACAAAGCTTTGATTTTTCCACGCTTGACACTATCGGCGCATCTACCCTTATAACAAGAATTACAAGCGATGTAAACCAGGTGCAAAACGGCGTTAATATGTTTTTGCGCCTGTTTTTAAGAAGTCCGTTTATAGTATTCGGCGCAATGGCGCTTGCATTTTTTATAAACAGGCAAATATCGCTTATCTTTTTGGGCGTGATTTTGGTTTTATTTGTAATAGTTTTCGGTATTATGAATATAACAACGCCGCTTTACAGGCGCTGCCAGCAAAGGCTTGACAACGTTACCGCCGCCACGCGCGAAAGTTTAAACGGCGTGCGCGTTATCCGCGCCTTCGGCAGAGAGGGGGCGCAGCAGCAGGAATTTGCCAAGGCGAACGACGCGCTTTTATCCTCGCAAATTTATGTGGGCAAAATTGCATCGCTTATGAACCCGTTTACGTACATCACGGTTAATATGGGAATTGTGCTTGTGCTGTGGCTTTCCGCCGGAAAGGTAAACACGGGCGTGCTTTTAAGCGGCGACGTAATCGCGCTGGTAAATTATATAAGCCAAATTCTGGTTGAACTTGTAAAGCTGGCAAACCTGGTTGTTCAGCTGGGGAAATCGTTTTCCTGTATGGAAAGGGTTGAACAGATTTTAGACACGAAAACCGAAATGGATTTTCCGAAAAACGATGCTGATGCAAATACGGACGATGCGGTGCGCTTTGAAAATGTTTCGCTGTGCTATAAGGGCGCGGGGGCACCGTCGTTAAGCGGGATAAGCTTCAGCGTGAAAAAGGGCGAAACGGTGGGCATAATCGGCGGAACAGGCAGCGGCAAAACCTCGCTTGTAAACCTTATACCGCGTTTTTACGACGCAAGCGGGGGCTGCGTATACATCCACGGCGTACCTGCGGGCAAGCTTACAAAGGCGCAGCTTTTGTCGTTTGTTTCGATAGTGCCGCAAAAATCGCGCCTGTTTTCGGGAACTATCCGCTCTAATCTTTTGTGGGGGAATGAAAACGCCACGGACGAGGAACTTTGGGCAGCGCTTAAAACGGCACAGGCGGCGGAGTTTGTACAGGAAAAGCAAGACGGGCTTTCGGAAAGGGTAGCTTCCGGCGGGGCGAACTTTTCCGGCGGGCAAAAACAGCGGCTGTGTATTGCGCGGGCGCTTTGCAAAAAGGCGGATATACTTATTCTGGACGACAGCGCCTCTGCGCTTGACTATAAAACCGAGGCGGAACTTAGGGCGGCGCTTTCGGATTTGCCGGGCGATATTACGGTATTTATAGTAAGCCAGAGGACAAGCTCTATAATGCATGCCGACAAAATAATTGTGCTTGACGACGGCAAAATTGCGGGGCTGGGTACGCATAAAGAGCTTTTGGAAAACTGCGAAATTTACAAGGAAATCTACGAAAGCCAGTTTGAAACGGAGGCGGGAAAATGAAAAACAACACCTTAAAACGCGTTCTCCGCTATATAAAGCCGTACGGCAAATATGTTGCGGCAAGCCTTTTTCTTGCGCTTTTTTGTGCGGCGGCACAGCTTGTAATCCCTGTTTTTTGCGGCAGAGCCATAGACGCAATGCCCGAAAAGGGTGCGGTTAATATGCAAAAGGTATTTTACGGTGCGGGGGCGGTTTTAATATCTGCCCTTTTGGGTGCGGCGGCGCAGCAGCTGCAATCTGTTTGCAACAACCGCATAACGTTTTGTGTTTGCCGCGACCTTAGAAACAGGCTCAGTATGAAAATAAACCGTCTGCCGTTAAGCTACCTTGACACGCACGCTTCGGGTGACACCGTAAGCCGTATGGTAGCCGATGTAGACGCATTTGCGGACGGGCTTTTGATGGGTTTTACGCAGCTTTTTACAGGCGTTGTAACTATCTTGGCAACGCTTGGCATTATGCTGTTTTTAAACCCCGTAATTGCTGCGGCGGTGGTACTGCTTACGCCGCTTTCCATCTTTACGGCGCGCTTTATAGCAACAAGGGTGCACCGCTTTTTCAGCAAGCAGGCGATTGTGCGAGGCAGACAGACGGCTTTTATAAACGAAATTGTAGAGGGGCAGCGCATTGTGCGCGCCTTTGGCAGAGAGCAGCAGTGTCTTTTTGAATTTGACGAAATAAATAAAGAGCTTGAAAAAGCGTCACTTAATGCAACGTTTTTTTCAAGCCTTACAAATCCTTCTACGCGGCTGGTAAACAATATTGTATATGCAACGGTTGCGGCGGCAAGCTCGTTTTTTGCAATCGGCGGAGGTATAACCGTGGGGCAGCTGAGCGTATTTTTAAGCTATGCTTCGCAATATGCAAAGCCGTTTAACGAAATAAGCGGTGTTGTAACGGAGCTGCAAAACGCGCTTACCTGTGCGGACAGAATATTTGAAATTCTTGACGAAAAAGAAGAAACGCCCGACCCCGAAAACCCGCTTTCGCCAAAGGCAGAGGGCGAGGTTTCGCTGCAAAACGTGCGCTTCGGCTACAGCCACGACCGCCCGCTTATTAAAAACCTTTGTATGGAGGCGCACCGAGGGCAGAAAATTGCAATAGTCGGACCTACAGGCTGCGGAAAAACAACGCTTATTAACCTTTTAATGCGTTTTTACGAAACGGACGGCGGAAAAATAGAGGTAGACGGCGCAGACATACGAAAAATGACGCGGCGCGACCTTCGCGCGAGGTATGCTATGGTGCTTCAGGATACATGGCTGCACAAGGGCACAGTGCGCGAAAACATTGCCTATGCAAAGCCTGACGCCACCGCGCAGGAGGTTGAAAACGCCGCAAAGGCGGCGTATGCGCACTCGTTTATAACAAGGCTGCAAAATGGCTACGACACCGTTATAGAAGAGGGCGGAGAGAATCTTTCCTCCGGACAGCGGCAGCTTTTGTGTATTGCGCGGGCAATGCTTGCTTTGCCGCCGATGCTTATATTAGACGAGGCAACGTCCTCCATCGATACGCGAACGGAGCAGAAAATTCAGGCGGCGTTTACAAAAATGATGCAGGGGCGCACGTCGTTTGTGGTTGCGCACAGGCTTTCTACCATACGCGAGGCGGATTTGATACTTGTTATGAATCACGGCGATATTGTGGAGAAGGGTACACACAGCGAGCTTTTGCAAAAAAACGGATTTTACAGAAAAATATACGACAGCCAGTTTATAAAAACCTAAGGGGTTTTTATAAGGTAAGGGGGAATAGTGAAGAAGGAATAGGTAAGGAACAAACTCGCCGAAGCGAGTTTGTTCCTTACCTATTCCTTTTTAACTGTTACTTATTACTTCGTCAATGGGGACGCCCCCTAATTGTCACGCGCAAGGCGTGACAATTAAGAAACGTCCCCTTGGCGTATTGACGAAAAACGTGACAAATAGGGAACGTCCCCTTGACGTCGGCGTTCCGGACTTTTTTAACATCCCTTATATTTTGTATTTTGTTTTTATTCGCTCTGTTGCTTCCGTAAGCGGCTTTACGCCAATCCACAAAAACAAAAACGTTGACAGCGCGTGCAACACATCCGCCGGAAAACCGCGCACATATGCAAAAAACAACGCCGCAAACGTAGGCGTAACCCCGTTTAAAATGACGGATGCGGGATTCATTATTCCGCCGTAAATTACAACCGTTACCAAAAACCCGTATACGGCAAGAGTTGTTTTCGTTCTTTTTTTAAGAAACGGGCTTAAAAGCCCCGTTACAAGCCCAACCATACCGAAAGCAAGCATTTGCCACGGCGTCCACGGACCTTGCCCGAAGATAAAGTTTGACAGAAACGCCGACAGCGCGCCTATAAGAAAGCCCGCCCCGCCCCCGAAAGACAGCGCTGCCGCTATTATAACCGCCGCCATGGGCTTAAACTGCGCTATGGGCGCAAATGCCGCACGCCCCGCTACCGCGGCGGCACAAAAAACGGCGTACAGGCAAATTTCACGCGCGGCGTTTTTCTTTTTTTCGTAGATGGGTATTATAGGGATAAGCGATTCAAAAATTACCAAAAAGCTGATAAAGTAAAATTTTCTGCTGCCGAACAGCCGCGCACCGAAAATGACAGTAAGCGCAATAAGAAAAAGTGAAAGAGCGCAAAAAAGCGGCATTTTTTTATCTATTGCTTTTTTCGGTGCAGCAGGTGCGCTTTTAAAAGCTGTGCTTTCTCCGCCTGAAACGCGCGGCGGAGGGGGCTGCATTTTTTTACGCTGTATGTTAAGCGCCGAAAGAAGGTCGCTTTCCGTAACAGCGCCGCGCACAATCCCGCGTGACAGGCGCGCAGCCTCTGTTGTATAAAAGCTTTTTTCGGCAAAAAACTCTCGCGGGGGGGCTTGCGACACGATTTTCCCGTCGAAAAGAAGAGCGCAGCTATCGGCATATTGCGCGCAAAATTCTATATCGTGCGACACTGCCAAAACCGTTACCCCGTTTTTTGTAAGTTCTTTTATAAATTCGCCGAGCCGTCTTTTAAAAATTATATCAAGCCCCTTGGTGGGCTCGTCCAGCAAAAGTATATCGGGCTTTGTGCAGAGAATTACGGAAAGCGCGGCGCGCTGCTGTTCCCCGCCTGAAATATCATAGGGATGCATATCCAAAATATGCTTTGTATCGCAAAGGCGGGATATTTTTTCTATCCGCTCTTTTGCTTTCTGTTTTTCAACGCCTTGGAGGCGCAAAACCTCCTCCATATCAAGGCGCACCGTTTTATGTGAAAAAACCGTGCGCGGGTCCTGCGCAAGAGTGCCTGTTTTTAAGCCCTTTAAAATCTCCGTCTTTCCCATATACGGCTTGTTTTCGCCCGTTATAACGGAAAACGCCGTTGTTTTGCCCGCGCCGTTTCCGCCCAAAAGTGCGCAAAAACTGCCCTTTTGCACGTTAAGCGAAAAATCGTGCAATACATCGGGGGCGTTTTTTTCGTACCGAAAGCGCACACCGCTTACCTTAAGCGCGTATACCTGCGCTTTCGGCGCGGACGGCGCGGCGGGAACGGCGAAAAGATTTTCCGCCGAAAGAACTTTCGTCGAAATAACTTTCTCTGAAAGCCATTTTCGCCCGCCGCGCACGGTTACGGGCGGGTCACCGCTCTCCCCCGCGGAAAGATACAGGCGTGTGGGGAGAGGGAAAGCTTGTACCAGCTCGTTATTTTTTTGCCACAGCGCTTTGCCCGCTTTGTCCACGGGGGCGCTTTCCAAAACACTGCCGCCGCAAAGCACGGTTACGCGGTCGGCATATTGCAGCACACCCCCGAGCGAATGCTGCGCCATAATAACGGTTGTACCCGTGTCGCGGTTAAGCTTTACAAGCATTTGCAAAAATTCTTCGGCGGCGATGGGGTCAAGCTGTGCCGCAGGCTCGTCCAAAATAAGCACAGCAGGCTGCATAACGGCTGCCGCGGCAAGGTTTAGAATTTGCTTTTGCCCGCCTGAAAGGGTGTTTATATTTTTGTGAAAAAGCTTTTCAATACCGAAAAAAGCTGCCGTTTCGGCAACGCGCGCGCGTATTTGAGAGGGTGAAACCCCGATATTTTCAAGCCCGAATGCCATTTCGTGCCAAACCTTATCGCACACTGCGGCGCTTTCGGGGTTTTGCGGCACAAAGCCTATGCTTTTGGCTTCCTCCATAGGGGAAAGGGAAAAAAGCGGGCGTGCGCCGTAATATATGCTGCCCGAAAGCGTGCCGTTTGGCGCAAGGCGCGGCTTAAGCAGGCGCAAAAGGGTAGATTTTCCGCTGCCGGACGTTCCGCATATAACGTTAAAGCTGCCCTTTTCAAGCTCTAAATTTATATTTTTAAGCGCAGGGGCGGCGGCGTTTTGGTATGTAAATGTTAAATTTTCGATTTTAAAATTTTCCACCGTATCGCTCCTTCTATGTTAATGAGTGCGGGCATAAGGCAAAAAAGCGCATATGCCGCCGCGCAAAGCACGCCCCAAAGCGAAAACGGGGTGCTTTTTACTGCGGGAAAATAGCTGAAATAAAGCGCCTTGTGCTTTAGCGCAATAAATGCAATAAGAAAAAACACATATGCGGTGTTTAAAAAATCGGCACGGCAAGCGGTATAATTTGAAAAAAACGTTCTTTTTGAAACGCCGTAGCCGCGGCTTTTCATACTGTCGGCGGTTTCTACGGCGTGTTCCATACTCCACCCTACAACCGCGCAAAACGTTCTTACCGTGTCACACACGGAGAAAATTATGCCGCGCTTTTTCGGGCGCAAAGTATTTCGCGCACTGCGCACCGCGCGAAATCTATCGGACAAAAGCGGCACAAAATGCAGCGCCATTGAAATAAAAAGAGCTATTGACGGGGAAATATTCCCTGTAATATACATAAGCATATCGCTTGTCATAACGGCGTTTAAAAGGTAAAAGCCGCACATTATACCGCCAAGGCTAAGCCCCGTGCCGATACCGTAAAAGACCGATTCCGCCGTAAGGGGGTTTCCGCCCGGAAAATAATGAAGTATGGTTTGCCCTTCGTGATTAAAAAGCGGATTTAACAAGGCGGCGCCTACGGCTACGGGCAGCACGCACGTTAAAACAAAGCGCAGCGCACGCTTCCCCGAAACAAAAAGCACATTTACAATGCCGCAGGCAAAGCATATAAAAGCGCAGACGGGGTGCAAAAGCAGCATAGAAAGCACGGTAAACGCCGCAAAATATATAAATACAAACCACGGGTGCGAATTTTTAAAGCTATTCATCGCGCTGCCCCCCGCCGCTTTCAAAATGCGCGCCTACATCCTCGCCGAAATCGCAGCTGTAGACCCATTCTATCCTATCGCCGTCCGAAAGAAAAACGCGCGAACAGCCGTAGGAGGGAAATGCGCCGTTTACCTTAAACATCCAGCCGGAAAGGGCGCCGCAGTCAAACTCGTAAATATTGGCAATGCCCTCTATATAGGCGCTTTTATACACGGGCGTGCGGTTAAATTCCATATGTATTTTATTTTGCCTTAGCTCGCGAAGCAAAACGTCAAAGGCGCTTTCCCCCTCGTTAAACACAACCTCACGCTCGGAAAGTATAATTCCGTTTTCGGGTACAACAGCCCTTTTTTCGGGCGTCAGTAAATCAAGATTATTTAAAAGCGTATCACACCTTACGGATATTGTGCAGGTGTGTTCGGTCTTTTTTGGTGGGGTTTCTTTGCCGTTTTCGGGCGGCTGCACCGCGGGGGCTTTCTCCTCCTTCGGTGCGGGCGCGGGGGGCGTTTTCGTTTCCTCCGCCGCCTTTTCTTCCCGCGCTTTTTCGGGCGTTTCCTCTTCGGGCGCGGTTTCGCACGCATTCGGCACGGCAGGCTCCGCTTTATCCGTATTTACCGCGCTTTTATAGGCGTTATCCGTTTCGACGGTTGTTTTATTTTGCGGCGCGTCTGCGTAAAAGTACGAAACAGCAAGTATAAGAACCGCTGCAAGCGCCGCAATTATTATATTTTTGTACTTTTTCATACCTTCACCCAAAAAATTATTTATTGTTAAGCAAGCCGTATATTACAAGTGCAACCTCGGCACGGGTTGCGCTGCCGCCGGGCGACAAACCCCCGTTTGAAAGCGGGAATATTCCCTTTTCGCACAAAAAGGCAAGCGGCGCGCGCGCATATTGCGGCGTGCTTTCAAAGTCGGCATATTTTGAGATGGCGGCGTATATGCCCTCCTCCGAAAGGTCGGTATTTTCGCCCTTTACAGACGCAAGACGCGAAGCAAGCGCTGCAAGCTGGGCGCGCGTTACATTGTCAAAAGGCGCAAACAATGTTTGCGATACCCCCGTAACGATACCGTTTTCGTACGCCGCGGAAACCGCGCCGAAGAACCAATCCTCCCCGGAAACATCGGAAAACGGAATACTGCCGCCGCCCGAAAGCGACGCGGCACGCACAAGCATTGCGGCAATCTCGGCACGGGTGACAAGCCCGTCGGGGTCAAAAATGCCGTTTCCCTTGCCGCTTATTATTTTTCTTTCGTAAAGCGCCTCTATGGCAGAGCGCGCGGGGCTGTTTTCAATATCCGAAAATACGGGGGCGGCTTTAATTTTTATATCGCGCATATCGTAAAGCGCGGTTTTTTTGTTTTCCGCACGCCGCAGCGCCGCAAGTGCAAGCGCCGCCTGCTCCGTAGCCATAAGGTTTTCGCTGCCGGATAAATTATGCTTGTATGCACCGCCCGAAAGCGCGTATTTATTAAGCGCGGAAAGCACATTTCCGTTTTTTACAAAGCGCGGATCGTCAAAAGAAATGCCGAGCGACAAAAGCGCAACCGCCGCCTGTGCGGCGCTTTCGGCGTTTTCTTCGCCGTAGCTTTCAAATCCGCCGCTTTCCTTTTGCATTGCGGAAAGGCAGGAAAGCGCCTTTTCACAATTTTCACCGCCTGCGTTGTTTAAGGAAAGCGCACACAGCGCCATCGCGGTTATATCGGGCTGGCTTTGCATATTTTTTGAAAGCGACCACCCGCCGTCACTGTTTTGCAGCGAAAGCAGCGTTTTTATATAATCGCCCTTTGCGTTTTCTATTTCGGCGGTATTTTTTGCAAAATCGCGGCACGAAAGCGCAATTATTGCCCAAATAACGCCGTTTGTTCCCTGAAAGGATACCTTTTCACGGTCAAGCAGGGGGGCGGTAAGGTCAAATCCGCAAAAGCTTTGCGCATCCTCTCCGGCTGCCGTAAGACCAAGCACCGCGCGCGAATATTCGGTATATTTGCGCGAAGAAAGCACACCGCTGTTTTCGGTTAAAACCTTTTTTGCGTTTTCTGTGTATTTTTCTTTAAATACCGCAGCGTTTAATGCTTCGCCGCGTACGGCGGCTATAACGCCCCACTCGCCCCCGATTGAACTTACCGTCGGGCTTTGCACATTTTTTAAAATATAATCCGCCGCGCTTTGCGCATTTGCCGAAGGCACGGCAAAAAGCAATATAATTATTGCCAAAAATAATGATAGTGATTTTTTCATATATATCTCCGTTTTTTGTTTTATTATATCATTTGGCGGCGGCAATTTCAATTATTTTGTGCAGGTTATTTGTTTTGTGCAATTATTACAGTGTTTTTTACAATATAGGGTGTAAAAAAGGCGCACGGCAAAACAAAATCATTTTACTGTGCGCCCTTAATCGGTTTTTTAAATGCTTTGGCTTTCGGGAAGCTTTATCACCGCTTTAAACAAATCCCCGTCCAAAATTATATTAAAGGTACCGCCGCAGGCTTCGGTATAGCTTTTTGCTATGGCAAGCCCCAAGCCGTTTCCGTCTTCGTGGCGCGATTCGTCACCGCGGACAAAGCGCCCTGTTATATACTGCGGGTCAAAATCAGGCTTTTTTGCGGATATGTTTTTTATTTCTATTACGCATTTTTGGTTTTCGCTGCGCGCGTCAATATAAATGCGTGTATTGGGCATTGAATATTTAAGCGCGTTTAAAACAAGATTTTCAAGCACGCGGGAAAGGCGCGCGCCGTCGCAAAAGGCTTTTAAGCCTTCGGGCATATTTACGCACATTTCAAAGCCCGATTTTTCAATTTCCTCGTCAAGCTCGCCTAAGGTTTGCTTTAAAAGCTGCGCGGCGTCTATCTCGGTACAGTTGATGTCGGCATTTTTACTTTGCACCTTGGAAATATCGAAAAGGTCTGTTACAAGGGTTTTCAGCTTTTGCGATTTTTTAAGTATAATATCGGCGTATTCGTTTGCACATTCCGGCGTAAGATTTTCACGGGTTAAAAGCTCGGCATACGAAATTATCGAGGTAAGCGGCGTTTTTAAATCGTGCGAAACGTTTGTTATAAGCTCGGTTTTCATTCTTTCCGAACGCATACGCTTTTCAACCGCGGCGCCCATTCCGTCTGCCAGGGAATTTACAGCTCCCGCAATCGGAGAAAAAAAGTCCGTAACGCCGTCTATTTTATAATCGGTATTGCCGGCGCTTATCTCGTATATTCCCTTTACTATTTTCTGCACGCTGTCAAGCCGCTTTGCAATATAAAGGCAAAAGCACAAAAGAAGTATTATTGCGGGGATTGCGCTTCCTGTCATAAACGTAAGCAAAACACTGCCTGCCGTATACAGCGTTAAAAGTGCAAAAACCGTTCCGAGTGGCTTTTGTGCGCCGCCCTTTTTAAGCGCCGAATATGCGGCGTTTCTTTCGCGGCGCAGATAATTAAAAATGCACACAATCAAGCTGCGGCTGCGAAGCGTTTTTGCTTTTATGTTTCTGACAAGGCACAAAAACAAAAATACCGAAAGGAGCAAAAGCGGCGTTACCGCGGCGTAAAGTGCCATACGCGTGTCATAGGTAAGCGCCTGCGCCTCGGAAAACATCATTACCGAAACGGCTGCGCCGCAAAAGACTGTGAACAAAACCGCGGCTGCGCCAACGGTTATTTCCACATACCATTTATCGGCAAAGCACAAAGAAAGCGTGCCGTCCTTTCTTTTTCCGCAGGTAATTAAAAGGTATATAAGAAGCAGCAAAACCACTGCGCCGCTGAAGACAGTGTACCTTATGGCATACATTACATCGCGTTTTTCCATTTCCCACATTGTTTGTATTTCATTCACACACTCGTCTGTAAGCCTTACGTAAAGCACAAAATCGTCTTTGGGGACGTTATCGTAATAAAAGGCTTCGGTGTTTCCTTTTTCTACGGTAAGCTTTCCGTCTGTGCGCCGCACCAAAACGGCATAGTCCATATTATTTTCCCACATCGTCTGCCGGAGCGATTTATCGTTTGTATAAACGCGGTCGTATATGGAAGCGTAGTATATAACGCCGTATCTGCCGCCTGAAAGCTCCTCTATTTCGGTTTCCGCGGGAGCGGCGGGTGGATTTTCGCTTTGCACGGCGTTTTCGGGGGCTGCGGGGGCTGTGCCCTCATCAGCCGGGGCGAGAGCTGCGGGATTTTCGGTTTCTGCGTCTTTTCTTTCTTTATACACGCGTGAAAGCTCTTTCATAATGATACTTGACGAAAGCAGCAATTCGTGCGACACCTTATTGCTTTGCACGGCGCTTCTTTCAAAATTATACACGGGGTCGCGGCGGCACATAACGCCGCTTACGTTTTGCATTACCAAAACAGCCGTTACGGCAATAAGTATGTAAGCAAAAATTTTTGTAAAATTTGCGTATAAAAATTTTTTCATCACAAACACTCCTATTCAAGCTTGTACCCAAGCCCCCACACGACCTTAATATATGCGGGGTTTTTGGGGTCAATTTCTGTTTTTTCGCGGATATGGCGCACATGCACCGCTATGGAATTGTCGGTTACGGCGTAATCCTCGTTCCAGATGCGGCGGTAAATTTCTTCGGAGGAAAATACCTTTCCGCGGTTTTTTGCAAGCAGACACAAAATTTTATATTCGGTAGGGGTAAGGCGCACCGCCTCACCGTCTACAGACACGCTCTTTTTCTCGGTATTTATTAAAAGGCCGCCTACGATAATTTGTTCCGGCTCCTGCACTATGCCGCCGAGAGAGGTGTAGCGGCGTATCTGCGATTTTACACGTGCCATAAGCTCGGACGGATTAAAGGGCTTTGTAACGTAATCGTCCGCACCTGCGGCAAGACCGAGAATTTTGTCGCTGTCCTCCGATTTGGCAGAAAGCAAAATTACCGGAATGTTTTTTTCCTCTCTTATCCGGAGAAGCGCCGCAACACCGTCCATATTCGGCATCATAATATCCAATATTATAAGATGCAGTGTTTCGGCCTGCGCTTTTAAAAGCGCCTGTGCGCCGTCATACGCTTTTACAACGCGATACCCCTCTCCTTTTAAAAATATGGCAATGCTTTCGACTATCTCGCGGTCATCGTCCGCGATTAAAACACTGTACATTGCTTTTCCTCCTTCCTTTGCCATTATATAGGGTGTTTATTAAGAAAATTGAAATATAAATATTAAGATTTGTTTAAGGTCATTAGAAAAGTGTCATTGTGTCATTGGGGACGTTCCCTATTTGTCACGTTTTTTGTCATTGTGTCATTGGGGACGTTCCCTATTTGTCATCGCCTTGGTGTCACGCCTTGGTGTCACGCCTTGTGGGGACGCCCCCTATTTGTCACGCGCACGGCGTGACAAATAAGAAACGTCCCCCCGGCAGGCGGGGTGTGACAAATAAGAAACGTCCCCCCGGCAGGCGGAGCGTGACAAATAAGAAACGTCCCCCCGGCAGGCGGGGTGTGACAAATAAGAAACGTCCCCCCGGCAGGCGGAGCGTGACAAATAAGAAACGTCCCCCCGGCGCACAAAGAAATATGCGCAAATAAGGAACGTCCCCTGTTTGCCGCAGGGAACGTCCCTTTAATTATTTTTCCGCTTTTAAAAGCGGCATGTCAAGCTTTTCTCTTATCTGATTTTCAATGTCATTTGTAAAGTCGGGATTTTCAATCATATATTGTTTTACATTTTCCCTTCCCTGTCCGAGGCGCTGCTCGCCGTAGCTGAACCACGACCCGCCCTTTTTAACAATATTAAGATTTACGGCAACGTCCAGCACATTCCCCTCTCGCGAGATGCCTTTGCCGTACATCATATCAAATTCCGCCTCTTTAAAAGGAGGCGCAACCTTGTTTTTAACAATCTTCACACGGGTGCGGTTTCCGACAGGCTCGCTGCCGTTTTTAATAACCTCACCCCGGCGCACATCCATACGCACGGACGCGTAAAATTTCAGCGCTCTGCCGCCGGCGGTGGTTTCGGGATTTCCGTACATAACGCCTATTTTTTCACGCAGCTGATTTATAAATATACATATGGTGTTGCTTTTATTTACAACGCCCGCAAGCTTACGAAGTGCCTGGCTCATAAGGCGCGCCTGAAGTCCCACGTGCGAATCGCCCATTTCGCCGTCAATTTCGGCTTTTGGAACAAGCGCCGCAACAGAATCTATCACAATTACATCCAATGCGCCGCTGCGAACGAGCGCCTCTGCAATTTCAAGCCCCTGCTCACCGGTATCCGGCTGTGAAACGACTAAAGAATCTACATCAACGCCGAGCGCCGATGCATACGAGGGGTCAAGCGCATGCTCCGCATCTATAAATGCAGCTTCACCGCCGAGCTTTTGCGTCTGCGCTATTACGTGCAGCGCGATTGTTGTTTTACCGCTTGATTCCGGACCGTAAATTTCTATAATCCTTCCGCGGGGAACGCCGCCTATGCCAAGCGCTATATCAAGGCTTAAGGCGCCGGTGGGAACAGACGCCACGTTATAGTGCGAATTTTCCCCAAGCTTCATAACAGAGCCTTTTCCGTACTGTTTTTCTATTTGCGCCATCGCCAGGGCGAGGGCTTCTTTCTTTTCATCAGCCATTAAAATTGCCTCCTTGCGCGAACAACTGTTCTAATTATAAAACAACGACTAAATTTTGTCAATAGCTTTTATTTAATTTCGCCTGCTATAAGCTTAAAAACGCTTTCGCAGGTTTTTATGCGCACATCCTCGCGGCTGCCGGAAAGCAAAAGCTTTACGGCGCGCACGTTTCCTTTAAAATATAACCCCACGTAGACAAGCCCTACCGGCGTTTCCTTTGTGCCGCCCGTGGGCCCCGCAATGCCCGTAACGCTTACACAAAGCATTGCCCCGCTTTGTTTGTGCGCGCCCAGTGCCATTTCGCGCGCCGTCTGCTCGCTTACAGCGCCGTGTTTTAAAAGCGTTTCGTGCGATACGCCGAGGATTTTTTCCTTTGCCTCGTTTGCATAGGTTATAAAACCGTAGCCGTAGATTGCGCTTGCGCCCGAAACAGACGTTATGCACTGCCCCAGAATACCGCCGGTGCAGCTTTCCGCGGTTGAAACGGTTATGTTTTTTTCTATAAGCGCTTTAACGGTATCCTCGCAGTTAATCGTTTTCAATTAAAACCCACTCCGTTTCCTCTACTGCCTTGTTGACCCAATATTCCATATCTATTTTTTCCTGGCTTTCAAGTATTTTTTCAAGCCTGGGGCGCGTTGTGGGGTGCTTCGGCACAAACACCGTACAGCAATCCTCATATGGCAGAATAGACGTTTCAAAAGTGCCTATTTTGCGTGCTATCGTAACGATTTCGTCCTTATCCATACCTATAAGAGGTCTGAACACAGGTATATCCTTTACGCATTCGTTTGTTACGGAAAGCGCGTGCAGCGTTTGGCTTGCAACCTGCCCTAAGCTTTCGCCGGTTATAAGCGCATTTGAATTATTTTTTTTGGCGATGCGCTCTGCCGTCATCATCATCATACGGCGCATAATAAGTGTTAAATGCTCCTCCGGGCAGTTGTCGCGTATGGCAAGCTGCTGCTCTGTAAAAGGAACGATATAAAGATTATATCTGCCCGTATACTCCGAAACGATTTTCGCAAGCTCTATAACCTTTTCCTTTGCACGCTCGCTTGTGTACGGGGGGCTGAAAAAGTGTACCGCGTCAAGCTCCAGCCCGCGCTTTGCCATCATCCATGCGGCAACGGGGCTGTCTATCCCGCCGGAAAGCAAAACGGTGGCTTTTCCCGCACTTTTGGTGGGCATACCGCCGGCGCCGCGTGTGCGCTCTCCGTCGGTATAAACGTAGGCGCACTTGTCGCGCACCTCTACCCGCACGGTAACCTCGGGGTTTTGAACGTCTACCTTTATGCCCTTAATCTTCGAGAGAATTGCCCCGCCCATTTCGCGGCTTATCTCGGGCGATTTAAGGGGGAATTTTTTGTCGCTGCGCTTTGTCTCCACCTTAAAGGTTTTTACGCCGTACATATTTTCCGCAGCGTATGTCGCACCGCCCGAGAGGATTTTTTCCATATCCTTTTCAAAAACGCCGGCGCGCGCAATAAACACTATTCCGAAAACCTTGCCAAGCTTTGAAAGCATTTCCGAAACGTCTGCGCCGTCTGCCGGATAGAGATAAATTATAGCCTGTGATTTTTTTATAGAAGAAATATTGCTTTTGCCCACAGCCTGCTTTATATTTTTTATAAGCATATCTTCAAACTTGCTTCGGTTAAGCCCTTTTAAAATTATTTCGCCGTATTTAATAAGGATAACTTCCTTCATCGTATCAAACCTTTCTGTATTCGGGCGATTTCTTCAAGCGCCTTTTCTGCTTCCTCCATTGTGTTGTAACGCGAAAAGCTGAAGCGTATAGCCTCGTCCTTATATTGGGCGTTCTGCGCTTCAAGCACATGGCTTGTATGCGCGCCCGCCGCACAGGCAGAGCCGCTTGAAACACATATTCCCGCGTTTGAAAGCGCGTTCAGCATAATTTCCGAACGAATTTTCGGGAAAGACATATTAAGTATGTACGGGCTTGACGTTTCGCTGCCGTTTAAAACGCAGCCGAGCGACAGAAGCCCGTCCTTTAAAAACGCCTTGATTTCCTTTACGCGCTCGGCGTCCGCCGTATTTATAAGGCTGCACGCCGCCGCAAATGCACATATTGCACCCACGTTTTCCGTTCCGCTGCGAAGCCCCTTTTCCTGCCCGCCGCCGAAAACGCTTTGCTTAAGCACCGCGCCCTTTCTCACAAAAAGCGCGCCCGTGCCTTTCGGCCCGTGTATTTTGTGGCTGCTTACAGCCGCCGTATCTATCCCCCACAGCGACGGCTTAAAAGGAATATGCCCGAACGACTGCACCGCGTCCACGTGAAAATGCGCGCGCGGCGCAATGCGCGAAAGCGGCGCCTTAATTTTATCAACCGGAAGCACGGCACCCGTTTCGTTATTTACATGCATTACGCTTACAAGGCAGGTGTCGGGGGTTACGGCGTTCAAAATGTCCGAAAGAAGGACGTTTCCGTCCGCCTTGGGCATAACGCGCACAACCTCAAACCCTTGCTTTTCCAAATGCTCTGCCGTGCGCAAAACGGCGGGGTGTTCTATAGCGGTGGTTACAATGCGCCTGCCCTTTTTTATATTCGCCGCGCCGAGGAGGGCTATGTTGTCCCCCTCTGTTCCGCCGGAGGTAAAGTATATTTCCTCCGGCAAAACGCCCATGCTTTTTGCAACCGTTTTACGTGCGGCGGAAAGCCTTTTCGCGCTTTCCAGCCCGAGCGCGTGGCGGCTTGACGGGTTGCCGAAGCTGTTTTTCATATATTCGCAGAAAACGTCTATCGCTTCCTTTGCCATAGGCGTTGTCGCGGAGTTGTCAAAGTATATCAATGAAAATCATTCCTTTTCAAACATAGAAAGCTGCATAGCGGAGCTGTCCTCGTCCTTAAGATAATAGCCCGAGGAGGGAATTGTGCGCGCCTCGTACCCGGAGGCGTCCTTAAGGCATTTTTCGGGCAGCGCCATTTTTGCAAGAAGCGACTTGCGCCGCATAACCATTACCTGCACCCCCTGCGAGGAACGGCTTGTTTTTGTTAAAATATCTTTTGTATCAAACACAACGCACTTATCTATATTGCTTAAAAGCGCAATCTTACATTCCTCCGGGCAGTAGAGCATATCAACTATTTCGCCCTTTCCGTAAGCACCCGTAAGGCGTTTGCGGTTTGTTTTCGTTTCGTAGCTTTTCATATCGATTTTCGCAACCTTGCCGCTTTTAAAGGCGAACAGCATAAATCCGCCGTAGGTGTATGCGGGCGTTGCGTAAAGCACCTTTTCGCCCGGCTCCATACCGATTATGTTCGGCAGATAATCGCCGAGGACGCTTGCCTTTGTATCGGCAATATCATACAGGCGCATTTTGTAAACATTTTGCCTGTCGGTAAAAAACAGCATATCGGTTTTGTTTGTGGTTTCCGCTTCGCATATAATTTCGTCGCCGTCCTTAAGCTTTTGCACGGACGCCGCGCGAAGTGATACAAGCGTTATCTTCTTGAAATAGTTGTCACGCGTCATAAACACGCGCACGTTGTAATCCTCTATCATACTTGTTTCCTCCGCCTGTTCTTCATCCTGCGGAGATATAAGCTGCGTGCGGCGGTCGGCGCCGTATTTTTCGGATATTTCCAAAAGCTGCTTTTCTATAATTTTTCTTATGCGCGCGTCGCTTTGCGCCGTTTTGGTAAGGTCTGCTATTTCCTCTTTCAGCTTGTCCGTTTCGGCGGTGCGCTTTAGGATATATTCTTTATTTAAATTGCGAAGCTTTATTTCCGCAATGAATTCCGCCTGAATTTCGTCAATGCCGAACCCCTCCATAAGATTAGGTACAACCATTTTGTCCTCGGGGGTGTTTCTGACAATATATATCGCCTTGTCAATATCGAGAAGTATTTTTTCAAGACCCTGCAAAAGATGCAGCCGTGCGCTTTTCTTTTCTATGTCAAAAAGTACCCTTTTGCGTATGCAATCCGTTCTGAAAGCAATCCAGTGCTTTAATATATCCCTTACGCCAAGGACCATAGGCTCGGAATTTATCAGAATGTTAAAGTTACAGCCGAACGAATCCTCCAGCGGGGTCTGGCGGTAAAGGCGTGCCATAAGCTTTTCGGGGTCAACCCCTCGCTTAAGCTCTATTGTAATTTTAAGACCTTCCTTATCGGTTTCGTCGCGCACGTCGTTTATATCGCGCAGCTTGCCCGCCTTTATAAGCTCTGCAAGCTTGTCTATTATAGCCTCCACCGTTGTGCTGTAGGGAATCTGCGTAATTTCAACAACGTTTTGTTTTTTATCGTAGCTGTATTTTGCGCGCACACGCACGCTTCCCCTGCCCGTTTCGTAAATTTTAGAAAACGTTTCCTTATCTTCTATAAGGTAGCCGCCGGTGGAAAAATCGGGGCCTTTTATATATTCCGAAAGGTCTGCGTTTTTATCCTTCATACAAGCTATGGCTGCGCTGCATATTTCGCGCAGATTAAAGCTTGCAATGTTGCTTGCCATACCTACGGCTATGCCCTGATTGGGGTTTACCAATATGTTCGGGAAAGCAGTGGGCAAAAGGGTAGGCTCTTTAAGCGTGCCGTCGTAATTATCCGTAAATTCGACGGTGTTTTTATCAATATCGCCGAATATTTCCGCACATATGGGCAGCAGCCGCACCTCTGTGTATCGTGCTGCGGCATATGCCATATCACGGCTGTATTGTTTACCGAAGTTACCCTTTGAATCCACAAGAGGGTGCAGAAGCGCCATATTCCCCTCTGTAAGGCGCACCATTGTTTCGTATATTGCCGCGTCGCCGTGGGGATTAAGCTTCATCGTCTGACCGACAACGTTTGCGCTTTTTGTGCGCGCACCGCCCAAAAGCCCCATTTTATACATTGTGTAGAGCAATTTTCTGTGCGACGGCTTAAATCCGTCAATCTCGGGAATTGCACGCGATATAATAACGCTCATCGCATAAGGCATATAGTTTTTTTCGAGTGTTTCGGTTATGCCTTCAAGCGTTAAAGACACATTTTCCTCGTTCATCGTAAACCTCCTAAACACAGATATTTAAATTATATCACAAAGCGGCGAATAAATCAAACACAAATGCAAAAAATGCCTTTTTGCGGCGAAAAATATTATATATTATTGGTTGACTTATGCCCCTTTGAGAGGTATAATATACCTATCACTTTTTAAGGAGGGGCTTTATGCGCACTCGCTGGGGGGCGGTATTTGCTGCCGCAATTGTTATGCTTTTTTGTGTGCCTTCATATGCACAGGGACAGACGTTTGACACGGTTTATGTGCACATTACAACCGACGATATACCGACAATTACAGAGGGAGGCGCAGCTTTTTCCGTAAGCTTTAAAAACGGGGCTTACAGTGAAAAAACCATAGAGCTTAAGCGCGGAAAAAGGTATTACGATATTGCGTTTGACAATGTCAGCTATACATACGGGGACCGCTTCACCCTTACGCTTGAGGGCGGCGCACGCTCGATTTCCTGCGGGGAACAAAGCGGCAAAACTGTTGAGCTGGAGCCGTATATGTACGAAAATGAAAATAAAGAGACTGTAAGCGTAACGCATTTTTACATAAATCTTACACCGGAATGGGAAAAAGAAACATATGTTACCGTAACCGGAAGCGGGGCGCTTTCCGGCTTTTCGGAAAGGAACGGGGTTGTGTATATCCCCGAAGCTGCGCTTGACACACTTTTTATAAATCATAAATTTTCGGCTGAAGACAGGTCTGTTTCCCTTACATCGCAGACGGGCGGTCATACAATGCGGTTTTGGGCAGATGATATTTACGCCGTGCGCGACGGGATCGGCTTTAATTTACCTGCCGCACCGTTTATGGAAAACGGAGTTTTTTATATTCCGCTTTATGAGGCTGCAACACATTTTGCCTGCAACTATAAAGACCTTGACACACTGTACGAAAGAAGAATTACGCTTACCCCTTCGGTTTATGCAAGCAGCATTGTAAACGCTTCGTTTATAAACGGCAGGGGCATATCCAGCCGGACAAATTATTTAATATGGATTTCAAAATCGGATTTTAAGTTAAACGTTTACCTCGGCAGTAAGGGCGCATGGCGGCATATAAAGTCGATAGACTGTGCGATTGGTGCGCCGGGTTCGCCGACTATCGAGGGTTCGTTTGAATATTATCAGCAGCAGCCGCGCTGGACCTACAGCACGTACTATTGCGGGCCTATAATGCGTTTCCGCGGGCCGTATGCAATACATTCCACACTTATCAGATATAACGGAGAGCCGTACGACAACCGCGTAAGGGCAAGAATTTCCCACGGGTGTGTGAGGGTTCGTCCGGATGATATTAAGTGGCTTGTAAGCTATATTCCCCTTAACACGAGGGTCTATGTAACAGCTTAAAAATACAGGCGGTTTTCCGCCTGTCATATGCGCCTGTAGCTCAGTTGGATAGAGTGTCAGACTCCGACTCTGAAGGTCGCGCGTTCGAATCGCGTCAGGCGTACCATAACCATATTATCCGAACTTTTTATGTTCGCGATAGCAGTAAAAGAGCTGTTAAAAAAACCACAACCCGATAAGGAGGTATTGGTAAAAAAGCCGTTTCTTAAGTTAATACTTCGCAAACAGGCAGCCGCATACGGTAAGTTACGGCTGCCTGTTTTCTTGTCTAAATCTTAAACTCCGCCCTTCAAAACTGCTTGCACCCTGTAAACAATATTTTTTGATGAAGTTCAAGGCAAAAAAGCGAAAACGTGACAAATAGGGAACGTCCCTATTGACACGTCCCTATTGACACACTATTGACACTATTGACATTCACTGCGGGCAAGGAGCTTATTTAAAAAATATCATCTTCTTATAAATTCCGTCCATCTTTTTGTTCCTGCCAAGGTACATATAAGCATAAGAATTGCTATCGACAGCCACACCCAAACGATACCGTTCCAGCCTGCTTTTTCTATAAGAATGCTGTATCCGTATATGGAAACAACATTTCCGAACGATGCAAGTCCGTTGCTCAAACCTGAAACTAAGCCTACTGCATTATATTTTTGATATCTGTAAGGAACACGCTGTATTATTACCACTGTCCCGACAGTACAGCTGATTCCTATTATTACCGTAAGCGCCAAAAGCATTATCCAGACACTGATGTCTTTGTAAAACAACAGCATAATAAAAAACGGAATCGAGATCAATGTCATAATATTTGTCGTTTTAAATTCATTGTTTCTGTTTGCCCTTAAAAGCTTATCTGCGGGAAATATTGCAGCCACGGTAATCAGCTGTATAAACATTGTAAATACCAAAGATAAGGAGCTTGAAAGTCCTTTTGTTTCATTAAACATAACAGGTATCCATGTTGTTATTCCGGTGTAGAGTGTACTCCTTAAAAAAGAAATGATACAGATACTGATTAAACCGTTCTTCAATAAAAAAGTATAATCTGTTCTTCCTTTCGGGCGGGGTGTATATTTTTTTACTGAAGCCGCATTGCCGCTGTCAATCCTGTTAAGCGGATATATGCACCGTAAAATTACCGTTACCAATGCGGCAAACATTATTACGCATATAATAGCATCGATAATAAATATATATCTCCAGTTCAGCTTTAATAATATCACAGCCGATATTCCGTAGCTAAGCATATTCCCGACAGGATACGGAAGTGCAAGATATGTAATTGCATTGCCAAGCTTATTTTTCGGTACATATTTAGAGGTAAGAACCGTAACGGAAGGCCATACCGCAAATTGAGCTAATCCGGCACCTAACCAGCAAATCAATTTAATTATGTAGGAATCAAACATTATAAATACAACGCAAAGAATTGCCGAGGATATCAAAGCTGCTGCAAGAAGCGCCGCACCCTTTATTTTATCTGCCAAAACCCCGCCGAAAGGCTGCCCTATTGCGTATGCAATCCAGTATGCGGAAATAATAGAGCTTATCTGTGCTTTGGATAAGGTTTTTTCGATAAGTATCGATGTCATTGCCGTAGACAGCGCCATTTTTATAATTACTGTAACGCAAAAAGCGCACCATATTACAATAAAAATGCTGTAACGCAATCTGTTTGAACGATGTTCTATCGTTTCACTTTTCTTTTCCTGCATATATCACACCTCAAGAAGCTTAGAATTTAAGACTTGTAATATTCGGTAAGAAGGCCTTCCCGTTTTCTATAATTTTATTTGCAGCGTCATACTTATAATATGGTGTGCGGGCTTCATATCCGCCCTTAGGCAACTCGTTCTGCGACAAAGTCATTATACCCTTCAGTTACCCCTTTGTCAATAGGAAACCTTTTGCTTTTCGCAATCATTTTCCTTTTTATTTATCATCTATCAATTGTGAGGACAGCGGGGACGTTCCCTATTGACACTTAATTACTTTTTCTATTTTGCCTTTCCAGTTTGTTATTGTGTAAATATCGCCGTTAGGTGCAAAAAGCTCTTCATTTGCGAACCTGTAATTTGCAATTTTGTTAAGGGTATGCTCATCATTTCCGTCGTAGGTAAAATACCCGTCGTTTGCGGCGGAAACATCGTGGTACGAATCATACCACACCGGCTGCGGACACCATTCACACTTTAAATACAAGAGCCCGTTTGCAGCCCCCAGCAGCTTGACTGAATGAAAGCCCTCGAAGCTGTGCGTCATCGGCTCGGCAGCATCTTCGTCCGGGTTATACCTATAAAGAAGCGAGTTAGAATACGGATGCCGCATAACCATCTGCATATAACCGCGCGCACCTATATACACGCTGCCGTTAACCTCGGCGGCGTTTTCTATATCACACCGGCTGTCGATAAACACGGGTTTTCCGTTGTAAACAAGGAAGGCGTAGGTGGTATACGCTATTGCTTCGCCGCCGGTTTGCCTTACACCGGAAAAACGCTCGACAACGTACAGAAAATCAAAACCGTTTTTCGTTATCATATATCCGCTTGCGCTAAAGCTTGTTTTTTTATAGTCGCCGCTGTTTAAAGAGCCTGCATGTTCAGAGCTGTAATCAAGCGCGGCACCGCCGTAGTACACCGTGCCGCTTTTTTCGTCAAAAGAAAGCTCTGCATCGCGGCGGTTATAGTCGTCGTAATCCTCCTCTTCTGCCGAAGAAAGAGCGCCCGTGCCGTAGTCAAGCCATGTATATTTCGCATCGCGGGCGGTTACGTAATCCCCGTCCGTATCTTTAACGTTGTAGTATTCAAGCACGGATATAAGCGCGCCGCTTTGGTTGTTTTTTACAACCTGCATTTGCGTATAATATTTCCTTGCCTGTGAATAAAGCGCAAATTTACCGGGCTCCCAGCTTGTGCTCCAGTTAAATTCGTTTACGGCGTAATCATACGTCATCGGAAAATACGTTACGTTTCTGAAATTTAATAGAGGATAGCCTGTATTTTTATTATCAATCAGCCTGCCGTTTATATATATGGGATATTCCGGAATAACGGCGCTGCCGCGTTTTGCGTTTTTCTGCGTTTCATACACGGGCAATGCCTCCGGCGAAGCCTGCGTGTATGCTATATACAGCCCTTTTCCCTCTACCCACTGCGAAACAAGCCCCAGCGCGCGGCAATATTCGTATGTCATCGGAAAATACGTTATGTCCTTGTACGAAATAAGCGGGTAGACGGAATCTTTGTAATAAACTGGCGAATTGTTTATTATACATTGGTAATCGGGGATTATTATATTTTCTTTTTTTTCTGCCGCCGCACCCGCCGCCGACAAAAAAAGCATAGCCGCAAGAGTTACAAGAATCTTTTTCATTTTTATTAAATCCTTTCTTGTGGTTTTATTTGATTTTATCATAGGAAATATGTATTGTCAAATTGCCTCGCACGCCCCGCAGACATTCCTTTTTATTTTTTATAAAAATGTATTGACAAGCGAGATAGGCTGTGCTATATTATAGCTGTATTAAGTGTACTAATACAGTTGCAAAGGAGTGATTGGATGATTTCGCTTAATTACAGGGGCAATCTGCCGCTTCATGAGCAGATAAGCTCGGAATTTAAAGAGCTTATCTTCAGCGGGCGGCTGAAAGAGGAGGAGAAGCTTCCATCGGTTAGGGAGCTTGCCGTAAGCCTTACCGTAAACCCCAATACCGTTATGCGCGCGTACCGCGACCTTGAAAGCGAGGGCTTTATATGCTCGGTTCAGGGTAAGGGAAACTTTGTGGCGCCTAAATCCGGCACGGACGAGGTGCGCATAAACGAGCTTTACAGCGAGGCACGGTCCTGTATGAGAGAGCTTTGCTGGCGCGGTGAGGGAATTGAAAAAATAACCGAGATTGCAAAAAAGGTTTACGAGGAGGGGGAATAATATGATAAACGCCGAAAATGTTGTAAAGTCGTTCGACGGGTTCAGGGCGCTTGACGGGCTTAATATGAACGTTGAAAAAGGCAGTATATACGGTCTTGTCGGTCCTAACGGCGCAGGAAAAACAACAATTATAAATCATCTGACAGGCGCGCTGCGCCCCGACAGCGGCACAATAACAATTGACGGGGAAAACACCTACGGAAACGAAAACCTACATAAAAAAGTTTTAAGCATTGCAGACGATTGGTTTTTCTATGGGTCGTTTACCGTGCGCGACACGGCACGTTTTTTTGAAAGCATTTACCCGGATTTTAACAAAGACAGATACAAAAAAATGGAAGCGCTTTTTAATATAGACCCGCGCAGGCAAATACGCCGCCTGTCAAAGGGTATGAAAAAGCAGGTGGCGTTTCATATGGTGATGTCCTGTATGCCGGAGGTTTTGATACTTGACGAACCGCTTGACGGGCTGGATCCCGTTATGCGCAAGCAGATACTTAACCTTATTATAACAGACGTTGCCGAGCGCGGTATGACAACGCTTGTTTCTTCGCACAATCTGCGCGAGCTGGAGGATATTTGCGACCATGTAGGGATAATTCACAAGGGAAAAATGATTGTGGAAAAGCCGCTTGACGATCTTAAGGGCAGTGTGCATAAATACCAGGTTGTGTTTGACGGCACATATCCGAAGGAGCTTGATATGCAGCTTGATATTTTGCACAAGTCGCATATAGGAAGTGTCTACAGCCTTATTATAAAAGGTAAGGACGACGAGATAGACGCCGCGTTTAAAAACTACGCTCCGAAGGTTTGCGAAAAGGTAAGTCTTACATTGGAAGAAGTATTTATTTATGAGTTGGGAGGGCTTGGCTATGACTTCAAGGGAATCCTTCTTTAATAAAGGAATATATATAAACACCCTGCGCCGCTTCAGGCTGGGAAGTGCGCTGTACTTTCTTTTGTTATTTTTATGCGTTCCGCTGCCGCTGCTTACACGCAGTGTAAAAGACCTTACAGATTCGTATTTTCAATTCGGAAGGCTTGCTTTTGCAAACGAAAATTCGCTTTTGTTTGACGGGTCATTTCTGTACCTGCCGCTTATAATTTCGCTTGCCGTTCCCACGGTGGTGGCGCTGCTTGTTTATAACAGCCTTCATTCGCCAAGGCATGCAATATTTGTGCACAGCCTGCCGATAAGCCGCCGTGCAAACTTTATATCGTCGGCGCTTGCTGCGCTTACTCTTATGTGGGCGCCCATTGCTCTTACCGGCGCGGTGCTTTTGGGGATGAGCTTATGCGGCTATGCGCGTGTGATAGGCGTTTTCCCCATTTTGGTATGGGTGCTTGTTCACTTTTTTATAACGGGCGTTATGTTTGCAACAGCCGGATTTGCGGCAGTAATTTCAGCAAACAGCTTTGCCGTTGTCGGAATAAACGCGCTGCTTTTGGCGCTGCCCGTTGCAATAGCATGGGGAATGCAGCTCTTTGCGGGGCAGTTTTTGTTCGGATATTATGATAACGGCGGAATCACAGAAAAGCTTATAAGGTTTTCGCTTCCGGTTTGGATTTTTTCATATGGAGAAGGAAAGCACATATACAACATGTTTTCAGGAGCGGGAGCTTGGATGTTTATTGCGGCTGCCGCAGTACTGTTTGTAATATCGATACTGCTTTATAAAAAGCGGAAAATCGAGCTTTGCGGCGATGTTGCGGCGTACGCTCCGGTAAGAATTGTGCTTAAATATACGGTTTGCGCGATAAGCTTTGTAATTTGTTTCGGAATTTTCTATTGCGGTCTTTCAATGAAAGTATGGGCATTTGCTTTAATAAGCGCCGTTATATGCAGTGTGGTGTATTTTGCAAGCGAGATGCTGCTGCAAAAGAATATGCGTGTTTTCGGAAAATGGAAAGGTCTTTGCGGATTTGGCGCGGCGTGCGTGCTTTCAATGCTGTTTGTCGTATACACGGGCTTTTTTGGCTACGAAACACGTGTTCCGGATAAGGCTGATATTGGCGAGGCTGTCATTTACGATTACTTCAACGCGGAAATCCCATATATGGACAATGCAAAATTTATTGACGAGGTAATAGATTTTCACAATTCACGCATTGCAAACATTGTAAGTTCACAGCGTAAAATAGATAAAATGTTTAAGGAAGACTCCGAAAAAAATAATTATTATATTGTTAACGTTTCATATAAGCTTAAAAACGGAAAAGAGATTACAAGGCAGTATTACGTAAACAACAATGACTATGATGCCATTATGAGCAGGCTGTTTGAATTTGCCGGATATAAAGAGAAACTGACGGGCTACAATACACTGATTCCCGAAAATATAAAATCTGTTCCGACAACTGTTTTTGCGGGGAATTATAGCTTTAACTACGTTATAAATGAAAATGTCGGCGAATTTATGGAAGCTCTTAAAAAGGATATAGACCAAATTTCCTATAAAGAGTATAAAGAGTCATTTTATCCGTCTTGGAATGTTCAGATAGAAGATGACATAACGCACAGAAAAAAGGGTGAATTGCCGCTGTTTAGGGAGGATCCTTCCGATGACGACTACAGAGGATTTTACAAGTATTTCAGTATTTCCGTGACCTCCAATTATAAAAATTCCATGGACTTTTTGAAAAAGCACGGAATTTACGAAGATACCCTAAACAATATGGCGGAAAGAACGTATATTACACCGCAGCCGCTGGTTAAAAAGGGAAATACTGTTTCTTACGAAAAAATAAAACGAAACGCGAAAACAGAAGAAGAGGGGGATATTTGTCTGGCACGCAAATATCTGGCAAAGTTAGATGCGAAGGAAGCATATGATTTTGCGGAAACCGGCATTAAAATGGAGGATTTTTACACCCTGCCCGAAGGAGAATACTATCTGATATTTGTAACGGAAGCAAATGATGTGTATGCCTCCTCAGCGGTGGTAATTATCAAAAAAGAAGAGCTTCCGGATGCTTTAAAAAAGTATGTGAAGCAGTAAAACTTAAAAAGGGGCTTTAGCCCCAAAAAGAAAAATGAGGACTTTTGCAAATTGCAAAAGTCCTCATTTTTTGGTATTATTGTGATATAATTGATAAATATGTCAAATAGGGAACGTCCCTATTGTCACAATTGATAAATATGTCAAATAGGGAACGTCCCTATTGTCACTATTGTCATTGTCCTGTCAAATAGGGAACGTCCCTATTGTCCGTCCCTATTGTCAGTTCAGACATCAAACGGACATCAAAAAAGGCTTGCTGCAAGGCGAAAGCCCTGTAAACAAGCCGTTTGTTTGATAAAATAATTATCTCTTTGAGAACTGAGGAGCGCGACGTGCAGCCTTTAAGCCGTACTTCTTTCTTTCCTTCATTCTGGGGTCACGCGTAAGGAAGCCTGCCTGCTTCAATATGGGGCGATATGCCTCTTCATCAGCCTGAAGCAATGCGCGAGCTATACCGTGGCGGATAGCGCCTGCCTGACCTGTGAAACCGCCGCCCTGAACGTTGCATATAACGTCGTACTTGCCCTCTGTCTTTGTAGCAACAAGGGGCTGGCGAAGGATAACCTTCAGTGTTTCAAGACCGAAATAATCGTCAATATTTCTTTTATTAACCGTTATTTCACCTTTTCCGGGGATAAGGCGAACTCTTGCAACGGATTTTTTTCTTCTTCCTGTTCCGAAAAACTGTGTAACTGCCATTTAAATTCACCCTCCCTTATTTAATATCGCGAGACCAAGCCTCAGGCTGCTGTGCCTGATGTGTATGCTCGCTGCCCTTATAAACTCTCAATCTTGTAAGAGCGCTTCTGCCGATTGTAGTATCGGGAAGCATACCCTTAACCGCAAGGTACATTGCCCTGTCGGAACGTGTTTCCATCAACCTTTTTGCCGTGATGCTTTTCATATTGCCAATCCAGCCGGTATGACGGTAGTAAACCTTCTGATTAAGCTTATTTCCTGTAAATACTGCCTTGTCACAGTTGAGAATAATTACATGATCGCCGCAATCCACATGGGGCGTATATGTTACCTTTTCCTTACCGCGAAGAATACTTGCAGCGGCAGCGGCAACTCTACCAACGCTTTTTCCCGAAGCATCGATGATGTACCATTTCCTCTGAACCTGACCGGCCTTTTCCATATAGGACTTCATTCGGAATCAACCTCCATTTTTCTTTCTTATTTTCAGCAAAAGTTATTCTAATATATAAAGAGGGATTTGTCAACACATTTTTTTAATTATTTTAATTTACGCTTCTGTTGCTCTTGTATTCTCTTGTTTTCTCTTGTTTTCTCTTGTTTTCTCGCTTTCTATTTTTTCAAAAACACTTGCTGCATTTTCCTTTTTAATGTATAATCTTCAGTGAAATGAGGTTTTTATATGCAGAAGCTTTTAAGCTATGTCCGCCGTGCGGTGGACGATTACAATATGATTAACGACGGGGACGTTATAACCGTTGGCGTATCGGGCGGGAAAGACAGCCTGGCGCTTTTGTCGGCACTGGCGCGGCTGCGCACCTTTTACCCCAAAAAGTTTGACGTGAAGGCCATCACGCTGTCTATGGGATATAAGGAAATGAATTTTGACGGTGTTAAAAGACTGTGCGACGATTTGGACATAGAGTATATATTAAAGGAAACGGATATTGCCGAAATTCTTTTTGATATAAGAAAGGAAAAAAACCCCTGCTCGCTGTGTGCAAAAATGCGCCGCGGCGCACTGCACGAGGCAGCGATAGAGGCGGGCAGCCGCAAGGTGGCTTTGGGGCATCATTACGATGATGTTTTGGAAACCTTTATGCTTTGCCTTATATACGAGGGGCGCGTAAGCTGCTTTTCACCCGTAACATATCTTGACAGAAAGGATATAACGCTGATAAGACCCCTTATTTATACGCCCGAAAACTTTATAAAGGGCATTGCGCGGCGTTATGAATTGCCTGTAGTAAAAAATTTGTGCCCTGCGGACAAGCACACAAAGCGCGAATATGTAAAAAACCTTATCCGCACACTGGAGGGGGAAAACCCCGGGCTGCGCACACGGCTTTTTACCGCGATAGAAGGTGCGCACGCGGGGGGCTTCGGTGTTTTTGCGGATTGAATGTGAATTTTTCTTTTCAGGTATTGACAAAGGCGGAAATTGGTGGTAAGCTATATTAGCACTCGCAAATAGAGAGTGCTAATAATATACAGACGAAAGGAAGTAAAAATCATGGCAAAGAAGCAGTTTAAGGCAGAGTCTAAGAGGCTTCTGGATATGATGATAAACTCGATTTATACGCATAAAGAGATTTTTTTGCGCGAAATTATATCTAATTCTTCAGACGCACTTGATAAACTTTGCTACAAGGCGCTTACACAAGACGGTGTGGACGCGCGCCGCGAGGATTTGTTTATCCGCATTGATATTGACAAGGAAAACCGTATTTTAAAGGTCAGCGATAACGGTATAGGTATGACGCGTGACGAGCTGGAGGAAAACCTCGGCACGATTGCGCGCAGCGGCTCGCTGGGCTTTAAGAACGAGATGGACAAAAAAGAGGGCATTGATATAATAGGACAATTCGGCGTGGGTTTTTACAGCGCCTTTATGGTAGCGGAGAACGTACGCGTTGTAACGCGCGCATACGGCTCTGACGAAGCTTTTGAATGGACAAGCAACGGGACGGACGGCTACACTATAAAGGAAACCGAAAAAGACACCGTGGGTACCGATATATATATGAAGATAAAGCCCGATTCCGAGGAGGAGCACTACAGCGAATTTTTGGAAAGCTACACTCTTCGCAGCCTGATAAAAAAATATTCGGACTATATACGCTACCCCATAAAAATGGATGTGGAAAAATCGCGCAAGGTTGAAAAGCCCGACTCTGACAAGCCGGAATACGAAACCTATACGGAGGAGGAAACCATAAACAGTATGGTTCCTATCTGGCAGCGCAGCCGCGAAGAGGTTACACAGGAGGAGCTTAACCGCTTTTACAAGGAAAAATATTACGACACAAAGGACCCCGCCTTTACAATACGTGCCGACGTTGAGGGCAGCTTTTCGTACAAGGCGCTTTTGTTTGTACCTGCCGAAACGCCGATGGGCTATTACACGAAGGAGTATAAAAAAGGGCTTGAGCTGTACAGCTCGGGCGTAATGATAATGGAAAACTGCGAAGACCTTATCCCCGAGCATTTCCGCTTTGTAAAAGGCATTGTGGATTCGCAGGATTTATCGCTTAACATATCGCGCGAGATGCTGCAGCACGACCGCCAGCTGCGCGCAATTTGCAGCAATATAGAAAAGAAGATTAAGCAGGAGCTTAAAAAGAAGCTTGACACCGACCCCGAAAACTATGAAAAGTTTTTCGCAAGCTTCGGTTTGCAGCTTAAATACGGCATAGTGTCGGATTACGGCGCACACAGAGATATGCTTAAGGATTTGCTGCTTTATTATAATTCCGCCGATAAAAAGATGACAACGCTTGCACGCTACGCCGAAACCATGCCCGAGGAGCAAAAGTATATTTACTATGCCTGCGGCGAAACCGTTTCAAAGATAGACAACCTCCCGCAGACAGAGCAGATAAAAGACAAGGGCTACGGCATACTTTATATGACAGACGAGGTTGACGAATTTGTTGTAAATATGCTTGGCGAGATTGACGGCAAGAAATTTAAGTCTGTAAATGACAAAGACCTCGGCATAGAAACAGACGAGGAAAAAGAGGACGCAAAGGAAAAGCAGGAGGAAAACAAGGTTATGCTTGACTACCTGCGCGACTCTTTGGGCGGCAAGGTTAAGGAGGTAAGGCTTTCTTCAAAGCTTAAGAGCCACCCCGTATGCCTCAGTACAGACGGCGAGGTAAGCCTTGAAATGGAGAAATATTTTGCCTCCGTTCCCGGCGACCACCCCGAAATAAAGGCAGAGCGTGTGCTTGAGCTTAACCCGACGCACAAGGCGTTTTACACGCTTTTGGATTTGTGGCAGCTTGACAAGGACAAGTGCGCAAAGCTTGGCGAAATTCTTTATGACCAGGCGCTTCTTATAGCCGATTTGCCCATAGAGGACCCGGCGCGCTACACAGACCTTTTCTGGGATGTAATATAAAAAACAATACATAAGGGGGAGAAAAATATGCCCGTAAGCGAAGCACGGAAAAGAGCAAATGCAAAGTACAACCTTAAAGCGTACGACAGGGTGGAGCTTAAGGTAAAAAAAGGTGAGAAAGAAAAAATACGCCTGTTTGCGGAAGCAAACGGCGAAAGCCTTAACAGCTTTATAAACCGCGCCATTAAAGAGGCGATGGGCGCCCCCAAAAAGGAACCCGAAAGCGCCCTGAAACAAAGCAGGCGCAGGGAAATAAGCGTGGAATTACTTTAAAATTCGCTGTAAAAACAATGCGGAAGAAAACTGTTTTGAAACGGAGCGTGCGGCAAAATGAAATCATTTTGCCGCACGCTCTTTTGTATATTAACTTTTTTGAAATTTGATTTTTTTTGAAAAAAGTGTTATAATGAGAATATAATTATACAAACATTGTTTTTTTTCGGAGGGGGATTTTTATGAAAAAGAATTTTAAAAAGCTTCCCGCCGCCGCCATTTTTGCGGGTGCGGCGGCAGCAGGTGCAGCGGCTGCCGCATATGCCACGACGCACCTTTTGGTGCAGACCGCACTTGACCGCAAAATTCCGCATTTTATGAAAAAGGCAGGGGGGCTTATCTCCGGCAGCGAAAAAAACAGCGAATTTAAGCTTGCCTGCGAAGAGGCGGCAAGCCGCCTTGCCTCCCGCGAACACGAAATTGTGCATATATCCGCGCACGACGGGGTAGACCTTGTGGGGCATTTTTTTCCCTGTGAAAATGCAAAGCGTGTTATAATTGCTTTTCACGGGTGGCGCTCCTCCTGGAAATGCGACTATGGCATTGCTTCGCAGCTATTCTTTAAAAACGGATGCAGCGTGCTTTTTGCCGAACAGCGCGGGCAAAATAACAGCGGCGGCGACTATATGGGCTTTGGGCTTACAGAACGCTTCGACTGCGCCGACTGGGCTCTTTGGGCAATGTGCCGCTGCAACAGAGCTATTCCCATTTATCTGGCGGGCGTTTCCATGGGTGCGGCAACGGTAATGATGGCGTCCGACCTTAAAATGCCCGAAAACGTACGCGGCATTATAGCCGATTGCGGTTTTACATCGCCTAAAGCCATCTGGAAACACGTGGCGCATAAAAATCTGCATATTTTTTACGGTCTGCGCGGATATTTGGCAGATATTCTCTGTAAAAGCAAAATAAATATGGCTTCGGGCGATTTTTCCACAACGGACGCGCTTTCAAAAACCACTCTTCCCGTACTGTTTATCCACGGCAGCGATGACCATTTTGTACCCATTGAAATGACCTATGAAAATTACAAGGCGTGCGCGTCGGAAAAGAAGCTGCTTGTTATTCCCGGCGCCGACCATGCGATGAGCGTTTTTACAGACCCCGCAGCCTATGAAAGGGCTCTTACGGAATTTTGGAAAGAAGTCGAGGGGAATTAAAAAGAGAGCGGTCTTTAAAAGACCGCTCTCTTTTTAATTCCCCTCGAAAAATGAACCTTACTCGATTTCCAGGTGCTTCTTCGGCGGAAGCGTATTTTCTTTTTTCGGCATTGTAAGCGTTAAAACGCCGTTTTCATATTTTGCCTTTATTTCGTCCGTCTTGACATTCGACACGTCAAACTCTCTTGTATAAGAGCCGTAAGAGCGTTCACACCTTATAAATTTATTTCTCTTGTCCTTTTCCTCGTGTTCGGAATGGCGCTGTGCACTCAGCCGAAGCACATCGGAATCTATGTCAAGGTGAATATCCTTTTTGTCAAATCCGGGCAAATCGGCTTTCAGCTCGTAATAATCGCCCTCATCTTTAATGTCTGTTTTAAATTCGTCAAGCGTGCCGTTTGTGAAAAATTCCGGCATACCGTCAAAAAATCTTCTTTCAAGCTCGTCAAAATCGTGAAACGGGTTATAAAGTGCATTATTTTTTCTGCGTCCGTATGGTCTTAATTCAAACATAATTACCGATACCTTTCTTTCCGCAAATTTCTTACGGCGGCAGCGTGCGGAATACCGCGCCGCCTTTTTTATTATTTCCTGTTTTATTCTACTTGAAACATCTCAACCATCTCCGTTTTCTGTTTCCTTTGCCTTACGATTATTATTATAGCCGTTTCGGTTGACATTTCAATATATCGGCGGTATAATTTCCTTAGATTCATTTGTGCCGTCGGCACAAATTCAAACGGGAGGTATGATATGACAAACGCAGATATTTTAAACACGTTTTTTTCGGCAAACGCGCTTTCACCGCTTCTGTGCGCCGTAAGTGAAGGCTTGGGCTGCCCCGTAATTATTACGGACAGCGCCTTTCATATAGTTTCGTCGCACTGCGCCCCCGAAGCGCAAACGCCCGCCTACAAAAACGCTTCTTTGCATGGGGAGCTTTCCGCGCTGCTTTGCGCCGAAATCGAAAAAAATATGCCGCCGTTTACGGGCGAGCATATACGCGCGGAGCTTGAAAAAGACATTTGTGCGGGTTATCTTTTCTGCGGTGAAATCCGGCTCGGATATATTATTTATTTTTCGTCAATTCCGGTTACAAAAGACTCTTTTTTGTATGAGGGGCTTTTGTCAAAGCAGCTTTTTTTAGAGCGGCACTGCGGCGGTAAAAAAGACAGTGCGGAGGAAATTTTTTCTGATCTTCTTGACGGAAAATTTGAAAACGAACAGGTATTTGAAAGCTGTTGCGCGGGAACGTTTCTTTCGCATTTTAAACCGCACAACGTAGCCGTTATCAAGCTTCCCGAGGCTGCTTTTTCGGAATTTGAGGAGGAGGCGCTGCCCCTTCGCCGCAGCCTTTCCGAATTTTTTCACGCGTCGCACCCTTTTTACTGCAAAGGCTTTATAGTCGTTTTTTTGCACGAGGATCACGACAAAGACATCTTAACGCAGCTTGGGAAAAAATTTTCACTTCGCACGGTTATTTCCTCAAGGCTTGAAAGTTTATACTGTGTTTCCGCCCGCTTTGCGGTATTAAAAGACATTCTAAACTACGCATCCTCCCTCGTGCAGGGCGATAAGCCGTTTGTCGTTTACGAAAAAGATTTTGTACCGGCGGCACAGCTTAAAAAACTTTCGCTTTTGCAAAATCTTATGGACGAAAGGGTGCGGGCTATGCTTTTAAATGACCAAACGCACGGCAGCGCGCTTTGCATTACCCTTTACACATATATTATATGCAGCCGCTCGCGCAAGCAAACAAGCGCACGCCTTTTCACGCACTGCAACACCGTTTCGTACAGGCTTGAAAAAATAAGGAACGAATTTTTTATTTCGCCCGACTCGCCCGAGGATTTGTTCCCGCTGCTTTTTTCTTTGGCGCTTGCGCTTATGCGCCTCGGGCGTGACGAATTGTTTATTAAGAAAGAAGGTTTAATGCAGCTATGATAAAAATATTTCTTTTTGAAAAAATGAAGGATGCAATTCCCTTTGTTGATAAAACGGTGTTTAACTATATCTATGAATGCCATGCCGAAAGCTTTGAAGGCTTTGACAAATATAATCTGCTCGCCTTTGACTTTTACGATGTGTTGGGCGATAATGATGACACCTCGGGCATAATGCTCTACCACGATGCTGAAAATTTACTTGTTTTTTGTGAGGAGAAAAGCGTTAAATCTAAGGCAGAGAAAATTTTTACGGAGCTTTCTCTTCCGGAAAACGCCGCTCCCGGTTATGCTTTGTACAAATTTTTTGAAAAGCTTCTCAGCGGCGTAAACTGGTATCTTCAAACACGTGACCAAGAGCTAAACGCTGTCGAAGAAAACATTTTGTCTGAAAACGATTACGATGCGCGCACTTTTTCAAGCTGGCGGAAAGAGCTTTTACGCCTTAAATGCTATTTTATGCAGCTTAACACTATTTTTGAAGAAATGAACGAAAACGATAATAATCTGCTTGACGAAGCGTGTATCCGCCGCATAAGCGTTCTTTGCACGCGTACGGACAGATATCTCGGTGCCGTTTTAAATCTTCAGGAAAGTATACGCCAAATACAGGAGGCTCATCGTTCGCAGCTTTCAATACGCCAAAACAAAATTATGCAAATATTTACAATTGTTACGGTTATTTTTCTTCCGCTTACACTTATTACAGGTTGGTACGGAATGAACTTTAAACATATGCCCGAGCTTTCGTGGAGGTACGGTTATCCGGTCTCTGCGGCGCTTTGCGTTTTTATTGCGGCCGTTATGATTTGGATGTTCAAAAGAAAAAAATGGTTTTAAAATAAAAAAAGCTTTACAAATACATTTTTTTGTGTTAATATGTAAAAAATTGAAGATTCTTTAATTCGATGCAGAGACGTCGGCAAGATATCGTTTCAGACAACTGTAGTATACAGCCTTGTCCGTCTTTCTGCGCGGACAAGGTCTTTTTTATTGTTTGGAGGTAAAAATTTATGGCAAAAAACAAAGAGGCTATTTATGACGCGCGCACACTCGGCACAGGTAAAATGTTTGTATTGGGCTTGCAGCATATGTTTGCTATGTTCGGCGCAACGGTGCTTGTTCCCATTATCACGGGATTAAGCGTTTCTTCAACGCTTCTTTTCGCGGGCTTGGGTACACTTTTGTTCCACCTTATAACAGGCGGCAGGGTTCCGGCATTTTTGGGTTCTTCGTTTGCGTTTTTGGGCGGCTACGCTGCCGTAAAAACTGTTTGCGAAGCTAACGGGATTGAACATTTCTCCGCTTATGCGGGCGTGGGTGTTGCCTGCGCGGGCTTAATCTACCTTATACTTTCACTTCTTTTTAAGATTTTCGGACCCACAAAGGTTATGCGCTTCTTCCCCCCGATTGTTACAGGTCCTATCATAATCGCAATCGGTCTTACACTTTCTTCTTCGGCTATTACAAATTGCTCCGCCAACTGGTGGATTGCAATTGTCGCAATTGCGGTAATTATTATATGTAACATCTGGGGTAAGGGTATGGTTAAAATTATTCCCATTCTTTTGGGTGTTATTATTTCTTACCTTGTGGCGCTTATTACAAAAAACGTGGATTTCACAATTGTTAAAGAAGCAAGCTGGATTGGTCTTCCCGTTGTTTGGCAGGACACGGCGTTATCGCTTTTCGGCGCAGAAAGCACAAATATTTCCGTAATTATTACTTCTGTAATTACGATAATGCCCATCGCTCTTGCCACAATGATAGAGCATATCGGTGATATATGCGCCATAAGCTCTACTGTTGAAATAAATTATATTGAAAAGCCCGGGCTTCACAGAACGCTTGCCGGAGACGGCTTGGCAACTTCAATGGCTGCGCTTTTCGGTGCTCCGGCAAATACAACCTACGGCGAGAACACAGGCGTTTTGGCTCTTTCAAAGGTTTATGACCCCAGGGTTATAAGAATTGCGGCAGTTTTGGCAGCGCTGTTCTCTTTCTCGCCCAAATTTGCAGCACTTATAAATTCTATGCCCACAGCTGTTGTAGGCGGTGTTTCCCTTGTTCTTTACGGTATGATTTCCGCTGTCGGCGTCAGAAACGTTGTTGAAAACAAGGTTGACTTTACAAAGTCGAGAAATGTTATAATTGCAGCGCTTATACTTGTCCTTTCGATAGGTATAAACTATAGCGAAGCAGGCGCGGTTTTATTTACAATAGGCAGTGCAACAATAAGCCTTTCGGGTCTTGCGGTTGCAGCGCTTGTAGGTATAATCTTAAATGCTGTTCTTCCCGGTAAGGATTACGAATTCGGTAAAGACCTTCAGGGCGATACGGCAGTAAATTTCGAGGTTTAATACTTAATAAAAACAAAATGAGCTGTTTAAAAAGTCGATTGACTTTTTAAACAGCTCCTTCATTCTAGGGGATAGGAAAAAAAGCTTCAGAACGGACAAACTTCAGGCATAATACAACAGAACCCGATATGGTTTAAAAAGGAAAATTTCGCAT
>CAKSNY010000016.1 GCA_934476455.1 uncultured Clostridia bacterium | reverse complement strand
ATATCCATATCATCAAGTTCAATCGTGACATTAATGTAATCATCCGGCTTTTGTTTCAGTTGGGACAAAAGAACAACCGTCTCCACATGGCACGTCTGCGGGAACTGGTCAAACGCTTTCACACTGCAAAGCCTGTACCCCAGCTTTGCAAAAAGCGCCGCGTCGCGCGCTGCCGTGGCACAGTCGCACGAAACATATATAACCGTCCTCGGCGAAAGTGACGCTATTTTTTCTATAAGCGCTTTATCGCAGCCCTTTCTGGGCGGGTCAAGAATTACACAGTCTGCCGATATACCGTGCTCTATAAGGCGCGGGGCTGTATCTTCTGCCGCGCCGCAGTAAAACCGCGCATTTGCTATGCCGTTTTCACGCGCGTTTTCCTTTGCGTTTTCCACCGCCTGCGAAACAATTTCTATTCCCGTAACGCTTTTAACGCAGTCTGCCGTATACAGCCCTATCGTTCCCGTGCCGCAGTACAGGTCAAACACGTTTTCGCTCTTTGCTTCTTTCACCTTTTCGCGTACATAGTCGTAAAGCAGCCTTGTCGTATACGGGTTAACCTGGAAAAAGCTTTTATAATTTATTTTAAAGCGCAGCGCGCCTATATTGTCATAAATATAATTTCTGCCCGAAATAACGTTTTCTTTCTCCCCGTAAATTATATTTGTATTTTGCGTATTTATATTTTCTATCACACCTTTAATAAACGGGAAACGTTCCGTTAACGCCGACCCCAGCTCCTCTTTATGCGGCAGGCTTTTTTTGCATACCAAAACAACGCACGCCTCGTCTTTTGCGCACCTTACGCATATTTTTCGCAAAATACCGCTGCCGCTTTCTTCATCGTACGGCGGTATTTTCTTTTCGTTTATCCAGTCCGTTATAAAATTTCTTATTTCGTCTGTGCGGCTGTCCTGCAAAAGGCATCTGCGCGAGGAAACAACGCGGTGCGAATGCGGCGCATAAAATCCCGAGATTACCTCCCCGGCTTTTCCCGCGGCAGGGTATTGCGCCTTGTTGCGGTAATAAAACTCTTTCGGCGAAGGCTCTATCGGCAATGATAAAAAATCCTTAAATCCGCCTATTCTTAAAAATGCGTCCTCAACCTTTTTTTGCTTAAATTCAAGCTGCGCTTTGTACCCCGTCTGCTGCAAATCACAGCCGCCGCATTTTGAAAACACCGGGCACGGCGCGTCAATGCGGTTTTCGGAGGGGTTTATTATCTCCAGTATTTTTCCGAAGCCGTATGTCTTTTTTTCTTTTACTATAAGTATTTTAAGCGTATCGCCGACGGTGCCGCCCGGCACAAATACGGTGTATCCGTCCGAAAGGTGCGCTATGGCATTTCCCTCTGCGGAAAGCGCCGTTATCAGTACTGTATGGGTTGTATTTTTACGCATTTTTCGCCGTTCCTTTCAAGGGAATATATTTTGTAGGACATAGGCTCTGTATTTTCTGAAATTATGCTGCCCGAAAAGTGTTTTCCGCTTTCAATGTCTGTATATCCGCTCACAAAAAAGCGCGACAGGTTAAGCTCTATCTTTTCCGCTGTTTCTGCGGCATTTACAATTACGGCTATGCTGCCGTTTTCGCATTTTTTTCCAAATTCGTCAATGCCGCCCGTAATCTCGCGCATATAGCAAATAACGCCGTTTATGTAGTAAAGCGGCACATATCTCCCTGTGCGCAGGCAGGCATTTTCACGGCGCAAATGCGCCATTTCTTTTGTATGCTCCAAAAGCGCGTCCCCGGTTTTTCCCCAGTCAAAGCATTTTCTGTTAAAGGGGTCGGCATATCCGGTCATACCTATTTCATCGCCGTAATATATGCAGGGCGCACCCGGAAGCGTCATTTGTATAACCAATGCAAGGTACATTCTTTTCCTTGCAAGCGCCTTCATATCCTCGGTTAAAACACAGTCGTGCTGCTCCTGCCTTGTCATTGTGTGAAAGTCGGGCGCGCCGGAAAGCACCGTCATTGCACGCGGCACATCGTGCGAAGATATAAGGTTAAGGCACGCGTACAGCGATTCTTTCGGGTAGTTTTCCATAAGCGACATAATTCTCATAAAGAAAAGCCTTGCGTCCGCGCCTGTAAGATAGCTTAAAATCGCGTCGCGGAATACATAATTCATCACGCTGTCAAGCCACTTTCCCCAAAGGAAACGCCGCTGCACGCCGTAGCTTACCTTATTGCTTGCGTCCTCCCAAACCTCGCCCAGCAAAAGCGCCTCGGGGTCTTGCTTTTTTATGTTTTCGCGCAGAATTTCTATAAACTTATCGGGCAGTTCGTCGGCAACGTCAAGCCGCCATCCGCTTGCGCCGTTTTTAATCCACCGTTTAACAATCGCGTTTTCCCCGCGCGCTATATAGTCCAAAAAGCTCTCGTCCAGCTCGTTTATGTTCGGCAGTGTTTCAAAGCCCCACCACGACTCGTACTTGTCGGGGTAATGCAAAAAGCTGTACCAGCCGTAAAACGGAGACTCTTTCGATTGATACGCCCCCACGCTGTCAAAATTATTATATTTGTTAAAATATTTGCTGTCCGCGCCGGTATGGCTGAATACACCGTCAAGAATTACACGTATTCCCATAGCTTCGGCTTTTTTTATAAGCCTTTTAAAATCTTCGTTTGTACCGAGCGCCGGGTCTGTGTTTTCATAGTCCGACGTGTCGTAGCGGTGGTTTGAAAAGGCCTTAAATACGGGGTTAAGATAAATTGCGCTTACGCCAAGCTCCTTAAGATAACCCAGCTTTTCTTCAATACCCGAAAAATTCCCGCCGAAAAAGTCGTTTGAAAGATACGTTCCGCCGAATTGCTCGGCACGGTAGTACGGCTCCTCCCCCCAGGTGCGGGGTATGCCGTGCATGGGCGTTTGCTCCCCCCTTGCAAATCTGTCCGGAAATATTTGATATACAACGGCATTTTTCATCCAGTCGGGCGTTTTATAGCCGCGTCTGTACACCGTTATCTGGTATTTGCTTTCCGGAACAGCCGCCTGCTGCACACCCTTTCCGCCGAGATGTGCTTCGTTGTTTCCGTAATATGCCGTTTCCCCGTCAGCCTCCGCAGCAAAACAGTAAAAAAGAAGCCCCTCTTCTTCGGGCATTTTCACGGCACACTCGTACATACGCATACCGCCTATGGCGGCGTGGTAATACATATCTATAACATCGTTTCCGATAATAAGCTGTACCTTATCCGGAATCCCTACAGATTCCACCGCTATGCGTATTCTTACCGTTTCTCCCGTTTTTGCCGCGCCAAAGGGCTTTCTGTATATAATGCAAGCAGAATTGTGCTCAAGCTTCAAATTAAACCACCTCGTATTACATTATAAACCTTTTTTTTCAAAAAACAATAAAAATCTTGTAAAAACAGCCCATTCATTATATAATAATGATAAAATGTGGAGAGAGTGGTGTTTTTCATAAAAACAATGTTACTTACCGTGCCTACCTTCTTCGGAACGGAGGCAATCCTTGCGCACTACATCCGCGCTCTCGGCTATGAAACCGCAGACGTTACCGACGGCAAGGTTACTTTTGAGGGCGACTGGGAGGCCGTTGCCCTTGCAAACATAAACCTGCGCGTGGGCGAAAGGGTGCTTATACAGCTGGCGCAGTTTCGCGCCGAAAGCTTTGAAGAGCTTTTTGACGGCGTTTTTAATATAAACTGGCAGGATTTTATCCAGGCAGACTGTGCCTTTCCCGTTAAGGGCAGTTCGCTTAAAAGCACGCTTTCAAGCGTTCCCGCCTGTACAAGCATTATAAAAAAAGCGGTTGTAAACAAGCTTTCCCAATCCTTCGGCGTGTCGCATTTTGAAGAGACAGGACCTATGATGCGTATTCAGTTCACGCTTTTAAAAAATGTTGCAACAATATACCTCGATACCACCGGCGCGCCGCTTTACAAGCGCGGCTACCGCGAGAAAACCGTGGAAGCACCCATGCGTGAAACGCTGGCTTTTTGTATGGTGGATATTACCCGATGGCGCGGCGACAGACCTTTTGCAGACCCTTTCTGCGGCAGCGGTACAATCCCTGTTGAGGCGGCGCTTTATGCCAAAAACATTGCCCCGGGTATTCGCCGCAGCTTTGCAAGCGAAAAATGGCGCATACTTGATATGCCGTATTTTTCTCTCGCGCGGGAGGAGGCGCGGGATAACGAAAAGCAAGATGCCGATGTGCATATTTATGCGTCCGATATAGACCCCTCCGCAGTTTGCGCCGCCCGTGCAAACGCACAAGAGGCAGGCGTTTCGGACTGTATACATTTTCGTGTGTGCGATGCGGCGGACGCCCCGCTTTTTCGCGAGCGCGGCGTAATTGTGTGCAATCCGCCCTACGGCGAAAGGCTCAGCAGCGCAAGGCAGTGTGAAAAGCTTTACAAAATGATGGGCAAAAAGTTTTCGGGCTATGAAAATGCCGGAAAATACATTCTCACAAGCTATGAGGATTTTGAAAAGTTTTACGGCGCACCCGCTTCCCGTAAGCGCAAGCTTTACAACGGTATGCTTAAATGTTACCTTTATCAGTATTTTAAATAAAAACCGTGCATAACCTTTACTGAGGTGAATGTATGTGAAAGAAAAATTAAAAAAGGCGGCAGGCTCTTTCTTGCTGCGCAGTTTATTATGTGTCCTTGTATTTTTTGCGGCGTCACTTTTTTGGCGTTATG
Organism: uncultured Clostridia bacterium; assembly: GCA_934476455.1. GTDB lineage: Bacteria > Bacillota > Clostridia > UMGS1883 > UMGS1883 > UMGS1883. The sequence continues at coordinate 48,800 of CAKSNY010000016.1, read as the reverse complement.
CCCCGAAAGAATGGGGATATGTAAAAAAGCTTCTCGGCGCGAATTCCAATCTTAACACGGTTGCGTCTTCGCTTTTAAAGCTTTTTAACGAGCTTTTGCCCCTTTAAATCTGCTTTTTCAGATGCGTAAGGAGTTTTTGGTTTGAAAGATAAAATTAACAAGATATTAAAGCGCGTACAAAAGGCAACGCGCTATTCCGGCGGCGAAATCGGCAGTGTTGTAAAAGACCCCAAAAGCGTAAAAATACGCTATGCCTTTGCCTTTCCCGACACTTACGAAATAGGTATGAGCCACCTCGGCATAAAAATACTTTACGACGTGTTAAACCGCCGCAGCGATACCTATTGCGAGCGCACCTATGCCCCCTGGATTGATATGGAGGAGCAGATGCGCCTTTTCGACGTACCGCTTTTTACCAATGAAACGCACACCCCCGTAAAGCAGTTCGACTTTTTGGGGATAACGCTTCAGTATGAAATGTGCTATTCCAACATTTTGAATATGCTTTCGCTTGCGAAAATTCCGCTCAAATCCTGCGACCGCGGCGAGGACGACCCGTTTGTAAACGGCGGCGGACCGTGCGCCTATAATCCCGAACCCATTGCAGACTTTTTCGACTTTTTCACAATCGGCGAGGGTGAAGAGGTTATAGGCGAGCTTATGGACGCTTTTTTGGAGTGGAAAAAAAGCGGCAAAAAGCGCATGGATTATCTTAAACGCATAGCCCAAATAGAGGGCATATATGTGCCCTGCCTTTATGATGTAAAATATAACCCCGACAATACCATTAAAGCTATGACGCCGCGCGTTAAAGAGGCAAAGCCCCGCATAAAAAAACGCATTATATCAAACCTTGACAAGGTGTGTTACCCGCAAAACGTTATTGTTCCGTTTTCGGACATTGTGCACGACAGGGCAAATATAGAGGTTTTCCGCGGGTGTATACGCGGCTGCCGCTTCTGCCAGGCAGGTATGATTTACCGCCCCGTGCGCGAAAAGCAGCCGGGCACGCTTTTGTGCGACGCAAAAAACCTGATAGAATCCACCGGATACGAGGAGCTTGGGCTTTCCAGCCTTTCGACAAGCGACTATACAAAGCTTCCGTATTTGACAGACGAGCTTCTTAAGCTTACCGAAAGCAAGCGCGTAAGCCTTTCTCTGCCTTCTCTTCGCCTGGATAATTTCAGCCTTGAGCTTATGCAGCGCGTGCAAAAGGTACGAAAAAGCGGACTTACCTTTGCGCCGGAGGCAGGCAGCCAGCGCCTGCGTGACGTTATAAACAAAAACGTAAGCGAAAACGACCTTATACATGCGGCAACGCTTGCCTTTGAGGGCGGCTATAACACCGTAAAGCTTTATTTTATGATAGGACTTCCGTACGAGCAGTATGACGATATAAAGGGCATTGCCGATCTTTCCGAAAAGGTTGTGGAGTGCTTTTATAAAAACGAAAAGACAAACAAGCGGCGCGGCGTACAGGTTACCATAAGCGTGGCAAGCTTTGTTCCCAAGCCCTTTACCCCGTTTCAGTGGGCAGCGCAGGACAGTGTGGAGTCGCTCTGCGAAAAGCAAAAGTTTTTAAAAGGCGAAATAAAAAACCGGCATGTGCGCTATAATTATCACCAAAGCGACGTAAGCGTGCTCGAGGGTGTTTTTGCCCGCGGCGACAGGCGTTTATGCGACGTTCTTTTGCGGGCGCACGAGCTTGGCTGCAAGCTTGACGGCTGGAACGAGTGCTTCCGCTACGATTTATGGCTTCAGGCATTTAAAGACTGCGGCATCGACCCCTGCTTTTATACACGTGCGCGCAGCTATGACGAAATACTTCCCTGGGATTTTATCGATATAGGCGTAACGCGTAAATTTATGGAAAACGAAAACGAAAAAGCAAAAAGCGCCGTGACAACCCCAAACTGCCGCGAAAAATGCAGCGGCTGCGGTGCAAAAGCGCTTTGCAGCGAAAAGGAAGGTTGTGTCTGCTTTGAGTGAATGTTACTTAAGATATGAAAAAACGGAAAATGCGCGCTACGTTTCCCATCTCGACTTTGTAAGAATGTTCGGCAGGGCGCTGCGCCGCGCAAATATTCCGATTGCATATTCCGAGGGGTTTAACCCCCACCCGCTTTTGGGCTTTGCGCTGCCCCTTTCCGTGGGCTGTACGAGTGAGTGCGAGCTGCTTGAGCTTACGCTCGAGTGCGATATGCCCGCGCAGGAAGTTATGGATTCTCTTAACAAAACGCTTCCGTGCGGGGTTAAAATACTTTGCGCATTTGAGGGAAAAAGCGCAATGAAAAAAACCGACAATGCCCTCTACTATGTTTCTCCGGAGCATATGCCCGAAAGCTTAGTCGATTTTTTAAAGCTTGACAGCATAATAACAAAAAAGAAAACAAAAAGCGGAATAAAAGATACCGACATCCGCCCCGACATTAAAAACATTGTGCTAAACGGCGGCAGAATAGAGATGACGCTTTCCGCCGGCAGCCGAAACAATCTTAAGCCCGAGGTTGTTATGCAGGCGCTTAACGAATACATCCCGGGCTATAACAGCGGTGAATTTGACATTCACCGAAAGGCTATTTACGATGCCGGTATGAATTTAATATAAACACTTGTATTAAGCAAGAATTTGTGCTAAAATGACAAAAAGAACGGTTTTGAAGGTGGGGACTGAAAATGGCAGGTTTTTTCGGATTATTTGACTATAACAAGCCCGGGCGCGGCGTAAGCAAGGACGATGTGGACAAGTCCGGTCCGGCTCTTTATTTTGACGAGCTTTTCAGGCGTTTTTGGAAGCTTATTTCGCTTAATATCATTTTTCTTCTTTGCTCGCTTCCGGCGCTTGCGGTTATATTTGCACTTTCAAGCTACGCGCTTTTATGGCTTGAAAGTATTTTAAACGCAAATTTTACCGAGTATATTATGATTGCGGCAATACAGCTTACCATTCTTACGGCGGCATTTATCGGCACGGGCGCGGCAAGCGCCGCACAGGCATATGTTCTGCGCTGCTATGTAAACGACACGCACTCGTGGGTGTGGAGCGATTTTAAGGACAAGCTGAAAAGCAATTTTTTGCAGGGAACGGCTGTTTTTATAATCGATATGGTCGTGCTTTCGCTTCTTTTTGTAAGCTGGCTGTTTTATTCCACACAGCTTACCGGTCTTTCAAAGGCGTTTATGGTTTGTATTATCGCTGTCATTTCGCTTATTTTTGTTATGATGCATATGTACATTTACCGCATAACGGTTACCTTTAAGCTTAAAATAAAGGACATCTACCGAAACGCCCTTATACTTACCATGGCAAAGCTTCCGTGGAATCTTTTGTGCTTTGCCGTTTCGGGTGCTTTTACGTGGCTTGCCTTTAATATTTTGGCTGTTTCCCCCATTATAGGCTTTTTGGTTCTCCTTCTTTTGTATATTCCGATAGTTGTTTTTACGCAGCTTTTTATGACAAACAATATCGAAAAAAAATATTTGCTTGAGCCTGCGTTAAAGGACGTATCCACCGCAGATAAAAAGGAGGGAAGCGTCTTTTCCGACGATTCCGTAAGCAAAGAGGACTGATTATCTTGATTAAAAAGCAAAGTTTTATTACCGGCGCGGCAGTGCTTGCTGCCGCGTCTGTTTTATGCAAAGCGCTGAGCGCGGTTTTTAAAATCCCCCTTGACACGCTTTTTCTGCACGAGGAGGGAATAGCCCTTTATCAAAGCGCATATTCCGTGTACAACGTATTTTTGGCAATATGTATAACGGGTATCCCGATAGCGCTTTCAAGCCTTATCGCAGCAGACAGGGCGCATGCAAACGATTATCGCACCACCGCCTTTTATGCTATAAGCGCGGCGGGCATAATATTTGCCCTGCTCACTGTAATATTTTCAAAGGACCTGGCGCTTCTTCTTTCCGGCGGTGAAGGGAAAAATATACGTCTTGGGCTGTGTGCGCTCTCGCCCGCTCTTTTGTTTTTGGGCTTTACGGGCTCTTTGCGCGGCTATTTTCAGGGAATGGAAAATATGACGCCCTCTGCCCTGGGGCAGATTGCCGAAAGCCTTGCAAAGGTATTTTTCGGGCTTGGGCTGTGCGCGCTCTTTATAAAAAAAGGAACGGAATACGGCGCGGCTGCGGCGCTTTTCGGCGTAAGTATAGGGCAAATATGCTGCGCGGGTATGCTTTTTGCGATGTTTTTAAAAAGCGGCGGAAAAAAAGGACGGTTTAACCGCACAATGCTAAAGCGCATATTCTGTCTTTCACTGCCGGTAACGCTGGGCGCATTTTCATATACGGCGGCACTTTTTACAGACACCCTCACCCTTGTACCCGTTATGGCACATATAGGTATCCCGCCCGAAATGCGGCTTAAAAGCTACGGTCTTTTGTCGCGTGCCGGAACGATATACAACCTCCCCGCAACAATAATTACGGCAATTACGGCAAGCGCCGTTCCGATGCTTTCGGCTCTCGGCGATAAAGAGGCGCGCTCCCGCGGGGTAAAGAAGGTTATTAAGTCCATATTTTTGGTGGCGGCTCCGTGCGGCTTCGGTATGATTTTCTTTTCGCAAAATATAATGTCTCTTTTATACAAAAGCCGCGGCGGCGCGGATATTTTGGCTTTTACCGGGCTTACGGTGCTTGTTATGCCGTATGTTCAGACAACGTCCGCAATGCTGCAAACCTTCGGCAGCGTGTGGGCGCCGATATGTGCGGGGGGCTTGTGCATACTTCTTAAAGCCGCGCTCAATTTCTTTTTAATACCTGCTTTGGGTGCAGGCGGCGCGGCGCTTTCCACCGCTGCGGCATTTTTTGGGGCGTTTATCTTTAACAGCATACTGCTTTCAAAAAAGGCGCCCGCAAAAGGCGTAACGCTTGACTGTATAAAAATACTTTTATGCGGCGCGGCAGCATGCGCACTGCCAAAGCTTGTTTTTAAAAATCCCGGCGGAATGACCCTTGTTTTTGCGATTTTTTCGGCGGCGGTACTGTACGTTTTCTTTATAGCCGCTTCCCGTGCAATAAAAAAAGAAGATTTAAAGGTGGTATAGCTTATGAAAAACGACTTTTACAGGCTTTGCGATATTATCGCTCTTTTACGCGCGCCGGGCGGCTGCCCCTGGGATCGTGAACAGACGCACCAAAGCTTAAAAAAGCACCTTATAGAGGAGGCGTACGAAGCGGCAGACGCAATCGACAGCGGCGACAGTGCCGCCATTGCGGACGAGCTTGGAGACGTGCTTTTGCAGGTTGTTATGCACGCGCAGATAGGGAAAGAGGAAAAAAACTTTGACATAGACACCGTAACAAACGACGTATGCGAAAAAATGATAACGCGCCACCCGCACGTATTTTCAAACGGCAGCGCAAAAACGCCGCAGCAGGTTCTTGACAAGTGGGAGGAGATAAAGCGCAGCGAAAGGGCGCAAAAACGCCTCAGCGAGTCTATGGAGGGCATAACCCCGTCTTTGCCGGCACTTATGCGGTGCGACAAAATTATAAAAAAAGCGCTTTCGGAGGATTTTTCGTGCGATGCTCTTTCCTCTCTTTTACCCGACGCGGATAACGAAATCGGCGAGCAGCTTTTCCGTCTGTGCATTAAATCACACAAAAGCGGCGTAAACCCCGAAGAGGCATTATCTGCATACATTAAGAAATTTATCAAAAAAATCAAGAATATTGAAAAAAATCCTTGAATATGCCTATTTTATGTGGTATTATATAGTTGATTAGTGATTTAAATTCAATCACAGTATATTTTTCTAACATAAAGGAGGAGTAGAAATGAATAAGACAGAACTCGTTGCAGCTATCGCTGAAAAGGCAGGTCTTTCCAAGAAGGATGCTGATAAGGCTCTCAACGCTTTCATAGAAACAGTTGAGGATACGCTTAAGGCAGGCGACAAGATTCAGCTTGTCGGCTTCGGTACTTTTGAGGTTAGAGAGAGAGCGGCTCGTACATGCCTTAACCCCCAGACAAAGGCTAAGATTTCCGTTCCCGCTTCCAAGGTTCCCGCATTCAAGGTTGGACAGGGTCTTAAGAATCTTGTAAAATAATTACGTAAATTACAAAATCGGCTGTTTAAAAAGCTTTTACTTTTTAAACAGCCGATTTTTTTGCTTTTTTCCAAATATTTCGCCTTTTAAATCACCTCTTTAAATCAATCCTAATAATATGTAAGTAGAGACTTGCGGCAAACCCGATTTTAAATACTTTTTGCCGCAGCTTTGCAAAGTGAGGTAATGAGAATGGAAAATACAGTCTGCCTCAGCGCACTTTCGCCCGGGCAGCAGGCAACCGTTACCGCGCTGCAAACCACCGGCAGCATGCACCGCCGTTTGCTTGACATAGGGCTTTGCAGCGGCACAAAAATAGAATGTGTCGGGCGCAGCCCGTCGGGCGATCCGTCGGCGTATCTTATACGCGGCGCGGTACTGGCGCTTCGGCGTGAGGACTGCGACAAAATCTTCGTTGAAAATATGCTATAGGGGGTATATATATGGGATTAACGCACAGCTCCACGGGAAAATGTGCCGTAGACGAAGGATTTGAGGTAAAAAAAAGGCATCCGTCGGATTTTATTATAGCACTGGCGGGAAATCCCAATGTCGGAAAAAGTACCGTTTTTAACGGGCTTACCGGTATGAATCAGCACACGGGCAACTGGCCCGGCAAAACGGTTGCCAATGCAACGGGGTATGCACAGTCGCATAACAACGGCTATGTGCTTGTGGATATCCCCGGTACATATTCGCTGCGTGCTCACTCCAAAGAGGAGGAAATCGCCAGAAACTTTATTATTTTCGGCAATGCCGACGCAACAATTGTTGTGTGCGACGCCACCTGTCTTGAAAGAAACCTCAATCTTGTGCTTCAGGCAATCGAAATAGGAAAACCCGTTTTTGTCTGCTTAAATCTTTTGGACGAAGCAAAAAAGAAGGGCATAAGCATCGACACGCAGCTTCTTTCAAAAATGCTGGGTGTAAAGGTTATAACAACGGTTGCACGTAAAAAAAAGAGCCTTTCCGCCGTGCTTAATGCACTGGATTGTGCCGATTGGGGCGTTTCCCCGAAAAATACGCTTTTTTACGAAATACCGATAGAAACGGCAATAAAAATAATATCGGACGCTTTGCCCCCCGAGGTCAAACGTAAAATAAATCCCCGGTGGTTAAGCCTTCAGCTTATCGAGCCTGACGACACGCTTCTTAGTGAAATAAGCACATTTCTCGGTTTTGATATTATGGAGAATGCAGAAATTTTTACCGCCGCAGAGGAGGCACGCCGCCTGTTATCGGACTCCGGCTTTTCGCAGCACTCCCTGCGTGACAGCATCGTTTCCTCCGCACTTGACAGGGCGCAAAAAATTGCCGATGCGTGCGTTAAATTTGAAAATGCGGGCTATAACCGTCTTGACCGCCGCCTTGACAAAATCCTTACAAGCAAGCGCCTGGGCTATCCTGTAATGCTTTTACTTTTGGCAGTTGTCTTTTACATTACAATAAGCGGTGCAAACTATCCGTCCGCGGCGATTTCCTCGTTTCTTTCCTCTTTGGGCGAAGCGGCGCGTATGCTTTTTAAAAACATCGGTATGCCCGAGGTTTTACAAAGCTTTCTTTTAAACGGGGTGTGGCAGGTTCTTTCCTCCGTGGTAGCGGTAATGCTGCCGCCGATGGCTATTTTCTTTCCGCTGTTCACCCTGTTGGAGGATTCGGGCTATCTTCCCCGCATTGCATATAATCTTGACCGCCCGTTTCGTTCCTGCCGCGCCTGCGGAAAGCAATCGCTTACAATGTGTATGGGCTTTGGCTGCAATGCCGCCGGGGTTGTCGGCTGCCGTATAATAGATTCGCCGAGGGAACGTATGCTTGCAATTCTTACCAACAGCTTTGTTCCGTGCAACGGCAGATTTCCCACGCTTATTGCGCTTATCAGTATGTTTTTTATAAGCGGAGAAGCGCTTTTTAAAGGCGCCGCGTCGGCGCTTATCCTTACGGGGATAATTCTTCTTTGCATAGGGATGACGTTTTTGGTAACGCGCCTGCTTTCCTCCACAATACTAAAGGGAATGCCCTCCTCCTTTACGTTGGAGCTGCCCTCCTACAGAAAACCGCAGATTATGCGCGTAATAGTTCGCTCCGTTTTTGACAGAACGCTTTTTGTACTGGGGCGCGCCGCCGCGGTGGCAATTCCTGCCGGAATGGTTATATGGCTTCTTGCAAATATCAGCGCGGGCGGTGTCAGCCTGCTCTCGCGCTTTTGCGCTTTTTTAGATCCGTTTGCGCGCCTGTGCGGATTGGACGGGGCAATATTTGCATCGTTTATTTTGGGCTTTCCCGCAAACGAAATCGTAATGCCGCTTATTATTATGGCTTATATGTCCCAAGGCAGCCTTCCCGAAATTTCACTTTCCCAAATGAAGGCGCTGTTTGTATCAAACGGCTGGACGCGCACAACCGCCGTCTGTATGATTATATTTTGCCTGATGCACTGGCCGTGTTCCACAACCGTGCTTACGGTAAAAAAAGAAACCGGCAGCATTAAATGGGCGCTTTTGTCAATGCTGATTCCCACCGTCTGCGGAATAATTTTGTGTATGCTTGTAAACGGAATTTCGCATTTGTTTTAAAAAGGAAACAAGAGAGTGTGAGAAATCAAATTTTTCACACTCTCTCTTGTTTTTAGAGCCTTTTACATGCAAAGCTCCTGCGCCATATGCTCTATCTGCTGCTTTGCTTCTTCATCGACTGCACTTTTAATTGTTACGGCAGCTTCAAGCACGTTTACATCCTTGCACTTTTCCAGCATTGTACGCATAATGCGTGCCGCCGTGGGCGCCCATGTGCCGTTTTCCATAAGCGCAACGGTCTTATTTTTAAAGCCGCGTTCCGTAAGCGCGTCTATAAAATGCTTCATAAACGGGAATATATCGCCGTTATACGTTGTTGTTGCCAAAACCGTTTTTTCGTAGCGGAAAGCGTCCTCTACACATTCTGCCATATCGCTGCGCGCAAGGTCGCTTAAAACAACCTTTTTGCAGCCTTTTTCCGTAAGGCATTCGCCCAAAAGCTCTGCCGCTTTCTTTGTGTTTCCGTAAACCGAGGTATAGAAAATGCACACGCCCTCGCTTTCGCTTTTGTATGACGACCAAATATCGTAAAGATTTATGTAATAGTCAAGATTTTCTGTAAGAGCCGGACCGTGCAGCGGGCATATCTTTTCTATCTGCAGGCTTTTTGCTTTCTTCAAAAGCGCCTGCACCTGTGCGCCGTATTTTCCGACTATGCCGAAGTAGTACCGCCGCGCTTCACATGCCCAATCTTCTTCCGCGTCCAAAGCGCCGAACTTTCCGAAGCCGTCTGCCGAAAAAAGAACCTTATCAAAAGAATCGTACGTAACCATAACCTCCGGCCAGTGTACCATAGGTGCAAAAACAAACGTAAGGCTGTGCTTTCCCAATGACAGTGTGCCGTTGTCCTCCACAGTAAGGGTATTTTTGCACGGAATCTCGCCGAAAAAGCGTTCTATCATTGCAAAGGTTTTTTTGTTTCCGACAATACACGCTTCGGGATACTCGTTCATAAAATACAAAATCGAGCCGGAATGATCGGGCTCCATATGCTCTATAATTAAATAGTCCGGTTTTCTTTCGCCCAAAAGCGATTTTATGTTGCCGAGCCACTCTTTTACAAACTTTTTATCAACAGAATCAAGCACTGCAATTTTTTCATCCGTAATAACATATGAATTATATGCCATACCGTTAGGCACAATGTATTGTCCCTCAAAAAGGTCTGTTTGGTGATCGTTTACCCCAACGTTGTAAATATCCTGTGTTATTCTCATTTTATCATCTCCAATTTAAACTGTGTTTATTATATACTTAAATTTGCTTCTTTGTCAAGAAATAAAAAGGGGATGTTAAAAAGTTCGGAGCGCCAAAAGGCATATTGGGTTCTATTGCATTATGCCTGAAGTTTATCCGTTCTGAAGCTTTTTTCCTATCTCGTTAAGAAAAAAGCTGTAAAAAAGTCAATTGACTTTTTTACAGCTCATCCCCTCTTATTTGTATGCTGTGAAAAATCTCGTTATTATTGCCGCTGCTTCGGCACGTGTTGCCGTTTGTGCAGGAGCAAGCACACTTTCCGACTTACCCGTCATTATCTTACTGCCGGCAGTAAACTGCAGCGCAGCAATCGCATATTCCGAAATATCGTTAAAGTCGCTGTATGAAAGAATGTTTGTTTCCTCACCTACGGATGTGTCGCAGTTTGTAAGAAGCGCATATCTGTATATCATAAGCGCCATTTCCTCACGCGTGATATAATCGTTCGGGCGCATCATATTATCTCCGTCACCCATAACTATTTTGTTCTCGTTTGCCCACGAAACAGCGTTAAAGTACCATTCGTTTTCGTCCGTGTCTTTAAATTCCGCCCTCTTGGCTTCGGGTTCTCCCTCCATACGGTAAAGAACGGTCGCAATCATAGCACGCGTTATAAGACCCTCGGGCTCAAATTCCGTGTCGCTTGTACCCTTCATAAGACCGTTGTCAAATACAAACTCTACGTATTCTTTGTACCATGCGTCCTTTAATACGTCCTTAAAATCAATCTCCGCTTTCTTTTCAATCTGCTTCCATTTTGCGTACAGCGTAATATTTCCTTTAGCCGCATCGGAGAAATTGTATTTCACCGTAAGCGCCTTGTCCGTGTGCCATCCGTCAAAAACAAAGCCCTCCAATTCGGGGTTTACCGGCTTTTTAAAGCTTTCGCCCTTCTTTGCCGTTACGGGCGTCATTTCACCCGCACCGTTTGTTACAAAGGTTATGGTGTAAACAGTGTTTTCGTCAGCCGTTTTATCGCTCTTCCCGCTGCCGCCGCCGGACCAGCTTTCGGTTTCCTGCTCTTTCATCCAGTCCTCGGTATAATAAAGCTTTATGCCGTCGCCGTCTTTAAGTGTGTAGTCGGCTATGCCCACGCTCGGCGTTTTTGAGTTTATTTTATACATCCATCCGCTGTTTTCGCCCTTGTCAAACTGTTCAAGCGTTATATTTCCTTTTGTAACGGATTTAATATAGCCCTGTGCTATACCCTCGGCACTTATACCCTCATCGGCAAAAATCTTTTTGATAAGGTCTGCCGCCGTTGCTCCATTGGGAAGCGCTGCGCTCTTGTTTGTCCAGATATTGTTGTTTTCGTCAACAACCAAAAGCGTTGCCGTGATATTTTTATTGCTTTCGCCGCTTGGGGTTATTGTAACATCCTCGGGCAAAACGGCATTGCCCGGCGCTGTGGCGGCAAAGCTTCCGAGTACAACAGGGGCAACCGGCACTGCCGCACCTTTACTTTCCAAAGTGTATACATTAAAGGAGGTGCAATCTTTAAGCTCGTTAAGAACTATAAGAGCGCGGAAGCCCTGTTCCGTTGCAAGCGCACGTGCCTTTTCCGCACGCTCGCCCGTGGCGTATCCTGTAGTAAATCCGTCGCCGCTGTCATTTACATAAAGCATAACCGCGTCTTTAAGGCTGCATTCGTTTTTAATAAAGCGGCCGTCCGTTTCGGGATTTATACCTACTGCGGCAAGACCTATTATTACCATCGCGTCGGTATTTATATTACCGTACGAACCGTTTGCCCCCTGGGCTGCGCTTAATCCGTCAACGGCTTTTTGGATAAATTCCGCTGCGGCAGTATCTGTTTCTTTATATTTTGCAAGCGCCGCTACAGCCGTGGCTGTGGTGTCGGCGTCGTCATACTTTTCGTTTTTGTATATCGAGCAGAACAGCCCGTTTTCACCCTGTGCCGATGTGAGAACTGCTATCATTTCGCTGCGCTGACTGTCCGAAAGCGTAACCTTTCCCGCCTGTTCCGCCAGCAATACCCAGGGTGCGGCATAGTGGCTGCTGCCCAAATTCATTTGCGCAAGCTTTTGCGCATTGCTGTAGCTTTCTTCGCTGCCGTAAGGCGTAAGATTTTCCGTGTCCCTTCCGAGCATTGCAAAAATTATTTCTGCCTTTGCGCGGTCTGTTACAAGCGGTGTGCTGCCTGCAAGCGAGTTTACCGTAAGGTTAAGGTAGTTTTCGACATCCGTTGTATTTTCGCCAAAGCCGAGCGCCTTATACACAGCCATATCGAATACTGTCCAGTCGTCCGAGCTTTGCGCATAGGTTTGCGCTATGCGGTGCATAAGCGCCTCTTGTGCGTCGCCCTGCGTATCTGAAGGATATATGTTTACGGTTACGGGCTTTCTTAAAGAAGCACCGTTTTCGTCCGTAAAGCGCAGCGTCACGGTTTCTTCCTGTGTTTTTTGTGAAACCTCATTAAGTTTTGCAAGCTTAACCGCATTATCCTCTGCCGTGATGTAACCCTTTGTTATATCGCTTTCTTCCCTTGTAACAGAAAGCGATATATTGCTGTCTGCAAACTCGCCCTCTTTTACAAGACGCGGGCTGTAGCCTACCGCCGCATTTGACGGCACCGTTACAACATCTTGGTATTTGTTTGCTTCGATAAGAAAATTGTTTGTAATATCTCCGCCGCTGTACTCATTGTCACCGCTGCCCGTTATGTATGCCTGCGACAGGCTGCCCTTTGCATAAAGCCTTTTTACCTTGCCGCTTGCGCCCGTAAGCGCGCCCGTAACTGCGCAGTTTGAAATTTTGGGGGTGAAATCTCCGGCAGAATAGCCCGCCTGTCCCAAAATGCCGCCTACCGCTGCGCCGGGTGCGTATACATCGCCCGCATTGGTGCAGTTTTCTATCTGCGCGCAGTTCTTGTTTGAACCCAAAATACCGCCGACATAAGCGTTTTCGCCCGAGCCTGTTACCAAAACGGGCGCATTGTTTACGCTGTCTTTTATTACAAGGCGTATGCTTTGGTAAACGTATTCTACATTATCGTCATAACCGCCTGCTATACCGCCTATACCCTCGCTTGAACGTGCAAGCGCACTTACATTTGCGTTATTCGTAACGTTTTCAATCGTTACATTTCCGCGTGCGCGCCCTGCTATACCGCCTGCGTATGCCCCCGGCTCGCCGCAGTATATTTCACCGTTTACGGTAAGGTTTTTTACGGTTGCGTCAGTAATGCAGCCGAAAAATCCGTAGTAGCTTCTTGCATTGTCCACGGTTACGGTAACGCTGTGCCCTGCACCGTCAAAAACACCGCGGAAAGGATATACCGAATTTTTGCCCAGCGGTGTCCACGAGCCGCCTACCGTAATATCGTCCTCCAATTTAACAAAGCTTTCCGCACACTCTCCGTCATTTACCTTTTGTGCAAGCGTGCAAAGCTCACGCGCGGTTTTTATAAGATAGGGGCTTTGCTCGCTTCCGTCGCCTGTAAGCTCTGTAAGCTTATATGAAAGCTTTACCCAAATATTTTTTTCGGTTTCGTTATCACCGTCGCCCAGGGTGAACGTTCCGTCCGTCAAATCGTTGTAATCTTTACAGCCTGTAACGGTGTAGCTGTAGCTGCCCTTTTCCGTAAGTATGTATTTTCCGTTTACCGGGCTTACAAGGTTTTCGGGCGCCGCTTCGCCAAAGTATACGTTTACTTCACCGTCATATGTGCCGTTAAACACAGCCGTGCAGGAAAACTGCGGCTGCGGCGGTATAATGGGTGCAGGCGTCTTCCACACCGGAACGGGATAGTCCGAAAATTCCCCGGTGCGAACCTCAAACCCTGTTATTTCGCTGTTTCCTTCTTCATCCGCGTCTGCAAGGGCTTTTATTCCCGCCGTGTCCTTTGCATTTACAAGGTTTTTTACTGAATCGTTCCCCTTTTTAACCATATCAAAGCTTGACCAGCTTGACGGGCTGGGGTTCTTTTCCGAATCATAGAAAAAGCGCGTAATCGTTATGGGATATTCCGTGCTGAACGCAGATGTATTGGAGGCAATACCGTATTTATACCTGCCTGCAAGCTTTGAGCCGAGGTAGCTGTCCGTAAGTGTAAGCGCATTGCTGCTTTGCTTAAACCAGCCTGCGATACCGCCCGCGGTTGCGCTGCCCGAAACCTCGCCGAGTATTGCGCATTTTTCCACACGCATATTTGTATAAGCGGATACACTGCCCAAAATGCCGCCGGCATAGGTACCGCTCGGTGCAGATATTTCTACGTTCTGCACACTGTTATTAACGGTAAAAGACGTATTGTCATTTACCGTTCCCTCCACATAGCCGACAAATCCGCCGATATTCGTATAGCTGTTTCCCGCGCTTGACGTAATTTTGCCGTTTATAATACAGTTATCGATGCTTACATTTGCCCCTGCGGGGATAAAACCAGCAATAATGCCGGCGTTACTTTTATTTCCTACGCCCGTAACGGTTACGTTTTCCGTTTTAAGGTTTTGCACGTTTCCCGAAAGCGTTTGTATAATGCCGGTATTTACGGTCGGATCTGTATAGCCCGCGCTACCGCCTGTAAGTGACAGATTTTTTATTGTAAATCCGTTTCCGTTAAAGGTGCCCGCAAGCTCCTTTATAACAAAGCTTTTTTCCTCTCCCTGCATATCGATGTCATCGGTAAGCGTTATATACCCTATGGGTTCGCTTTCCGAAAGGGAGGAAAGCGCTTCAAGTTCAAGCTTGCTTCCCACAAGGTACGGCTCTTCCGCCGTGCCGCTGCCCTGCGGCATTGTATCGGCAAATACCACAGCTGCATTTACTGTAAACAAAAGCGCCAATACAGTGATAAAGGCAAGCGCCCTGTTTAAATAAAGGCTTCTCTTCATAACAATTCTCCTTCTTTTAAATTAGATTGTTTGCCGCAAATAAAAAGGCTGCGGCAATATAAATCGCCACAGCAGTGTTTTCCTGTGAACATCACAAAAAGGCTGTAAGTTATTTTTCTTACACGCCGAAACCGCACAGCTTAAGCTGTACGTCAAAGCAGGTCTTCTGGCTTGTCCCCTCAGGCAAAATATTGCCTGCCTTATACGCTGCCTTCTCGGTTTCCCAATGACCGGCTTTCACCGACGCGTACAAAGCATACAGGGCATACAGCGACTGTTCACCGCACGGGTCTCTCACCCGTTTCCCTTTTCACCGGGCGGCTCTCAGGCAAGCCGTCCGACACTTTGTGTGAAATATTTATTTACCGCCTTATTATAGCACAGCCTTTTTTTTAAATCAATATAAAAAACAACTAAAAATTTGTAAAAAACAAATATTTGCGCTGTTTGACAAAACACCCTATCGGTGATATAATTTGTCTTATATTTTCACAAGGGGTGTTTTTTATGTCGATAGAACGCGTGCGCAACTATCTTGCACAGTACGGTATGGAGAATGAAATAAAGGAATTTAACGTTTCAAGCGCCACGGTAGCGCTTGCAGCGCAGGCGCTCGGCTGCAGCGAAGCGCACATTGCAAAAACGCTTTCGTTTAATGTAAACGGCAAAAATGTGCTTATCGTTACCGCGGGCGACGCCAAGGTGAACAACGGCAAATTCAAGCACTTTTTTAATGTAAAGGCTTCAATGCTTCCCGCCTGCGAGGTAGAAGAAAAAATAGGGCACGGCGTCGGCGGGGTATGTCCCTTCGGTGTTAACGAAGATGTTGAAATTTACCTTGACGACTCTCTTAAACGGTTTGAAACGGTATTTCCCGCCTGCGGAAGCTCCAACAGCGCTATAGAGCTTACCCTTCCGCTTTTGGAAAAGCTGGCAAAGCCCGTTTCGTGGGTAGATGTATGTAAAATACCAGAAGAATAAGAAAAAATGGGATGTAAAAAAAGTCCAGACCGCAAAAAGGCAATTATAATAAATGATTTGTAACTGCAAAACAGTTTAAAAACCCTGTTCTGGTAGAAAAATCTCATTACATTCGATTTTTCTGTATTTATAAGCCTTTTTGCTACGAACAAACTTCACCTCTCGGAGTACTTTTGTACACCTTCGGGTTCAGTTTGTCCGTTCTGAAGCTTTTTTCCCTATCCCCTTGAAAAAGAGGAGCTGTTTAAAAAGTCAATTGGCTTTTCAAACAGCTCCTTTTTACTGTTTTGTTGTATCTGTACCTGTATCCTGCGAAGCCTCCACATAATGCTGCTGCGGGTCGTAAATTACCTCGTTTGAGTAGCTTAGCACCTCTCGCTTGCTTGACGCCTGCCCTACAGACACCTTGCTGCCCTCCGAAATCGAAACGCCCGACACCATAAGGCTGTATCGGCTGAGCATAACCGTAGAAGCGCATTTTTCGCCGTCTATGAAAATCTTACTCTTATCGGTAAAGCCCTCGCCCTGAACATACACAGAATCGCCCATAACCTTTATTGTATCTATAACAATCGGCATTGTACCCATCTGCATATCGCTTTTTAAATACGGCTTATTCCCGCCGAACATATAGTTCTTTCCGTAAAGCATATCATAGGCAAAGTACTCTATATCGCTTTGATAGGTTTCCTCGCTCATTGTATTGTCATCGGAAAGGTACATCTGATGAAGCTTTGTAAGGTTTCCGTTGTTAAAGCCGAGCATCTCCATAATTTGGCTTGAAAGCTCGTAGGAATAAACCTCCTTATCAGCCCTTTTTTCAAGACCGAAATTGTTCCACGTAACATACTCCGTAGCGTACAAATCGCCTGTGGAAAGGTCGCCCTCTTCCAGACCGATACTCGGCTGATGGTCGCCGTAGGCAACTATCAATGTAGGCTTTCCGCGGTTTTCCACAGCGGAAATAAGGCTTCCCAAAAACATATCCATTTCCCATATTTGGTTTATATAGTAGCTAAGCGCGCAAAGCTCCGACTCGGGGTAGGTGTCGCTTGTCACCTTTATAACGTTATCTGCCCCGGCAACCGGCTCGGACGGATATGCCCCGTGCCCCTGCACGGAAACCGTCCACACAAAGCGCGGCGTGTCCGCGGTTATCCCTTTTTCCTCGTTTGTAAAGGTTAATGCATCCATAATTTCGCCCGTAAGCGCTTTATCTTTGCACCATCCGTAGGGGGTTGTATCGTAATTGTACATATATTCTTTCGACTGGAATGTGTCAAACCCCATATGGGGGTAAACCTTGTCACGGTCATAAAAGTTACCGGTATGGTTGTGTATTGCGTGAGCGCTGTAGCCAAGCTCTTTAAGGTTAAAGGGCAGCGACTCTGTCGTTTGCTCCAGCATAATGGTTTTATACGGGTACTCGCCCGCGCCGAAATAGTCCAGGCTTATTCCGGAAAGCACCTCAAACTCTGTATTTGCGGTACCGCCGCCGAGCGACGGAACGTCAAGCTTTCCCGTGGTAAAGTTCTTTCTTAAATATGTGTGTATCGGCGCCGGATCGTCCGAAAACGTCAGATTTTTAATAATCTTGGGGTCTATAAAGGATTCAAGCTGTATCAGTATTATATCAGGCTTAAGGCTTTCGGACGCATCCTTTGTTTCCGAAAGCTTGGAAAGGCGCTCGGCTGTTTGCTCCTCGTCATATCCCGACGGTTTTTTTATGCCAGTATCAAGCATTCCGCTTGAAAAGCAGTATACAAAGCCGTAATCGCGGTATGCACCCGCAATATTTCCGAAATCCTTGCTTACAGCCTTAAGGCTCAGCGCAAGGTTTGTTGCGACTATAACGCACAAAAGCATACCCAAAACAGACGCCGCATTCTTGCCGTAATTTACCTTACCGCTTATCTTCGGGCCTATTATCCACAGCAAAACTATTGCTGTCGCAAGCGCCGCCGCGCAAACGTATACCGTTATGCGCTGCACCTTGGACAGATACACCAAAATAAGACTCATTTTAACTATCTGAAAATCTATTGCGCCGAGCGGCGTCACGCGATAGCTCAGCACCACGCTGTTTATAAGCCCGCACAAAAGCCACGGTGCCGAAAGAAGCACAACACCGAACACTCTTCTTCGGAAAAGCAGACATATTGACAGCGTAAACATTATAATAAGCGCGTTATATAAAAAAACCGTCGGGCTTTTAACCATATATGAAAAAGCCTTTATAACGCTGTGGCGGCTCATTGCTTCTATCGCAAAGTTTTCAAAAAGACTGAGCACCGCGCAGAAAACAAGCGGGTGATCGTCAAGCGAGCACCTAAGAAAAGAAAAAAAGCTTTTTACCTTTTTCACTGTTCACACCCTCTTACAAAATCATAAGCAAATTTGCCGCGGCAAAAGCATCGCAGCCTTTAAGCCCGGCGAATGCGGCAACAAGCACTGCCGCACCTATGGCAGCCGCAGCCCATTTCGGAAACTTTTTCTTCTCGGGAAGAGCTTTTTCTTCTTCCCGGTGCAGCTTCTCCCCGCAGCCTTTACAGTTTATATCGTCATCGGAATTCATTCTTCCGCATTTCGGGCAAAACATTTGTCATCCTTCCTTTCAAACTTTCATATATCGGCAAAACGTAAAGTGCAGACCGTTATACTCCATAGGCTCACTCTCGTTTTCAAGGCGCCATTCGGGTGCAGCGTCTATGTCAAAAAAGAAGCTGTCCGCGGGGCGCACCTCCTCCACTTTCGTTACGATCGCCTCTGTGCAGTACGGCGCAAACATACTGTATATCTGCGCACCGCCTATTACAAACACATCGTCCGGGTTAAAGCATTGCACATACTTTAAAACCGCCTCCGGCGATTTTAAAACAACCGCTCCCTCGCGGAAAAAGCCATCGCTGCGCGAAAGTACAATATTTACTCTGTTTTTAAGCGGCTTTCCGCCGGGGAAAGAGTCGAGCGTGCTTCTGCCCATTATTACAACCTTTCCCGAGGTGGTTTCCCGAAAAAGCTTCATATCCGGGGGCAAACTGAACAACAGCCTGCCCTCGTTTCCTATGCCGAAGTCACGCGCAACGCAAACTATCATTTTCATTTTTATCAATCCCTTTTATATTGCAACGGGTATTTTTTTGTCAAGCGTATGGTATTTGTACCCTTCAAGCTTTACGCTTTGCGGGGTAAATGCGTAAAAATCGTCCACGGTTTCATCCAAAATAAAGCGCGGCGCGTCATACGGATGTTTTTCTGTCATTTCCTCTATAATAGGTATATGGCGGTCGTAAATGTGCGCGTCCGCAATAACGTGAACAAGTTCTCCCGCCTGAAGATTGCACACCCTTGCCAGCATATGAACAAGCACCGCATACTGGCAAACATTCCAGTTATTTGCCGTAAGCATATCCTGCGAGCGCTGATTAAGTATCGCATTAAGAGTATTCCCGCTTACGTTAAATGTCATACTGTACGCGCACGGGTAAAGCGCCATCTCGCTAAGGTCATGATGGTTATAAATATTTGTCATAATACGCCTGCTCTGCGGGTTGTGCTTAAGGTCATATATAACCCTGTCAACCTGGTCAAACATTCCTTCTTTATACCTGTGCTTAACGCCGAGCTGATACCCGTATGCTTTTCCTATAGTTCCGCTTTCGTCCGCCCATGCGTCCCATATATGGCTTGAAAGCTCTTTAACGTTATTGCTTTTTTTCTGCCATATCCACAAAAGCTCATCCACAGCGGAGGTAAGAAAGGTTTTTCTTAATGTCAGTATCGGAAATTCCTCTCTCAAATCATAACGGTTTACAAGCCCGAACAGCTTAATTGTATGCGCGGGCGCACCGTCCTCCCAATGGGGGCGCACCTCCAGCGCTTCGTCCGAAAATCCGTTTTTTAATATATCGCGGCAATTCTGCCTGAAAATTTCATCTGCACGACTCAAGCCAAAAACCTCGCTTTCACACAAATCTAATTTTAACATTTAAATTATTATAAGTCAAGAAGGAACTGCACGCTTTCGGAAGATATATAAATTTTAAACCTATTTTTAAAATTTTTCTTGACATTTGCCTGTTCTTTTATTATAATACATTAGTAATCTGAATCTGGGTGTAGCGCAGTTTGGTAGCGTGCTTGAATGGGGTTCAAGAGGCCGGGAGTTCAAGTCTCCCCACTCAGACCACAATTCCGCAGTTCCTGTTTGTACGGGGGCTGCGGTTTTTGTTTAGGCAATTTTTATACGCCCAAAACAGAGCAGAATCATCCAAAACGGATTTGGTTCGGGAAACGCTGCCGGCGCACTCGCAAACGGTATATATAACGCCTGCGGGGCACAAATATCATAAAGCAAGCTGCCCCATGCTTGAAGACACAAAAATCCCCATAGAAAAAAGCACGGCTGCAAAAACATACGCGCCGTGCAAAATATGTAACCCTCAGTAATTAAATTAAAAAAAATACATCTAACTCTTCCCGCCGAGCCTGTCGGCGCTTCCGGCACGTGCACAGGGCATTATTTTTTTAAAACACTGCACATCTTTATTTTGTAGTAGCGCATACTTTCAAGCACGTCGCCGTCTATAATTTCGCCGCAGATAACTATCGGTATTGCGGGCGGGCAGCTTACCGCGGTAAGCGCGCATACACGCCCCGCACATTCTTCTGCGGGCAGCAGCTCGCTTTCTTTTTCAATCGCCTCCCGCGGGGAAAGCTTTTTTACGGGCCGGCACACCGGCGGCGGCGTTTCTTTTATGCCGTCTGCCCGTGCAATGCCGCCGAACACCTCTGCAATTTTTTTAATATCCGCATCGCTGTTTTTCGGTGACAGCATAAGCACCGTAAAATCGGGGTCGTAAAACTCCGGATATATGTTATTTTGAATAAGCCTTTGCGCAAGCTCCGTGCCGCGCAGCCCAAATTCTTTCGGCTTAACCGTAAGCTTTATATCCTCATCGCCCGCACACGTAAGCCCAAGTGCGCATATGCTTTTTTTAAGGTTTTGCGCTTTCGGCAAAAATTCTTCCAGTGACTTTTTAAACCACTTTGCCGAAGCGTTAAAATAATCAAGCGACTGTAATACAAGGTACGACGGGCTGCTTGAGCCAAACAGCGACATAGCCGTGCGCGCACGGGTGTAAAACTCCTCCGGTGCGCTGCGGGATATATGAAGGTATGCACCGCCGGTTATAACCGGCAGTGTTTTATGTGCCGAGTCGCAGCACATATCCGCACCCAAATCGATAGGGTGGCGCGTTTTCGGCAAAAACTTTAAATATGCGCCGTGTGCGTTGTCAACCGCAAGAAGTGCGCCGTGCTTTTTGCAGACCTTTGAAATTTCAAAAATATCAGAAATGTTTCCCAAATAATCCGGGCTTGTTATGTATACCGCTTTGTCGCCGGTTTCTTCAAGCGCCTTGTCCACATCCTCCGCAGACAACAGGCAGCTGTGATATGTTCCCTCTTTCGGGAAAATCCAGTCCACCTCCGCGCCTAAAAGCGCGCACGCGTTTATAAATGCACGATGTGCGTTTCGTGCGGCAAGTATACCCGTTTTTTTCTTTTTCGTCCAAAGCGTTAAAAGATACACCATTGCCTGTACCGAAAGGGTCGACCCGCCCGCGCTGTAAAGCGTTCGCGCGCCGAAAATTTCGGAGGCGTTTTTCTCGCTTTCGGCTATAATCGAGTTTGGCATATACAGCTCGTCCGCACCGAAAATTTCGGTTATGTCGTACTTTTCAAAGCCGAGCATGTCTATCCCCTTGTGTCCGGGCATATGTGCGCGCACGGGGTGTTTTTTTTCGTAGTTTTTCACAAAATCACAAATCGGGGTGTTCATTTGTTTTTACCCGTTTCACGTATTACGGCAAGCGCTATGGCACATTCCATACGTTTTTTGAAAAGCTCGCACCCTTCTTCATACACGCCGCGCACCGAGCCTGTTTTGTGGTATGCGTTTGCCGCACATCCGCCGGAGCAGTAAAGGCGCGCCCAGCACGAGCGGCACTCTTCTCTTGCATATAGGTTACAGTCTGCAAATTCCTGCTGTGCTTCTTTGTTTGTCACACCGTCGTATATATTTCCCAGCTTGTACTTTTCATCTCCCACAAACTGATGGCAGGGGTATAAATCGCCCCACGGGGTAACTGCCATATACTCCGTTCCCGAGCCGCACCCCGATATACGCTTGTATATGCACGGACCGCCCTTTATGTCAAGCATATAGTGGTAAAAGGTAAAGGGCTTTCCGCTTTTTTCCCTTTCAAGCATAAGGGCGGCTAACTTTTCGTATTGCTCTTTTACAATCTCCATATCCTCTTTTGTAAGCGCGGCGGGGTCGTTTTCTTTTGCGACCACAGGCTCCATACTTAGCTCTGTAAAGCCGAGGTCAAGCATCACCTTAATATCCTCCAAAAAGTCGGGGTTTTGGTGCGTAAACGTACCGCGCATATAATAGTTTTTATTGCCGCGCTCTTTTACAAACTTTTGAAATTTCGGAACAATTTTTTCCCAGCTGCCGTTTCCGCTGTAATCCACACGGTATTTATCGTGGATTTCGCGCCGCCCGTCAAGGCTTAAAACAACGTTACTCATTTCCTTGTTTGAAAACTCTATAACATCGTCATCTATAAGCATACCGTTGGTGGTAAGCGTAAAACGGAAATTTTTGTTTTTCTCTTTCTCTATGCTTCTTGCATATTTGACAAGCCTTTTTACAACGTCAAAATTCATAAGCGGCTCTCCGCCGAAAAAGTCGACCTCCAGGTTATGCCGCGTGCCCGAATTTTCGACCAGAAAATCAAGCGCGCGCTTGCCTGTCTCAAAGCTCATAAGCGCTCTTTCGCCGTGGAATTTTCCCTGGCTTGCAAAGCAGTATTCGCAGTTTAGGTTGCAGGTATGCGCAACGTGCAGACACAGCGCCTTTACAACGCCCGCGGTTTTTTGCTTAAGCGTGCCGGCATACGGCTCAAAATTATCCTCCGAAAACAGCTTGCCGTTTTCTTTAAGCGCTCTTATCTGCCCGATACACTCTTTTATTTCTTCCTTCGGCTCAGACGGATATTTTTTTGAAATAATCTTTATTATTTCCTCTTCATCCGTCTTTTCAAACAGCTCTGTTATATCGTAAGCAATATCGTCCACAACGTGCAGCGCGCCCGATGAAGCGTCCAAAACAATATTGCAGTTTTTAAATTTAAACTGATGTACCATAACATATCTCCCTTAATCGTCCGTACACGCCAAAAATGCCGCCCGCAGCCCAAGAACGGCTAAGGCCACAACACGATAAGGAAGCATTGGTTTTGAAGCCGTATTTTAAGTTTATACTTCGTAAAAAAGGGCACCGTATACATAAGTTACGATACCTTTTTTCTTGCCTGAATCTTAAACTACGACCTTCAAAACTGCTTTGCACCCTGTAAACAGTAATTTTTGATGAATTTCAAGGCAAAAAAGCGAGTAATCCTGTCGGATTTCGAGCCTTTTTTAACACCGAAATTCGCAAAAAGAATGTTGTTTATCGGGGCAATACTTCCTTACCGGGCTGTGGCTAATTGTGACACTGTTTTTTGACCCGTATTTACTTGTTTTCCTTATTTTCGCAAGACTGATTGGCAATACCGCAGCTTGTTTTGCAGGCCGACTGGCACGATGTCTGGCATTCGCCGCATCCGCCGTTTTTAGCGCTTTCGCAAAGGTTGCGTGTTTCAAGCGTTTCTATGTGCTTCATCTCCATAACCTCCAGTACATATTTTTAGGTATTATATCACGCTTAAAATATATTGTCAATCTTGTTTTTCCTCCATACAGTTCTCGGGCGGCATTTTTTCGCTGAGCGGCAGCATTTCATACCCGTTTTCCTTAAGGTATGAAAGCACGTCGTCCAAAAGATTTAATGTGCTTTTCCTGTCGTGAAAAAGTATTACGGGCGCGGTTTTTGCATTTTTAATGTCGCGGCGCATATTGCGCATTACGTTTTCGGGATATATTTTTCCCACGGAATCCCGCGGGTCAACGTTCCAGTCCCACATAAGATATCCGCGGTTTTTAAGCTCTGTATACTGCGCCTTTGTAAGACGGTACGACGACCCGTACGGCACGCGCACAAGGCGCGATTCTTTCCCCGTAAGCGCTTTAAGCGCCTGATTTGTTTTATCCATTTCCTCCGCCGGGGAGGTGTCTGTGCTGTAAATTGCCTCGCTGTGGCTTACGCCGTGCAGCCCGACGGCGTTTTTTGCCGCAAGAATTCCTTTTATGTAATCGGGGTAAAGCACAATACGCTCCCGCAAAACAAAAAATGTTGCGCGCGCATTGTACTTTTCAAGTGTTTTTACAATTTCCGGGGTGTTTAAAGTGGGGCCGTCATCGAAGGTAATGTAGCACACCTTTGCTCCGTCGGCATTTTTTATATGCTCGGCCGCGGCAAACACAATACATATCGCAAAAATAAAAAACGGTATAAGACGTAAAAGTTGTTTTTTATGCAAAACACACCACCTCTTATACCATTTATATTAAAAAAACAGAAATTTATGCTTCAAACGATATTGCGTGCGAAACAGAGGGTATGCTTTCGCCCTGCATCGACACGGTCGGGCTCATTAAAGCGCCCGTTGCGCAAAGAAGCACACGTTTAAGCCTGCCGCACATCATTTTCGGCAAAACATAGCTGCACAGTACGCTTGCCGCACAGCCGCAGCCGCTGCCGCCTGCGTGTGTGTCCTGCTTTTCGGGGTCAAAAATCATAGCGCCGCAGTCGTTGTATATGGGGGCTATGTCAACGTTTTGCCTGTGCAAAAGCTCGGTTGCTATTTTTTTGCCGATAATGCCCAAATCGCCCGACAAAATCAGGTCGTAATAATCTGCCTGCCGCCCCGTTGCGCTGAGGTGGCGCAGGAGGGTGTCTGTAAATGCCGGCGCCATTGCGGCGCCCATATTGCACGCGTCCTTTACGCCCATATCAACTATGCGCCCCACCGTAATGCTTTCAATATACGGAGGTGCCGCATACTTTCCCAAAATAACCGCGCCGCTGCCGGTTACTGTCCACTGTGCTGTGGGGCAGCGCTGAGAGCCGTATTCAAGCGGCATACGAAACTGCTTCTCCGCGCCGCAGAAATGGCTGCTTGTGGCGCAAAGCACGTAATCCGCGCCGCTTCCGACAAGCGTTGTTCCTATTGCAAGCCCCTCTGCCATGGTTGAACACGCGCCGAATATCCCCAGAAAGGGTGCGTCTATATCGCGAAAGGCATATCCCGCAGACGTACACTGATTAAGCAAATCGCCGGAAATTGCAAAATCTATGTCGCGCTCGTTTAAGCCGCCGCGCAAAAGTGCATTATCAACCGATTGTTTTAAAAAAGCGCTTTCCGCCTTTTCCCAGCTTTTTTTGCCGTGGTATTCGTCCTCTATAACGGCATCGAAATATTTTCCGAGAGGGCCTTCGCCCTCCTTCTTTCCCACCGTTGCCGCAAAGGATACCACCGATACGCCCTTTTCAAGCTTAAATGTTCCGTTACCCGCATATATCATTTTTTACACCTACCTTATAAACCAATATATAAGCCCCGCAATTACAGACGATACCCCGCCGTAAAATATTACCGGTCCGGCAACGGTAAACACCTTTGCCCCGGTTCCCGTTACAAAACCCTCCGTTTTAAATTCCATTGCGGTCGATACCACGGAATTTGAAAACCCCGTAATAGGCACAAGCGTTCCCGCACCGCAGAATTTTGCAAGCTTGTCGAAAACGTTAAACGCCGTAAGAATCGCCGCTATAAATATAAGCGATATGCTTACCCAGCACGCCGCGCTTTCCTTATCCGCACCAAGCGCCATATAGCTTTTGCGCAGAAATTCGCCGAAAGTGCAAATTAATCCTCCCGAAAGAAACGCAAAAACCGTATCCCTTAAAATAGGCGACGGCGGCGAGGCATTTTTTACTATATCCGCATATTCCTTTTTATTAAGTTTTTCCATAAAGCGCCCTCCTTATATAAATGCCGCAGCATTTCCGCTGCCGCCCGAAAAAGCCGCGGCTATAAAATGAAGCGCACAAAGCGACAAAAAAAGAAGTGTTATTACTACCGTTTTATATCTTTTATTCATAACAGTATTCTCCCAAACAAATTTTAATTTAACTGTATTTTTCCCCGAAAAAAAGAAATTCTTCTTTTTTTCAGAAGAATTTCTCAGGAAATTTTTTCATTTTTTATTTTGAAAGCCTTTTTCCTATGATGGGAAGCGCGCAAAGCTCCTCCTTTGTAAAGACCTTAAACACGGCGATAAGCGCAATGTATATAACGCCGCCCGACAAAATAGAAAGCATCGTTGCCGCTCTGTTTCCCATAAAGAGTGCGGCATTGTACACAAAAAGCACACACCCGCCCATAATGACGGCGCATATAAGGGGCTTTAAAACGCACCTTACCATAGGCAGCTTCACATCAAGATTTTTTCTTAAAACATAAAAGCTTACAAAAAACGCCGCCGCCTGGCAGCACACACTGCCTATCGGCGCACCGTATATGTTTATTTTCGGAATGGGAATAAGAATAAGATTAAGCACAAGCTTTATACACCCGCCCAAAAGCACGCTCAGCGCAGGCGTAAATATCTTCCCCATTCCCTGAAGAGAACCGTACATTGTCTGGCTCATTGCCGAAAAGAACACCGTCGGGGCAACCATCGAAAAAATCAGCCCGCCGTCACTTGCATTCGGGTAAATTGCCGTTAATATAGGCTGTGCCAAAACAATATAGCCCACCGTACACGGCAGTGCTATAACGGTTGAAACAAGCAGCGAAAACGAAACCTTTTGCCGCGCCACGGTATAGTTTTTAACGGCAAGCGCCCCCGCAACCGTAGGCACAAGCACCGTTGCAAATGCAGTGTTAAGCGCAAGCGGCAGATTTATCAAAACATCGGTCTTGCTTAATATTCCGCTCAGGCGTACAGCCTCTCTTGTAAGAAGCGTATTATCGCTAAACGACGCGGCAAGCGCTGTTTTTACGCCGCGCACCACCGTTATTATATCTATAACGCGGTTAAGCGACGCAACAATACTTCCCAAAGAAATGGGAACAGACACCATAAGTATCATTTTTGCTATCGAAAGCGCCGACCCGCGTATTTTTGCCGGAGGGGCGATTTTTATATTTTCTTTAATGCTTTTTAGGTTTAAGCCGTAAAAGCAAAATAAATATCCGCAGCTTAAAAACGTTGAAAGCGTTGTTGCAAGCGTTGCGCCCGCCGCCATATATTCGGGCTTTGCACCGGCAATCGACAAAACGATAAGTATTGTGGAAAGGCTTTTTATAAACTGTTCAAGCACCTGGCTGGTGTTTGTTGCGTGCATATTCTGCTGCCCGGCAAAAAAACCCCTTATAACGCTCGACACCGAAACAAACACAATCGCGGGCGAAAGCGCGCGTATTGTATATTTTGTAAGCGGCGTGTCAAATATATACGTTGCGATAAAATCCGCCCCGAAATACATAACGCACGAGAAAAACAGCCCGATGCAAAAAAACAGCCTCAGTGCAACACGGTATATTTTCATCGCGCCGTTAAAATCGTTTAAGGCGCAGCGCTCCGCAACAAGCTTTGACATGGCGTTTGGTATTCCTATCGAGCTTATTGCCAAAAGCAGCGTATATATCTGGTAGCCGAAATTGTAGTAGCCGTTTCCTATATCGCCGAAGCCGTCCACATTTGTTATCACCATCCTGTAGACAAAGCCCAAAAGCTTAACGGCTATCTGTGCAAAAACTATCGTCAGAACGTTCATCATAAACGAAGGTTTTTTTCTTTCACCCGTCATAAAACACCTCACAAGGAATAAACCGCACGCTCACCGCCTATAAGCTTCGGGCGTGACGCGGCGCATATAATATTAGCACAGCCTATTTTTTTTACATTTATACGCACAGGTACGCACACTGCCTTAATATGCATGCCTATAAGCGTGCCGCCTATATCTATTCCTGCTTTTGCCGTAATATTTTCCACAACAACCGGCTTTTCAAAATGCCTGTAGGCGTTTGTCGCAAAGCTTCCGCCTGCCTTTGGCTGCGGGATTACGCACACCTCGTCAAGATTATACATCTCGCGGCAGCTTTCTTCTATTACAATAGCGCGGTTTAAATGCTCGCAGCATTGTGCCGCCAAAAAAATCCCGTGCGGCTTAAGCGCCTCGTATATTCCTTCAAAAACGGCGGTTGCCGCGTCATAATTTGAATTTGTGCCTATTTTGTCACCGCATATTTCGCTTGTAGAGCATCCTACAACAAAGATATCGCCTTTTTTAAGCTTTGCCGTTTCCAAAAGCTCGGCTGTGGCATCAAATGCCTCCGTATACAGATTTTCAAACATATTAACCTATCTCCCTTGACTTGTTTATAAGATGAATTATACACCCATACGAAAAAAAACGCAATAAAAAATTACCGCGGCATATATATAATGATGAGGTGACTTTTTATGGACAAAAAAAATTATATGTGCTATATAACCTATGCCGTTCCCGCAGACGAATTGCAGGATTTTTTGGCGCAAAGAGCAATTGACGCTCCGCTTGCGCTTTCCGGCACGCCGCAAAAAGCAGCATACCCGGAGGGCTTTGTTCCGTCGTGGTTTCGCCGGGGCAGCTTTCCCGAAGACGATATCGACTGATTTTTCCCAAAAAACGAGAAAACAATTTAAGATTTAAGCATTGAAAAATACAGCCCGCCGTGATATACTCAAATACAATATCGGAAAGAAATGAGTGATTGTATGAGTATTTACGGTATAGGTACAAAATGTGTTCAGGCGGGGTATTCGCCGAAAAACGGAGAGCCGCGGCAAATCCCCATTGTGCAGAGCACCACTTTTAAATACGACACGTGCGAGGATATGGGAAAGCTTTTCGACCTGGAGGCGCAGGGCTACTTTTACTCGCGCCTGCAAAACCCGACAAACGATTCTGTTGCCGCGCGTATAGCGGCGCTTGAGGGCGGCACGGCAGCCATGCTTACCTCCTCGGGGCAGGCAGCATCCTTTTACAGTGTATTTAACATTGCTTCGTGCGGCGACCATGTGGTGTCGTCCTCCGCAATTTACGGCGGCACCTACAATCTTTTCGCGGTTACGATGAA
This sequence comes from uncultured Clostridia bacterium, assembly GCA_934476455.1. GTDB lineage: Bacteria > Bacillota > Clostridia > UMGS1883 > UMGS1883 > UMGS1883. The sequence continues at coordinate 19,937 of CAKSNY010000016.1, read as the reverse complement.
GCGTATGGGAATAGATTTTACGTTTGTATCGCCCGACTGCTCGGACGAGGAGCTTGAAAAGGCTTTTCGCCCCAATACAAAGGCGGTTTTCGGTGAAACAATATCAAACCCCTCCCTGCAGGTGCTTGATATAGAGCGTTTTGCGTCTGCCGCACATGCGCACGGCGTTCCGCTTATAGTCGACAACACGTTTGCCACACCCATAAATTGCCGCCCGTTTGAGTGGGGGGCGGACATCGTTACACATTCCACCACAAAATATATGGACGGACACGCAAGCGCGGTAGGCGGCTGTATTGTTGACAGCGGTAATTTCAACTGGAGCAAATACCCCGAAAAATTCCCCGGTCTTTGCACGCCCGACGAAAGCTACCACGGCGTTACATATACAGAAAAATTCGGCATCGGCGGCGCTTATATAACAAAAGCAACGGTGCAGCTTATGCGCGATTTCGGTTCCGTGCAGTCGCCGCAAAGCGCATTTTTGCTGGCGCTCGGGCTTGAAAGCCTGCACCTTCGTGTAAAGCGCCACTGTGAAAACGCGCTTAAGGTTGCCGCATTTTTAAAGGATCATCCCAAAATCGAATGGGTGCGCTGCGCCGGGCTTGAGGGGGACAAGTATTACGACCGCGCAAAAAAATATCTTGAAAACGGCGGCTGCGGCGTTATATCCTTCGGTGTAAAGGGCGGCAGAGCAGCCGCACAGGTATTTATGAAAAGCCTTAAGCTTGCAGGTGTTGAAACGCACGTTGCAGATTCTAAAACCTGCTGCCTGCACCCCGCAAGCACCACGCACCGCCAAATGACAGACGCCGAGCTTGAAAACGCCGGCGTAAAGCCCGACCTTGTCCGTTTTTCGTGCGGAATAGAAGATTCAGAGGATATTATCGCAGATATTAAAAATGCGCTTTCACAAATTTAAAAGGCTGTATTCTATGTAAAAGTGAGGAGATTTATGTATGCCCATTAAAATTCCGGGCAATCTGCCCGCTGCAAAAACGCTTGCGGATGAAAACATATTTGTTATGGACGAGCTGCGCGCCGCAACGCAGGACATACGCCCGCTTAAAATAGGTATTCTTAACCTTATGCCCACAAAAATAGAAACGGAAACGCAGCTTGCGCGCCTTTTGGGAAATACCCCGCTTCAGGTTTCGCCCGAGCTTGTGCAGGTAAAAACGCATAAGGCAAAAAATACCGCAGAGGAGCATATGTTAAATTTTTACAAAACGTTTGACGAAATAAAAAACGAAAAGTTTGACGGTTTTTTAATAACCGGCGCCCCCGTGGAAAAAATGGATTTTGAACAGGTTGATTACTGGGACGAGCTGTGTGAAATTATGGAATGGACGAAAACCCATGTGCACAGCACCTTTCACATATGCTGGGGCGCGCAGGCGGCGCTGTATTATCACTACGGAATAAAAAAATATCCGCTTGAAAAAAAGCTTTCGGGGGTATTTTTGCACAAGGTTATGTACAAAAACCCCGTGCTTTTGCGCGGCTTTGACGACGAATTTTTCGTTCCCCATTCGCGCCATACCACCGTAAGGCTTGAAGATATTTACAAATGCCCCGATATAAAAGTACTTGCCTGCTCCGGGGACGCGGGGCTGTACGCCGCAATGACAGACGGCGGGCGACAGATTTTTATAACCGGACATTCCGAGTATGACCGCGATACATTAAAAAAAGAATATCTGCGCGATAAGGAGGCGGGGCTGTGCCCCGATATTCCGAAAAATTATTTTCCGGATAACGACCCCGAAAAAACGCCAGTTGTCCGCTGGCGGGCGCACGCAAACCTTATATATTCAAACTGGCTCAACTATTTTGTATATCAGAGTACACCGTACGATATAACAAAAATACAATAAAACGGCGCTCCGGCGTAAAAAGCGGGCGTGCGGCAAAGTGAAATCATTTTGCCGCACGCCCTTTAACTGCAAAAAAGCACAAAAGCGTATTAAACCTATATTTGTTTTCAGGCTTCCTCCAGCGCTTTTTCAAGCGCATTTGCCACCTGGTCCGGGCAGCTTGTTGCACGCGCACCGCAGCGAATACCGCGAAGGCGCACAATCGCATCCTTTGCGGGCATACCCACAAGCAACGCGCAAAGCCCCTTTGTGTTTCCGTTGCAGCCGCCTACAATTTCAATATTTTTAATTTTTTTATCCGCGTCCAGCTCTATAATGGTTTTTCGTGAGCAAACGCCCTTGTTAATATATTCCGTAATCATTTGTTATTCCTTCTGCGTATCCTCCGCCGCCGCGTTTTCTATTGCGTCCACAAAAACGTTTACCACAGTGTTTTCAATCCCCGCGTACGATTCCACCGCCGTTTTAACAGCCTCCTGAATATGGGCGGCAACCTCGTTTATTTTAACGCCGAATTTAACCGTTACGTGAACGTCTATAATTGTTTTGTCGTCCTCTGTTTCTACCTTTATACCTTTGGCGGGCGTCTTTTTTCCCAAAAAGTCGCCTATAGAAGCGCCCGCCCCCAACGAGGCAACCCCCTCAACTTCTCTCGCGGAGATGGCGCTTATGCGTACAATAACCTCCTCGGCAATTTTTATATTGCCGTTTTCCGTTGCAATAAATTCCTCGGTCATAAAAATCATCCCTTTCGTGAATGTATTTATCTGTCTGACAGCTATATTATAGCATACTGAAAAAAATAATCAAGTATTAAATTATCAGTTCATTTCCATTATTTTAATTTTATCGTGCGGTATTCCGCTCTGCTCTGTCACAATTTCGGAGATAATGGCAGCATTTGAAGCGTCCAAAGCGTCTGTTTTCACAACAACGTTTGCCATACCGGAATTTATATAGCACACGGCGTCGGAAAAGCCCTTTGCCTTAAGCAGATTTTCTATTGCCGTTTCCGTTTCCGTATTTTGCGCAAGTGCAAGCATACCCTGCTGTGCGGTTGCCTTTGCTTCGCTGTCCGCCTTTTCGTTTTCTATAAGCGAATTAAACGTTTCTATGCTGCGGCTGCGCCCCGCCTCGCGGTCTATGCGCGCCTGCGTAAAAAAGTCTGTTTCCACCTTTTCGCTTGACCCCACAAGCTGTGTTTCGCCGAGATATTTCTGCCCCTCCGAGGTGGTGGCGGTATTTTCGCCCTTTTTTGCACTCAAGTATCCCGCCGTTCCCATAACAAGCGCAAGCGCGGCTATAACAAGCTGTTTTTTCTTAATAACCATCATCATTGATTTTCCTCCCTTTCAAAAACCGCAATTTTATGCGGCGGCACACCTGTTACAATCCCCGCGGCGTCTATAAGCGCCTTACGCACGGATGTATTTTTTGCGCCGTCCGCAACAATTATAATTCCCGTAAGCTCTGCGGGAATTTTCTGCGTTACAAGCGGTGTTTCGCCGCCGTCTTTATTGAGAATAACCGTTTTTTTGCTTTTCCCGTCCGTATCGTAGCCCAAAATGTCTTTTTCGCCGCAAAGCGCGGTTGTCATAACCGTTACCTTTCCCGCGCCCTTTATTTCGGAGAGGGTCTTTTCAAGCTTTTCTTCCACTGTCGGCTCAATACTTATATCCGCTTGCTTCGGGCTTTGCGGCGCCTCTTTTTTTGTTTTGGACAGTGCGCCGCCCGATATAAGCATAATTATTCCCAATGCCAGTAATATATATATTACGCCGCTGCCCTTTTTATCCATGAAAAATTTGTCAATTATTTTCATATATTATCGTTATCCTTTCCCTCGGCACCGAAAGCTCCGACACAATGTAGCTTACCGCCGCGCTTTCATCCCCTTTTACGCGCAGCGTTATTTTTTTTATGTTTCCGTCGTTGTCGGTGTCCACAAATACGGTTCCGCCGTTTTTAAGCCTTTGCTTTATTATTTTGCAAAGGTTTTTTCTGTGCTGCTGTATTACGTTTGCGCGGTAGCTTTTTTTTGCGCTTTCAAGGTCTTTTTGTTCTGCCCGCGGCAGCTTTACGCTTATATTCGGTATACCTCTTCCTACGGGCGAAAGTATTGCGGATATTACCAAAAACCCCGTTGCAAGAGATGCCACGCGCCGCACCGAGCCTTCGGGCAGCAGCATATACAAAAGAGAGGACGCCGTCATCACAGCCCCTATGTATATTATGTAATCCGCCATTTTTTCACCCCTATATTATCGAAGCTATCGCTATAACCATAATTATTCCCATACAGGCTATCGACGTAAAAAGCATATCCACACATTCGCCGGTCGTTTTAATTGCACTTATAACCCTTTTGTCCGTTACGGGCGCGGCTATTGCCGCCGTAATGCGGTACACCGCACACAGTGCGCCAAGCTTTATCATCGGCACGAAAAATACCGCAAAAAGCATTACTACGCCCGCTATGCCTACCGCGCTTTTAAGCGCAAGCGCCGAACCCGCAACGGTACTCATCGCCTCTGAAATAGAGCCGCCGACAACCGGAACCGCGCTTGTTATGGCAAACTTGATACCGCGCGCATAAAGGCTGTCAAACGATGCCGCCGCAAAACGCCCGACCGTAAGCACGCCCGCAAAAATAGACATTGTAAAGGCAAGCAGTGTTTTGTGAAGTTTTGAGAAAATATCGGCAAATTCGCCCATTGCGCCGCCGCGCGAAATCCCGCCCAAAAGCGACGCCGCCGCACGAAGCAGTACAAGCGGCGTTATAACATTTTTTATAAGCAGGGCAAACACGCTGCATATGAAAAATATAAGCGGGTGTATAGCCCCTGCATACACGCTTCCTCCCGAAGCCCCCGCCAGCGCCATTGCGGGGATAATTCCCTGCATAAGCACCGTTATATCGCGCACGGTAGTGCTTACATAGGCGCACGCCTTTTCAAACGCCGCCGCATTTATCGCCGCAAGGTATACAAAAAGGGCGTAATTTACGGCAGCCGATGTGGATTTGTTTTCAAACGAGCTTTGCAGATTTTCCAAAAAAGCACACATTACAAGAAGCGACGCCAGCGCCCCCATAAGTACAAAGCTTTGGGAAAGCTCGCCCATGAAAATGCGTATTATTCTGTTTAAAACCCCCTGCGGGTCGGGCGAAAATTTACCGGAAACAATATCGTCCGTAATTCTTGAAAACGAAAAATCCCCAAAAAGCTTTTCAATGCTTTCCGTGCCCGAGGCGGTTATTGCGGGCGGTTTAATATTGTTCATACTATCTTATTATCCCCGTTATTTTTACAAATGCCTCCCGCGCAATGGGTACCGTGAGAAGGCATATTGCAACCTTTCCCGCCATTTCCACACGCGCGGCGAGCGCCGTTTCGTTACAGTCGCGGCAAAGCGTGCTGCCAAGCTGGGTAACATACGCAATGCCCGTAATCTTTATTATCGGCTCAAGATAATCCGAGCCGTATTTCCCGTACGCTGCAAATGCCTTTACCGCGTCGGCGGTTTCCTTTACGTACGGCGTTATCAGCACAAATAAAATTACTGCTGCGGCGACGGAAATCATATGCCCCATTTCGGGGCGTATCTGCTTTACACACAGTATAAGCACCGACAGGCACACGCACAGCGCCGCAATTGATACTATATTCATATTCCGAACACCGTCTTTACGGTTTCAAACAGCCGTGCGATGCGTTCTACCAACATTAAAAGGGCAATAACAAGCCCCGCAATGGTTGTCATAAGCGCCTGTTCGTCCCGCCCGGAGCGTAAAAGCAACTGATTTAAAACCGCCACTATTATTCCTATTCCCGCAATGCGGAAAATTAAATCAATATCGTTATCCATAAGCCCTCCTTTATAAAAGCAGTATTACCACCGCACAGCCCAAAAGCACCGACCCGCGCAGCGCAAGCACGCCGCGCTGCCCTACCTCCTCCGCCGCTTTTTTGTAGCAGCCCTCCATCATACTTTCAAACAATGCGGCATTTGCCATTTGCCCCGCGCAGTCCTCTGCGCAAAGCCCATCTGCAAAAAAGTAAAAATGCTCTCTCTCCTCATCCTTTAAGAGCGGCTCCTCCCTTGCGGCGCGCTTTACCGCGTCGGTGGGCGGTATCTGCTCTTCTATGTAACGCGCTGCCTTTTTAAAAATTCCGCCCGACTGTAAAAAACATTCGTCAAGCGGCGCACAGCGGCACCGCAGCATTCCCTGCGTTATTTTTATTGCGGAAACAGTTTCTTCAAAAAAGCGGCGGCGGCAGCATATACAAAAATATTCCCTGTAGCCGAAAAGAACGCTCGCTGTAAAAAGCGCCAAAGCGCCCACTGTCTTAAACACGGCAAAGAGCCCTCCCGTCCGATATTATTTTTTCTATTGTCGCGGGTCCGTTTCTCCCGCTTAAAACAATTATTCTTTCAAAAATTCCGCTTTCGCAAAGCGTGCCCAGGCACGTTCTTTTTAAAACGTCCTTTTCGCTGTACCCGTGTGCGGAGGTTATTATTTTTACACCGCAGTTTACGGCGCTTAAAATGGCGCGGGCGTCCTCTTCGTTTCCGCTTTCGTCCGTAATGATAACATCGGGCGACATTGTGCGAAGCAGCATCTGCATCCCTGCGGATTTCGGCACGCCGTCCATAACGCAGGTGTACTTTCCCACATCCGCGCCGCCTTTTTGGGACAGTGCGGCTATTTCCGAACGCTCGTCCGCAATACATACGCGCTTTTTTTCGCCGAGAGTTCGCGCAATATCCCTTAAAACGGTTGTTTTTCCGCAGCCGGGCGGCGATATTATAAGCGTGTTGTAAAGCTTTTCGCCGCATAAAATGTATTTCATTATTTCATCTGCACAGCCCTTTACCTCCCGCGCAATGCGTATGCACACGGCAAAAATACTTTTCATCTGCACAACGGCGCCGCCGCTTACCGAAACCCTGCCGCACACCCCCACCCGATGCCCGCCGGGAAGGGTAATGTACCCGCGTGAAAGCGTTTCCTGCACCGCATACATCGAGCCGCCGCACATTTTTTCAACCATTTTTTTCAGTTCCTCGCCCGAAAGAATCAGCCCCGTATCGGTAATTTTTCCGTTCTTTATTACCGCACAGCTTTTGTCTGCCACAATTCTCAGCTCCTGCATGTCCTTTGTTCCGAGAAAAAAAAGCGCATCCGTAAGCTGCGGCGGAAAATATTTTGCCAAAAAGCTTATGTCCATCTTCCTTCCTCCATGCTACAATATATTTGCACAATGCATTTAAAATAACGCTTTCGGCAAAAATAATTATTGTATATTTCGGGATTTATGATAAAATATAGTGTATCGTGTAGCCTGAAAAACCGTTCGTAAGCGCTGCACGCGATACTTTTATACATTATTTATTATTTTATGCGGAGGTTGTTTTAATGAAAAGATGCGGCGGTGTGCTTTGCCATATATCTTCACTGCCGGGGAAATACGGCATAGGAACATTGGGTGAGGGGGCTCGCCTTTTTGTGGATTTTCTTAAGGAAAGCGGCTTCGGGCTGTGGCAGATTTTGCCCGTAGGTCCGTGCGATTTTTACAACTCGCCTTATTCGGGCGAAAGCCTTTTTGCGGGAAACGTGCTTTTCACAGACCCCGGTATTCTTTTTGAAAAGGGGCTTATAACGAAAGAGGAGCTGGAAAGCGCGGAATTTTCCGATATATATGTTACGCAGTATGACGCACTTAAAAAAACCCGCCCCGCGCTTTTTAGGGCGGCATTCGGGCGTATAGGCGAAAGCGACAGGGAAGAAATTTGTGCGTTTGACCGCGAAAACACCTGGCTTCACGGGTACGCGCTTTACCGTGCAATTAAAGACCGTTTTTCGGGCGCTCCCTGGTACGAATGGGAAAAGCCCTACCGTATGCGCGATAAAAAGGCTTTGTCCCTTTTTGAAAAGGAGCATGCCGAAGACATTTTCTATCACAAGTTTTTGCAGTGGGAATTTTCGCGCCAGTGGGCTTCCTTAAAGGAATATGCCAATAAAAGCGGTGTGGGCATTGTCGGCGATATGCCAATCTACCCCGCGTACGACAGCGCCGACGTGTGGTATAACCCGCAGCTTTTTATGCTTGACGACGATTTATCCCTTACACACTGTGCGGGTGTTCCGCCCGATTATTTCTGTGCGGACGGGCAGCTTTGGGGCAATCCCCTTTATAATTGGAACGAAATGGAAAAAACGGGCTACCGCTTTTGGCTGGACAGAATTAAGCTTACGCTTACGCGGTGCGACGCGGTGCGGATAGACCATTTCCGCGCGTTTTGCGCATACTGGGCGATACCCGCGGGGCAAAGCGCAAAAAACGGAAGATGGCTGCCCGGTCCGGGTATGAAGCTTTTTAACGCCGTGAAAAAGGAATTAAAAAACCCGAATATAATAGCCGAAGACCTCGGCGATATAGACGACGATGTACGCTCTCTTTTAAAGGAAAGCGGCTTTCCGGGAATGGGCGTTATGCAGTTTGCATTTATTTCGGACGGCGACAGCGTGCATCTTCCGCATAACTACAGCAGGCACACCGTTGCCTATACCGGCACGCACGATAACACCACCATACTCGGCTGGCTGTGGGAATCCACCCCTGAAAGCCGTAACTATGCCCTGTCATATTGCGGGTTTGAGGGTGACTGGGGACAGGGCGGTCCCGGCAGCCTTGTTATCCGCAGCATAATACGCACACTGTGGCGCTCCTCTGCGCTTAGTGCGATTGTTCCCGTGCAGGACCTTTGCGGCTTCGGCGGCGACACGTGTATGAACCACCCCGGTACGGCGGAGGATAACTGGTGCTTCCGACTGACAAAAGACGCTCTCGGGTCAATCGATAAGGATTTTTACAAATCGCTTAACGGGCTGTACAAGCGCGGCAGGTTTGTATAATTCGCGCCGATTTTTACAGGACGCGGTTTTTGCGGTACACACCCGCAAAAACCGCTTTTTTATTTTTTTAAAAAATTTTGAAAAAAACTCTTGACTTTAGCGCAGTAAAGTGATAATATGATAACAAGTTAAACGAAAGGACGTAATAAATATGAAAAAATTATTGACAATTGCACTTACACTGGCGCTTGCATTTTCCGTTTTTGCAGGCTGCGGAAAAAAGGCCGCCGAAAACAAAAACAAGGACAGCAACACGGCACAGCCCGTTGCTTCCGACAGCGAAACGATTAAGAAAAACGGAAAGCTTGTTGTAGGTATTACAGAGTATGAGCCGATGGATTATCAGGACGAAAACGGCGAATGGACAGGTTTTGACGCAGACTTTGCACGTGAGGTTGCTTCCCTTATGGGCGTTGAGGCAGAGTTTGTTGTAATCGACTGGGATAACAAGTTCCTCGAGCTTGACTCTAAGGCTATCGACTGCATATGGAACGGTATGACAATTACAGACGAGGTTAAGCTTAACACGGCTTGCTCCGACCCGTACGCTAAAAACGAACAGGTTGTGGTTATGAAGGCTTCCGAGGTTGATAAGTATAAGGATACCGATTCTATGAAGGGGCTTACCTTTGCGGTTGAGTCGGGTTCTGCGGCAGAAGGTGCGGCAGAGGAGCTTGGGTTTAAGTCTGTTTCCGTAAAGGCGCAGTCCGACGCGCTTATGGAGGTTAAGTCCGGTTCTGCCGACGCCTGCATCATAGATATTACAATGGCACAGTCTATGACGGGCGAGGGCACAAGCTATCAGGACCTTTCCAAGGGGCTTTCCCTCACAAAAGAAGAATACGGAATAGGCTTCCGTAAGGGGTCTGATATGCAATCTCTTGTAAACGGCTATATTAAGCAGCTTAAAGAAAACGGAAAGCTTGATGAAATCGCCAAGAAGTATTCCGTTGCACTTGCAGACTGATTTCAGATACATTGCGGCTTTTACGGGATTTTAAGGGGGGCAGCCTTCTTAAAATCCCTTTGGCTGCGTTTTAAGGATGGTTTTTTATGACATTTTTCGATTCGTTTATGCCTGTAACACAGGCGCTGTGGGTAGGCTTTTACGCTACGCTTAAGCTTTTTTTCCTTACGCTTGTGTTCTCGCTTCCGTTGGGGCTTGTTATAAGCTTCGGCTCGATGAGCCGTTTTACGCCGCTTCGCTGGCTTGTGCGCACCGTTGTGTGGATAATCCGCGGAACGCCGCTTATGCTTCAGCTTATAATTATTTATTACGGTCCGGGGCTTATGTTTGATTTGCCCCTGTTAGACAGGTTTTTGGCTGCGCTTTTGGCGTTTGTTATAAACTATGCCTGCTATTTTTCCGAGATATACCGCGGCGGGATAGAGTCTATCTCGCGCGGGCAGTATGAGGCGGGGCAGGTTCTCGGTCTTACAAAGGTGCAGATATTTTTTAAGGTTGTGCTGCTTCAGGTAATAAAGCGCATTGTTCCCCCCATAAGCAACGAAATAATAACCCTTGTAAAGGACACCTCGCTTGCACGAATAATCGCCGTGTACGAAATTATCTGGAGCGCGGAACGCTTTATAAAGCTTAAAGGGCTTATATGGCCCTTGTTTTACACGGGCGTGTTCTACCTTATCTTTTCGGGTGTGCTGACGCTTTTGTTCGGATATATTGAAAAAAGAATGAGTTATTTCAGAAGCTGACGCTCTAATATGAAGAATGGAGATTATTTATGGCTGTATTGGAAGTAAAAAATATTAAAAAAAGCTTTGGCAAAACAGGGGTGCTAAAGGGCGTAAGCTTTTCTCTTGAAAAGGGAGAGGTTGTGTCTGTAATAGGCTCGTCCGGAAGCGGAAAAACAACGCTTTTGCGCTGTATAAACTTTCTTGAAACCGCCGACGGCGGGCAGATACTTTCCGACGGTGAGGTAATTTTCGATGCCGCCGCCAAGGAAAAGCGCACAAGCGCGCAGATACGCAAAAATCAGCTTAACTTCGGCTTGGTGTTTCAGTCCTTTAATCTTTTTCCGCAGTACAGCGCTCTGGAAAACGTTACCCTTGCGCCCAAGCTGCTTGCAAAGGAACGCCCCGATTTTAAGCAGAACAAAGCAGGCATTTATAAAAAGATTGACGAGGACGCCTGCGCGCTTCTTACCCGCGTGGGGCTTAAGGACAGATTAAACAGCTACCCCTGCAACCTTTCCGGCGGGCAGCAGCAGCGTGTAAGTATTGCCAGGGCTCTTGCGCTTAATCCAAAGGTTTTGTTTTTTGACGAGCCCACCAGCGCGCTTGACCCCGAGCTTACCGGAGAGATTTTGCGCGTTATCCGCGACCTCGCCGCAAAAAAGGTTACAATGGTAATCGTAACGCACGAGATAGAGTTTGCGCGCAACGTTTCCGACCGTGTAATTTTTATGTCGGACGGCGCCGTTTTGGAGGACGGCTCCCCCGAAGAGGTTATAGATAACCCCAAAAACGAAAAAACAAAAGCTTTCTTAAAAAAGCTTAGTGAAAATTGAGGTGTAAAAATGGAAAAAAGGACTGACTTTTCCGCCCTGTACGATGCGGTGCTTTCTCTTTCCGACAGGGAAAGCTGCCGATTGTTTTTCGACGATTTATGCACAATAAAAGAGCTGGAGGCAATGGCGCAGCGCCTGGAGGTTGCGCAAATGCTTTCAGAAAAGAAAACCTTTAACGAAATAGCGGCAAAAACGGGCGCCTCCACCGCAACAATATCGCGCGTAAACCGCTGCCTGCAGTACGGCGGCGGCGGGTATGCAAAAATTTTGGAAAAGCAAAAAAGCTGACGGAGGCTGCTGTATGAATAAAAATAATCGGGAATACGGATCGGGCACACTTATAATGCGCTTCGCGCCGTATTTTCAGCCATATTTGAAAACACTTGCGTTTGACCTTTTCTGCGCTGCGCTTACCACGGTTTGCGAAATCGTTTTGCCTATGATTATGCGCCGCATAACAAATATTGCGCTTATAAATCCGCGCCTTTTGACAATGCGCTTTATTTTGGGACTTGGGCTTTTGTACCTTGTTTTGCGTATTATAGATTGCTTTGCAAACTACTATATGTCAAACACGGGACATGTAATGGGCGCAAAAATAGAAACGGATATGCGGCGCGACGCATACGCGCATTTGCAAAAGCTTTCCGATTCGTACTATAACAATACAAAAATAGGACAGATTATGGGGCGTATAACAAACGACCTTTTTGATATAACGGAATTTTCGCACCATTGCCCCGAGGAATTTTTTATTGCAATTATAAAAATTTTGGTTTCGTTTTTTATTCTTTCAAAAATAAATCTTCCGCTTACCGCCGCAATTTTTGTGCTTGTGCCGGCGATGACCGTTGTGTGCCGCATTATAAACAAAAAAATGCGCAAAGCCTTTTATATGCAGCGCCACCAAATAGGTGAGCTTAACGCAAATATTGAAGACAGCCTTCTCGGGCAGCGCGTGGTAAAGGCGTTTGCAAACGAGGATATAGAAAACGAAAAGTTTGAACACGGAAACCTTGAATTTTTACGCATAAAGAAAATAAGCTACCGCATTATGGGAATGTTTAACACCTCCACCAGAATTTTTGACGGGCTTATGTACCTTACCGTTATTATAGGCGGCGGCTTACTTTTGACAATCGGCGCCATTCTTCCGGGCGACCTTGTTGCGTATGTAATGTATGTTACAACCCTTATCGCAACAATACGCCGCATTATTGAGTTTACCGAGCAGTTCCAGCGCGGTATGACAGGTATCGAGCGCTTTTTGTCTGTTATGGATGCGGATATTGAAATTTTCGACAGCAAAAACGCCAAAGACATAGGCGCCGTAAACGGTGAAATAGAATTTCGGAACGTGTCGTTTGAATATTCGGACGACCATAACGAGGTTTTGCACAACTTAAACCTTAAAATTTCTTCGGGCGAGCGCGTCGCCCTGGTCGGACCCTCCGGAAGCGGAAAAACAACGCTTTGCAACCTTATTCCCCGCTTTTACGACCCGACAGACGGCGATATTTTGATTGACGGCAAAAACATACGAAACGTTACGCTTAAAAGCCTGCGCCGCTCTATAGGCATTGTTCAGCAGGACGTGTACCTGTTTTCGGGCAGCGTTTTTGAAAATATTTTATACGGAAATCCCGACGCTTCGTATGAAGATGTTATTGAAGCCGCAAAAAAAGCCGGTGCGCACGAGTTTATATCTGCCCTTAAAGACGGCTACGGTACATACGTGGGCGAGCGCGGCGTAAAGCTTTCGGGCGGGCAGAAGCAGCGCATAAGCATAGCGCGCGTATTTTTGAAAAATCCGCCTGTAATAATTCTTGACGAGGCAACCAGCGCCCTTGACAACGAAAGCGAGGCGATTGTGCTTAACGCGCTTAACCGTCTTTCAAAGGGGCGCACAACAATTACTATTGCGCACCGCCTTTCGAGCATACGCGGCGCAGACAGAATTTTGGTGCTTGACGGCGGCAAGATAACCGAAGAGGGCACCCACGAAGAGCTTATGAACAAAAACGGCACCTACCGCCGCTTTTACGAAATGGCAAACGAACTTAAATAGGAGTATGATATGTATAACCTTACAGACCCCAATATAATAAAATATCTGTGCAAAAAATACGGCTTTACGTTTTCAAAGGGTATGGGGCAAAACTTTATTACAGACGAAACCGTACCCGCAATTATGGCTAAAACCGCAGCAGACGGCGCCGAAGGCGTTCTTGAAATAGGTCCCGGCTTCGGCACGCTTACGGCGGCGCTCGGCGCCAAAGCTAAAAAGGTTTTGTGCTGCGAGCTTGACGACAGGCTAAAGCCCGTGCTTTCCGAAACGCTTGCGGGCTTTAACAATATTTCCTTTGTTTGGGGCGACTTTTTAAAGCTTGACCTTAAAAAGCTTTTGGAGGAGGAATTTCCCGCCCTTAACGTTTCCGTTGCGGCAAACCTGCCGTATTATATAACAACGCCCGTAATTATGGCGCTTATAGAAAGCAGGCTTCCGTTTAAAAAAATTGTTGTAATGGTTCAAAAAGAGGTTGCCGAGCGCCTTTGCGCAAAAGCGGGCAGCAAGGATTACGGTGCGATAACGCTTACGGTTAATTATTTTTGCCGATGCAGCATTTTAAAAATTGTTCCCGCCGCCTCCTTTATTCCCGCGCCAAAGGTGGACAGTGCCGTTGTTTGTATGGAGGTTTTGGACGCCCCCTCCGTTACACCGAAAAACGAAAAATTGTTTTTCCGCGTTATAAAGGCGGCATTTTCGCAGCGCCGAAAAACGCTTGTAAACGCGCTTTCCGGCGCGGGGTGCTTTGGCGATAAACAAACCGTTCTCGGCGCCGTGCGGCGCGCAAATCTCGCCCCGTCAATCCGCGGAGAGGCGCTTGATATAAACGACTTTTGCCGCCTTGCGGATATTCTGGGCGAGTAAAATATTTTTTGCCAAAAAAACGCGGTTTTCGCGGGCGTGTACCGCGAAAACCGCTCCTTGCAAGGGCCGGCGCGGTTGAGCGCCGCGCGAGCGAAAGCCCTTGTTCTCAAAGCTGAAAGCTCCGAAAGCGAGCTTTCAGCTTTGGTCAAATTCAGCTGCAAAATACATGCTTACCTATAGTGCATATAATCTCCCTTGTGCGTATCCATTTATTTGTTGCGGTGATGGGGTTATAATAATAAATTGCCCCGCCGGTCGGGTCCCAGCCGTTTAATGCGTCGCGCGCGGCGCGGTGGCTGCTTTCATACATCTGCGCGTTTATCTGCCCGTCGTCAACAGCGGTAAATGCGCCCTTTTGGTACACTACGCCCGAAATGGAATTCGGAAAGGACGGGTGATCCACACGGTTTAATACCACCGCGCCTACGGCAACCTGCCCTTCGTAGGGCTCGCCGCGCGCTTCACCGTTTATTACGCGCGCCAAAAGTTCGATATTTGCGTTATTTGCCGCCGTAGATCCTTGCGAAGAGCTTGTTATGCCCATTGCGTTAAGCGTTTTTTCACCGGCTACGCCGTCGGGCGTCAGGTTGTTTTTCTTCTGAAAGCTTTTTACCGCGCTTTCAGTTTGCCAGCCGTACATGCCGTCTACGCTGCCGCTGTAATATCCCCAGTTTTTAAGCTTTGTTTGTATTTTTCTTACCTCCTCGCCGCTTGACCCGTTTTTGGATATTGCCGCCGTGCTTGCCGCGGCAAAAACAAGTGCCGATACAATAAATAAAACAGCAAAAATGCGTTTTTTCATATTCTCATCCCCCTCAGGAATATTTAACAAATGTTTAAGCAAATGTGTCAGCATACTAACACATCTGCTTAGGCAGGCTGACGCCTGTCAAATCCGACAAGCTGAAAGATTGACAAAACATCCATCGTCAGGCAATGCGTGTTCGAGTTCCGTTTGCCCAGCCTGTTTTTCTGCATAAAAAAACCGTCTGTCACTATTATTGACAAACGGTTTCTTTTTTATTCCAATTTATTTATTGCACTGAAAAACGCATTTACGGACGCTGTCATCATATCCGTATCGATTCCCACGCCCCAAGCCTCTTTTTCTTTATCAGACACCTTTATATAGCTTACCGCGCGCGATTTCGAGCCTTTCGTCATAGCGTGCTGGCTGTAGCTTTCTATATTATAACTTTTGTTTCTTATTTTGTTTAGGGCGTCCGTCACGGCGTCCAGACGGCCGTTTCCGCTGCCGCTGCCTGTTTTTATCTGCCCGTTTTCGCTTATCGTCACATCCGCCGTGGGCATATCCTTAAAATCAAATTCCACATTTACGGGCTTTATTTTTGAAAGAATGTTTACGTATTCCTTTTTAAACATATTAAATACGTCCTCGGGAACAAACTCTCTCCGCCCTTCGACGGAGGCGTCCTTAACAAAACGCGTAAATTCGCGCCGCAGCTCCTCGGGAAGCTCCAAGCCGAAATATCTGGAAAGCACAAACGACACCCCGCCCTTTCCCGACTGGCTGTTTATTCTTATTATGCTTTCACCGTACACCCGCCCCACGTCGTGCGGGTCTATCGGAAGATAGGGTATATCCCACGCCTTTTTTCCCTGTTTTTCGTAAAGGGCAATTCCTTTTGCGATGGCGTCTTGATGTGCGCCCGAAAACGCCGTAAAAACAAGGCTGCCCGCATACGGCTGCCTGGGCGGCACGTGCATACCCGTAATTTCCTCGAAAACAGAGGCAACATACGGCAGCCTTGAAAAGTCAAGCCCTGGGTCTATTCCCTGCGAATACATATTAAGGGCAAGGGTTACTATGTCGGCGTTTCCCGTTCTTTCGCCGTTTCCGAAAAGCGTACCCTCCACACGCTCACCGCCGAAGATAAGCCCCGTTTCGCAATCCGCAACGGCGCAGCCGCGGTCATTATGCGTATGCAGCGACAGCGTAACGCAGCCGCGATTTTTAAGGTTTCGGTTTATATAATCCACCTGTGCCGCGTATATATACGGCGTTGAATTTTCAAGCGTTGCGGGAAGGTTAAGTATTGCCTTTTTTTGCGGCGTGGGGGCTAAAATTTCAAGCACACGCTCGGATATTTCAAGCGCAAAGCGCGGTTCTGCTCCCGAAAAGCTTTCGGGGGTGTATTCAAAAATAACCTCTCCGCGGCATTTTGCGGCGCGCTCGGCGCATATTTTTGCATTTTCACAGGCAAGCATTATCGCGTCCTTTTCGCTTTGCCCCAATATTTTAAGCTGACTTACGCTTACGGGGTTATACATATTTACGATTATGCGGGACATATCCTCTATCGCGTCAAACGTGCGGTTTATTATGTCGGGGCGCATCATCGTTATTACCTGGGGCAAAACATCGCCTTGTATATGCCCGCCGGCGGAAAGCTCTTTTGTAAAGTTCCATTCCTCTTTGGAAGCGGCGGGATAGCTTATCTCTATTTCACGGAAGCCTATTTCTACCAAAAGGTCAAAAAAACGCAGCTTGTCCGCCGCCGTCATCGGCACGGGCAGCGCCTGGTTTCCGTCGCGCAGGTCCACACTGCACCACAGCGGCGGCTTTATATCACGCACAAAGGGTGCATTTTTTTCGTGCGATGAAAAGTCGGGCGGTAAAATATATTTTTTACTATATTTATTAAAGTTTTTCATTAAATCACATCTTTTATGTCAATTTCTTTGTTAATTTTACATTATTTTTATCATTTTTTCAATAGCGAAGTACAAGAAAATCCTTTTTTTAGCATAAAACATATGGACAAGTAATTTACAGTGTGATAAAATGGAGTAATAATTCGGTATACAGACAAAAAGGAGGGGCGGCATTGGAAAACGCAAAATATATATTTTTTGCAGTTTCACTTGCGGGCGTAATTTTAAACTTTTCGGCAAAAAAACTTGCCGGCGCCCCGAAAAATATTATGACGGTGAAGTTAATTGCGCTGGCAATCGTTTTTTTGTCTGTTTGCGCTATGTTTATTTTCAGCTGATGAAAGGATTTGATATATTGAAAAATCTGGAAAAAACCTACAATCCCTCTCAAATAGAGGACAAGCTTTACAAAAAATGGGTTGACAACGGCTATTTTCATGCCGAGCCCGACCCCGAAAAGGAACCCTACACCATTGTAATTCCGCCGCCCAATGTTACTGGGCAGCTGCATATGGGACACGCGCTTGACGAAACGCTGCAGGATATTCTTATCCGCTACAGACGTATGCAGGGCTACAGCGCGCTTTGGATCCCGGGAACGGATCATGCGGGCATTGCCACACAAATAAAGGTTGAAGAAAGCCTTCGGGTGAACGAACACCTTACGCGCTACGACCTCGGGCGCGAAAAATTTCTTGACCGTGTGTGGGACTGGAAAAACAAATTCGGCGGCCGCATTATAAATCAGCTTAAAAAGCTCGGCTGCTCGTGCGACTGGGACAGAGAACGCTTTACCATGGACGAGGGCTGCTCCAAGGCTGTGAGAGAGGTTTTTGTAAACCTTTACGAAAAAGGGCTTATATATAAGGGAAACAAAATTATAAACTGGTGTCCGAGCTGTGCAACCGCACTTTCCGACGCCGAGGTTGAATATACCGAACAGCCGGGGCATTTTTGGCATATCCGCTATAAGCTTACCGACGCCGACGGATATATAGAAATTGCGACAACGCGCCCCGAAACGCTTTTGGGCGATACCGCCATTGCCGTTCACCCCGAGGATGAAAGGTACAGGGCGCTTATAGGAAAAACGTGTATTTTGCCGCTTGTAGGGCGCGAAATACCGATTGTTGCCGACGAATACGTTGAAAAGGACTTCGGAACGGGCGCCGTAAAGATTACCCCCGCGCACGACCCCAACGATTTTGAGGTAGGGCAAAGACACAATCTTGAAATTATTAACATAATGAATCCCGACGCCACCATAAACCAAAACGGCGGAAAGTATCAGGGGCTTGACCGTTACGAGGCACGCCGTGCCATCGTAAAGGATTTGGA
This sequence comes from uncultured Clostridia bacterium, assembly GCA_934476455.1. Taxonomy (GTDB): domain Bacteria; phylum Bacillota; class Clostridia; order UMGS1883; family UMGS1883; genus UMGS1883. The sequence continues at coordinate 1,667 of CAKSNY010000016.1, read as the reverse complement.
AGAGTGCGGCGCGCTTATAAGGGTTGAGGATTATTCGCACAACGTAGGCGAATGTTACCGCTGCAAAACAACGGTAGAGCCGCTTACCAGCGACCAGTGGTTTGTTAAGATGAAGCCGCTTGCAAAAGAGGCTATACGCGTGGTAAAAGACGGCGAGGTTTCCTTTGTTCCCGAAAGATTTACAAAAACATATCTCAACTGGATGGAAAACGTACACGACTGGTGCATATCGCGCCAGCTTTGGTGGGGACACAGAATACCCGCGTTCTACTGCGACGAATGCGGCGAGATGGTTGTAAGCAAAGAGGACGTTTCCGTTTGCCCCAGGTGCGGCGCAAAAATGCGCCAGGAGGAGGACGTTTTAGACACGTGGTTTTCTTCCGCACTGTGGCCGTTTTCAACGCTGGGCTGGCCCGAAAAAACAAAAGAGCTTGAATATTATTATCCCACAAGCACGCTTGTTACAGGCTATGACATAATCTTTTTCTGGGTTGCACGTATGATTTTCAGCGGGTGCGAGCATATGAAAAAGCCCCCGTTCAGGCACGTATTTATTCACGGAATTGTACGCGACAGCCAGGGCAGAAAAATGAGTAAATCCTTAGGCAACGGCATAGACCCGCTTGAGGTTATAGACAAATACGGCGCAGACGCGCTGCGCTTTACCCTTGCAACAGGCAATGCCCCCGGAAACGATATGCGTTTTTATTGGGAAAGGGTGGAATCAAGCCGCAATTTTGCAAACAAAATATGGAACGCCGCACGCTTTGTGCTTATGAATTTGGAGGTTTCCGACTGCTCGCTTCCCCAAAAGCCCGCGCTTGAGGATAAATGGATTATTTCAAGGTACAACGCGGTTGTAAAATCCGTTACGGAAAATCTGGACAAGTTCGAGCTTGGTGTAGCCCTCGGAAATTTGTACGACTTTATATGGGACGAATTTTGCGATTGGTATATAGAGCTTGTAAAGCCGCGCCTTTACGGAGAGGACATCACCTCCAAGCTTGACGCGCAGCACACGCTTTGTTATGTGCTTTCGGGCGTACTTAAGCTGTTGCATCCGTTTATGCCTTTTATAACAGAGGAAATATTCTGTGCGCTTCCCACAGGGGAGGAAACAATTATGACGGCGCAGTGGCCGCTTTACACCCCGTCTCTTTCTTTCCCCGAAGCGGAAAAGAAAATGTCTGTAATATGCAGCGCAATAAAAAGCGTGCGCAATATGCGCAGCGAGATGAACGTTGCGCCCTCCAAAAGAGCAAGTATGTTTATAATAACGGACGACACCGCGCTTTTTGAAAGCGGAGTAATGTTTTTTGAAAAGCTTGCCGGTGCAAAGGATGTAACCGTAACGCGTGAGGACGCCGCCGTACCCGAAGGCGCCGTAAGCATTATTGTTGAGGGTGCAAAAATATTTATGCCGCTTGACGAGCTTATAGACACGGAAAAAGAGCGCGAGCGCCTGGAAAAGGAACGCCTGCGCTTAGAAAGCGAGATTGACCGCGTTGAAAAGAAGCTTGCAAACAAGGGCTTTGTTGAAAAAGCACCCGCCAAGCTTATTGAAGAAGAAAAGGCAAAGGGCGTAAAATACAGAGAAATGTACGAAAAAGTACAGGAAAGCCTTAAAAATTTAAAATAGTCAAAGGGGATGTTAAAAATGTCCAGAA
>CAKSNY010000015.1 GCA_934476455.1 uncultured Clostridia bacterium | reverse complement strand
ACGGGTACGAAGCCGATAACGAATTTGCCAAAACGGGCGGTGAAATACATTTCCGCATAAGTTGTAAACATAGGTTTTACTACTTAATTTACTACTTTTGAAAGCGAAAACATAAAAACATTTAAGAAATTATAAGAATATCGGCTAAAAACCAAAATGCCGCAAAGCCTTGTAAAATAAAGACTTAACGGCATTTAAGAAGTTATAAAAGGATATTGAAAAAATTAAACTATTTTTTAAATAAAAATGGTCCATATGTTTGACAACTGCAGACGTAAAAAAACCACGACGTAAGGGATATATTTGACAAATGCGAAAAGTATGCTATAATATAGCTTATATTATATTATGAAGGAGTGAAGGTCCGACATGGACGGTGGCAGTATAGCCCTGCAAATTATTATTCTTATTGTGCTGATAACGTTATCGGCATATTTCAGCGCATCGGAAACAGCATTCTTATCGTATAACAAAACGCGTATGAAAAACGATGCCGACGATGACGACAAGGCGGCACAGCGTGTTGTCCGCATAAGCGAAAATTACGAAAAAATGCTTTCGACAATACTTATAGGCAATAACATTGTAAATATACTTGCAACATCGCTTTCAACGGTACTTTTTGTATCGCTTATAAAAAGCAGAGATGTGGCGGTTACGGTTTCGACAATTGTTATGACACTGGCAGTGCTGACTTTCGGTGAAATTACGCCGAAAACGCTTGCGAAAAAGTTTTCGGAAAGGCTGTCAAAGCGTTTTTCGGGTACACTAAGCGCTGTGATGGTTATTCTTACGCCGCTTACCGCAATATTTAACGTATGGCAAAGCTTTGTAATAAAGCTTACCAAGGCGCAGGACGAAAGCGGTGTAACCGAGGAGGAAATAATAACCGTTGTTGAGGAGGCTGCCGGCAGCGGTGAGATAGACGAGCAGGAAAGCGAGCTTATAAAAAACGTTATAAAGTTCAGCGATTTGGATGTAAACGATATTTTAACACCGCGCGTGGACGTGGAGGCGGTGGAGCTGTCGTGGGACAGAGCGCGCATTGCGGAAAAATTTTCGGAAACAGAGTTTTCACGCCTTCCCGTATATGAAGAAAGTCTCGATAAAATAGTGGGCATACTTTACCAAAAGGACTTTTACAACGAAAGCACAACGCCCGTATCGGAGCTTGTAAAACCTGTTAAATTTATATTTGCGTCGATGAAAATATCGCGCCTTTTGAAGCTTTTTCAGGAAACAAAATGCCATATGGTTGTTGTAAACGACGAATACGGCGGAACAGAGGGTATCGTTACGCTTGAGGACGTGTTAGAGTCTTTGGTGGGCGAAATCTACGATGAGCATGACGAGGTTGTAGAGGATATTGTAAAAATATCTGACAGTATGTACCGCGCACTCGGCAGCTGCGGAATTGACAAGTTTTTTGAATATTTCAATCTGAGCGAGGAGCCGGGGGACCCGGATATAACAACACTGAGCGGATTTGCCGCACACAATCTCGGAAAAATACCGGATGAAAAAGATGTGTTTGAGTATAAAAACCTTAAGATAAAGATTACAAAAACAGACAGCAACCGCGTTTTGGAGGCTGTTGTGGAGATTTTACCGGAGGAAGAGGACGAAAACGAAAAATAAAAGTAACGGAAAAATATTTTTATGCGGGGTGTAAAAGATGTTTTACATCCCCGTTTTCACCTTAAAAATGGGGGTTGAGTGCTATAAAAAAGGCAATTAAATTTATATTTGACGTTTTAAAAGGCGTTTTGGAGGACAATATCGCCGCGTATTCGGCACACGTGGCTTTTTTTGTGACCATTTCGTTTATACCTTTTATAATGCTTTTGATAAGCCTTTTGCAGTATCTGCCGTTTACAAGGGCAGAGCTTACCGCACAGCTTATACAGGCTTTTCCGCAGGCAGCGCGAAGCTTTGTGGCGTCTTTTGTCGATGAAGCATATCAAAAAAGCGGGGCAACCGTTATTTCCATTGCGGCTGTTTCGGCGCTTTGGGCATCGTCTATAGGCGTGTACGCGCTTATGAACGGATTAAACCGTGTGTACCGCACCGACGAAACCCGCGGGTATATAAGTTTGCGCGTTGTAAGTATGATATACACGCTTTTTTTAATAATTTTGCTGTGTTTATGTTTGGGAATATTTGTTTTCGGCAATACTATTACCGAGATGCTTGGCAGAAGCCTGCCAAAGGTTTTCGGTGCGGCGCTTGTTGTTATGAGTGTTCGCAAAATGGCGGGTATACTTGTTTTGGGTGTGTTTTTCCTGATAATGTTCAGATTTGTTCCGAACAGAAAAACGCACGCACTGCTTCAGGCGCCCGGGGCGCTTATAAGCGCTGCGGGATGGATAATATTTTCATATGTTTTCTCGTATTATTACGAACATATGGCAAACTACTCTTACCTTTACGGAAGCCTGTCGGTACTTGTATTTTTTATGCTTTGGCTTTTCTTTTGTATATATATACTGTTTATCGGGGCGGAGATAAACCGCTGCATAGAAGAGCGCGTGGAGCTGCGCAGTTTGATGAGATGAAAATTATTCTTTGACAAATTTCGTCAAAAGTGATATAATACACTGTGGGTCGGGGATTTGCCCCTTTAAAACAAGACCTATGAATCGGAGGCTTTCCAATGTACAAAATAGGTGACAGCGTTGTGTATCCAATGCACGGTGCGGGCGTCATTGAAGGTATTGAGGTAAAGGAAATTCTCGGAAAAGAGCAGTCGTACTACGTTGTGCGTATGCCTATCGGCAATATGAAGGTTATGGTACCTATGGAAAACGCGCGGGAGGTTGGTATGCGCGATGTAATCGACAAGGAAAAAGCGGCAGAGGTTATGCGCGCGTTCCGCACATCGGAAATGGACGTTATACAAAATTGGAGCAAGCGTTTCCGCGATAATATGGTACGCATAAAAAGCGGAGATATTTTTGAGGTTGCTTCTGTTGTAAAAAGCCTTATGATGCGTGACCGCCGCAAAGGGCTGAGCACGGGAGAGCGTAAAATGCTGGGAAATGCGAAGCAAATCCTTATAAGCGAAATTGTAATTGCTACCGGGAATGACCACGATACCGTGGAAAATGAGTTATGCTGTATGGTTGATGATGAAATTAACAGCGGTACGGCACAATAATAATGCAGAAATGGATGTAGAATGCGGAAGTTTTGATTTCTGCACTCTACAAGCTGTGGCTGCGTTATTTTTTTTGAGGAGGGCGTTTTATATGATAAACGGTATAAGGGTATCGGCAATTATTCTTGGGGGCGGGCTGTCAAGCCGTATGGGGCGCGACAAGCTGGCGCTTAGGATAAAGGGCGAAAGCGTGCTTATACATACAGTAAAAAAATTTTGCGCTCACAAATATATTGACGAGGTAATTGCAGTTTTAAATAAGGACAAGAAAGAAGATGCGGAAAAAGCCTTTAAAAATGCAGGGCTTTTAAACATAAAAACGGTGTGCGGCGGAAAAACGCGCGCCGAAAGCTCGCTTGCGGGCATAAGGGCGGCAGCGGGCGAATATGTGCTTATACATGACGGCGCGCGCCCGTTTGTAAGTGAAGATATAATAACCTCTGTAACGGAGGGGGTTTCAAATTTCGGCGCGGCGGCGGCAGCGCTTCCCGTTACGGATACAATAAAGGAAAAAACGGACAGCGGTTTTATAAAAACAACGCTTGAGCGTGAAAGGCTTTGCGCAATGCAAACGCCGCAGGGCTTTAAAAGGGAGGACATACTGCGCGCATATTCCGTATGCGATATGAAAGAAACCGACGACTGTGCCGCCGCGCAAAAGGCACACATAGCGGTAAGGCTTGTTGCGGGCAGCCCGCAAAATATAAAGCTTACAACGCCCGGGGATATACTGCACGCAAAAGCTATTTCTAAGGAGGAAACGAAAATGCGTATAGGAACAGGCTTTGACAGCCATCGCCTTGAAACCGGACGGGAGCTTGTTATAGGCGGGGTGAAAATACCCTACGAAAAGGGGCTTTTGGGGCACAGTGACGCAGACGTTTTGCTGCACGCCGTAATTGACGCGCTTTTCGGTGCGGCGGCGCTCGGCGATATCGGCACGCATTTTCCCGACAGTGACGAGCGCTACAGGGGCGCTTCAAGCGTATTGCTTCTTAAAAAATGCGGCGAAGCAGTAAAAAACGAAGGTTACGGGATAAATAATATCGATACTACAATAATAGCGCAGGCGCCGAAACTGGCGCCGTATATTGAAAAAATGCGCGATGTAATCGCAAATACGCTTGATATCCCGCGCGGGAGAGTAAGCGTTAAAGCGAAAACAAACGAGCATATGGGCTTTACCGGCCGCGGTGAGGGAATAGAAGCGCGCGCAGCCGTGCTTATTGAATAAAAATACCCTTTCGGGAAAATATATTTCCCGAGGGGGTTTTTATATGGGCGGAGTTCTGAAAAAAACGGCAATCATTTTTTTATCTGTTATTGCCGCTTTTTCTGTTGTGATAGCTGCGGCGGGGTATATAAACGCGGGAAAAAACAGACAAAACGGCGCGGGAATGAAGCTTAGCGCGCAGGCAGATATGCCGAGAATTGAGGAAAACGGAGAAAAAGAGCGCGGAGATATGCTGGAAAACGCACTTTTGGGTGTTGTGGGGATATCCAGTGCGGAAAATACAACGCATATAAAAAGCCAAAGCACGTGGAATATGGGAAGCGGAGTAATGGCAACGCGCGACGGGTATATAATAACAAACCAGCACGTGGTGGGCGCCCGCCCGCAGCGGATAGCCGTTACGTTAAGCAGCGGAAAAACGGTTGACGGAAAAACCGTGTGGAGCGACAGCACGCTTGACCTTGCAGTTGTTAAAATTGACGGCAGCGGCTACACCCCGCTTAAAATAGGCGACGCGGGCAAGCTGCGCGTAGGAGAGAGTATTTTTGCTATAGGCAATCCCTTAAGTATGCAGTTTGAAAGAACCGTAACGGCAGGCATAGTAAGCGCAACGGGAAGAGGCATAAGTATAGAAAACGGCGGCACAACCGCTTATATGGAGGACCTTATACAGACAGACGCGTCCATAAACCCGGGAAACAGCGGCGGACCGCTTATAAACACTGACGGCGAGGTTGTGGGTATAAACACAATAAAGGTAACAACTGCCGAGGGGATGGGTTTTGCCGTACCCGCGCAGCTTTGTGTGAGCGTGATAAACAGAATAAAAAACGTGGGAGAATTTAAAACACCGTATTTGGGTATATCGGTATATACACCGGCAGCAGCAAGGTATTTCGGAGAGAAAACAGATTTTAAAGACGGGCTTTTTGTATCGGAGGCAGACGCCGACGGCCCGGCATTTGCGGCGGGAATACGCAGCGGCGATATAATAAAAAGTATAGACGGCGAGAGCGTAGGCTCGATGCTTGAAATGCGCCTTATTTTATTTCAGCGCCAGCCGGGAGAAACCGTTTCGGCGGAATTTGAGCGCGACGGGGCATTAAGGCGCATAGAGGTAATGTTAGCCGAAAAAGGAAAACAATAAAAATTTTTATAATTACTTGACTAAATGAGGTGAAATAGTATATTATTATAGAGTATGGTTAGTAAACTTAAGGAGTTTTTTATGAACGGCGGAGCTTATGTTATGGTGGTGCTCGGTATACTGCTGGCAAAGGGTATCGGGTTTTTGCGCGATATTGTGTTTGCGTCGGTATTCGGGGCGACTGTTTATACAGATATGTATTTTCAGGTTTTCGGTCTGGTAAATCTTATTTTTACGGGAATAGGGGTGGCGCTTTCCACCCTTGTAATAAAAAATCTTAACAAGCCGGCGCTGTCGGGCGAAAATGAAAAGCGGCTTTACGTAAGCCGCTTTATAACAAAAACAACATTTTTTGTTTTGTGTGCGTCGCTTGCGCTGTTTGTGTTTGCAAGACCCGTGGTACGGATTCTTTTGCCGGGGCTTTCGGAAAAGGATACGCTTTTGGCGCTTAAGCTTATGCACATAATGCTGCCTTCGTTTTTATTTGTTATAATTGCGTATATAATTTCAGGCGTGCTTCAAAACTGCGGGGTTTTCTTCATAAGCTCTGTAATGAGCCTTCCGTTTAACGTTGTTATAATAACGTCGCTCTTTGTTAAAGACATAGATATAGTAAAGGTAGGCATAGTTACAACAGTCGGCTGGTTTTTGCATATTGCGGTTCAGCTGCCTTCGTTTTACAAAAAGGGCTACAGGCTTTTTTCGGCGGATATAAGAAAAAAAGACGGCGGCGGAAGCATAGAAATCGTATACATATTTATATCGAATATGATGTTTCAGCTGTGCTTTATGAGCGATAAAGCCGCCGTAAGCGCGCAAAGCGGTGCAGGAACCACGATAAACTATGCTTCAAACCTGTTTATAACAATATCAAGCGTGTTTGTTGTTGCGATGAGTAATGTTGTATTCCCTTCGATAAGCAAAAACTATGAGGAGGGGAATCTCGGCTATGTGCGCAAGCTTATTAAATATATAATAACGGTTATGGCGGCTATATTTGTTCCGTTTATACTTACGGTTTGCTGTTTTGGTGAAAACATTATAGCCCTGCTTTACGAAAGGGGCGAGTTCGGACCGGAGCTTACGCATATAACGGCACTTTTGTTTGCGATATATACGCTTGGGGCGCTGGGGTATGTGTGCCAGGAGCTTTTTAATAAGGTTTTGTATCTCGATTCAAAATACGGCTACACCGTTATAGGTACGCTTGCGGTTGTGGCGCTTAAAATGCTTGTAAACGTTTTTGCGCTGCCGCTGGGCGGCGCGGCATTTGTTGCGGCGAGTACCACGGTGCTGTTTTTGGCATATGCGGTAAACATAGCATTTGCAATTTCAAAGGTAATAGGCGCATTTTTGGACAAAGAGCTTATCGGAAATATTGCGCGTGTGGTTGCGGCGGCAATATGCGCACTGGCTGTATTTTTGGTGTTTTTGATTTTTGCACCGAATGTTTTGCGCGGACGGTTTACATTTATTTTACCGCTTGCACTTTGCGGGGCGGCATACTGTATTGTAATGCTTTTAAACGGCGGTGTGAAAACAATTATGAGCGGTGCCGGGCGGCAGAACGGAGGAAAAGAGAATGAGTAAAAAGAATATTATAATAAGGATTGCGGCGGCAATTATTCTTGCGGCGTTTCTTCTGCCGGACTTTTTTACGCGCATATCGTATGAACGTATGAACAAAAACGTTGTTTTTGCGCTTAACTACAACAATGCGGAGATGGTTTTAAGCCCGAAGGAATTTAACGATAATTTACTTGATTATCAAAAAAGCGGAATAAACACGGTTTTGATAGGTGAAGAAAGTTTAAACTCGCTTATATCTTCGGGATATATTACAGCGATAAAGTACAATGTGCTTCTTCATAAATATGATGACGAAAGCGAAGAAATAATAAAACAGCTTGAAGGAAACGAGCTTATCCATAACGACAGCTACTTGCTTATCACAAAAAGGGCGGAGTCGAAAAAGTTTTTAAGCGACTGGATTGCGAAAAAATACGCGCCCGATGAATATGTTATGAAAACCACACCGCTCGGCGCAGATGTGTACGTGCTTTATAACGACGCTGCCTATCCGTGGCAGATAATGATAGGCTTTAACGAAAGCAAAATAAAAAAAGCACACGAAGCCGGTGCAGATATTGTGCTTGCCACGCTTTTGGGCGATTACACAAAGACCGATTATGTAAAAAATATTGAAAACCTTGTAAAAAAATATAATATTAAATATATTAACCTTAAGGAAAACAATTACCGAAAGAATGAGTCGAAGGCGGCAAAAAACAATACCGAGGCTTTTGCAAGGATTATAGAGAAAAACAACCTTACGCTTGTGCTTACGGAAAACACCGATCAGCTTTCAAACCAAAAGCCCAACGGCTATGCACGCCTTGTGGAAAGCGCACGGGGAAGGGTTATAAGAAGCTACGAAACGACCGATTTTAACACGAAAAACACCGGTGCAACCGACAGTACACAAAGATATTTCCAAATTCTTAATTCGGTTATTGACAGAAATATAAGGTTTGTAAGCATAAATCAGCTTACAAACGGAAGCGCGCAGTATGATGTAAAGGCAGAGAAAACGCTTGACGTAACAAAAAGCGTTATGAAAAAGCTTAATTCGTTCGGCTATGTTACAAATGCGGCGCCGCCGTCATTTTCAGGCTACACCGCGCATCGGCGGATAAAGTATGCCGCCGCCGGAATACTTATTATTTTAATGTGGCTTACAGTTATAGAGCTTTTGGCGAAAAAGACGATTTTTAAGCTTGAAATGCTTGCGCTTTTGGGTGCGGTGCTTCTTACGGGCTTTACCGCTGTGGCGCCTATGGGAATAGTGCTTTTGTATCCGTCGCTTTTTGCTCTCAGCGCGCCGTGCTTTAATATTACGATGGTGCTTTTGTTTATAAAGAAGCAGGCACCGCGCGTTAAAACGTGGCTTTTGTGCGTTTTAACGGTGATTCTTACGTTTGTGCTTATGTGCATTGCGGGAGTGGTGCTGTGTTCGCTTTTAAGCGGGTATGATTTTTATATAAATTCGCTTATTTTCCGCGGCATTAAATTGTCTTTAATAGTGCCTATTCTTTATACTGCGGCGGTGTTTTGCTTTATATTCGGCGACGGGAAAAAGCCGTTTGCCGAAAGAGTGAAGATGGCGCTTTGTGCGGATATAAAGGTGTACTGGGTTATAATATTTGCGTTTATAGCACTTTGCGGAGCAATGTATATTGTGCGCAGCGGTAACGTAAAAACAATATCCGGTGCAGAGTCTTTTATGCGCAACGCAATTACAAACCGTATGGCGGCACGCCCGCGCACAAAGGAATTTTTGGTAGGCTGGCCGGCACTTCTTATTATGGTTTACTATATAAAGGAGACGGATATAAAGCTTATGAGGTGGATGTGCGGCGTGGGCGCGTCGGTATTGTTTGCTTCTGTTATGAACAGCTTTTGCCATGTATTTACGGGTGCGGAAATAATCTTTACGCGCGTTATCAACGGTATGCTTTTGGGGCTTTTGTTCGGCGCGGTGATATATGTTTTAAACCTTGTTATATGGCATATAACAAGATATTTTTCAAAAAACGGGTAAAGAAAAATGAAAAATTTTCTGACCACACAAAAGGCGCTGCGCTCCCTTATTTATGCAGCGCAGACGGACAGCCGTGCCGGTGCGTATATATTTGAGGGTATGCGCGGAATAGGAAAGTCTTCTGCGGCAATGATTTTTGCGGCGGCGCTGCACTGCACGGGTGAAAAGGTACCGTGCTTAAACTGCCCCGACTGCAAGAAGGTATTTGCACATACGCACCCGGATGTATATATCACCGGGGAGGACGGCGCCGTACGGGTAAACGATATACGCGCCCTCACAGAGGAGCTTTATATAAAGCCCGCAATATCAAAAAACAAGGTGCTTATCGTAAAAAATGCCGACTCTATGAACAGCGACGCACAAAACGCGCTTTTAAAATCGTTTGAAGAGCCGCCGTCATACGCTGTGATAATACTTTTGTCGGAAAACGTGCAAAACCTTTTGCCCACGATACGCTCGCGCGGGATGCATATTGTTTTTGAACCCTTTTCCGAGGAGGAAACGGAGCGTTTTGTAAAAGCGCAGTATCCGCAAAAAAGCGCTGACGCAAATTTTATAGCGCAGTACAGCGGAGGGATAATAGGCAGGGCAATAGATATATGCGAGGATGAGGGCTTTTTTGCCCTAAGGCAGAAAATGTTCGAGGCAATATCGCATATGACGGGAGACCGCACGGCGATATTCGAGGTTGCGGAGCTTTTTGACATAAAAAAAAGCGGCAAGGCTGCGTTTTTGGGCTGCGATATGTATTTTGATTTGTTTTTAAGCTTTATGGGCGATGTTTCGGCGCTTAAGCTCAACCGCCCGGTTATAAACAAAGACCTTATTGTATATATTGAGGAATTTTCAAAAAAAACCGCCCAGTCTGCGGTTATAAGTGTTATAGAAAGAGTAACAAAGCAGCGGAGTATGCTTAATGTATCGATGAAGTATGAGCTGTGGATTGTGAATATGCTTATAAAATGTTGGGAGGATATCCATGGTAGAGGTAGTAGGAGTTAAATTTAAAGATACGGGAAAATCGTATTACTTTTCCCCGGGGGAGCTTTCCCTTAATATAGGCGACGCCGTAATTGTGGAAACGGCGCGCGGGCTTGAGTACGGGAAAATATCCATTGCCCGCACACAAATAAAAGAGGAGGATGTTGTTTCGCCTTTGAAAGAGATTGTGCGCCTTGCAACAAAAAAGGACGAGCAGCAGCTTGAAAAAAACAAAAAGAAAGAGAAAGAGGCTTTTTCCATATGTGAGGAGAAAATCCAGAAACACAAGCTTGATATGAAGCTTGTTGATGTGGAATATACCTTTGACGGAAACAAAATTTTGTTTTACTTTACGTCTGACGGCAGGGTGGATTTCCGCGAGCTTGTAAAAGACCTTGCAGGCGTATTCCGCACACGTATAGAGCTTAGGCAGATAGGCATCAGGGACGAGGCAAAGATGCTGGGCGGAATAGGAATATGCGGGCGGCAGCTGTGCTGCTCGAGCTTTCTTGACGGATTTCATCCGGTAAGCATTAAAATGGCAAAGGAACAGGGGCTAAGCCTTAACCCGACTAAAATATCGGGTAATTGCGGCAGGCTTATGTGCTGCTTGCAGTACGAGCAGAACTGCTACGACGAATATGCGCGCAAGATGCCGTCTGTCGGGGCAATTGTTATGACGCCGAAGGGCAAAGGAACGGTGCAAAGCGGCGTTGTGCTTAAGGGAACGGTAAACGTCGCGCTTTCAGAATGTGACGAGCCGACCGTTGAGGAATTTAGCGTAAAGGACATAAAAATTCTTAAAAACACTCGTGCAAATTCCGAAAATGTGAATATGAAGGAGCTTAAAAAGCTTGAGGAAAACTAAGATGAAAGCAGTAATTCTTGACGCTGAAACGATGGGGCGCGATATTGATTTTGCACCCATTGAAAATGTGTGCGACCTTGCGGTTTTTAACAATACGAAAAAGGAAGAGATTGCGCAAAGAATAAACGACGCGGAAATTGTAATATTAAATAAAGTGGTTCTTGACAAAGCCGCCCTAAGCTGCGCAAAAAAGCTGCGGCTTATATGCGTTTTTGCGATCGGCTACAACAATATAGACATAAATTATTGCAGGGAAAACAATATAAGCGTGCGAAACACCCCCGGGTATTGCGTGCAGAGCGTGTGCCAGCACACGTTTGCACTGCTTTTTGCGCTTATTGAAAATCTGCGCTATTATGACGATTTTGTAAAGAGCGGGCTTTATTCCAAAAGCGGCGCGGCAAACCACCTGGCAAAGCCGTTTTTTGAGCTTGACGGAAAAAACTGGGGTATAATAGGGCTTGGCGCAATAGGAAGACAGGTGGGCTTTGCGGCAAGGGCTTTCGGAGCAAACGTTTGCTACAGCTCGCTTTCGGGCGCAGAAAGGGAGGAGCCTTTTTTGCGTGTGCCGCTTGAAAGGCTTTTGAAAGAGAGCGATATTATATCGCTTTCAACACCGCTTAATGAAAAATCGCAGGGGCTTATCGGGAAAAACGCTTTAGCGCTTATGAAAAAAAGTGCGGTTCTGATAAACGTAAGCCGCGGTGCGGTAACGGACGAAGCCGCACTTGCACAGGCGATAGATGAAGGAATAATTGCGGGCGCGGGTATTGATGTGTATTCTTCCGAGCCGCCCGAGAAAAGCAGCCCGCTTATGAATGTTAAAAAAAGCGACAGAGTGGTTTTCACCCCGCATATAGCGTGGGCAAGCGTTGAGGCGCGCCGCCGCTGCATAAGTATGACGGCACAAAACATTACATCGTATCTGAACGGAGAAAAAGGAAATGACGTTTGCAGGTAAAATAAAAGCGGCAGCTCGCACAGTCGCGGCTGCCGCAATATTTTTTATGGTTTTTCTGATGTCGTACGGGGCATATGCCGACGCACCGCCCGAAATTTTATTTAACGGCAGTGCGGTAGCGTCTACGGCACAGCCGTTTATAGAGGACGGCACAACGCTTATTCCGATGCGCAGTGTGTTCAGCGCTATGGGCGCTGAGGTAACATGGGATGATAAAAGCTTTAGCGCGGCAGCAAAGAAAGACGGTACGGAAATTGTTTTTGCCCCGGGGAAAAAAGCTCTTTATAAAAACGGCACGGAAATTTCGCTTTTAAAAAGCCCGGTTATAATCGATTCCACGCTTTTTGTGCCGCTGCGTGCGGTATGTGAAAGCTTTGGCTACACCGTTTCGTGGGACGGTGAGAAAAACCGCATAAATATTTCAAGCGAGCAGCCGCTGCGCGTGCGTTTTTTTGACTGCGGGCAGGCGGACAGCATTTTTTTGGAACTGCCCGACGGGCGCTGTATGCTGATTGACGGCGGAGAGAAAAAATTCGGAAAAGAGCTTTGCGAAAAAATAAAGGCGCTCGGCTACGAAAAAATTGACATTATGGTTGCAACGCACCCGCACGCGGACCATATAGGCGGGCTTGTAACGGTGCTTGAAAATTTTAAAACCGATGTTTTTTATATGCCGAACGTTACGCATACCACCAAAACCTTTCAAAATCTATTGGACGCACTTTCCGAAAACGGAAGCGAATGTATTTATGCGTCGCGCGGGACAGAGGTTTTAACGGGTGATGTAAAGTGCCGCGCCGTTGCGCCGGATGGGCAAAAATACGAAAGAATGAATAATTACAGTATTGTGCTTAAGGTTGAATATAACGATGTATCGCTGCTTTTTGCGGGCGACAGCGAGGCGCTTTCCGAGTATTCTATGGTAAATTCGGGAATGGATATAAAAAGCGATGTTTTAAAGGTTGCGCATCACGGCAGCGCAACGTCCTCAACGGAGGAATTTTTGCAGAAGGTAAGCCCTAAGGCTGCGGTAATATCGGTAGGGCGCGAAAACCAATACGGTTTTCCCGCGCCGATTGTATTAAGCCGCCTTGAAGCCCTTGGTACAGCCGTTTACAGAACGGATATATCAGGCACAATAAATTTTGAAACGGATGGATATGTATATAAATTTGAATAAGCGTGTCGATAAAGCCGACACGCTTCAAGCCGAAAGCTCGCTTTCGGAGCTTTCGTTTGAGAACAAGGGCTTTCGCTCGCGCGGCGCTCACCGCGCCAGCCCTTGCAAGGAGCGGTTTTTGCGGTACATGCCCGCGAAAACCGCGTTTTTTACGTCAGAGGGGATTTCCCCTCTGACAACTCCCCAAATTCTCGAACTTTCAGTTTTTCGACAGTCTGAAGCGTGAGGCTAATACCACACGCTCATTTGAATTTATATATGTTTTTGATGCGCTCTGCCGCTTCGGCGGTTTTTTCGTTTGTGCCGAAGCCTGAAAGGCGGAAATACCCCTCTCCGTATTCGCCGAAGCCCTCGCCCGGGGTGCCTATTATGTGGCATTTATCTAAAAGGAAATCAAAAAATTCCCAGCTTTTCATATTATCGGGGCATTTTAACCATATATACGGGCTGTTTTTTCCGCCGCAATACGAAAAGCCCATTTCGTCGAAGGCAGCCATCATAATGCCGGTATTTTTTTTATAGTATGAAATATTTTTTAAAATTTCACTGTAGCCGTCTTTTGAAAACGCCGCCTCGGCTCCGCGCTGAATAATATATGAAACGCCGTTAAACTTTGTAGACTGGCGGCGTTTCCACAAATCGTTTAAATGCACACCGCCGCGAACAAGGGCATTCGGAACAACGCTGTAACCGCAGCGAAGCCCCGTAAAACCGGCAGTTTTTGAAAAAGAGCAAAGCTCTATCGCACATTCCTTTGCGCCGTCTATCTCAAAAATACTGCGCGGACAATCCGGGTCGGAAACAAAAATTTCATATGCGGCGTCGTATAAGATTACAGCGCCGTTTTTATTTGCAAAGTCTACCCATTCTTTAAGCTGAGCACGCGTGTAAGCCGCACCGGTGGGATTATTCGGCGAGCATATATATATAATATCCGCGCCGCCGCAAACAGAGGATGGGGGCATAGGCAAAAAGCCGTTTTCCCTATTTGCGGGTATAAGCTTAATTCGCCTCCCCGCCATTACGTTTGTATCGTAATAGACAGGGTACACGGGGTCGGGTATAAGCACGGTGTTGTCTGTGTCAAAAATATCCAAAATATTTGACACATCCTCCTTTGCGCCGCAGGTTACAACAATTTCGCTTGCGTCTATGTCGGTTTTGATATGCTCTTTGTAGTGCCTTTTTATTGCATCGAGCAAAAAAGCCTCGCCGTAGCTGTCGGGATAACCGTGAAAGGTTTCACGCCGCCCCATCTCCTCGGCGGCATTTTTCATAGCCTTTACCGCAGCCGGTATTATGGGCAGGGTAACATCGCCTATGCCCATTTTTATAATATTTGCGTCGGGATGTGAAGATATATAGCTTGCCGTGCGCTCGCCTATCGTTTTAAAAAGGTACGACGGCTTAAGGTTAAGATAATTTTTATTTATTTTCATAAAAACCTCCGTTTTATAATTACAGCTGTACAAAGCCCGAAAATGCCTCGCACGCTTCGCCCGTCATAATAACTGTATCGCCGGTATAGCGGACGGTTAAATCGCCGCCTTTAAGGCGTATGCATATATCGGTATTTTTTTGAGCATATCCGTTTAAAACGGCTGCAACCGCCACTGCGCACGCGCCTGTTCCGCAGGCAAGCGTTTCGCCGCTGCCGCGCTCCCATACACGCATTTCAAAAAGCGTTTGAGAGTGCATTTTCACAAATTCAACATTTGCTTTTTCGGGAAAAACGGGTGCATTTTCAATAAGTGAACCGTCTTTTTCTATGTCAAAACCGCCAAGGTCAAATTCCTCCGGAACGAAAATAACGCAATGCGGATTTCCCATACTTACAAGCGTAACCAAAAAGCTTTTGTCGCCGAAGGAAATCTCGCGGTTTATGACGGGCAGCTTTCCGACTGCCTTTGCGGGAATGTCGGCGGGGGTTAAAATCGGTGCGCCCATATCGACCGAGGCATACGTGACAACATCGTTTTCAACCGTAAGAGAAACCGTTTTTATACCTGAAAGCGTTTCTATTTTCAGGGGATTATTTTTTGAAATGCCGTTATCGTAAACATATTTTGCAACGCAGCGTATACCGTTGCCGCACATTTTGCCCTCCGAGCCGTCGGCGTTAAACATTCGCATTTTCGCGTCTGCAATATCTGACGGGCAAATTATAATAAGACCGTCCGCGCCTATGGAAAAATGCCTTCTTGAAAGCTGCACCGCAGCCTTTTGCGGGTGCGGCATTATCTGCGTAAAGCCGTTTACGTATATATAATCATTTCCGCAGCCATGCATTTTCGTAAATTTTAAAAGCATAATAACAATTCCTTTCTCCGGTGTTTGGGAGGCTGATTAAAAAATCATCCCCTTACTTTCCGCTGTCGCCGTAGTTTGAAAGTACCCTCGCGGAGGGGTCTGTTACGTTGCAGCCCTCCCAGTCACGGTTCGGCATCCAGAAACCTGCAATCATTTCGCCCTGACCGGGATAATATTTTTCAAATATCTCGCGGTAAAGCAGAGATTCCTTCGTAAAGGGCTGCGCGTGTGTATATTTTTTGCATTTCTCCGTAAATTCTTCATCCGTATAAAGACCCTCGGCGTAGTCTTTAAGATACCATACCATAGAGTGTCCTACGGCGTCGGAAAATGCTGCCTTTTCACGGTACAAAATATCATGCGGGAGATAGTCGCCCTCGAAAGCGCGGCGAAGAAGGTACTTTCCTTTGTTATAGGTGTTAAGCTTCTTTTCGGGGTCGATTGACATCACGTATTCCACAAAATCCAAATCGCCGAAAGGCACGCGCGCCTCAAGCGAGTTTACGCTTATACAGCGGTCGGCACGCAGTACGTCGTACATATTAAGCTCGTGTACCCTTTTTTGCGACTCCTTCTGAAAAGCGTCGGCATCGGGTGCAAAGTCTGTATATTTATATCCGAAAAGCTCGTCTGATATTTCGCCCGTTAAAAGCACGCGGATGTCGGTGTTTTCGTGAATATATTTGCAAAGCAAATACATTCCTATACTTGCGCGTATTGTGGTAATATCAAAGGTTGCCAAAAGCTCTGTAACCTTTTCGAGAGAGGACAAAACGTCGTCCTTGGTAATTATAACCTCTGTATGCTCGCTGCCGATATATTCTGCAACCTGCTTTGCATATTTAAGGTCGATTGCATCCGTTTTCATACCTATGGCAAAGGTTTTTATGGGCGTTTTGCTTTTTTTTGCCGCAACGGCGCAAACAAGCGACGAATCAAGCCCGCCGGAAAGAAGATACCCTACCTTTGCGTCTGCAACAAGGCGCTTTTCTATTCCCGCCACAAGCTTTTCGTGAATGTTTTGGCAGATAACGTCAATACCGTCTTTACAAACTTCCTTTACCTTTGTCATATCGCGGTAGCATACAAATTTGCCGTCTTTATAGTAGTGCCCCGGGGGAAACGGCATTATTTTGCCGCATATGGGCATAAGGTTTTTCGGCTCGCTGGCAAATACAACGGTTCCTTCTTTATCATATCCGTAATAAAGCGGGCGTATGCCTATCGGGTCGCGCGCGGCAATATATTCTTTTGTGTTTGCATCGAAGATAATAAGCGCAAATTCGGCGTCAAGCATTTTAAACATATCGGTGCCGTATTCAAAATACATCGGAAGCAGTATCTCGCAGTCGGAACCGCTTTTAAAGGTGTATTTTTCGGAAAGCTGCTTTTTTAATTTTTCGTAGCCGTATATTTCACCGTTGCATACAACATAGCTTTTGCAAAGCTCGAACGGCTGCATACCGCTTTCGTCAAGCCCCATAATAGCCAGACGGTGAAAACCCAAAAGACCGCAGCCCGTGTCAACCGTTTTTGACATATCCGGCCCGCGCGAAATTGTTTTTTCAAATCCTTTTTTAAATAAATCAAGGGTGGCACTGCAGCCACAGTAACCCATAACAGAACACATACAAATTCCTCCGAAATTTTAAATTCATAGGGCAGGGATCTTTTTTCCTGCGGTGCCACCTATTTTTATACTCTTTGGGTGAAAAGCCCCCCGTTTAACGCACGGCTGCGGCGCACCTACTTGGCAAAAGCCTTTCGGATTGCGGCTTGCCGGGGGTTCTTCATACAGGCTCGTTCTGCGCGGCTCTCACCGTCCCGCGCTCGCTGTGAGCGATATCCCGCATTACTTTTCCCGGCTCAAACGCCTTTATGCCCAAAGGGCAAAAGTGTAATATAAAACCCTTTTGCCCCGAGCGTTTTTTCTGTATTATTCTACATCCTGGAGGGCATCGTAACCCTCTTCACCGGTTCTTACCTTTACAACGTTTTCAACATCGTAAACAAAAATCTTTCCGTCGCCGATGTGACCTGTGTAAAGCGCACGCTTTGCCGTTTCTATTACGGCTCTTACCGGTATTTTGCTTACAACTATATCAACCTGAACTTTTGGCAGAAGGTTTGTTTCCACGGGTACGCCGCGGTAATATTCGGGCTTACCCTTTTGCTGCCCGCAGCCCATAACGTGGGAAACCGTCATACCGGTTATGCCAAGCTTCATCATAGCATTTTTAAGCGTTTCAAAGCGTGCCTCCTTGCACACGATTTCAACTTTTGTAAACTTAACGCCGCTCTTTTCGGAGCTTTCCGTATGCACGTCATCTACCTTTACGGCTGCGCTTACGGGAACATCGCCCATCGGTACGGCACCCTCGTCTGTAAGCGTTTCGTCGGGCTCTGTTGCAAAGCCTGCGTATGCTGTTAAAAGACCGTGCTCCGAAATATCAAGACCGGCAATTTCGTCTGCCTTGTCAGCTCTGAGACCGATTGTGTTTTTTATAATCATAAATACGATTGTAATTACTACGGCAACATACAGCATTACGGATAAAACACCCAAAAGCTGTACTCCGAAGAAGGTAAATCCGCCGCCGTAGAAAAGCCCTTTCATAACGGGAAGCGTGCCGTCTGCTTCCGCAATTCCGCCGGTTGAAAACAAGCCTGTAAGAATTGTGCCTACGCTCCCGCAAACACCGTGAACGGAGATTGCGCCGACAGGGTCGTCAATTTTAAGCACCTTGTCAAAAAATTCCACTGCCAGAACCATTAAAACACCGAAGATTATACCCATAATTGCCGCACCGACGGGGCTTACAGCGTCACAGCCTGCCGTTATTCCGACAAGACCTGCCAAAGCTGCGTTATACGTCATCGAAACATCGGGCTTACCGTAGCGCACCCATGTGAAGATAAGCGCCGAGCAGCACGCAAGCGCTGCGGCAAGGTTTGTGTTAAAGAATATAATTCCCGCACGCATAAGCTGTGCATCTGAATCCATACCGACGGTGGAGGCGCCGTTGAAGCCGAACCAGCAGAACCAAAGTATAAATACGCCGAGCGCTGCCGCCGTAAGGTTGTGCCCCAAAATTGCGCGGGGCTTGCCGTCTTTACCGTATTTTCCTATACGGGGACCTAAGATTGCCGCACCGATTAGTGCGCAGACACCGCCTACCATATGTACCGCGGTAGAGCCGGCAAAGTCGTGAAAGCCCATACTTGCAAGCCAGCCGCCGCCCCATATCCAATGACCGGAAATAGGATATATGAAAAGGGAAATTGCCGCAGAATACAGGCAGTATGCCGAAAACTTTGTACGCTCTGCCATAGCACCCGAAACTATTGTAGCGGCGGTTGCGCAAAATACGGTCTGAAATATTGCATATGCCCAAAGCGGAACGCCCGCCGGAAGAATTGATGAGTAGTCTTTCATTATAAGCGGGTCAATCCGGCCGAAAACCGCGGTGCCCGTACCAAACATTATTCCGAAACCGAAAAGCCAGAAGCACGGTGTGCCTATACAAAAATCCATAAGGTTTTTCATAAGAATATTACCTGTGTTTTTGGAACGTGTGAAGCCCGCTTCACACATCGAAAAGCCTGCCTGCATAAAGAACACAAGCGCTGCGCCCAAAAGTACCCAAATAGTATTTACTGCACTGAATGTCATTTTAATCACTCCTGTTTATACATATCTTTTTATTTTACGCCGAAAAGTAAATCACCGTAGCAGGGGAAAGGCCAGTATGCACTGTCGGTGAGGGTTTCCGCCTCGTCGGCAGCAACGCGAAGAGAAGCCATTTTTACAATTATCTCGTCACGCACAAAGTTTGCCTGCTCTATAATATCGTCAATGGTGCCAAGCTTTGCGGCAGCGTCCTCAAGCTCGTTCGCCCTGGAATAGATAACGTCCTCAAGCGCGCTGAGACGGCCTATAACATCCGTTTCGTATGCGGACGCGCCCGCGCCGATTTCCTTTTTCTTTGCGGAGGTATCTATAAGCTTGGAGGCATATTTAAATACCGCCGGAAGAATTTCCTTCTTTGCCATATCAATCATCGTAAGCGCTTCAATGTTTACGGATTTTACGTAATTTTCAAGCTGTATTTCAAGACGGGACATAAGCTCTGCCTTTGTAAATACGCCCTGCGAGATAAGCATATCGGCGTTTTTCTTGTCGATAAGGTGGGGCATACAGTCGGCAGTTGTTTTGTAGTTTGAAAGACCGCGCTTTTTCGCTTCCTCCATCCATTCTTCGCCGTAGCCGTTGCCACCGAATATAATACGCTTGTGCGCCTTTATTGTATCTTTTATAAGGTTGTGAAGCTCTGTTTCAAAATCCTTTGCGCCTTCAAGCTTGTCGGCAAACTCTTTAAGAATTTCCGCAACTGCGGCGTTAAGCATAATGTTTGCACAAGCAATGCTGTTTGAAGAGCCGAGCATACGGAACTCGAACTTGTTGCCGGTAAAGGCAAACGGGCTTGTGCGGTTACGGTCGGTGGTGTCCTTTTTAAATTCGGGCAGAATGTCTACGCCAAGCTTCATTTTTGTTTTTTTGCCTGCTTCGTATTCCGTATCGCTTTCAATTGCGGAAAGCACTGCTTCAAGCTCTTCGCCCAAAAAGATTGATATAACTGCCGGCGGTGCTTCGTTTGCACCTAAACGGTGGTCGTTGCCTGCTGTTGCAACGGAGATGCGCAGAAGATCCTGATATTTGTCAACCGCTTTTATAACCGCTACAAGGAAAAGCAAAAACTGTGCGTTTTCATAGGGCGTTTCACCCGGTGTAAGAAGGTTTATACCGGTATCGGTGGAAATTGACCAGTTGTTATGCTTGCCGCTTCCGTTTACGCCTGCAAAAGGCTTTTCGTGAAGCAGACATACAAGATTGTGGCGAAGCGCAACCCGCTGCATTATTTCCATAGTAAGCTGGTTATGGTCGGTTGCTATATTCGTTGTGGAATATATCGGCGCAAGCTCGTGCTGCGCGGGGGCAACCTCGTTATGCTGCGTTTTTGCAAGTATGCCAAGCTTCCAAAGCTCTTCGTTAAGGTCTTTCATAAACTCCGCAACGCGCGGCTTTATAATTCCGAAATAGTGGTCGTCCATTTCCTGCCCTTTCGGCGGCTTTGCACCGAAAAGCGTTCTGCCGGTATAAATAAGGTCATGGCGTTTGTCAAACATATCCTTATCTACAAGGAAATATTCCTGCTCGGGTCCTACGCTTGTGGTTACCATATGTACGCTGTCGTTTCCGAAAAGACGAAGCACCCTCAGCGCCTGGCGGTTAAGCGCCGTCATAGAACGAAGAAGCGGCGTCTTTTTGTCAAGCGCCTCGCCCGTGTAAGAGCAAAACGCCGTAGGTATGCAAAGCGTTTTATCCTTTATAAATGCGTAGGAGGTCGGATCCCATGCGGTATAGCCGCGCGCCTCGAACGTTGCCCTAAGCCCGCCCGAGGGGAAGGAGGACGCGTCCGGCTCGCCCTTTATAAGTTCTTTGCCGGAAAACTCCATTATAACGCCGCCGTCGGGTGCGGGTGAAATAAAGCTGTCGTGCTTTTCCGCCGTAACGCCCGTCATAGGCTGAAACCAATGCGTGTAATGCGTTGCGCCTTTTTCTACCGCCCAATCTCTCATTGCGGAGGCAACAGCATTTGCAAGCGATATATCAAGCTGCTTTCCTTCTTTAATGGTTTTTACGATAGAATTGTAAACTTTCTCCGAAAGACGCGCTTTCATCTGCCTGTCATCGAAAACATTGCTCCCGAAAATTTGCGGTACTGTTGCCATACTTATCAACCTTTCTTTTTATAAATGTAAAACAAAAAAGGCAAGGATTACCTACGGGGGATTATCCCCACGGCATCCTTGCCTTATGCGCTGCATTATACGCCGCAAAAACAGATTTGTCAACCCCTTTTTTTCAAAAAATGAATTTTTTGCCGAAAAAGTGTTTTTTACGCCGCAAAGTATTGACAAAAGAAAAAATGAGTGCTAAAATATGACATCATATAAACGAAGGTGTTTATTTTCGGCGTTTTTGCGCCCAAAATTGACATCTTCTTTTTTTATTTCTTATTTGAAGGAAGGCAGATAAAATGAAAGCTATAGAGGGACAGATACGTATACCGTCGGGCTGTGCGATATCCGCCGTTATATCCCGCGAGGGAAAAAGGATGGACGGCACTAAAATAATAGAAAGTATGCGCCCGATGCACGACCGTTCAAACGGTTTGGGCGGCGGTTTTGCCGCGTACGGCATATATCCCGAGTACCGCGATTTTTATGCATTTCATATATTTTTTAACGACAATGCCGCCCGCCACGAGTGCGAACAGTTTTTAAAAGACAGCTTTGAAATAGTGCGCGCGGAAAATATACCGACGCGCAAGCATAAAAACATTACGGACGAGCCTTTGATATGGCGTTACTTTGTAATACCGCTTTCGTCGGTGCTTTCACGTATGCAGCTTGACGAAAAGGAATATACCTCGCGCATTGTGGTGCGTATAAATACGGAAATAAAAGGGGCGTACGTATTTTCAAGCGGCAAAAATATGGGCGCGTTTAAAGCCGTAGGCTATCCGGAGGACGTGGGAGAGTTTTACCGCCTTGACGAATACGGGGCATACCTTTGGACGGCGCACGGAAGATACCCCACAAACACCCCCGGCTGGTGGGGCGGGGCGCACCCGTTCGGGCTTTTGGATTACACGGTTGTACATAACGGTGAAATATCGTCATACGACGCAAACAGACGATTTATAGAAATGTTCGGCTACAAATGCACGCTTCAAACCGATACCGAGGTTATTACATATATTGCCGATTATCTTATAAGAAAGCAGGGGCTTACGCTTACGGAAACCGCACAGGTTTGCGCCGCGCCGTTTTGGAGCACGATAGAAAAGCGCGAGGATAAGGAAAAATTAAAATATCTGCGCTGCGTGTACGGCAGCCTTCTTATAACGGGGCCGTTTTCCATTATACTTGGGTTTAACGGCGGGCTGATGGCGCTTAACGACAGGCTTAAACTTCGCAGTATGGTTGTCGGCGAAAAGGACGACAAGGTATTTATAGCCAGCGAGGAGGCGGCAATACGCACAATGGAGCCGAACGCCGAAAACATATATTCTCCCGCAGGCGGCGAGCCTGTTATCATAAAAGTAAAAGAGGGTGCTTTTTAATGGCGATAAATTACATATATCCCGATTTTGAGGTTATAAGAAACGAAGCACGCTGTATAAAATGCAGGGTGTGTGAAAGACAGTGCGCAAACGGGGTTCACTGTTACGATAAAGAAAGAGATATGATGCTGTGCGACGAGTCGAAATGCGTAAACTGCCAGCGCTGTGTATCTCTTTGCCCGGTGCGTGCACTTAAAATAGTAAAAAGCGACTGCCGCATACGCGAAAACGCAAACTGGTCCGACAGTGCCGTAAAGGAAATTTACAAGCAGGCGCAAAGCGGCGGCGTGCTGCTTTCGTCGATGGGTAATCCAAACCCGCTTCCCGTTTATTGGGACAAGATACTTATAAATGCCTCCCAGGTTACAAACCCGCCGATAGACCCGCTGCGCGAGCCTATGGAAACGCGCGTGTTTCTGGGAAAGAAGCCAAGTAAAATATCGCGCGACGAAAACGGAAATATAAAGTGCGATATATCGCCGCAGTTAGAGCTTTCGATGCCGGTAATGTTTTCTGCCATGAGCTACGGCTCCATAAGCTACAATGCGCACGAATCGCTTGCGCGTGCAGCCTCGGAGCTGGGCATTTACTATAACACCGGCGAGGGCGGTCTGCACGAGGATTTTTACGTGTACGGAAAAAATACGATAGTTCAGGTTGCCTCCGGGCGGTTTGGCGTGTACAAAGATTATCTTGAAGCCGGTGCGGCGGTAGAAATTAAGATGGGACAGGGCGCAAAGCCCGGCATAGGCGGTCATTTGCCCGGCACAAAAATAGTGGGCGACGTTTCGCGCACAAGGATGATTCCCGAAGGGTCGGACGCGATAAGCCCCGCCCCGCACCACGATATATATTCGATTGAGGATTTAAGGCAGCTTGTTTATTCGCTTAAAGAGGCGACGGAATATAAAAAGCCTGTTATCGTTAAGGTTGCGGCGGTTCATAATATCGCGGCAATAGCAAGCGGTATAGCGCGCAGCGGTGCAGACATAATTGCGATAGACGGCTTCCGCGGAGGAACGGGCGCAGCGCCCACAAGGATAAGGGATAACGTGGGAATACCCATAGAGCTTGCGCTTGCAAGCGTTGACCAGAGGCTTCGCGACGAGGGCATACGAAACGACGTATCGCTTGTAGTGGGCGGAAGCATAAGAAGCGCGTCCGACGTTGTAAAGGCAATAGCCTTAGGCGCAGATGCGTGCTATATTGCAACGAGCGCGCTCATCGCACTCGGCTGCCATTTGTGCAGAACGTGCCAAAGCGGCAAGTGCAACTGGGGCATTGCAACACAGCGCCCCGAGCTTGTTAAAAGGCTAAACCCCGACATAGGCAGCCAAAGGCTTGTAAATCTGCTTACGGCATGGCGGCACGAAATAAAAGAGCTTATGGGCGGTATGGGTATAAATTCTATCGAGGCGCTTCGCGGAAACAGGCTTATGCTTCGCGGGGTAGGATTAAACGGAAAGGAGCTTGAGATACTGGGTATCTCACATGCAGGAGAATGAAACGTGTTTATGTAAATGAAAAATGGTGCCTTGGATGTCACCTTTGCGAATATAACTGTGCGTTTGCCAATTCGGGCGAAAAAAATATGTCGCTTGCGCTTAAGGATAAGAAAATAAATCCTAATATAAGGGTAGAGGACGACGGAAAGATAATGTATGCCGTATCATGCCGTCATTGTGACGAAGCAATTTGTGTAAAATCCTGTATTTCGGGCGCAATGCATAAGGAAAACGGCGTTGTAAAAATAGACCGCGAAAAGTGCGTGGGCTGCCTTACGTGCGTGCTGGTGTGCCCGTACGGCGCAATAGTGCAGGGAAAAGACGGCACTGTTACAAAATGCGAGCTTTGCACAAATAATACATGCGGTACTCCCGCCTGCGTTTCGGGCTGCCCGAACAACGCAATATGCTTCGAGGAGAGATGAGTATGAAAACAAAATATGTAATTATCGGCGGGGGGATAGCCTCGCTCGGATGTATAGACGGCATAAGAAAAAACGATAAAGACGGCGAAATTACGCTTATATGCGGGGAAAACACCCTTCCGTATGCCAGACCGCTGATTTCCTACTACCTTGAAAATAAAACGGATACAGATAAAATGCAGTACAGAAGCGAGGCATTTTACAAAGAAAACGGCGTGCGCGTTTTAAAGGGTATACGCGCCGAAAAAATAGAAAACGAAAAGGTTTTTTTGGAAAACGGAGAAACGGCAGAATTTGAAAAGGCGCTTGTTGCAACGGGTTCGTCCCCGTTTGTTCCGCCGATAAAAGGGTTGGAAAACGTGAAAAACAGGTTTTCTTTTATGACCGTTTCAGACGCCCTTGCCCTTGAAAAGGCGGTAAACAAAGAGTCACGCGTGCTTATTATAGGCGCGGGGCTTATAGGCTTAAAATGTGCGGAGGGGCTTTGCGGCAGAGCGGGGAAAATTACGGTATGCGACCTTGCGCCGCATCTTATGCCCAGCGTGCTGGACAGTGAATGTGCCGCCCCGGTAGAAAAAAAGTTTAAGGAAATGGGTATTGAGCTTATATTCTCCGACAGTATCGAAAGCATAGAAAACGGCACCGCAAAAACAAAAAACGGGCTTAAGACGGATTTCGATATTTTGGTAACGGCTGTGGGCGTGCGCCCAAACGTTTCGCTGCTTAAGGATATTGGCGCGGAAACGGAGCGCGGCGTTATCGTAAATGAAAAAATGCAGACAAGCATTGAAAATATCTATGCGGCAGGCGATATGGCAGAGGGCTTTGACATAACAAAAAACAAAAAAAGCGTAACGGCAATTTTGCCGAATGCCTATATCGGCGGCTTTTGTGCAGGCGAAAATATGGCGGGAAAGGAAGCCGTGTTTGACAATATAATACCTATGAACTCGATCGGATTTTTCGGCTGCCACCTTATGACGGCGGGTACGTACGAAGGCGAGCTTTATGAGGAAAAAACAGAAAACGCAATAAAAAAGCTTTACGTAAAGGATAACCGCCTGATAGGCTTTATGCTTGTGGGAAATGTTGATAAAGCGGGCATCTACACCTCACTTATACGAAATAAAACGCCGCTTGATACAATGAATTTTGATAATTTGAAAAAAAATCCTTCACTTTTACCTTTTTCTTTCAAATACCGTAGAAAAAATCTGGGAGGTGTGTTATAATGATTATTGACGCAGCAAAACTCGGCTTCAGAGAGCTTAACGATACAATAAGGGAAGCTCCGGAGGAGATAGAGATAACGGGCTGTATGGGACAGCGGTTTATTGCAGCGGGTTTTAAGGACAAAAATATTAAAATACGCGGTATTGCGGGAAATGCGCTGGGGGCGTATCTTAACGGCGCACGGATAACGGTATATGCAAACGCCCAGGACGCCGTGGGTGATACAATGAACGAGGGCAGCATTTACATTCACGGAAACATAGGCGATGCGGCAGGCTATGCAATGCGCGGCGGGGAGATTTTCGTCCGCGGAAATGCCGGCTACCGTGCCGGAATACATATGAAAGCGTATAAAGAAAAGCACCCCACGCTTATTATCGGCGGCTGTGCGGGAAGCTTTCTCGGCGAATACCAGGCAGGCGGAACAATTATTGTGCTGGGGCTTTTGCCCGGGCGCATCGTCGGGAATTTCCCGTGTACGGGGATGCACGGCGGAAAAATGTTTCTGCGCGGCGATTGCAGCGATATCGAATTTCCGGCGCAGGTTACGCTGCACCGTGCCGAAAAAGAGGATAAGGACGAGATAAGACCGTTTGTGGAAAGATTTTGCAAAGAGTTTTCGCTCTCGGCACAGGAAATCTTAAACGATGATTTTACCGTTGTTCTTCCCGATACCAAAAACCCGTTTAAACAGATGTATGTTGCGAATTAAAAAAAGATTTGGGTGAGCAGGGTGGTATACACAAAAAACGAGGTAATGCAGTATGTGAAAGAGGAGGACGTAAAGTTTATCCGGCTTGCATTTTGCGATGTGTACGGAAAGCAGAAAAATATTTCAATTATGCCCGATGAGCTTGCACGCGCGTTTGAAAGCGGCATCTCGATAGACGCTTCCGCGGTGCCGGGCTTCGGCGGGGAGGCATCCTCCGACCTTTTGCTTTTCCCCGATCCGTCAACGCTTTGCGTGCTTCCGTGGCGCCCGAGCCACGGCCGCGTTGTGAGAATGTTTTGCTTTGTGCGCTATCCCGACGGGCGGGACTTTGAACGCGATTCGCGCAGAATATTAAAAGATGCTGTGCAAAACGCGCTTGAAAAAGGGTACGCGTTTTCATTCGGTGCGGAAATCGAATTTTACCTTTTCAAAACAGATGACGAGGGAAACCCCACGGGCATACCCTTTGACACGGCGCATTATATGGACATTGCACCGCTTGACAAGGGCGAAAATGTGCGCAGGGAGATTTGTTTAACGCTTGAAAGAATGGGAATACGCCCCGAAAGCTCGCACCATGAAGAAGGCCCCGGGCAAAACGAGATAGACTTTCGTTTTTCGGACCCCGTTACGGCGGCAGACGATGCGCTTACGTTTTTATGGGTTGTAAAAACGGTTGCCGAAAAAAACGGTCTGTATGCCGATTTTTCGCCGAAGCCCATAAAGGACGCACCCGGAAGCGGAATGCACATAAACATATCGGTAACCGCGCTGAGAGAGAAAAAAGATCTTCACCCGTATGCCGTTTCGGGTATAATGAACAGGATTTCCGATATGACGGCATTTTTAAACCCGTGCGAAAATTCCTACGAAAGGCTCGGGAAAAACAAAGCGCCGAGCACCGTTACATGGGCTGCGCAAAACAGAAACGAGCTTATAAGGATACCTGCGGCTTGGGACGAGTACAGGCGGATAGAGCTGCGCTCGCCGGACGCAATGCTGAATCCTTACCTTGCATACGCGCTTATAATATACTCCGTAACAGAGGGTATAGAGCGCGGCGAACTGCCGCAAACGGCAGTTTATGCACAAGATGAAAATAATAACGATAAAGATGTAAAAAAACTTCCGCAAAGCCTTGCAGAGGCGAAACAATGCGCCCTGCAAAGTGAGTTTTTGCGGCGCGTGCTTCCGAATGAGATAATACAAAGTTACTCTATATAATTTTCGGAGGAGGAAGCGCAAATGCTTTTTAAAGAATACACCTACAGTGTTTTGATTGTATCCTCTTCCGAAAAGTTTAATACGGCTGTCATGGGGCTTTTGCCGGAAAACGAGTTTAACCCCGTTATTTCGGTGAAAACCGCGGACGAGGCACGGCGGCTTCTTATAAACAGAGAGATTGACATTACAATTATAAACACTCCGCTAAAGGACGGCTTCGGTACAAAGCTTGCACAGGATATTGCCGAGGATTTTCACCGCGGGGTGCTGCTGTTTGTTAAAAGCGAATTATATGAAGAGGTTACGGACAAGCTTATAGATTACGGAGTGTTCACCCTGTCTAAACCGACATCTGCCCCGGTGATACACCAAATACTTAAAAATATGTATGCTATGCAGGAGCGTTTGAAAAGAATGGAAAAGAAAAACGCTACCTTGGAAGAAAAGATGGACGAAATCCGCACGGTAAACCATGCTAAGTGGATTTTAATTCAGAATATGAAGCTTACAGAGAGCGAGGCGCACCGCCTTATTGAAAAACAGGCGATGGACACGCGCCGCTCGAAGAGGGAAATTGCCGAGGGTATTATAAAAACATATGATGTTTGAGGGGGCATTGCCGATGAAAGAAAAGGACAGAAAAATTATTCTTGAAGACGGGAGCGAGTATACAGGCTACGGATTCGGCGCAAAGCGCGACTGTGTGTGCGAGATTGTGTTTAACACCTCGCCCGTGGGCTATCAGGAGATAATATCCGACCCGTCTTATACGTACCAGGCGGTTGTTATGACGTACCCTTTGATAGGTAACTACGGAATAACCGACGAGGATTTTGAAAGCAAAATAATAAGCATAAGCGGTCTTATCGTGCGGGATTACAACGATATGCCGTCTAATTTCAGATATACAAAAACATTGGGCGAGGTTCTTTCTGAAAATAATGTGCCGGGAATATACGGCGTAGATACAAGAAAGCTTACACGCTCCATACGCGATTTCGGTACGCGCCGTGCGCTTTTGACAGATATTTCAACCACAGCGGAGGAGGGCGTTAAAATTATCTCGCAAACCCCCGTTTTAAAGGATGCAGTGGAGAAAGTAAGCTGCAAAAAAAGGTGGTATTCGCGCACGTCAAACCCGAAATATAACGTTGTTGCAATAGACTGCGGTATGAAGCTTAATATTGTGCGAAGCCTTAACCGCTGCGGCTGTAACGTTACGGTTGTACCGCACGATATATCGGCGCAGGAAATAGAATTTATGAAGCCGAGCGGTATTTTTATATCAAACGGACCCGGGGACCCCGAGGACAACCAAAAAACAATTGAAACCGTAAAAAACCTTTTCGGCAAATACCCGATGTTCGGCATTTGCCTGGGGCATCAGATAATATCGCTTGCGTACGGTGCAAAAACGTTTAAGTTAAAGTTCGGCCACCGCGGCGGAAATCATCCCGTTAAAAACCTTGAAACGGGCAAGGTTGAAATAACCTCGCAAAACCACAGCTACGCTGTTCTTTCGGAAAGCCTTGATGGCACGCCGCTTACAAAAACGCATATAAATCTTTTGGACAATACCATAGAGGGTGTGGAATGTAAGCGCGACCGCGTTTTCAGCGTACAGTACCATCCGGAAAGCGCGCCCGGTCCGCACGACAGCGGCTACCTCTTTGAAAAGTTTATTGAAATGATGAAGGAGGGAAGCACAAATGCCTAAAAGAAACGATCTTAAAAAAATAATGGTAATAGGCTCGGGGCCTATTGTTATAGGTCAGGCGGCAGAGTTTGACTATGCCGGAACGCAGGCGTGCCTTGCACTTCGCGAGGAAGGGTACGAGGTTGTGCTTTTAAATTCAAATCCGGCAACAATTATGACGGATACCTCCATTGCAGACAAGGTTTATATGGAGCCTTTAACGCTTGAATATGCGGCGCGCATATGCCGATACGAGCGCCCGGACGCAATCGTTCCCGGTATAGGCGGGCAGACGGGGCTTAACATAGCTATGCAGCTTTACAAAAAGGGCGTCCTTTCGGAATGTGAGATAGAGCTTTTGGGAACAGACGCAAAGAGCATAGAATGTGCGGAGGACAGAGAGCTTTTTAAGGAGCTTTGTGAAAGCATAGGAGAGCCGGTTGTGCCGTCCGAGATAACCTACAGCATAGAAGAAGGTAAGGCGGCGGCAAACCGTATAGGATACCCCGTTATACTGCGCCCGGCGTTTACATTGGGCGGCTCGGGCGGCGGATTTGCAAACAATGACGCCGAAATGGAAGAAATGATGAAAAACGCCCTTGCACTTTCACCGGTGCATCAGGTGCTTGTGGAAAAGAGCATAAAGGGATATAAAGAAATCGAATACGAGGTAATGCGTGACGCGAACGATACGGCGATTACCGTATGTAATATGGAAAACCTTGATCCCGTAGGAATACACACGGGCGATTCAATCGTTGTGGCACCCAGCCAGACGCTTACAAACAAGGAATACCATATGCTGCGCGACAGCGCGCTTAAA
Source organism: uncultured Clostridia bacterium (assembly GCA_934476455.1). Classification (GTDB taxonomy): domain Bacteria; phylum Bacillota; class Clostridia; order UMGS1883; family UMGS1883; genus UMGS1883. The sequence continues at coordinate 24,461 of CAKSNY010000015.1, read as the reverse complement.
ATAATAAGAAAGCTTGATGTAAAGGGCGGCTGTAACGTGCAGTTTGCGCTTGACCCGCAGTCGTTTAACTATTACGTTATAGAGGTAAACCCCAGGGTTTCGCGTTCGTCGGCGCTTGCGTCAAAGGCGAGCGGATACCCGATAGCGCGCGTCAGCGCCAAAATTGCGGTAGGGCTTAATCTTGACGAAATTATGCTGGTAAATACCCCGGCGTGCTTTGAACCCGCGCTTGACTATATAGTAACAAAAATGCCCCGTTTCCCGTTTGATAAATTTACATCTGCGTCAAATATTTTGTCAACACAGATGAAAGCAACCGGCGAGGTAATGAGCGTGGGCAGAACAATGGAGGAAAGCCTTTTAAAGGCAATACGCTCTCTTGAAACGGGCAAAAACCACATTCATATGTCAAAATTCGACACAAAAAATATGACTGCCGATGACCTTTTGAAATATATAAAAGAGGGAACGGACGACAGGCTTTATGCCATAGCGCAGCTTATGTGGATGGGGGTAGACCATTCACGCATATGCAATATCACGCAGATTGATATGTTCTTCCTTGACAAAATTAAAAACATTGTTGATTTTGAAAAGGAAATGGAGAAAAACCCCTCCTCGCCGATTCTTCTGCGAGAGGCAAAGAAGATGGGCTTTTCCGATTCGTACATTGCCGAGCTTTGGAATACAACAGAGGAGGATATATATAAATACAGGGAAAGGGAAAACATTTTCCCCGTATACAAGATGATAGATACCTGCTCAAGCGAATTTTCAAGCTATGTACCGTACTTTTATTCTACGTATGAAGAAGAGAACGAGTCTGTTGTGTCGGACAAAAAGAAAATAATAGTTTTGGGCTCGGGTCCGATAAGGATAGGGCAGGGGGTAGAGTTCGACTACTCCACCGTACACGCTATACGCACAATTCACGAGGCAGGGTATGAGGCAATTGTAATAAACAACAACCCCGAAACCGTTTCCACCGATTACACAACGGCAGACAAGCTGTATTTTGAACCGCTTACCCCGGAGGACGTTATGAACGTTGTCCGCCTTGAAAAGCCCGAGGGCGTTATAGCAACCCTGGGCGGGCAAACGGCGGTAAACCTTGCCGCCCCGCTTGCGGCGCGCGGCGTGAAAATTATAGGCACAGACTGCCGCGCAATAGACCGCGCCGAGGACCGCGACGAATTTAACAGCGTGATAAAATCGCTGGGAATACCAAATCCCACGGGCGAAGCGGTAACAAATATAGAGGACGGAAAGCGTATTGCAAAAGAAATAGGCTACCCGGTTTTGGTGCGCCCAAGCTTTGTATTGGGCGGGCGCGCAATGGAGATAGTTTCAAACGAAAAGGCGCTTTGCCGCTATCTTAAAACGGCGGTTGAAATAGACGAAAAGCGCCCCGTGCTTGTGGATAAATACATTGTCGGAAAAGAAGTGGAAATAGACGCCGTGTGTGACGGAAAGGATGTATTTATCCCCGGTATTATGGAGCTTGTGGAGCGCACGGGCGTGCACTCGGGCGATTCGGTAAGCGTTTACCCGCCGTACACAATATCCGAAAACGTTAAAAACACAATTGCCGATTACACGAAGCGGCTGGGGCTTGGTATAGGTATAGTGGGGCTGTTTAACATACAGTTTATAGTGGATGAAAACGATAATGTATTTGTTATAGAGGTAAACCCCAGGGCTTCGAGAAGCGTACCGTTTTTGTCAAAATCCACGGGGCAAAACCTTGTAAGCATAGCCACAAAGGCAATGCTCGGAAAAAGCCTTAAGGAGCAGGGCATAACAGAGCTTTGCCTGCCCGAAAAAGAGGGGCATTACGTAAAAGCACCGGCATTTTCGTTTGAAAAGCTTTCCGGTATAGACGCCTATCTTTCGCCCGAGATGAAGTCCACCGGCGAGGCAATAGGTTACGACAGGCGGCTTAACCGCGCTCTGTATAAGGCGCTGCAGGCGTCGGGCGTGAAAATGAGGGATTACGGCACCGTAATAGTTACCCTTGCCGATGAAGATAAGGAGGAGGCACTGCCCCTTGTAAAGCGCTTTTACGAAATGGGCTTTAATATAGAAGCAACTGTCGGCACGGCGGTATTTTTGAAGCAGCACGGCATACGTACACGGCTGCGCGGAAAATTAAGCGAGGGCAGCGACGAGATACTGCGTTCCATAAAAGCCGGCTATGTAAGCTACATTATAAACACGCGCGCAATACTTTCGGGGGTGCATTATGAAGACGGCGTGGCAATACGCCGCTGCGCGGTGCAAAACGGCGTTACAATTTTTACATCGCTCGATACCGTAAAAATTGTTTTGGACGTTTTGGAGGAGAGCATTCCGTCAATATCAACGATTGACGCTTTGTAATAAATTTCAAAGCAAAGGAGAAAATTCTGATGACAAAATATATTTTTGTAACAGGCGGTGTTGTATCGGGTCTGGGAAAGGGAATAACGGCGGCGTCATTGGGGCGGCTTTTAAAATCGCGCGGGCTTAAGGTTGCCGCGCAAAAGCTTGACCCCTATATAAACGTAGACCCCGGCACGATGAGCCCGTACCAGCACGGTGAGGTTTACGTAACGGAGGACGGTGCGGAAACAGACCTCGACCTCGGGCATTATGAAAGATTTATAGACGAGGATTTGAACAAATACTCAAACCTTACCACGGGAAAGGTTTACTGGAACGTGCTAAATAAGGAAAGAAAGGGCGAATACCTCGGCTCTACCGTACAGGTTATTCCGCATGTTACAAACGAAATAAAAGAGTTTGTCTACAGCGTGGGCAAAAAGACAGACGCAGACGTTGTAATAACGGAAATCGGCGGAACGATAGGCGATATAGAGTCGCAGCCGTTTTTGGAGGCTGTGCGCCAGATTTCGCTTGAAGTAGGGAAAGAGAACAGCCTGTTTATCCACGTAACGCTTGTGCCGTTTTTGCGCGGCAGCGACGAACACAAGTCAAAGCCCACTCAGCACAGCGTTAAAGAGCTTCAGGGAATGGGTATCTCGCCCGATATAATTGTGCTTCGCTGCGACGAGCCGCTGGAAAAATCCATATTTGATAAAATATCAATGTTTTGTAACGTAAAGCGCGACTGCGTAATAGAAAATATCACGCTGCCGTGCCTGTATGAAGCGCCGCTTATGCTTGAGAAGGCATATTTTTCGTCAATTGTGTGCCGCGAGCTCGGCATTTGCGCGCGTGAGGCGGACCTTACCGAGTGGAAAGCAATGGTAGACAGGATAAAGCACCCCACAAGAAAGACGCGCATTGCTCTTGTCGGAAAATATGTGGCGCTGCACGACGCGTATTTGTCCGTTGCGGAGGCGCTGCGCCATGCTGGCTACAGCTTAAATGCCGATGTAAGTATAGAGTGGGTGGACTCGGAAGAGCTTACAGAGCTTAACTGTAAGGAAAAGCTTGCAGGCATTAAGGGAATTATCGTTCCCGGCGGCTTCGGCGGCAGAGGTATCGACGGAATGATTGTCGCGGCAAAATATGCGCGTGAAAATAATATTCCGTATTTCGGCATATGCCTCGGTATGCAGATAGCCGTTATCGAATATATGCGCAATGTGTGCGGTATTAAGGACGCGCACTCGGGCGAATTTTCCGATACGAAAAACAAGGTTATAGATTTTATGCCCGGTCAGAACGAAGAAATTAACAAGGGAGGCACACTGCGCCTGGGGGCATATCCGTGCTGTGTTAAGACGGGAACGACAATGGCGCGTTGCTACGGTAAGGATGAAATAATCGAGCGCCACCGCCACCGTTACGAATTTAACAATGATTACCGCGATACGGCGGAGGAAAACGGGCTTACGCTTTCGGGGCTTTCACCCGACGGAAGGCTGGTGGAAACAGTAGAGCTTACAGACCGCAGCTTCTATGTAGGCGTACAGTATCACCCGGAATTCAAGAGCAGACCCAACAGACCGCACCCGCTGTTTTTGGGCTTTGTGGATTCTTCGCTGAAGTGATAAAAAATTTGTTTGACAACACCGTAAAAATGTGATACCATTTAATAAAGCTGTGAAAGCGTGTAAGTAGTGTAAATGCGTTTCGGAAAGAGAGCGGGCGCCGTAGGCTGTAAGCGCCTGTGTGAAAGCTTTATGCGAATTTCAGCGCCGGAGCTGCCTGCGAAAAGCCCGCCGCGGCGCTAAGCAGTGCCGCACGCCTGCGAAAAGGCACAAAAGGTGCGGGGGTAAATCCCCGAATTAGGGTGGTACCGCGAGAGAAGTTTTGTCTCGTCCCTTTGGTCATAAACCGATAATGTAACGCCTTTATCGGTTTATGGCTTTGGGGCGGGGCTTTTTTGTTTTCGGAAAACAAGGAGGTTACAGAGATGTCGCAAAAGGTTGAAGAAATTAAAAAACTGTTTGAGGAAAAAATCGCACAGACAGCGTCCTCGGAAAAAATAGAGGAGCTGCGTGTGGAATTTTTGGGCAAAAAGGGATATGTTTCCTCTCTTATGGGAGAGCTTAAAAACGTGCCGAATGAAAGCAAGAAAGAGTTTGGGCGCGTGGTAAACGTGCTTAAGACAGAGCTTGAAGCCCTTATCGGAGAAAAGAGAGAGGAAATAAGAAAAAAAGAGGAGCAGCGCCTTATAGACAGCGTTCCGCAGTATGACGAATCGCTTCCGCTGGCAATTGAGAAGGGGTCGTACCATCCCATTACGCTTGTACAGCGCGACCTTGAAAGAATATTTTCAAGCATGGGCTTTACAATAGAGGATTACTCCGAAATTGTAGACGATTATCATTGCTTTGAGGCGCTTAACATACCGAAGCATCACCCCGCGCGCGATATGCAGGACACGTACTATTTAAGCACAAAAAATCAGCTTCTTAAAACGCATACGTCTGCCGCGCAAAATGCCATAATGAAAAAGTACGGCGCACCGCTTCGGGCAATATTCCCCGGAAGATGCTTCCGCAACGAATCTACGGACGCATGCCACGAAAATACCTTCTTCCAGATGGAGGGTATAATGATAGACAAGAATATTTCAATTTCAAACCTTATTTATTTTATGAAAACAATGCTTTCCGAGGTTTTCAGAAAGGATGTTACGGTACGTCTGCGCCCGGGATTTTTCCCATTTGTGGAGCCGGGGTTTGAGCTTGATATTAAGTGCCTTATCTGCGGGGGCGACGGGTGCCCGTCGTGCAAAAATTCGGGCTGGCTGGAGCTTTGCCCCTGCGGTATGATACACCCGAATGTTTTAAAACACGGCGGAATAGACCCCGAAGAATATACGGGCTTTGCTTTCGGACTGGGGCTTACAAGACTTGCCATGATGAAATACGGCATAAAGGATATCCGCACGTTTAACAGCGGAAATCTGAAGTCGCTGTCACAGTTTGAGAACGAATAAGGAGGAAGAACAATGCTTGTTTCAATGAATTGGATAAGAGAATACGTTGACCTTTCCGGCGAAGACATAGAAAAGCTTATATCAAAGTTTACACTTGCAACCGCCGAGGTTGAGGATATTTATTTTAAGGGGAAAGATGTAAAGGATGTTGTAGTAGGCGAGATAATGTCCTTTGAAAAGCATCCCGATTCCAAAAAGCTTCATATACTTAAGGTGGACGGCGGCGACAGAATTTACGACTGTGTGTGCGGCGCGCCGAACGCGGCGCTCGGCGCAAAGGTTGCATTTGTAAAGGCAGGCGGAAGAATTCCCGGCGGCGAAATAAAAAAGTGCAGCGTTGCGGGCTATATGTCCGAGGGTATGTGCTGCTCCGAAGCAGAGCTTGGCATAAGCGATGAAAACAGCGGAATAATGATTCTCGATTCATCGCTTAAAAACGGAACAGACCTTAAAAGCATTTACGATATAGACGACGTTGTTTTCGAGGTTGACAACAAATCTCTTACAAACCGCCCCGACCTTTGGGGGCATTACGGCATCGCGAGGGAGTTTTCGGCGATTTCCGGCAGACCGCTTTTGCCGCTCCCCGTTTCGGAGCCTTTGTACAGCGGCGAAAACAAGGTATCGGTTGAGGTTTGCCGCCCGGACCTTGTTTACAGATACAGCTGTATGGAATTTTCAAACATAACGGAAAGCGTAAGCCCGGTAAATATGCGTATACGCCTGTATTACTGCGGTATGCGCGGAATAAACCTTCTTGCCGACCTTACAAACTACATTATGCTTGAGCTTGGTCAGCCGATGCACGCTTTTGACAAAACAAAAATTGAAAATATAAGAATAGGCACACCGAAAGAGAACATTAAATTTACAACGCTTGACGGCACACAGCGCGACATAGATACCGATACGCTTATGATATACAACGGGGAAGAGCCTGTTGCAATCGCCGGTATTATGGGCGGGCTTGATTCGGAAATTGTGGACGGCACAACGTCCGTAGTGCTTGAATCGGCTAATTTCGATGGTATAAGCGTGCGCAAATCCTCGTCAAGGCTGGGACTCAGAACAGACGCAAGTATGCGCTATGAAAAAATACTTGACCCCGAAATTACCCTTACAGCTATAAAGCGCTTTGCAAAACTGCTTTCCGATATTGATAAAAACGCCGTTGTAAGCAGCGCTCTTACCGACGAATACGTACAAACCTATCCCGCGGTGGAGCTTTCGTTTGACAAAAACTATGTAGACCGCTACACAGGTATTGATATTCCGAACGAAAAAATAATTGCAACGCTTTCTTCACTGGGCTTTGAAACAAAGCTTGACAAAGACACCTTCACGGTAAAAGTTCCCACATGGCGCGCAACGAAGGATGTAACGATAAAAGCCGATATTATAGAGGAGATTACGCGTATTTACGGTTATGACAATTTTGAAATTACAACCACACACAGTGCGCTTGCACCCGTAAGGAAGAGCGTAGAAAAAACAGATTCAGAGCTTATAAAGGATATTCTGGTACAGCGCTATATGTGTCACGAGGTACATTCGTATATATGGTGCGACAGTGCCAAATTCAAAAAGCTTGGGCTTGACATTGAAAAAAATGTTACAATATTAAACAGCGCTATGCCCGAAAACGGCACGCTGCGTAATTCAATGCTTCCGACGCTTTTAACCTTTGCTTACGAAAACAGGCAGTTTTCGCCGTCGTTTACGATTTTTGAAGCCGGCAGAGTGGCAGACGGAGTATCGGAAGACGACACCGCGCGTGAGCGCCGCCGCCTGGGCGTGGTTTTGTTTGATAAAACGGTTGACGAGCAGACCCTTTATTTTAAAGCGGTAGAAATGATAAAATACATTGCGTCGCAGCTGCGCCATACAAAAACGGCGTTTAAGCGCATTGCACCCGCGCACAACTGGCAGCATCCGAAAAATACGTCGGAGGTGTATTTCGGCGAAACAAAGGTAGGCGTGCTTTGCACACTGCACCCGTCGAATTTGGCAAAAATAGATAAGCACGCAGCGGTTGCAGCTTTTGAAATTGATTTGGACGATTTGGCGCAGGCACAGTTTGTACCGCTTGAATTTAAAGAGCCGTCAAAGTTCCCCGGCGTTGATTACGATTTGTCGTTTGTTACAAACGGTAAAAAGTATTTCGAAATAGAAAAGGCTTGGCTTACGGAAAATATTTCCGAGCTTGACGGCGTAACCCTGGTGGATACTTATTCCGTCGGCGGTGAAATGTCTATCACGGTAAGGCTGTCGTTCTCATCTGCGGAAAGAACTCTTTCTATGGAGGAAATTCAAAAATATATAGACAAAATAATTGCTAATCTTACGGCTATGGGCGTTTCAATGCGTATGTAGAGGGAAAACTTAAAAAAATGCAGTGTAAATTATAAAAAAACATTATATTCTTTCTTTATTAAGCTTATCTATTAGTTTCACCGTATCATTTGCTTTTTTACTGTCTATAACACCTGCTTCTATTTCAAATTCAAGAGTTCCCATCGGCTCAAGAAATTTTACTTGATTATGTTCCTTGGCGTAATTATATCCCAAGTGTTCACCTGTTGCAGGCAAAAGCATACCTAAGGAATCCTCGTCAAGAGTGCGTGATATCCACCTTATACCAACCGGCGACAATAGGGACGTTCCCTATTTGTCACGTTTTTGGGAAATGGGGAAAAAAAGACCTATCTTTGCTTATAAAGCAAAGATAGGTCTTTTTTACTTCTGTTTTCTCAAAAACATTTTCGTTGTTCCCTTCGGAACTTTGTACTTTAGAACCTTTCCGGTGCTTTCATATTCTCTGCCGTCAAAAAGCTCTTCAAATTTGCAGCCCTCGGTAAGTTTTATTTCACATTCATCGGAAAACGGATTCTGATAGCACAAAAATCTCGAATCACCATATATCCCCGTACCGTTTTCGGTATAAACGTGACAAATAGGGAACGTCCCTATTGACATAAACGTGACAAATAGGGAACGTCCCTATTGACACCAAAAATCTCGAATCACCATATATCCCCGTACCGTTTTCGGTATAAACGTGACAAATAGGGAACGTCCCTATTGACACCGTCCCTATTGACACTAAACGTGACAAATAGGGAACGTCCCTATTGACACTATTGACACGTCCCTATTGACGCTATTGACGTCCCTATTGACACTGTTGACATTTATTTTATTTCACGCCCGCCGTCGCCGATGTCGTCTACGTAAAATGACGGTTCATAACCGATTTTTTCGGTATAACCAAGCTTTACTTTACTGCAAAAATCCTCCACTGTATCCTCACGCACAATGGAAACGGTGCTTCCGCCGAAGCCCGCGCCCGTCATACGCGTTCCGATAACGCCCTGAAGCTTTCTTGCCTCGTTTACAAGGGTGTCAAGCTCGATACCGGTTACCTCGTAAAGGTCGCGCAGAGAATCGTGGCTTTCGTTCATAAGGCTGCCGAACTGCGCAATATCTCCGTTTTTAAGCGCCGTTATACTTCTTAAAACCCTGTCGTCCTCAAAAATAACGTGCTGTGCGCGGCGGCGTACGGTTTCGTTTTGTATAAAGTGTTTGTTTTTCTCAAACTCTTCCTTAGAAATTTCACCAAGGCAGTTTTTTTCGGGCATAGCCTTTTTTAATGCGCCGAGCGCCTCTTCACACTCGCTGCGGCGCGTATTATATGCGCTTTGTGCAAGAGAATGTTTTTTATTGGTATTTGTAATTACAAGCTTAAAGCCGTCAAGCTTAAGCGGCACAAGCTCGTAGCTCATATCACGGCAATTTAAAAATATTGCGTGGTCGCGCTCGCCCTTTGCAGATGCGAACTGATCCATAATTCCGCAGTTTACGCCGCAGTAGTTGTGCTCTGCGTGCTGCCCGATAAATGCCATCTCTGTCATATCAACCTCGCCCTTGCCGTTTTTTTCGTTGGAAAGCGTGGCAAGCGCAAGCGCCGTTGCAACCTCTATAGCGGCAGACGAGCTGAGCCCGCCGCCGTGCGGCAGTGTATCGTCATAAAGCATATCGCACCCTGTAAGGGTGTAGCCCTCTTTCAAAAGCTCTGTACATACGCCCGCCTGGTAGTTTCCCCACCACAAATCACGGTACGAATCAAGCTTTGAAAAGTCAAGCTGTACAATATCGTCAAGGTCGGTTGCTTTCAGCCTTATGTAATTATTGCCGGTGGGGCGAAGCGCTATCGTCGTTCCCATCGAAAGCGACGCGGGGAACACGTAGCCGCCGTTATAGTCTGTATGTTCGCCGATAAGATTTACGCGCCCGGGTGCGTGGAATACGCGCACGTCGCTTCCGTCTCCGCCGTAAAGCGCGGTAAATTCCTCTATTAGTTGCTGTTTTGTCATACAAAAGCTCCTTTTATTTTTGTTGTGATATGTATTTTTCATACGCTGCCCTAAGCTCTATGCTTGTAGCCTCCGGCGCGGTGGGGTTGCAGTGTGCCCAGGCGCCCGTTTCACTGGAGGCGTTAAACTTTTGCTTGTCCGCGCTTCGCATAGGCGGGAAAAACTCTATATGGAAGTGATAATACTCGCTTGTGTCGCCGCTGTTTACGGGACCTTGGTGCATACACATCATATAAGGGAAGGTATAGCCGAAAAGATTGTCCAGCGTGCCTGCCGCTTCGCGCACGGCGCGCGCAAGGTTTGTTTTTTCACGGTCGTTAAAATCCGTAAGATACTGCTTGTGCGATTTTGCCGCAATGTACACTCCGTAAGGATACTCGCAGAAAAACGGCAGGAAGCAGACAAAATCTTCGTTTTCAAATATAATTCTGCGCCCGTCTTCCTTTTCATCGTGCAGCATATCGCATATAAGGCAGTGCTTTGTATTTTCAAAATGCTCTTTGGAGGAGGCAAGCTCCAACTCCAATTTTTTGGGAATAAAGCTGTAGCCGTAAATCTGCCCGTGCGGGTGCGGCATTGTAACGCCTACCGCCGCGCCGCGGTTTTCAAATATAAATACGTATTTTATTTTTTCGTCTTTTTTTAGTTCGTCAAAGCGCTCTGTCCACAAATCAACAAGCTTTCTTACATGCTCGACGCTGAGCTCCGGAAGTGTTACGGTATGCTCGGGCGAGTACAAAATAACCTCGCACTTTCCGTAGGATTCACGCGTTTTATATATAGGGGTTTCCACATCGTCCGGCTTGGGCGGATTTTGGGAAAGCGCGGGAAAATCATTATCATATTTTAAAACATCAAAGCTTTTCGGAACCTTGTCATTATCAGGCCCCGGACAAAACGGGCACCAGTCCTTGGGCATTTGCGGGCGGTTTTGCCTGTTTGACGCAATCATAACCCAATCCTTTGTAAGGGGATGCCATCTCAATTCTGCCATAAAAATCATTACCTTTCTGCCCTGTATAAAATTTTTTAAATGCGCGGGCAACGCAAGTCGGCTTTAGGCAAACCGAACTCAAACACACATTGTCTGCCTTAAGGCTGTATTAAAACCGAAAGAAGCTGCGAATAAAGCGCCTGCGGATTTTCACGAAATGCGGCGCACATTTTTTTAGCCATCGCCTCATCCCCGACCGAAAGCGACAAATCGAAAAGGTCGGAAATACCCTCCGTGATTCCCAGATTAACCATATATTCAAGGTCGTTTACCTTTTTATAGCTGCTTTTTAAAGAAAGCTCGTTCTTAAGCTCCTTTACCTTAACGTTTATTGTGCGCAAAAGCCTTTCACGTACGGTTTTTGGAATCCGCGCCGAAAAGAAGGAAAGCGCCTGCGAGCCTTTTTCCGTAGGGTAGCAGCGTTTTATCTCGCCCTCCGCCCCGGTATAGGAGATAAAGCCCTCCTCACGCATTTCGCCGATACAGTTTTGCAAATCAAAATAATTTACAAACGGCTGAAGCGTGAGTATATCCACAATGTACGAATCGGGAACAGGCATTCTGAAATTTTCCGTTATAAAAAGCACAATAAGCTTTATATCAACCTTTTCCGTAAAACAATAATCCAAAATAACCCCTCCGCTTATTCTTACTCATCAAAATCCTCTTCATCGGGATTTAAGACAGAGCCGTCCCTGCCGACTATTAAAGAAGGCTGCTCAAACCGCGAGGGGAAAGCCTTTGCCGCTATAAAGTTTATAATACATATCGCGGCAAAAACTATTGCGGATTCCACCCCGATGCTTACAAAAAACACGCTGAAAAACTCTGCCGGGGAGGAGAGCGGAACGCCCGATTTTGAATAGTTTTTAACAAATTCAAGAAAAGGATAGTGTATAAATATGCGGTATATCAAGGACATCAAAAAGATGTTTACAACGCTTGAAACGACAAGCCTGACCCCGATTACACGCGCCAAAAGACCGGTGTAAAACCCGCGGAAGCGTGTTTCAAACCACATATTTTTAAATCTGTACAAAATCCAGCCGTGCAAAAATCCGGCGATAAGGGCGCCCAATATGTAGCCTATGAAAAATACCGTTCTGTTTGTAATCATACGCACGGTCGTGCAAAGCGCAACGCTTATTGCGCACGTAACAGGTCCGTAAAAAAAGCCCAAAAGCGCGTTTACCGTTATGTCAAGATTGGTTTGAACATATTGCACAACCTTATTTGTAAAAAAAGAAAACTGAATTTGCCCCGCAACACCCAGAAGAATATATGTGCCGATAAGCAAAATTATAACAATAATCGTAGAAGGCTGCCTCAGGTGCGAAACGGACGCGGCAAGCATTGCGCGCGAAGCCTCAAAATAGCCCTGCAAACGTGCGGCAATATAGTCCGCGCGGGAGCCGTAAACCTGATCCTCCTCCTCAATAAATTCTTCATCCTCCGGATAAACCGCAAAGCGCGCATTTGTATACGACGGCTCGGGCGGCAGATTTTTGTCTTTTTTCATTTTTAACCCTCCGTTTTATATATTCAGAAAGCAACATCTATATTATAATTTATTTTTCGGATTTTTTCAATACTTTTTTTGTTCCCGTTTTGCAGACGGAGGAGGCGGGACAATCAGAGCAAAGCGGCTTTCGTGCGCTGCACAGTGCGCGCCCGTGTAAAACAAGCCTGTGGCAAAAATCGCTTTGCTTTGAAAGGGGGATAAGCGGCGCGGTGTCGCGTTCTACCTTAAGAGGGTCTGTTTCCTTTGTAAGACCGACCCTTAAAAGTATGCGCTTGGCGTGCGTGTCTATTACCATTCCGCCCTTTTTAAAGACATCGCCCAAAATAAGGTTTGCGGTTTTTCTGCCCACACCGTCAAGGGTTAAAAGCTCCTCCATGGTCGGCGGAACCTCCCCGCCGAAATTAAGGCACAGCTTTTTGCAGCAGGCGATAATGTTTTTCGACTTGCTTCTGAAAAATCCGACGGAATGTATACATTCTTCAAGAACGGATATATCCGCTTCGGAAAATGCCTTTGCATCGGGAAATTTTTCAAACAGCTTCGGCGTAACAAGGTTTACGCGCGCGTCGGTACACTGCGCGGAAAGCATTGTCGCAATAAGCAGCTGGAGCGGCGTTTTATATTCAAGGCTGCACAAAGCGTCGGGGTACAGCCCCTCCAAAATGTTCATAAATTGCACTGCGCGTTCTTTTTTTGTCATTTTACCACCTCATACAAATATTTTATCACAAAATACTTGTAATTGAAAGCAAATATTTATATAATTAAAATGATATTTTAGAGGGTGATTTTTATGAACAAGCCGCTTGCGGACAGAATGCGTCCAACCTCGCTTGCCTGCGTTGTGGGGCAAAAGCATATTTTGGGCGAGGGAAAGGTTTTATACAACATAATACAATCCGGCAATATTCCGAATATGATTTTTTACGGACCTTCGGGAACGGGAAAAACCACGGTTGCAAACATTGCCGCACAAAACGCGAAAAAGCCGCTTTACAGGCTTAACGCAACAACTGCGTCCGTTGCGGACATAAAGTCTGTTTTGTCTGAATCGCAGTCGCTTATCGGTGCAAACGGCGTTATTTTATATCTTGACGAGATACAAAATTTTAACAAAAAACAGCAGCAGTCGCTTCTCGAATGTATAGAAAACGGGTCGGTAACGCTTATAGCGTCGACAACGGAAAATCCGTATTTTTATATTTACAATGCCATTTTGTCGCGTTCTACGGTGTTTGAATTTCGCCCGGTAGAGCCGGAGGACGTAAAAGAAGCAATTATGCGCGCCGCGGATAAAATTTCGGAGGAATACCCGCTAAACATTACGGAGGAAGCTGCCGAGCATATGGCGCAGACCTCCTGCGGGGATGTGAGAAAGGCACTTAATTCCTTAGAGGTAGCCGTTATGGCGGCAAAACCGGATAAAGACGGCAAAACAACCGTGACCCTTTCGGACGCGGAGGCCGTTACAATGAAAAAAGCCTTTCGCCACGACCGCGACGGGGACAGCCACTACGATGTTTTAAGTGCGTTTCAGAAATCCGTGCGCGGCAGCGACCCCGACGCCGCACTGCATTATATGGCACGCCTTGCGGAAGCGGGCGATTTGCAAAGCATATGCCGCAGGCTTTTGGTTATGGCGGCGGAGGATGTGGGTATGGCATACCCAAATGCGATTGTGATAACAAAAGCGTGTGTGGATTCTGCGCTGCAGCTTGGTTTTCCCGAAGCGCGCATACCGCTTGCGCAAGCGGTAATCACTCTTGCAACGGCGCCTAAATCCAACAGCGCCATATGCGCGATTGACGAGGCAATGGCGGATATATCCAACGGAAATTCCGGCGATATTCCCGCACATCTTAAGGATTCGCACTATCAGGGTGCCGCAAAGCTCGGTCACGGGGAGGGGTATAAGTACCCGCACAGCTATAAAAACAATTATGTTCCGCAGCAGTATCTGCCCGACAGGCTTAAAAACAGGAAATATTATCACCCGGGCGAGAATAAGATTGAAAAGCAAAACGAAAAGTACTGGCAGGAAATAAAAAAGCAGGACAGGTGAGGATATGAAAATCGAACATTTAAAGTACGCGATAGAGGTTGAAAAAACGGGGCTTATATCAAAGGCAGCGGAAAATCTGTATATGAACCAGCCGCACCTGAGCCGTGCAATAAAAGAGCTTGAAGAAAATGTGGGAATTAAAATTTTTAACAGAACGCCCAAGGGCGTTGTCCCGACAAAGGACGGCGCAGATTTTTTGGTGTATGCAAAAAACATCGCAGAGCAAATAGACGAGGTTGAAAGAATGTACAAGCACCGCGACGTTAATATGCACAAGTTTGACGTGTCGGTTCCTATGGCGTGCTATGTGGCGCAGGCTTTTATAGAGTTTGTTACGGAGATTTCAAACGGCAAAAGCCTTGACATAAGCTACCGCGAAACAAATTCGCTGCTTGCTGTGGAAAGCGTTTTAAATAACGACAACAACATTGCAATAATACGCTATCAGACATTGTATGAAAAATACTTTTTGCAGTTTTTGGAGGAAAATGGGCTGTGTGCAGAGCCTATATGGGAATTTAAATATTTCCTTATAATGTCGGTTCAGCATCCGCTTGCTGTGGAGAAGGAAATAGAATACAAGGATTTGTCGGACTTTATAGAAATAACGCACGGCTACCTTACAATTCCGACATTGCCGCAGTCGGTGCTTCAGGAAATACACCGCGGCGGAAAAAGAAAAAAAGAAATCGCCGTATTCGAGCGCGAAAGCCAGTTCGAGCTTTTAAGAAACATTCATACCACATATATGTGGACGTCGCCCACACCGGCAAATATTTTAAATACAATGCCGCTTGTGGAAAAGCACTGCAATGTGGAAAACAACCTGTACCGCGACGTTTTGATTTATAAGAACGGATACAAGCTTACCCCGCAGGAAAAGCTTTTTGTAAGCCATGTTAAAAGGGTTACAAAAAAGCTGGAAAGGGAACATAAATAACGACATTATTCGTATACGGAATACAGGTATTCTGAATTGGGTATTTTCTTTGCACGAAAAATGTAGTATTATTGCATTATAAAAGGAAAGCGAGGTAGTCTATATGAAAAACTACGAGCAGTGGAACGGCTTTGAAGGCCGTATATGGAAAGAAGAAATAAATGTAAGAGAGTTTATACAGAAAAACTATAAGCCTTACGACGGGGACGAGGCGTTTTTGTCCGGTCCTACGGAAAATACAAATAAGCTTTGGGACAAGCTTCAGGTGCTTCAGAAAGAAGAACGCGCAAAGGGCGGCGTGCTCGATATGGACACACATATTGTTTCAACACTTACATCACACGGCCCCGGGTATATAGGCGAAGATACAAAGGATATGGAAAAGGTTGTCGGTCTTCAGACGGACAAGCCGCTTAAAAGAGCGTTTATGCCTTTCGGCGGTATAAAAATGGCAGAGCAGGCGTGCGAAACATACGGTTACACACCCGACCCCAAGCTTCACGAGATATTTACAAAATACAGCCGCACACATAACGAAGGCGTTTTCAGTGCGTATACGCCCGAAATGAAGAAGGCACGCCATAACAAAATAATAACAGGTCTTCCCGATACTTACGGCAGAGGCAGAATTGTGGGTGACTACCGCAGAGTTGCACTTTACGGAATAGATACGATTATCGAAGAAAAGCAGAAGGATTTTGCAAACTGCGGCGACGGCACAATGACAGACGAGGTTATACGCCAGAGAGAAGAGCTTACGCTTCAGATAAATGCGCTTAAAGGTCTTAAGGAAATGGCGCAAAGCTACGGCTATGATATTTCAGCGCCCGCAAAAAATGCGCGCGAGGCTGTACAGTGGCTGTATTTCGGATATCTGGGAGCCGTTAAAACGCAAAACGGCGCAGCTATGAGCATAGGGCGTATATCCACATTCCTTGACATATATATTGAAAGAGATCTTGAAAACGGAACAATAACCGAAAGCGAAGCACAGGAGCTTATCGACCACCTTGTTATGAAGCTGCGTATGGTTAAGTTTGCACGTATTCCGTCTTACAATCAGCTTTTCTCGGGCGACCCGGTATGGGCTACGCTTGAGGTCGGCGGTATAGGCGTAGACGGCAGATCGATGGTAACGAAAAACGATTTCCGTTTCCTGCATACGCTTGAAAATATGGGACCTTCTCCCGAGCCGAACCTTACGGTTTTGTATTCGTCGGCACTTCCCGAAACGTTTAAGAAATACGCTTCGCACATTTCTATTGAAACAAGCTCTGTTCAGTATGAAAACGACGATGTTATGAAACCCGTATGGGGTGACGATTACTCTATATGCTGCTGCGTGTCCGCTACGCAGACAGGTAAGGAAATGCAGTTCTTCGGCGCAAGGGCAAACCTTGCAAAGTGCCTGCTTTATGCAATAAACGGCGGTGTAGACGTAAAAACGCGTGAGCAGGTAGGTCCTGCGTACAGCCCCATTACGGCAGAATACCTTGATTATGACGAGGTTATTAAAAAGTACACCATTATGATGGATTGGCTTGCAGGTCTTTATGTAAACACGCTTAACCTTATACAGTATATGCACGACAAATACTACTACGAGGCTGCCGAGATGGCTCTTATAGATACAGACGTGCGCAGAACGTTTGCAACAGGTATTGCGGGCTTTTCACACGTTGTCGATTCCTTAAGTGCAATAAAGTACGCCAAAGTAAAGGTTATACGTGACGAGGACGGCATTGCCGCAGATTTTGAAACCGAGGGCGATTTCCCGCGTTACGGAAATGATGACGACCGTGCAGACGATATTGCACTGTGGCTTCTTAAAACATTCCTTGATATGATTAAAAAACGCCACACTTACCGCAATTCCGAGGCCACAACATCAATCCTTACGATAACGTCAAATGTTGTATACGGTAAGGCTACCGGCAATATGCCCGACGGCAGAAGAGCGGGCGCGCCGCTTTCACCGGGTGCTAACCCGTCCTACGGTGCGGAAAAGAGCGGGCTTTTGGCATCGCTTAACTCTGTTGCAAAGCTTCCGTACGAATGGGCGCTTGACGGTATCTCCAATACGCAGACAATAAGCCCCGACGCACTCGGACACAGCAAGTCGGAGCGTGTGCAAAACCTTGTAAACGTAATGGACGGGTATTTTGACCAGGGCGCACATCACCTTAATGTAAACGTGTTCGGTACGGAAAAGCTTATCGACGCAATGGAACACCCCGAAAAAGAGGAGTATGCAAACTTTACAATCCGTGTTTCGGGCTATGCGGTCAAGTTTATAGACCTTACAAAAGAGCAGCAGCTTGACGTAATAGCAAGAACCTGCCACAAAACAATGTAAGGAATCTGAATTATATAGAGTATTTTTGTTAATACTAAGCCGGGCGTGCAGTAAAATAGTTTTGCTGCACGCCCGGACTGTAGAAAAACTAAAATTCGATAATTTGTGGAGTTGTCAGAGGGGAAATCCCCTCTGACGTAAAAAACGCGGTTTTCGCGGGCGTGCAGTGCAAAAACCGCTCCCTGCAAGGGCTGGTGCGGATAGCCGCGCGAGCGAAAGCATATGTGTCAGCATACGAACACATATGCTTAAGCAAACGAAAGCTCCGAAAGCGAGCTTTAGGCTTGAAGCGTGTCGGATTTATCGACACGCCATTAGGTAATGGAGGCAAAATATGAAAGGTTATATTCATTCATACGAAACGTTTGCTTCGGTGGACGGCCCGGGCGTTCGGTTTGCTGTTTTTCTTAACGGCTGCCCGATGCGCTGCAAATACTGCCATAACCCCGACACATGGAAGGAGGGGGGCGACGCGGCGGAAGCAAAGGACGTTTTTAACCGCGCATTAAAATATAAAAACTATTGGAAAAACGGCGGCGGCATTACCGTGAGCGGGGGAGAACCGATGCTTCAGCAGGAATTTGTGACCGAGCTTTTCACCCTTGCAAAAAATAAAGGTGTAAATACCTGCCTTGATACCTCAGGAATAATGTTTAATCTATGCGATACCGAGAAAACAGATGCGCTTTTAAAGGTTACAGACCTGGTTATGCTTGACATAAAGCATATAGACGAGGAGGCGCATATTAAGCTTACGGGAAAGCCGAATAAAAACATACTTGACTTTGCACAATATTTAAGCGATAAAAAAATACCCGTTTGGATACGCCATGTGTTAGTTCCCGGAATAACGCTTGATGAAGGCGCGCTTTTACGTTTGGGCCGGTTTATAGGCACGCTTGAAAACGTTAAAAGGATAGAGGTTTTACCGTATCACTCGATGGGAAAATATAAGTATGAAAAGCTTAAAATCCCTTATCCGCTCGAAAACATTCCCGATGCTACAAATGAGCAGGCGCAAGGCGCCTTGAAAATAATAGAAAGCGCCGTAAAAACGTATTGATTAAAGGAGCTGTTTAAAAAGTTAAGGCTTTTTAAACAGCTCCTTTCCGGGCTTTTGCTATAAGCCTTTTTTATATTCCCGCGGGGTCATTTCGTATATGCTTTTAAAAGCACGGTTAAATGTGCGCTGTGAATAAAAGCCGCTTTGCTCGGCAATCTGCGTCATAGAAAGGTCTTGCGTATTTAAAAGTGCGGCAGCCTTTTCTGTGCGCACGCTGTCAAGAAAGCGCCTGAAATTTATATTCAAACATTTTGAAAATACGTGCGACAGGTAGTATTCGCTCATTCCGAATTCACGCGAGATACTTTTTAAGGTAATATTGCGGTTATAGTTTTCATAAACATAGGAAACAAGCCTTGCAGCGGTAGAATCGGGCAGGGTTTCCGTTTTGCGAAGCTCCAGATTTTCCATAAGACCGGACAAAATTACAAGCGCATAGCCGAAAACGGCGGCACGGTTTTGGCAATCTATCGCGCGGGAAAATGCGTCCCTTGTTTCGGCATGGATTTTATCTGCCGGAACAAGGGCGCTTTTTGGTATGTGGTTTTTTATAAACGGAAATACGGAGGATATAACGCCGCTGTCGCATATAAGCGCAATATGGTTTCCGCGGGAATTTTTTTCACATACATATTCGTGCGCTTGGTGCGGAAAGATAACAGCAGCCTCCCCTTTAGACAGTGAATATCTTGTGCCGCCTATAATTACGGTTTGCTGCCCCGAAAAGCAATATGCAATTTCAATGTCGCTGTGGATATGCCTTTCAAAAGAGTGTGAAGCGGTGTAATATGCGGAAAAGGCGGTTTGGCGGTGAAATTCATATTTCAAAAAACCATCTCCAATACTTAAAACGCAATTTTTGTCTTATTTTATATAGATTTATGTATAGAATTATACACTGTAAGCAGTTATAATGCAAGTAAAGGGGGAAAGAAAAATGGAAAAATGGGCAAGATTAAACTTTCAGCCATGTTTGCCTATAGGCAAAGGCGGCACACGTATAACAGGGTGCGATGAGCATATTGCGCTTTCATTAAAGGCAGCGTGCGAAGGAGCAGTGCTTTTAAAAAACGAGAACAATCTTTTGCCGCTTGCAAAGGATGCGCGCATAGCAATTTTCGGCAAAGCGCAGTTCGATTTTGTAAAGGGCGGCGGCGGCTCGGGCGATGTGAGCTGCGCCTATGTTACAAATATTTATGACGGAATAAAAAGGTGTGCGCCGCAGGCAGAATTATTTGAGGAGCTTTCATCCTTTTACAGAGAATACGTAAAGGAAGAGCTTAAAAAAGAACCGGTTGGCATTTATAAGGAAATGGGTTGCACCTGCCGCGAAAGAGGAACGATTGACGAGCCGCAGCTTGACGAGGCTCTAATAAAGCGGGCGGCACAGTTTTCAGATACGGCAATTATAACAATAAGCCGCTTTTCAGGCGAGGATTGGGACCATACTTTTAACGGGGATGACAATTACTTTTATTTAAGCCCCAACGAAAAGGCAATGGTAGCTTCGGTATGCAAAAGCTTTTCCAAAATTTTGGTTGTGCTGAATGTGGGAGCAGTTACAGACGTTACATGGTTTTCAGAAAACCCCGATATCGGTGCGGCGCTTCAGATATGGCAAAACGGGATGGAGGGCGGTTTTGCCGCTGCAAAAATGCTGTTCGGTGATGCATATCCCGCCGGCAGGCTTGTCGATACCTTTGCCCGCCGCCTTGAAGATTACCCATCAAGCGACGGGTTTGAGGAAAGCCGCAAATATGTAAAATACCGCGAGGATGTTTTTGTAGGCTACAGATATTTTGAAACAATCCCCGAAGCGGATAAGACGGTTGTATATCCGTTCGGCTACGGGCTCAACTACACACGGTTTTGTATTTCGGATACAAAAATCAGTGTTGCGGATAAAAAAATCAGCGTGACGGCAACAGTTACAAACATCGGTGAAAAAAGCGGTAAAGAGGTTGTTCAGATATATTTTTCCGCGCCGAAAGGAAGCATAACAAAACCTAAAAAGCAGCTTGCGGCATTTTTTAAGACGCCGCAGCTTGAAAAGGGAGAAAAATTTACGAGCAGCGCAGTGTTTGATATAGCGGATATGGCGCTGTACGATGATACGGGGGCAATACAAAAATCCGCATATGTTCTTGAAAAGGGCGATTACGTATTTTATGTAGGTGAAAACGTAAGGGATTGCGAAAAGCAGGATTTTGTTTACAGGGTTTCGGAAAATACAGTGGTGAAACAGCTTACGCAGCTTTGTCCGCCGCGGACGCTTGATAAGAGGATGAAAGATGACGGTTCTTTTACCGCTGCGGAAAACGTAACGCGCGAAATGCTTTTATATCCGGCGGAAAAGCCGTGCGGTATTGCACCGGATATAAGGGCTGTGCTTCATGATGTTTACGAAAATAAAATATCTGTTGACGATTTTTTGGCGCAGTTTAACAATGACGATCTTTTAACCCTTTTAACGGGCTGCAAAAACAGAGGCGTTGCAAATTCCTCCGGAATGGGAGGCATGGAACAATACGGTATTCCGCCGGTAATGACAACCGACGGTCCGGCAGGTGTGCGTATAAAGGAAAAAACGGGCATAACAACAACGGCATTTCCCGTAGCAACGCTGCTTGCCTGCACATGGGACGAAAAGCTGCTTGAAGAAATCGGCAAGGCAGGGGCGCTTGAAGCAAAGGAAAATAATCTTTTTATCTGGCTTACACCGGCGCTTAATATACACAGAAGCCCGCTTTGCGGCAGAAATTTTGAGTACTATTCGGAAGATCCGTATATATCGGGCAAAATGGCAGCTGCCATGGTGCGCGGAATACAGTCTGTCGGGGTATCGGCGTGTGCAAAGCATTTTGCGTGCAACAATAAGGAAACGGAAAGAAAAATCTCTGATTCGGTGGTATCGGAACGTGCCTTAAGAGAAATTTATCTGCGCGGGTTTGAGATATGTGTAAAAGAGGCTGCGCCGGATATGATAATGACATCGTACAACAAAGTGAACGGAATATACCCTTCTGAAAACGGGGAACTGTTGGAGGGAATTCTGCGCGGCGAATGGGGCTTTTCCGGTATGGTAACAACCGACTGGGTAAACTATGCAAATCATATAAAGGAAATTGCAGCCGGCAACGATATTAAAATGCCGTGCGAATGGTTTAAAGAGGGGGAGGCGCCGCGTTCGCAGCTTATAAGAAGTGCAAAGCGCGTGCTTGGGATGATACTTAAAAAAGAATAAAAAAGCGTGCCGGTAAATCCGACACGTTTCAAGCGGGCAAAAAGCCCGCTTTTATTTTATACCAAAAATTATTTATTTATAGCCTTATCGGCGCGTATTGCCCATTTAAAGCTTTCAAGCACATCGTCAATTGTGGGGGAACCCTCCTTATTTTGTTCTATCATATCAATAAGCTCCTGCAACTGGTCGTCGGTGGGCTTTCGGTTGCATTTTATGTTTATTATTTCATACTTTTTTTCGGGATAGGTGTAGTATTCTATCAAATCCCCTTCTTCGCGGTTTTCGCGGCGCGCACATTCGTAGGTAATTTTTATTCTGCCTTTAGGCCCTACAAATTCCTTAAGATTGTCCGCAGCTATTGTGTTTCCCCAGCCTGCCTCGTAATAAGCGACAGAGCCGCCCGACATTGAAACAGTTATCAAGCCGTAGTTATAGTTACCCTCGGGAACATCTTTTTCCGTTCTTTGGCATATGCCAGATACATCGGTTATTTCCTCCCCGGTAAACCAGCGCATAACGTCAAGATAATGCACCCCGCAGTCAATAATGGGCGAGGTTTCGCAAATAAGCCTGAGATACTTTTTCCAATCCATTGTATGGTGGTTTTGCGCCATTCGCATTATAACGGGCTTTCCTATAGCGCCCTGCTTAATCATTTTCGCAACTTGCCGATAGGTTTTGTTATGGCGCAGTATATAGCCTATTAAAACCTTACATTCGGGGTGGCTTTTTATAAGGTCAACCATTTTTTGCCCCGATTCAAGATTATTTGAAATGGGTTTTTCACACAATACGTGCTTTTTGTTTTCCAGGCATTTTTCAAGTATTTCGAGATGTGACGACGGATACGTTGCGATAATAACTATGTCAATATCTTTTATGCAAACGACCTTTTTATAATCGGTTTCGCATTGTGCGGCGCCGTATCGTTTTTTAAAATCCTCTGCACGGCTTATGTCGGTATCGCACACGCACTGTAAAAAGACGTTGTCCTTTCTACATATGTAGTCCAAATGCGCCGCACCCATACAACCGCAGCCTATAAGGGCAATTTTATAAACTTTCTTACTTTCCGCATTACACATAGAATCATCCTCCGCAAGCTTTATTATAGCAAGCGATTTCTATGATGTAAATAAACTAAATTGCCGATTTATAGCACGGTATTGCTTTGAAAGCCTTATTCGGGTTTTGTTTCAAGCTTAAGCGGAAAATCGCCGAGTTTATGCACCTTAAAGCCGTTTTTTTTGTATTCGTTATAATCAAACGCTTCCAGTTCATCAATGGCAAGCTTGTGAAATTCGTAGAAGTTTTTCCACCATTCGTACCCGCTGCCAAGCTCTGCGTTAAGGTATGCGTCTGCAATATCGCAGCCCATTGCGGGTGCAACGTAAAAAGCGCCCATAGCAAGCACGTTTACCCCGTTGCACGTTATTGCGCGGAGGGCGGCGGGTACGCTTTCAGCAATAAAATGAATATGCTCACAGACGACTGTAGAATGTATGCGCTTAAACTGACCTCTGATGAGCGGTTTGCGGAGAATTTTTTAAATCCGCCGCACAGTGCCGAAGCTCATTTTGAGTTAGGGAAAATTGTGTCAAGGTTACGCAGAGAAATGAATTTGGTCGATAAGTTTTTTGTGTACATAAAAAGCGAAGATGTGATAATAAATTCATTGGGAAATGTGAGTTCTCCCGAACATTATTATGATGTGTTTTACAGCAATTCGGATATGAACTACGAAAAATGGCACGATGAATTTTTAAATAAAAAGCATTCGGGATTCTATGTTTTTGATAACAACGCAGAAAAAAAGGTGGAAAAAATGGCGAAATTATGCTATGTATTACCGCTTGACAGATTGTATAAAAAAGATATAACGCTGTTTACGCAAATAGATTCATCACGTTATGAGAATGAATTGGCGAAGCTTGGGGCAGACACTGAGACATCTGTACTTATTTATGATGAAAGCGGGAAAAGTTATTTTTCAATGGGAAGCAGAATACCTGCGGATAAGCAGTTGAAGGCAGGAAAGGAAATAAAAGACTTTTATGAAATTGAAATAAATGGTGAAAAGGTAGTTATGTATGTGAATTCCTCCGCTTTTGCTGCATGGAATTATGCTTTTGTAACTCCATACTCAGTGTTTTGGGCTGACCTTAGCGATGTGAGCCGCCGTAAGCGCGTTTACAAGCGAGCAGGCGAGCCGAGCGTGCCTTTTTGCGAAAAAGGAGGAGCAAGGAAGCGGGCGGATGTTTTTCTGCATAGAAAAACGGAGCAAAGCGAACTTTGCTCCGACGTGGTTGCCGAACTAGGATTCGAAAATTAAAATAAATTTTCCTTTATGCTTTATTACACATTATTAAAGACCTTGTATTTCCCTGTATAAAGCGATTTAAGAGCATTTTCAAATCAAAAAATGTGCATCTTCCCAAGCTGTCCGAAATCGGTTTTTTGAACAAATGTTAGAAAAATGTTAGAAAAAACAGTCCGCTAAATTTTAATAAAC
>CAKSNY010000014.1 GCA_934476455.1 uncultured Clostridia bacterium | reverse complement strand
TGCGGCATTATGCGAAATTTTCCTTTTTAAACCATATCGGGTTCTGTTGTATTATGCCACACCCGAAGATGTATATAGATACTTCGAGAGGTGAAGTTTGTTCGTAGCAAAAAGGCTGATAAATACAGAAAAATCGAATGTAATGAGATTTTTCTACAAAAACCGGGCTTTTAAACTGTTTTGTAGTTACAAACTCTTTATTATAATCGCATTTTTGCGGTCTGGACTTTTTTAACATCCCCTTTTTATCTAAGGTACGCAAAAATTTTTTTATACAATTATTGATTATAAAAATAATTTATGCTAAAATAAAAAAGCGCTTGCGTTTTGCATTTTCAGATAAATTGCGGTAATAATAAAATGCAGACAGGGGGCGTTTAAATGAAAAAAGAAAAAGAAAATTCTTCATATACCACCATGCCGGATGACGGCGAAAAAAGCCCGTACGAGCTTTTGATAATGCACAAGGCGTTTTGCGAGCTGACAGGCGGCAAAAAGAAAAAAAGGCGTGAGGGGGAAAATGAAGATGGCAAAGAGAACTGACCTCGCCGTTGAGCTTCGTGAAAATCTGGGGGAAGACATTGAGGGTATTTCCTGCGTTGAAAAAACGTACGGGTCTTTTAAAGTAACGCACGTTAAAATATTGACGGAAGGCGCGGCGCAGAAAATAGGAAAGCCCGAGGGAAACTATATAACAATAGAAACAGACGGTATGAACAGAGAGGACGAGGCACTGAGAAAAGAAGCGGCAGACATTCTTTCAAAAGAGCTTGATAAGCTTATAAATAAGTATAAGGGAGAGTCTGTGCTGGTTGTAGGATTGGGAAACCGCTATATCACACCCGATTCTATAGGACCGGAGGCTGTTAAGGGGCTTTTTGTAACGCGGCACCTTAAGGGGGAGAAGGCTTTTTCGGGAGCCGAAAACCTGCCGAGCGTAAGCGCCATAGCGCCCGGCGTTTTGGGGCTTACAGGCATTGAAACAGGCGAGATTGTGGGCGGAATAAATGAACATATACGCCCCGCACTTATTATTGCGATAGACGCACTTGCGGCACAAAAAATTTGCCGTTTGGGAACGACAATTCAGCTTTCGGATACAGGCATAAGCCCCGGAAGCGGTGTCGGAAACAACCGCAAGGAGCTTTCCCAAAAAAGTATGGGTGTGCCTGTTATAGCCATAGGCGTGCCGATGGTCGTTGACGCGGCAACGCTTACGGACAACGTGCTTGACATTATGGACGAGCATGCGGCGATACATTCAAACGGAAAAATACAGGGGGTTATTCCGGCTTTGACGCAATCGGAACGCGCCGCGTTTGTACGCGAAGCGCTGGAGGATAAAAATATGATTGTTACGCCGAATGACGCCGATATGATAGCGCACCAGGCGGCAGTAATTATAGCGGAGGGAATAAATAAGGCGTTATACGATTTGTGATAGTAATAAATTTACACGAAAGGAAAGATACCGATGAATATGCTGGCAACAAACGTAAGTATTTTAAGAAACAAGGCCGGGCTTAGCCGAAGGCAGCTTGCACAAAGGTTGGGCGTGGGCGAAACTACGGTTATAAATATTGAAACGGGGTATCTTTCCGCGCCGCCGCCCGAGCTTTTGGAAAAGATTGCGGGCGTTTTCGGGGTAAACGTAAAAGGACTTACGGGAACGGCTCCGCTGGAGGTTTCGGAACGTTCGCGCGCGGTGTATGTGGCAGAATCCATAAGCAACGATAAACCGTTTTTAGAGGTTGAGAAAATAACCGATACGGTTTTTATAGACCGCGACAAGCTCAGAGGCTACGACTATATAGGGCTTAAAATAAAAGATAATTCTATGATGGAGGCGCGCATATGCAGCGGCGATATTGTTATTGTACAGCTTGAAGCGCCGATAGATAACGGAGATATTGTGGTTGCCGTATGTAAAAATTATGATGCAATCGTCCGTGAATACATAAGGGAAAAGTCAAAAATAACACTTCGTTCCGCAGGAGATAAAAAGCTTTACCCCGACATAGTGATAGATGAGAAAACGGAAAGGCTTGTTATTATAGGAAAGGTGACAAGCGCAATGGTTAATTTTTAAAAATTGACGAAAAATGCCGCTGCGGGGCTTGCTTTTCAGAAAAAATAGTAATATACTGTAGTGTGGACTTGGAAAAGTCGGCTATGCCGGCAGCAAGTACGGAAAGAAGGGATATAAATGGTATATTTGGACAATGCTGCCACAACAAAGATGAAAGACAGTGTTTTAGAGAAGATGCTGCCGTATTTTACGAAAAATTTCGGCAATGCGTCTTCAACGTATACAACGCCGGGGCAAAACGCGCGTAAAGGGCTTAGCGAAGCGAGAGCGGATGTAGCAAAGGCAATAGGCGCGCAAAGCGGTGAAATATATTTCACAAGCGGCGGAAGCGAGGCGGACAACTGGGCAATTAAAGGCGTCACGCTGAAAAACAAAAAACGCGGAAATCATATAATAACAAGCACGGTTGAGCATCATGCGGTTTTACACACCTGCCAATTCCTTGAAAAACAGGGGTTTGAGGTTACTTACCTCCCCGTTGACGAGTACGGAATGGTAAGCGCCGAGGATGTGGAAAACGCAATAAAAGACACAACCGTACTTGTAACGATAATGTTTGCGAATAACGAAATAGGAACGATTAATCCGATAAAAGAAATCGGTGCGGTGTGCAAAAAGCACGGCGTGCTTTTTCATACGGACGCAGTGCAGGCTACGGGTGCCGTTACGATAGATGTTAAGGATATGAATATAGATTTGCTTTCGATGTCTGCACACAAGTTTCACGGACCGAAGGGCGTCGGTGCGCTTTATATAAGAAAAGGCGTGCAGATAGAAAACCTTATTCACGGCGGCGCGCAGGAATCGGGCAAGCGTGCAACAACCGAGAATGTGGCAGGTATTGTAGGTATGGCTGCGGCACTTTCGGACGCGGTAGCGCATATGGAGGAGAAAACAAAGCGCATAACCTATCTCAGGGACAAGCTTATAAACGGTATAGAAAAGTCGATTCCGTACTGCCGCCTTAACGGGCACAGGGAAAAAAGACTTCCCAATAATGTAAGCTTTTGCTTCAGATATATAGAGGGAGAAAGCCTTTTGTTAAGTCTTGATATTAAAGGCTTTGTCGTGTCGAGCGGTTCTGCGTGCACATCGGGTTCGCTTGACCCGTCGCATGTACTTTTGGCAATAGGACTTCCGCACGAAATAGCGCACGGCTCCATGCGGGCAACGCTTTCGGAATTTACAACTGAGGAAGAAATAGATGAATTTATAAAGACGCTCGGACCGATAGTTCAAAGGCTGCGCGATATGTCGCCGCTTTATGAGGGCGTAGAAAAAGGGAAGGAGTAAACGATATGTACAGTGAAAAAGTGATGGATCATTTTACAAATCCGCGCAACGTGGGTGAAATCCCCGATGCGAACGCCGTAGGAACGGTGGGAAATGCAAAGTGCGGAGATATAATGAAGATATATATGAAAATAGAGGACGACATCATAAAGGACGTAAAGTTTAAAACGTTCGGATGCGGTGCAGCTGTTGCAACAAGCTCGATGGCGACCGAGCTTGTAAAGGGCAAAAAGGTAGAGGAAGCCCTTAAGCTTACAAATAAGGCTGTTGTGGAGGCTCTCGAGGGGCTTCCGCCGGTAAAAATTCATTGCAGTGTGTTGGCGGAGGATGCGATTAAAGCCGCTATAAATAACTATTACGAAAATACGGGCAGTGGTAAAAGGGTAGACTGTGCCGGCGGCAGCTGCGGCTGCTGCGGCGGTGACCACGACCATGACCACAATCACGATGCGGACTGATTTATAAATGAACACAGCCCCTCGCTAAAAAGGCGCGCCCCCAAAAGCGCCTCGTCGAGGGTATTGCCGTTAGTACCTATTTCGACAATGACGGCAGCGGGAGCCAGATGCTGATTAAAGCGCTGGCTCCTTAAATTTATCGGGCGGAAAAGACCCGGATAAAGCGCCGAGGTATGAGCCTGCAGGGCATATGCAAAAGACAGATTGCCGCGCCACAGATCATGCTCAAGCCCGCTTGCATTGCTTCCGACAACAAGCATTACGGACGCCGCGCGTTTTCCTTCGATTTCGCTGACGCAGGCAATTTTATTGCCGTTTTTATCCTGGGCTGCATCGCGGTGGATATCAAGAATTATTTTGATTGACGGGTCTTTTTTTATATAGCTTTGCGCAGCAGTGCAGCTTTTTTGATAGCTTTTGTTGTAGCTGGGATAATCGTTTTGGCTTGTATCGTGGTAGACGTTAATACCGTTTTCCTTAAGCACTTTTTCAACCTCGTCACCGACGCGCACCATATTAAAATTGTTATCGGTGGTGCGGTCGGTGTCTGTGGGGGTATACGGATACGCTTTTGAGGGCGTATAGCTTTCGGTGGCGTGGGTGTGGATAATTAAAACCGAACAGTCTTTTAATGAAAATGCGGCGCTTTTTGTATAGTCTGCGCGGGAAATGTTAAGCCCGGAGGCGTTGTTTAAAGAAACGCCGGAGGAGGGCGGGGATATGCGGGTGCTTGTCTTTTGTAAGGAGAGACCGGGCCCTTTTTCTTTTTTATAATTTTTTTGTCCGGAGGACGCCTCGCGCGGCGTATTATCGGCGTGCTTTTCGGCTGCAAGCGGAAAAGCCCCGTAAGGCGAAACGCCGCAAACAATCGGAAATGCGCCGCGCATAAACTCTTCGTCAAAGAAAATGCGCTTTGCCGCGGGCATATTTAAACACAGTGCGGATATTGCCGCAATCAGTGCAAGATAAGCAAAAAAACAAAAAAGAAAAGGCTTTTTTCCTGTGTGAAAAAAAATAACGGGCGCTTTTCTCAAAAAAATCACCTCTTTTGTTTTAAATATATTGATTTATTTTTAAATTTATGCGATAATAGCATTAGTTATAAAGCCGCTCTTTTGTTTGCGGCAAAAATACAGGGAGGAATTTTTAAATGTTGGTATCGGCAAAGGATATGCTTAATAAGGCACGCGAGGGGCATTATGCGGTAGGGCAGTTTAACATAAATAACCTCGAATGGACAAAGTCTATATTGCTTACTGCACAGGAGCTTAACGCACCGGTAATTTTGGGCGTGAGTGAGGGTGCAGGCAAGTATATGGCAGGCTATAAGACAATTGTCGGAATGGTAAACGGTATGATAGAATATCTCGGAATAACAGTACCGGTTGCTCTTCATCTTGACCACGGCAGCTACGAGGGTGCGTATAAGTGCATTGAAGCGGGCTTTTCGTCTGTTATGTTTGACGGGTCACATTATCCGATTGAAGAAAACGTAGAAAAGACAAAAGAGCTTGTGGCTGTTTGCAGGGAAAAGGGGCTCAGCCTTGAGGCAGAGGTCGGCGCAATCGGCGGAGAGGAAGACGGCGTAGTCGGAAGCGGCGATATAGCAGACCCGAAGGAGTGCAAGGCAATAGCGTCTTTGGGTGTAACAATGCTTGCGGCAGGTATAGGAAATATCCACGGAAAATATCCTGCAAACTGGCGCGGGCTTGATTTCGGCGCACTTGAAGAAATCAAAAAAGAAACAGGCGATATGCCCCTTGTGCTTCACGGCGGAACGGGTATCCCCGCCGATATGATAAAGAAAGCAATCGGTCTGGGCGTTGCAAAAATAAACGTTAATACGGAATGCCAGCTTGCTTTTGCAGCGGCAACAAGAAAGTATATAGAGGCAGGAAAAGACCTTGAGGGTAAGGGCTTTGACCCGAGAAAGCTTTTGGCGCCGGGCGCCGAAGCAATTAAAGAAACCGTCAAGGAAAAGATGGAACTTTTCGGCTGCGTAAATAAGGCATAAAAGAAAAACGGATCGGAAAAATGGAAAATTTTAAAAAGCTTTCAAAACAGGCGCTTAAAAGGCTGCCGGTTTATATGACGTATCTTAAAACGCTTGACAGCACGGAAAACTGCTATATTTCCTCTGCTGCGGTGGCAAAGGCGCTTGACCTTAACGACGTTCAGGTAAGAAAAGACCTTGCCGCTGTGTGCATAAGCCGCGGGATTCCGAAAAAGGGCTTTGCGGTTGACGACCTTATTGCGGGCATATCGGATTATCTCGGCTACGGAAGCTCGACCGACGCCGTTATTATAGGTGCGGGTAACCTCGGTATGGCGCTTATGAGCTACGGCGGATTTGAAAATTACGGAATAAAGATAGCGGCAGCATTTGACAGCAGAAAAGAGGTTATCGATAACGTGCGCATATTTCCTCTGGCGCGCCTTGGTGATATATGCAAGGCACAGAAGATAAAAATGGGCATTATAACGGTGCCCGCACACGCAGCGCAGGAGGTGTGCAACCTGTTGGTTGAGAACGGTGTAAAGGGAATTTGGAATTTTGCCCCCACACATCTTAAGGTGCCGGAGGGTATTCTGGTGCAGAATGAAAATATGGCATCGTCGCTTGCGCTTTTTTAAAATCATCTGCGCAGAAAAATGAATATGGAAAAGAAAAAAGACAACTGACAAAATGAGGCTGCGGCAGGAAAAACACTTGCTGCGCCTCTTTTTTCTCATTAGACAAATAATATGACAAAATCGACTGAAAAACGGCTAAAAAAATCAAAAAAACTGTGCAATTTTTCCATAAAATATTTGACTGAAAGCGTTTTTTTTGCTAAAATATATATAGGAAGAATATAAACAGACAGAAGAGGTGGCATATGGCAGGCAAACGGGGTGGAAATAAGCAAAAAAGGGTTAATCCTTTTATAAGTGAAAAACAGCTTTCCGATTTTAACAAAGGTATAAATTACTCGTGTTATGATTTTTTGGGCGCTGTCCCGGCGGAAATATACGGTGAAAAGGGCTACAGCTTTTCAGTGTGGGCACCGAATGCAAAGAGCGTAAGCGTAACGGGAGATTTCAATTCGTGGAATACTGCCGCACATCCGATGCACCCGCAGGGAAGCTCGGGCGTGTGGCACTGCTTTATAAAGGGCGTGGGTGAAAACCAAAACTATAAATTTTTTATAACCGGAAAAAACGGTGAAGAGGTTTATAAGGCAGACCCCTACGCAAGGCGTGCGCAGCTTCGCCCGGAAACGGCATCGGTAACGTGTGATTTATCGGGCTTTAAATGGACAGATAAAAAATGGATGGCAGCGAGGGAAAAAACACCGCCGTACGACAGACCGATGCTTATATATGAAATGCACCTCGGCAGTTGGCGCACACATCCCGACGGAAGCTTTTACACGTTTAGGGAAACGGCAGATGAGCTTACGGAATATCTTACGGAAATGGGGTATACGCATGTAGAGCTTATGCCTGTTACGGAATATCCGTACGACGGAAGCTGGGGGTACCAGGTAACAGGTTATTTTGCGGTGACAAGCCGTTACGGTACGCCGGAAGATTTTATGTATTTTGTAAACAAATGCCATGAAGCCAAAATAGGCGTTATTATGGACTGGGTACCCGCACACTTCCCGCGGGACGCACACGGGCTTGCCCGCTTTGACACTACGCCGATATATGAGTATCCCGACCCAAGAAAAGGCGAGCATAAGGAATGGGGAACGTACGTGTTTGACTACGGCAGGGGCGAGGTTGTGTCGTTTCTGGTGTCAAGCGCGGTTTTCTGGGCGCAGATGTACCATATAGACGGGATAAGGGTAGACGCCGTTTCAAGTATGCTGTATCTTGACTACGGGCGCACACAGTGGCTGCCGAACAAATACGGCGGGCATGAAAATCTTGAAGCAATAGAATTTTTAAAAAAGCTGAATCTTGCAATATTTGAAAAGTTCCCGAATATACTTATGATAGCGGAGGAGTCTACCGCGTGGCCGCTTGTTACGCACCCGGTTTCGGACGGGGGGCTGGGCTTTAATTATAAGTGGAATATGGGCTGGATGAACGACATATTAAAGTATATGAGTATGGATCCGTATTTCAGAAAGGACAACCACAACCTTTTAACCTTTTCGATGATGTACGCGTTTTCCGAAAATTATATTTTGCCTATATCGCACGACGAGGTTGTTCACGGCAAATGCTCTCTCGTTCAGAAGATGTCGGGGCTGTATGACCAAAAGTTTGACTCGCTGAGAACGTTTTTTATGTACAAGATGGCACACCCCGGCAAAAAGCTTTTGTTTATGGGGTGCGAGTTTGCACAGTTTATAGAGTGGCGCTATTACGAGCAGCTTGAATGGAAAATGCTTGATTTTGAAAAGCACAGGAAGTTTAAAAGCTTTGTGGCGGCGCTTAATAAATTTTACACAAAGACAAAGCCCTTTTGGGAAATTGAGGACAGCTGGGACGGCTTTGAATGGATAAACGCCGATGACAGGGAGCGTTCTGTAATATCGTTTGTAAGGCGCGGCAAAAAAGCAAACGATGAAATAATAGTAATCTGCAATTTTACACCCGTAGAATACCGCGGTTATATTTTGGGTGTGCCGCGCCGCGGAAATTATACCGAGGTGTTTACCACAGACTGTAAGGAATTCGGCGGAAAAGGACACACACCGATAAGCGTACAGGCTAAAAAAAGAGCGATGAATCTTATGCCGTATTCTATATGCGTTGATGTTGCGCCTATGAGCGCTTCATATATCAAAAGAACAAACAAAAATAGTATAACGGGGGGAAACACAAAATGAAATCTACCGAATGTGTAGCGATGATTCTTGCGGGGGGGCAAGGCAGCCGGCTCGGCGTTTTGACAAAGCATGTTGCAAAGCCTGCCGTTCCGTTCGGGGGAAAGTACAGAATAATTGATTTTACCCTCAGCAACTGTCTGCATTCGGGTATTGATACGGTAGGCGTACTGACGCAATATCAGCCGCTTGAGCTTAATACCTATATAGGCAGCGGAAACCCGTGGGATCTTAACAGAAATTCCGGCGGCGTGTACGTGCTGCCGCCGTACCAGAGTGCAGAAAAGGGCGAATGGTACAAAGGAACGGCAAACGCAATTTTCCAAAATATTGAATTTGTGGACAAATTCAATCCGGAATATGTTGTGGTGCTGTCCGGCGACCATATCTACAAGATGGACTATTCAAAAATGCTTAAATTCCACAAGGGAAGAAATGCGGATACAACAATTGCCGTAATAGAAGTTCCGTGGGAGGAGGCAAGCCGGTTCGGAATTATGACCGCACAAGAGGACGGGAAGATAACCGAATTTGCGGAAAAGCCCGCTCAGCCCAAGAGTAACCTTGCATCTATGGGTGTGTATGTGTTTACGTGGGAGGTTTTGAAGCGGTATCTTAAAAAAGACGAGAAAGACCCGAAAAGCTCGAATGATTTCGGAAAGAACATAATTCCCGCAATGCTTTCAAACAAGGAAAGGATGTACGCTTACAGCTTTGACGGATACTGGAAGGACGTGGGAACGGTGCAAAGCCTTTGGGAGGCAAATATGGATCTTATCGCGCAGCCGCCCGTGTTTGACCTTAACGATAAGGAATGGCGCATCTTCTCGCGAAATCCCGTAAAGCCGCCTCATTTTGCGGCAAAAGGCTCGGTTATAACGAACAGCTGCGTTACCGAGGGCTGTAATGTGTACGGTACGGTAAGGCGAAGCATTTTGTTTGAAGGCGTAACGGTGGAAAAGGGTGCTGTTGTTCAGGATTCTATAGTATTTCCCGGCAGCGTTATAGGTGAAAACACCGTGGTGTCAAAAACGATAGTCGGAGAAGAAACGGTTATCGGGAAAAATTGTTTGATAGGCGATAAAAACACAGATGTGGGAAAATATAAAAGCAAATATTGCAGCGGCGGAATTTCGCTTATAGGCGGCGGACTGAAAGTGGCGGACGGCGCAAAAATAGGTGTGGAAGCAATGGTTACCGCATCTGTAAAGGAGGGAGAGTAAGCTTATGAAGGATATGATGGGAATTATTTTTGCGGATACAAACGATATACGCTTGAATGAGCTTACGGAAAAAAGGTCTGTTTCGGCGCTTCCCGTGGGAGGGCGTTACAGGCTGATAGATTTTATACTTTCCAATATGGTTAATTCGGGGATATTTAACATAGGCGTTACAACGCAGATAAACTACTCCTCGCTTATGGACCACCTCGGCAGCGGTGCACCGTGGGACCTTAACAGAAAGCATTACGGGCTGTTCATGCTGCCGCCTTATATACGCGGCGGCGCAGGCGGATTAAGCGCCGGAAATATAGACCAGCTTTACGGTGTTCTTACATTTTTGCGGCGCAGCCGTCAGCAGTACGTGCTTTTGTCCGGCGGAAATATCGTGTGCAACTTTACCTTTGAAGAGGCACTGAAAAAACATATAGAAAACGAAGCGGACGTAACGGTTATCTATCACGACGAGAAGGAAAGAACAGAGCAGCTTAGCCGTTCCACGGTTTACAGTGTGGACGAAAGCGGCAGGGTTACGGGGATAGAGCATAACGCACGCTGCCCGAAGACGACGCTTGCCGGAATGGAAATGTTTATTATAGACAGGATGCGCCTTATCGGGCTTATTGAAGAGGGGTATGCAAACGGCAGCCATGACTTTATACGCGATGTCCTGTTTACAAATTTGAAAAGGCTTAACATATACGGATACGAGTATAAGGGATTTGTCGGCAAGGTGGATTCCGTGCGCAGCTATTACAGCGTAAATATGCAGATGCTTTTGCCTGAGGTTAAGAAGGAGCTTTTTGAAAGCGACGATTTAATTTATACAAAGGTAAAAGACCAGGTGCCCACAATGTACGGAGAAAGCGCACTTGTGAGCGATTCTTTGGTCGCGGACGGGTGCAATATTGACGGAACCGTTGAAAACAGCATTATTTTCCGCGGTGTGCATATAGGGCGCGGCGCTGTTGTAAGAAACAGCATAGTAATGCAAAACAGCGTTGTGGAGAATAACTGCGATATAGAAAATGTTGTAATAGACAAAGAATGTACCTTAAGAACAGGTAAGCGGCTTATAGGTCAGCCGAATTATCCGGTTATACTTCCGAAAACTACTTTGCTTTAATGAAAGGATAAATAAGAATGAAGGTTTTGTTTGCTACAAGCGAATGTGTGCCGTTTATAAAAACGGGCGGTCTTGCCGATGTTGTGGGGGCGCTTCCGTCGGAGCTTTGCGCACAGGGGTGTGAGGCACGCGTTATACTGCCGAAATACGGTGCAATAGCTCAAAAATACAAGGATGAGATGCGCTATATCAGCAACATATATATTAAAATGGGATGGCGCAGCCAGTATTGCGGCGTGTTTGAAATTAAAATAGGCGATGTAACGTACTATTTTG
Organism: uncultured Clostridia bacterium; assembly: GCA_934476455.1. Lineage (GTDB taxonomy): Bacteria > Bacillota > Clostridia > UMGS1883 > UMGS1883 > UMGS1883. The sequence continues at coordinate 43,453 of CAKSNY010000014.1, read as the reverse complement.
TAGACAATGAATTTTATTTCGGCTCGCAGACGGTTTATGATGACATAGCTGTTGACATTGAACGCTTTGCGTTTTTTGACAAGGCCGTGCTGGCGCTTTTGCAGGTAATTGATTTTTGGCCGGACGTTATACATTGCAACGACTGGCAGACGGGTATGGTACCGGTGCTTCTTCGTGCGCACTACGCTTTTGACGAACGTTACAACCGCATAAAAACAGTTATGACAATCCACAATCTGCGTTTTCGCGGCGTTTACGACAAGGAAACAATTGCAGATGTGTGCGAGCTTGACGACAGCTATTTTACGGCTGATAAGCTTGAATTTTACAAGGATGCAAGCTTCCTTAAGGGAGGTCTTGTGTATGCCGATTTTATAACCACTGTCAGCCCGACGTATGCGTGCGAAATAATGACAGATTATTTCGGAGAGGGATTAAACGGACTTTTGTCGGCGAGAAGCGCAAGTGTGCGCGGCATTATAAACGGCATAAATTATGATACGTGGAACCCTGCGGCAGACGAATTTGTGCCGAACCGTTACGACGCGAGAAATTTTGTTTCCGCAAAAAAAGAAAACAAACTTGACCTTCAGAAAGAACTTGGATTAGAACAAAACGACGGCAAGTTTTTGGTTGGAATGGTTACGCGCCTTACCGGGCAGAAAGGACTTGACCTTATAGAGTGCGTGATGGACAATATCTTTGAGCGCGGCGATATTCAGATGGTGATTTTGGGAACGGGCGAAAGCTTTTATGAAAATATGCTGAGGCATTTTGAATGGAAGTATAAGGGCACGCTTGCTTCGGTTATCAAATTTGACAACGGTTTGAGCCACCGCGTGTACGCGGCGTGCGATGCATTTTTGATGCCGTCTTTGTTTGAACCGTGCGGACTGAGCCAGATGATTTCGATGCGTTACGGCACGCTTCCGATTGTGCGTGAAACGGGCGGTCTTCGCGACAGCGTGCAGCCGTATAACGAATATGAAAATACGGGAACGGGATTCAGCTTTGCCAATTACAACGCGCACGAGATGCTCGGAATACTTAATTATGCAAAGAATACCTGGTACAATAATAAAAAAGCGTGGCAGTCTATGGTGAAAAGAGCAATGAAAGCCGATTTTTCGTGGAGAAATTCAGCAAAAGCGTACATTGAAGTTTATAAATCACTGTAGTATAATAAAACAGAAGGGGAACGTGTACGCATTTTGTAAAAGCACGTGGATGAAAAAGGTATTCATCAAAATTAGGGAGTGTTTTGATTGGAAAATAAAGGCAAGGAGCTTACGGCTTCTCAAAAGAAAATAAAAGAAGAAATTGTAGGAAAGCTCAACCGCCACTACGGCAGAACGTTGGAGGACGCTACAAAGGCACATATATATAAGGCAACGGCGCTTACCGTGCGTGACAGGATGATGGAGCGCTGGACGGCATACCGCCGCCAGCAGCGTACGGCACACAGAAAAGAGCTGTTTTACCTTTCGTTTGAGTTTTTAATGGGGCGTTCATTGGGAAACAACCTGCTTAATTCGGGTCTTACGGAGGATTACGACAAGGTTCTTAAAACAATGGGCTGCAGCTTGGAGGAGATTTCCTCGCAGGAGAAGGACGCCGGTCTCGGAAACGGCGGCTTGGGTCGTCTTGCGGCATGCTTTCTCGATTCGCTGGCAACGCTTGAACTTCCGGCATTCGGATGCTCTATAAGGTATGAGTATGGCTTGTTCCGCCAGAAAATTGTTGACGGAGAGCAGGTAGAAACCCCGGACGACTGGTTAAGCGACGGCAGCGTGTGGGAAATCCCCCGTCCGGAGGAGAGGGTTACCGTGCGTTTCGGCGGAGAGGTTCAAACACAGATGACGCCCGACGGAATGAAGGTAAGCTATAGAGATACCACAAACGTTGTCGGTATTCCGTATGACGTTCCGATCGTGGGTTATGACGCAAAGATAGTAAACACGCTTCGCCTTTGGTCTGCAAGGGCAGAGAAAGATCTTGATATGACAAGCTTTGCAGACGGCGATTATCTGCGTTCAGTTGAGGACAAAGCGCTTGCAGAGGTTCTTAGTAAGGTTTTGTATCCCGAGGATAACCACAGAGAGGGTAAGGCACTTCGCCTTCGCCAGCAATACTTCTTTGTATCGTGTACAATACAGTGGATTATATCACGCTTCAAAAGACATCACAACGGGATGGACCTTGACCGTCTGCCCGAATTTGTTGCAATTCATATAAACGATACTCACCCGGCAATAGCAATTCCCGAGCTTATGCGTGTTCTTATGGACCAGGAGGGAATGGGCTGGGAACAGGCATGGGATATTGTCTGCCGCGTATTCGCCTATACAAATCACACCATTTTGGCAGAGGCGCTTGAAAAATGGCCGATGGATATGTTTAAGCAGCTTCTTCCGCGTATATATATGATTGTTGACGAGATGAACCGCCGCCTGGTGGAGGATTTGCACGCACGCTACGGCGATGACTGGGGCAAGATAAACTATATGTCCATAATAGCGTATAACTACGTAAATATGGCTAATATGTGCCTTGCAACCTGCCACAAGGTAAACGGTGTGTCGGCGCTTCATACAGACATTCTTAAAAATGACGTATTCCGCGATTACAACAACCTTATGCCCGATAAATTTGTTGCAATTACAAACGGCATAACGTATCGCAGATGGCTGCGCCTTGCAAATCCGGAATTAAGCGAGCTGATAGACTCGAAAATAGGCACAAAATGGGTGAAGCAGGCATCTCTTTTGGAAAAGCTTGCCCCGTTTGCCGATGACGCGGATTTCCGTGAGAAGTTCCGTGCCGTAAAGCTTAAGAAGAAGAAGGCTCTTGCAAAGTATATAAAGGAGCATAACGGTATAGAGGTTGACCCCGAAAGTATTTTCGATGTGCAGGTAAAGCGTCTGCACGAATACAAAAGGCAGCTTCTTAACATTCTTCACGTGCTGTATCTTTATGACAAGCTTAAAACCGATCAGACGTTTGATATGCACCCGCACACGTTTATTTTCGGTGCGAAGGCGTCGCCCGGGTATACGCGTGCAAAGCTTATTATAAAGCTTATAAATGACGTTGCGCAGATCGTAAACAACGACCCGCAGGTAATGGATAAGCTTAAGGTTGTATTTATCGAAAACTACGGCGTAAGTCTGGCACAAAAAATTATACCCGCTGCCGAAATAAGCGAGCAGATATCAACTGCCGGAAAAGAGGCAAGCGGTACAGGTAATATGAAGTTTATGGCAAACGGAGCTCTTACGATAGGTACGCTTGACGGCGCAAATGTGGAAATGCTTGACTGCGTAGGAGATGAAAATATATTTATATTCGGTATGAAAACACCCGAAGTAAACAGGGAGCTTCAGTTTGACGAAAACTCGTCACAAAGCATATATGCACAAAACGCACAGGTAAGGAAAATTGTGGATATGCTTATTGACGGCACGATATGCCCGTCAAATCCGAGAAAGTATTACGACCTTTATCAGTCGCTTATATTCGGTGAACACGGTCGCGCGGATGAATATATGGTAATACGTGACTTTGAAGCGTATTGTGAAATCCACACCATCGCAGACAGGGAATACCGCGATAAAGAAAAATGGACGAAAAAGGCAATTTTAAATGTTGCAAAGAGCGGATTTTTCTCAAGCGACAGGACGATAGAGGAATATAACGATAAGATATGGCATCTTAAAAAGTACAATCCAGCAAAGTAGAAATCGACGCGTTGCCTGATTTAGGCGCAGTGTGCGGGGGACGGGAAGTTGTCCCCGCAACGAAAAGCACTACAGCTTGCGGTGTCGGTTTCGCATTCCGTTGCTGCACAAAAGGTAATAGTAACATAAAGCCCTTTCTGCAGCATATTGCAGAAAGGGTTTTTACATTATGAAAAATAAAAAAATATCAGTACGCAAAATGTGTATTCTTGCAATTTTGACGGCGCTTAGCCTGATTTTAGCGCTTTGCGCCACGTTTAGAGTGGGAAATCAAATAAAAATATCGTTTAAGTTTATACCGGTATTTATAGCGGGGGCGCTTTACGGCCCTGTTGCGGCAGGGCTTGCCGCTGCGGCGGGTGATATTATAAACACCTTTTTAATACCGGTAGGACCGTGGCTTCCGCAGATTACGGCGATAGAGTTTATATACGGCGCGCTTTTCGGATTATTCTTTTATAATGCGAAACCAAACCGTGCATATTATGTGCGCGCTTTGCTGTGCGCGCTTACAACGTTTTTTATAAGCATAACGGTTATGACATACATACTTGTAAATGTTGGGTATTTGCCTTCGTTTTGGGCGGGTGCGGCGATTCGGCTGCCGGCTGTTTTGCTGACGGCGGCGGTGCATACTGCCGTGTGCAGCGCCTTACGGAGGGTTGTCTTTTCTCTTAAGGAAAGAGAGGCGCGCGCAAGATGACAAGCTTCAGCGAATTTGCAAACAGCTTTCAGGAAAAAAGCCGCCTGCGCCTTGAGGGAATTTCCAAATTATGCGAAAAGACGGGAAATCCGCAAAAGGGGTTAAATTTTATACATATAGCGGGTACGAACGGCAAAGGGTCGGTTTGTGCTTTCCTGCAAAAAATTATAACGCTGTCCGGCAAAAAATGCGGCAAGTTTATTTCACCGAATATGCTTGACGTTTGCGAGAGAATAAGTATTGACGGAAAAAATATTTCAAAAGAGGATATGGACAGGCTTTTGTCCGTTATGGAAAAATGTGTTTCCGAAATAAAGGAAGAAACGGGTGACTGCCCCACACAGTTTGAAATATGGACGGCTGCCGCATTTTTGTATTTTAAAGAACAAGGGTGCGATGTGGTTGTCCTTGAAACAGGCTTGGGCGGACGGCTTGACGCAACAAATGTAATAGAAAAAAACCTGTGCGCCGTAATAACGCCGATAGGCATTGACCATACAAGCTATCTCGGAAATACGATAGAAGAAATAGCGGCAGAAAAGGCAGGTATAATAAAGGAAGGCTGCCCCGTTATCACAGCACCGCAAAAAGAGGGGGCAATGCGGGTTTTAAGCTTGGCTGCAAAAGAAAAAAACAGCCCTTTTTTTAAAGCGCTGCCGGTTTTAAAAAGCAGAAATGACGGCTTTTGCGAGATTTTCGATACGGAAGGGGCAAGCGACATAAGGTTAGGTCTTTTGGGCGGGTATCAGGCACAAAACGGTGCGCTTACCGTTACGGTTGCACGATTTTTAGGCATTGATGACCGATTTATAAGACAGGGGTTTTTACAGGCGAAAAATCCGGGAAGATTTGAAATCCTTTGCAAAAATCCCGTAATTGTGTTTGACGGGGCGCACAATGAAAGCGGTATGCAGGCGCTTGTTTCATCAATTAACAGGTATTTCTGCGGGAAAAGGCTGTCTGTAATATACGGCGCAATGGCAGACAAGGATTTTTCGGCGGTGCTTAAGGTGCTTACAGACGCCGCTCTTTCGGACAAGATAAAAGTGTATACGGTTACTGTGGAAAATAATCCGCGTGCGCAAAGCGCGCTGAATTTGTGCTGCGGCTTTAAAAAAGCCGGCTTTAATGCAGAGGAATGTAAAAATGTGCGCGAGGCGATTTTAAAAGCGAAAAAAGCGGGAGATACAACGGTAATCTGCGGGTCGCTTTACCTTTATAAAGATGTATATGAAAACGCGAAAGATATTATAAAAATTGAAAACTTAGAAAAGAGCTGAAAAAAGTTAACTAACTTTTTTCAGCTCTTTTCTAAGGGGATAGATAGACTTTTTGCGGTACACAGGTTTTTATATTTCAGATTTAAATTCTTGCAGTGCCGCTCTTTTTTGCGGCTTCTGCCACGGCGGCGGCAACGCATTTTCCTACGCGCGGGTCAAAAGCTTTTGGTATAATATAATCCGGGCGAAGCTCGTCCTCGGAAACCAGGGACGCTATCGCGTAGGAGGCTGCCGTTTTCATTTCGTCGTTTATGTCACGCGCACGGCAGTCAAGCGCACCTCTGAAAATACCGGGAAAAGCCAAAACGTTGTTTATCTGGTTTTCAAAATCGCTTCTGCCTGTTCCTACAATATATGCGCCCGCGTCCTTTGCAAGATTCGGCATTATTTCGGGGGTGGGGTTTGCCATCGGGAAAACGACGGACCTTTCATTCATCGACTTAACCATCTCCTGCGATACAATGCCCGGTGCAGATACGCCTATGAAAACGTCGGAATTTTTCATCGCATCGGAAAGAGAGCCGGTTAAAAGGTTTGGATTGGTGATTTCGGAAAGCTTTTTGTGAGCATCCGACAGGGATTTGTCCCCGCGGCAGATTATGCCGTTTATGTCGACCATAATAATCTCTTTTACGCCGAGGCGCATAAGGTGCAGCGCAATTGCCGTGCCGGCGCTTCCGGCGCCGTTTATTACAACCCTGACGTCTGACAATTCCTTTTTTGCCGATTTAAGCGCGTTTATAAGCGCCGCACCGACAACAACCGCAGTTCCGTGCTGGTCATCGTGAAAAACGGGAATATCGCACATTTCTTTCAGGCGCCTTTCTATTTCAAAACAGCGCGGCGCCGAAATATCCTCAAGATTTATGCCGCCGAAGCTTGAAGATATATTATAAATTGTGCGTACAATTTCGTCTGTGTTCTTGCTGCGTATGCAAATGGGAACGGCGTCAACATCGGCAAATTCCTTGAACAAAAGGCATTTGCCCTCCATAACGGGCATACCCGCTTCGGGCCCTATGTCGCCAAGCCCCAAAACTGCCGTTCCGTCTGTAATTACGGCAACAGTATTCTGCCTGCGCGTAAGCTCGAAAGATTTAGATATGTCTTTTTGAATTTCCAGGCACGGCGCCGCAACGCCGGGCGTATATGCAAGAGAAAGGTCCTCGGCACACTTTACCTTAACCCTCGGTGCGATTTCTATTTTACCCTTCCATTCATAATGCTTTTTCAGCGATTGTTCTTTAATATCCAAATGGTACCACCCTTTCTTACGTATATTATAAACCAAATACGTGAAAATTGCAATAATAAAAAAGTCTTTAAAATCGGGCATAAAACAATTTAAAATATTGGATTTATGACTGAAAATGTGAATTTTTGTGAATTTTATATTGACAAAATGTGTGGTTGTGTTGTATTCTATAGTTAATGAATTATGGCGCTTAACTTTTGTACCGGAGGGGAAGATATGAACTTTGAACAAATGGAAAAAATAAAAATGACCGACAGGGTAAAGGCACTTCGGGATATGCTTTTTGATAAGATGCCGCAGATAGAATCCGACAGGGCAAGGCTTTTGACGGAAAGCTACCGCCAAACAGAAAATATGCCCGTAATAAAACGCCGCAGCGCTGCTTTTTCACATATTTTAAGGAATATTCCCATAACTATACGCGACGGTGAGCTTATTGTCGGAAGCACCACAATAAGACCGCGCTCGTGTCAGACCTTTCCGGAATATTCGTTTGAATGGCTTGAAAGCGAGTTTGACACGGTGGAGCACCGCTCCGCAGACCCGTTTTACATAAGCGATGAAGCAAAAGAGGTTTTGCGTAAGGCAAACAGCTACTGGAAAGGGAAAACGAACAGTGACCTTGCGACAAGCTTTATGTCCGAGGAGGCGCTGCGCGCAATAGACCATAACATATTTACAACGGGGAACTATTTTTACAACGGCGTGGGTCATCTTTGCGTGCAGTATGACAAGGTGCTTAAAATAGGCTACAGCGGAATTATAGACGAAGCGAAAGAGGCGCTTAAAAAGGTGGACGTTTCAGACTCCGACGCAATGGAACGTACAAGCTTTCTCGAAGCTGTTATAGAAAGCTGTGAGGCGGCGATAGAATATGCGCAAAGATATTCCGCTCTTGCAAAAAAACAGGCGGAAACCGCACCGCCCGAAAGAAGAGAAGAACTTTTAAAAATTGCGCAGAACTGCCAAAGGGTGCCGCGTTTCGGCGCACAAAGCTTTTATGAGGCGTGCCAGTCGTTCTGGTTTGTACAAATGCTTATTCAGACAGAGGGCAGCGGACATTCCATATCGCCCGGCAGATTTGATATGTATATGTACCCGTATTTTAAAAAGGATTATGAAAGCGGCGCGATTACGCTTGAGGAAGCCCAGGAGCTTGTAGACTGCGTATGGGTAAAGCTGAACGATATTAACAAAGTGCGTGACGAAGCTTCGGCACAGGGCTTTGCCGGCTACAGTATGTTCCAAAATCTTATAGTCGGCGGACAAACGCCCGACGGGCGGGACGCAACAAATATGTTAAGTTTTATATGCCTTAACGCAACATATCATATAAGACTTCCGCAGCCGTCAATTTCAATACGTGTATGGAACGGTTCGCCGAATGAACTTTTGATTATGGCGGCACACGTTACACGCACGGGCGTGGGACTTCCGGCGTATTACAATGACGAGGTGATAATCCCGTCAATGCTTTCAAGGGGAATAGCACAGCAGGACGCGCGCAATTACTGCATTATAGGCTGTGTTGAGCCGCAGTGCCCCGGAAAAACAGACGGCTGGCATGACGCGGCGTTCTTTAATATGCTGCGCCCGCTTGAGCTTGTTTTTTCAAACGGTATGGACAAGGGAGAGCAGATAACCGTAAAAACAGGCGAGGTTGAAACGCTTGATACATATGAAAAGTTTTTTGACGCCTACAAGGCGCAGACAGAGTATTGCATAAAGCTTTTGGTAAATTCGGATAACGCCATTGACAAGGCACACGCCATAAGGACTCCGCTTCCGTTTTTGTCCTCTATGGTTGAAGATTGCATAGGAAAAGGAAAAAGCGTGGAGGAGGGCGGCGCAAAATATAATTTTACAGGGCCGCAGGGCTTTGGTATTGCCAATATGGCAGATGCGTTATATGCTTTAAAAACGCTTGTTTACGACCAAAAAAAATATACGCTTAAAGAGGTTAAAGAGGCATTAAAGGCAGACTTTAACGGTGAGGAAAGAAGCGAAAACGCAGAGGAGCTTACCGTTAAAATAGCAAAGAAGCTTTCTGATACGAGCGTTGACGTGACAGAGGATGTAATAAAAGAAATTTATAAAAACGTGCGTGAGTATTCCGGCGGCGGAAACAGGCGGTACGCACAGCTTTTGGAGGATATTACCGCACTTAAGAAATTCGGTAACGACAACGATACCGTGGACAGCTTCGCGCGTGAGGCTGCATATACGTATACAAGACCGCTTGAAAAGTACAAAAACCCCCGCGGCGGAATGTTTCAGGCAGGGTTGTACCCGGTTTCGGCAAATGTGCCGCTCGGTGCGCAGACGGGCGCAACCCCCGACGGGCGGCGCGCCTACACACCCATTGCCGACGGTGTTTCGCCGTGCGCCGGGCGCGATGTTTCCGGTCCTACGGCGGCGGCAAACTCGGTTGCAAAAATTGACCACGGCATAGCTTCAAACGGTACGCTGTTTAATATGAAATTTCATCCGTCGGCGCTTAAGGGCGATGAGGGGCTTTGGAATTTTGTATCGCTTATCAGAGGATTTTTTGACCGCAAGGGTATGCATGTACAGTTTAACGTTGTAAGCCGCGAAACACTGCGCGACGCGCAAAAGCATCCGGAAAACTACAAAAACCTTGTTGTGCGTGTGGCAGGCTACAGTGCTCTTTTTACAACGCTTTCACGCTCGCTTCAGGACGATATAATACAAAGAACAGAGCAGACGGGCTTTTGATGGAGGTAGAAAAGGTGGATATATCAAAGGTCAGAGGAAGAATTTTTGATATCCAGAAATATTCCGTGCACGATGGCCCCGGAATACGCACGATAGTATTTTTAAAGGGTTGTGCGCTTAAATGCAGATGGTGCTGCAATCCCGAAAGCCAAAACTTTGAAATTCAGACGATGAAAACAAAGGACGGCTCAAAAACGGTGGGGCGCGACCTTAGTGCGGGCGAAGTGATGAAGGAAGTTTTAAAGGATGAAAACTATTACAGAAGAAGCGGCGGCGGAATGACGCTTTCGGGCGGAGAAATGCTGCTTCAGCCGGACTTTTCGGAGGCGCTTTTAAAGCTTGCAAAGCGCAGCGGAATAAATACGGCGGTAGAGTCGACAGGGTTTGCACGTTACGAAACGATAGCGCGGCTTCTTCCGTACATAGATGTGTATCTTTTGGATATTAAACATACGGACGCAAAAAAGCATAAGGAATTTACGACGCAGGACAACGCACTTATACTTGAAAATGCAGTAAAAATAGCGCAAAATTCAAAAAAATGTATAGTACGTGTTCCGACAATACCCGGTTTTAACGACACAAAAGAAGAGATAGCGTCAATAGCGCGCTTTGCGCGTGAGAAAATGCGCGTTGAAGAAATAAACCTTTTACCGTATCACAGGTTCGGCGAGGACAAGTACAAAAACCTCGGGCGGAATTATTTGATGGGCGATGTGCCCACACCGACCGAGAAGCATATGAATATGCTTAAGCTTGCCGCAGAAGAATACGGGCTGCGCGTAAAGATTGGGGGTTAGGCTTTAAATGGATGAAACAAAAATACACGATAAAATGCGGATAATCCAGGAGATTGTGCCCGGCAAGCAGATAACGCTTGCGCACGTAATTGCAAACCCGGACGCCGTGCTTTATAAAAAGCTGGGGCTTGACCCGACGATAGATTACAGCAAGGCGGCAATAGGGATAGTTACGATGACGCCGGCGGAAACGGCTATTATAGCCGGAGATATTTCGATAAAATCCTCCGGGGCGGAGATTGGCTTTGTCGACCGTTTCAGCGGAACGCTTATTGTAACGGGCAGCGTTTCACAGGTTGAAACCGCCGTAAACAGCGTGTGCGACTATGCAGAAAATGTTTTGGGCTTTACCGTTTGCGGCGTGACAAAAACATGAGGCGCGTTATACTTGTCGGCAGAAGCGAAGCCGGAAAAACAACGCTTATACAGGCACTGCACGGAAGAAAAATAGAATACGAAAAGACGCAGTATGTGTCTTACGGGGATTTTTGCATAGACACCCCGGGCGAGTATGCCGAAAATCCCGAACTCGGGAGAGCACTTGCACTGTATTCTTACGAGGCGGATGTTGTTGGGCTTGTGTTAAGCGCTACGGAGCAGTATTCATTGTATCCGCCGTGCGTTGCGCCGATGGCAAACCGTGAGGTTATAGGGATAGTTACAAAGGCGGACGCACCCGGCGCGCGTGTGGATATGGCGCGTATGTGGCTGGAACTTGCCGGATGTGAGAAAATCTTTGTTACATCGTCTTATAATAACGAAGGAATTGCACAAATACTTGATTATTTATCAAAACAACACAAAAAACCACAAAAAACCACAAAAAAGTATTGACAATATGTTGATACGGTTGTAAAATTAAGTTAATAAAAGGAAATCAATTTTATTTCTTTGCGAAAGGATGAATTTTTACATGGTAAACGAGTACGAGGTAAAAAAACAAATTTGCGAAATCGGAAAGAGAATTTATGACAGAGGTATGGTTGCCGCAAACGACGGTAATATATCCGTAAAAATTTCCGACAACGAATTTCTTTGCACCCCCACGGGTGTAAGCAAGGGATTTATGACGCCTGATTTTATCTGTAAGGTTGATAAAGAGGGTAAGCCCCTTGAAACAAATGGCGCTTACAGACCGTCAAGCGAAATTAAAATGCATATGAGGGTTTATCAGCAACGCCCCGACGTAAAGAGCGTTGTTCACGCACATCCCATATATGCAACAAGCTTTGCGATTGCGGGAATTCCGCTGACACAGCCGATTATGCCCGAAGCGGTAATAGCGCTCGGCTGCGTTCCCATTGCGGAATACGGCACACCCTCCACAAATGAAATTCCGGACGCTGTTGAAAAGTACCTTCCGTATTTTGACGCAGTGCTTCTGGCAAACCACGGCGCGCTTTCTTACAGCGATTCGCTTCTTAACGCTTACTACAAAATGGAATCTTTGGAATTTTACGCACAGCTTTTGTTTAACTCTAAGCAGCTCGGCGGTCCCAAGGAATTTAACGACGAGCAGATTGCACAGCTCTACGAAATCCGCCGCAAGATGGGTCTTAAGGGTAAGCACCCGGCCAATATCTGCGTAAACAACCGTGACGGTAAGGCAAGCTGCCACACCTGCGGAGCCTGCTCGGTTGCACATTCCGGCGAGAACGGCTCGAAGGATGAGCTTGTAGCTGCAATCACAAAGAAAGTGCTTGAAGCGCTCGGTAAATAAATTTTTGGTTTGTGTACCGGGAATTTTTATGAAAGGAATGAAATAAATGGACATCAATTCAGATAAGATACAACAGATTGTGCAAAAGGTCTTAGATGAGATGAACGGTGCGCCCGCACAGAAAAAAGCGTCCGGTCCGATTCCGAAAACGGCACACGTTGCAATGCTTACAAAGCTTGAACATTTCGACGTGAAGGAATTTCCGATGCCGGAGGTTGGCGATGACGATATTCTGATAAAGGTTGAAGGCTGCGGCGTATGCGGAACAGACGCGCACGAGTTTAAGCGTGACCCGTTTTCGCTTATCCCCGTCGCTCTCGGTCATGAAGGCACGGGCGAAATTGTAAAAATGGGCAAAAACGTTAAAAAGGACAGTGCCGGAAAGCCCCTTAACGTAGGCGACAAGGTTGTAACGTGTATGATATTTAAGGATAACCCGGATATTACAATGTTTGACCTTAACAAGCAAAACGTAGGCGGCGCCGATGTGTACGGTCTTTTGCCGGATGACGATATCCACCTTAACGGCTGGTTTTCGGATTACATATTGGTAAGAAAGGGCTCTACGATATTTAACGTAAGCGACCTTGACCTTGATTCGCGCATACTTATTGAGCCGTGCGCCGTTTTGATACACGCTGTGGAGCGTGCAAAAACAACCGGCATACTGCGCTTTAACAGCCGCGTTGTCGTTCAGGGCTGCGGTCCGATAGGGCTTATATGTATAGCAGTGCTGCGCACTATGGGTATTGAAAACATAACCGCGGTGGACGGCGAGGAAAAGCGCCTTGCTTTTGCAAAGGAAATGGGCGCTTCAAAAACCGTAAACTTTAAAGAGTACAAGGGTATAGAGGCACTTTCAAAAGCCGTGGAGGACAGCTTCGGCGGATATGCCGCAGATTTTGCATTCCAGTGTACGGGCTCGCCTGTTGCGCATGCAAACATCTACAAGTTCATCCGTAACGGCGGCGGCTTGTGCGAGCTTGGTTTCTTTATAAACGGCGGCGACGCTACAATCAATCCTCACTTTGACATATGCTCAAAGGAGATTACAACGGTTGGTTCGTGGGTATATACACTGCGCGATTATGCAACAACATTCGATTTTCTTAAGAGAGCAAAAGGTATCGGGCTGCCGATGTCAAAGCTTATAACACACCGTTTCCCGCTTGGTAAAATAAACGAGGCGCTTGAAACGAACCTTCGTATGGAAGGGCTTAAGATAGCGATTGTAAACGAGTAATAAATTTATATTTAACATATTATTGGAGGTAATTTAAAATGGCACAGGAAGCTTTGGGTATGATTGAAACAAGAGGCCTTGTAGCAGCAGTTGAAGCTGCTGATGCAATGGTAAAATCAGCCGAGGTTACACTTATCGGAACAGAAAAGATCGGAAGCGGTCTTGTAAGCGTTATGGTAAGAGGTGACGTAGGCGCTGTTAAAGCAGCGGTTGAGGCAGGCAGTGCAACTGCAAGCAAGCTCGGCGAGCTTATTGCCGTACACGTTATTCCCCGTCCTCATGCAGACGTTGAGAAAATTCTTCCCACATTTTAATTAAAAGAGGGATTTAAAATGGCTGAAAAAAAAGTAAAAAAGGCTGCAAATGCAGCCGAGGTTGAAATTAAGAAGGAGGTCAAAACAATGACACAGGAAGCATTAGGTATGGTAGAAACAAGAGGTCTTGTAGCAGCTGTTGAGGCAGCAGACTCTATGCTCAAGGCAGCAAACGTAACACTTATCGGAACAGAGAAGATCGGAAGCGGTCTTGTAAGCGTTATGGTAAGAGGTGACGTAGGCGCTGTTAAAGCAGCGGTTGAGGCAGGCAGTGCAAACGCACAGCGTCTCGGCGAGCTTATCGCTGTACACGTTATTCCCCGTCCTCATACTGATGTTGAAAAGATTCTTCCCACTCTTAAATAATCGGGGGAATACTTATGATTATCGGTAAGGTTGTCGGAAGTGTTGTATCGACACGGAAGAACGAAAACCTGGTCGGAAACAAGTTCCTTATAATAGAGCCTTTTAAAGGATTTAACGAGGGCTTCGGAAGAATTGTTGCCATAGATAACGTCGGCGCCGGTATGGGCGAGGGCGTGCTTGTTGCAACAGGCAGCGCGGCACGTATCGGCGTAGGAAACGAAACGGCGCCTATCGATGCGGCAATTGTCGGAATATTGGACGAAATTCCCGATTTTGGTTGACAGAAAGAAAGGGTAAGGTTATGAAGCTGGATGAACTTAGAAGCTTAATAAAGGATTGCGGAATTGCCGGCGCGGGCGGCGCGGGATTTCCCTCTTATGCCAAGCTTAACGATAAGGCGGACACGGTTATTTTGAACTGTGCAGAGTGCGAACCGCTTTTCAGGCTTCACCGCCAGCTTTTAAAAAAATATTCTTTCGAGATTATAAGCACTCTTGAGCTTTTAAGAGAGTGCCTTGGGGCGGATAGATTTTACGTTGCCTTAAAAAAAGGCTATAAAACAACTGCGGATGCGGTAGAAAGAGATATAGCCAACTTTAAAAACGGCAGCGTAAGCTATCTGCATGAGGTCTATCCCGCAGGGGACGAGGTCGTTCTGATTTACGATGTTACGGGTCGCTGCGTTCCTGCGGGGGGGCTGCCCATAGACGTGGGCGCAATCGTTTATAATGTTGAAACGGTTTTAAATATGTATTATGCGTTAAAAGGCACCCCCGTAACGAAAAAATATGTTACGGTGGGCGGCGCGGTTAAAAATCCGCAAACCTTTTGTGTTCCGATAGGTACGCCTGTAGAAGAACTTGTAAATCATGCCGGCGGACCGAGTGAGGAAAACACCGTTTTGCTCAGCGGAGGTCCAATGACGGGAAAGCTGGCAAGTGTGGGCGAAACGGTTACAAAAACAACAAACGGCATATTGGTATTGCCGGAGGATAATCCCGTAATTATGATAAGGCGGCAAAACATAGGCGTGCTTAAACGGCGCGCGATGTCGGCGTGCTGCCAGTGCCAAATGTGCACGGATATGTGCCCCAGGCATTTGCTTGGTTATCCTATAGAGCCGCACAGGTTTATGCGCGGCGTAAAAAATGACGATGCTACCGATACAGAGGCATTTTTAAACACGCAGTACTGCTCGCAGTGCGGTATGTGTGAAATGGTTTCGTGCAAGCAGGGGCTAAACCCCAGAACACTTATCGGTACGGCAAAGGCAGTTATGACAAAGAACGGATTAAAAAGACTTGAAAAGATAAAAACAACGCCTCTTAAAGAGCGTGACAACCGAAGAATGACAACAGCAAGGCTCAGGCAAAAGCTTGACCTTGAGAAATATAACAATCCCTCTCCTCTTTCAGACGAGATCATAGAGCCGAAACGGCTTTATATATCACTTCGCCAGAATATAGGGGCGCCCGCATCGGTTACGGTATCGGAGGGGCAGACGGTTAAATACGGAGAAATTATCGCAGAAGCACCGGAAAATGCACTCGGACTTCCGATACACAGCCCGATAGACGGAAAGGTTCTTCGTGTAACCGATAAACAGATAATAATAGAAACCGCAGAAAGGAAATGATACCTAAATGAATAAAGCAATCGGTATGGTCGAATACACTACAGTTTCATCGGGTATGCAGGCTGCGGATCTGATAGTTAAAACTGCAAGTGTTGAAATTTTGGAGGCAAGCACTGTTTGCCCCGGGAAATATATGGTAATTTTTGCGGGGGATTTAAGCGCAGTAAACGCAGCGCTTGATTCCTGCAAAACAAACTATCCGGCAAGGCTTATAGACAGCTTTGTTCTCGGAAATCCGCACAAGGATGTATTGCCGGCAATATGCGGCGCAACAGAGGTGAGTGATGTTGAGGCGCTCGGCGTATTTGAAACCTACAGTGCGGCGTCGGCTGTTGTTGCCGCCGACAGTACGGTGAAAACATCAATGGTAAGGCTTATCGAAATACGCCTTGCACGCGGTATGTGCGGGAAATCGTACGTGCTTATAACAGGCTCTGTGGCGGCGGTTACGGCTGCAATAGAGCGCGCAAAGGAGCGCACGAAGGACAACGGAATGTATCTTGACTGTGCGGTGATACCGCGCCCGTCTAAGGATTTGTGGAAGAATATTTTATAATTGAGGTGCTGAAAATGTTGGACGAAAAGTACATAAGCAAAATAGTTGAGAACGTACTCAATGAAATGGGTACGGCAGCAACGCCCGAGAAAAAGCAGCTCGGGGTATTTGATGAAATGAGCGACGCGCTTAAGGCTGTTGAAAAGGCGTATAAGCAGTTTCGCGGCTACAGTGTTGCCCAGCGCGAAAAGATGATTTCGCGCATACGTGAAAAAACACTGGAAAATGCAGAAATGTTTGCAAAGCTCGGTGTTGAAGAAACCGGTATGGGCAGGGTCGAGGATAAAATAATAAAGCACCAGCTTGTGGCTGAAAAAACCCCCGGCACGGAGGACCTTACAAGCAGAGCGCTGACGGGTGACTGCGGACTTACACTTATAGAAATGGCGCCCTACGGCGTAATAGGAAGCATAACACCCTCAACAAACCCGAGCGAAACCGTAATATGCAATTCCATAGGAATGATAGCGGGCGGAAACGCGGTTGTATTTAATCCGCATCCCGGTGCAAAGAAAACCTCCTGCGCGGCGGTAGATATGGTAAACCGCGCAGTGCAAGAGGCGGGCGGCCCCGAGAATCTTGTTGTTACGGTTAAAGAGCCTACGCTTAAAACCTCAGACGAAATGGTTAATTCGCCTATTGTTAAAATGCTTGTTGCAACCGGCGGACCGGGCGTTGTTAAAATGCTGCTTTCCTCCGGGAAGAAGGCAATAGGCGCCGGTGCGGGAAACCCCCCTGTAATAGTGGACGAATCGGCAGACATTGAAAAAGCGGGTGCGGATATTGTAAAAGGCGCAAGCTTTGACAACAACCTTCCGTGTATTGCAGAAAAGGAATGCTTTGTTATATCAAGCGTTGCGGACAGGCTTATATCAAGTATGCTGGATAACGGCGCTTATATGATAAAAGGAAATGATATAGATAAGCTTTTGGAGCTTGCACTTGTTGAAAAGAACGGCAAAAAAGTGATAAACCGCAAGCTTGTCGGCCGTGACGCGGGCAAGATACTAAAGATGATAGGCATAGACGCAGACCCCAGGCTTATTATCTGCGAAACGGATTTTAACCACCCGTTTGTGCAGACAGAGCTTTTAATGCCCATACTGCCGATAGTACGCGTAAAAGATATTGACGAAGCAATAGATTTCGGCGTAAGGGCAGAAGCGGGGCGCCGCCACAGTGCACACATTCACTCGAAAAACATAGATAATCTTACGCGTTTTGCGCGGGATGTCGAAACGACAATTTTTGTTAAAAATGCGCCCTCATACGCAGGTATAGGCGCAGGCGGTGAGGGGTACACAACCTTCACAATCGCAGGTCCCACGGGTGAGGGGCTTACGGCAGCACATTCTTTCACACGACAGAGAAGATGCGTAATGGTTGACGGACTGCACATTGTATGATATATTATAATCCGGAAATGGAGATTTAGCTTATGAAAGCTCTCGGAATGATAGAGGTTTACAGTTTTACAACGGCGCTTTGTGTGGCAGACGTTATGGCAAAGGCTGCCGATGTGGCGGTGATTGCGTTTGACCGCAACCGTCCCATAAGGACAGACGTTCCCGCACCGCTTGTAATGGAGGTAAAAATAGAAGGGGATACTTCAGCCGTGGAGGCTGCGATCGCAGCGGGAAAGGCATACGCGGAAAAAGACGGAAAGTATATTGTTTCGCACATCATACCGCGCCCTGATGACCAGACAGAAAAGATGGCATATTTGCTTGATATAAACAGGGATAAGTTCAATAAAAAGTTGGTGAAGAAATGAGCTCGATAGGAATACTCGAGGTACAGGGGCTTGTAGCGGCAATAAGCGGGCTTGATGCAATGCTTAAAGCTGCCGATGTAAGAATTATACATACTGAAAAACGCCTCGGCGGAAGGCTGGTTACATTTGTGGTAATGGGGCAGGTTTCTTCCGTGAAAGCCGCAATAGAAGCGGGTCGCGTTCAGGCGCAAAAGCTGGGCGATGTTTACGGGTGCGAAATTATTGCAAACCCGCACGGAGAGGTAATGAAATTTTTTGACCTTGATGCCTAAGCAAACGGAACTCGAACACGCATTGCCTGACGATGGATGTTTTGTCAATCTTTCAGTTTGCTTAAACACCGGTACATTTAAAGGCGGCAAGCCGGAAAGACTTTAATTTTTCAAATGGAGAGGCATAGGGCTTAATAAGAGGAGGACCTGAGATGGACATTGCTGAAATAGAAAAGATTGTTAAAAAGGTTTCGGATGAATATAAAAATACGGGTGACGTTAAAATAGGCATTTCACAGCGCCATATACATCTTTCACGCGAGCATTTGGATATTCTTTTCGGAAAAGGGTACGAGCTTACCAAAAAGAAAACGCTTATGGGGCGCGAGTATGCTTCCGAGGAAACGGTAACGCTTGTAGGTCCGTCTTTAAAGGCGATTGAAAAAGTGCGTGTACTCGGACCTGTCAGAAAAAACACCCAGGTTGAAATATCACGTACCGATACATTCGTGCTTAAGGTAAGCCCGCCGGTTCGCCCCTCGGGTGATGTAAAGGGCAGCGAGCGCATTGTTGTGGTAGGCCCCAAAGGCAGCGTATATTTAAAGGAAGGCGTAATAATCGCAAACAGACACATTCACCTTACGCCGGATTACGCGCTCAAACATGAAATTAAAGACGGAGATTATGTGGACGTTATATGTCACGGAAAGGAAAAGACAACAAAGTTTTACGATGTACAAATTCGCGTCCGTGACGATTTCAACGTTGAAATGCATATAGATACAGACGACGCTAACAGCGCCGGATTGAAAAACGGAGATATGGTAACACTTGTGAAAAAATAAAAGGTTGGGGAGAGGAGAAGTATGTTTGCGATAGAGCGCCAACAGCATATTATGGAGCTTTTGCGCACACAGGGGGCAGTAAGCGTAAGCAGGCTCAGCGGAGAGTTCGGCGTAGCAGAGGAAACCGTGCGCCGTGATTTGGAAAAGCTGGAAAAACAGGAAAAGCTGCTTCGTACGCACGGCGGTGCCGTGCCGATTGACGACAACAAACAGGAACCCTCGATAGAAAAAAGAAAAAAGCTTAACGTATTGCAAAAGCAGCGCGTTGCACGTGCCGCGGCGGAGCTTATAGTTCCCGGCGACACAATTTTCCTTGACGCGTCAACCACAACGTACTACATAGCACATGAGCTTAAAAATATGCAAAATATAACCGTGGTAACAAATTCGGTGCAAACGATAGACTTTCTTTGCACCGCGCCGGGAATAAGGGTTATAGGCACAGGCGGCTTGGTCGGAGAAAACCGTTCGTTCGTAGGAGGAATGGCGGAAAGCACAGTCCGCGAAAGATATTTTGCAAACAAGCTGTTTTTCAGCTCGCGCGGGGTGACAAGCGAAGCCGGAATATTAGACAGCGTAGAGCAGGAATGTGCAATGAAAAAATGCATGATGAAAAACGCACAGCAAAAAATATATGTTTGCGAACATTCCAAGATAGGGCGCGTGGGCTTTGCAAAGCTTGCCTCTTTTGAGGAGATAGATTATTTTGTAACGGATGAGCAGATAGACCCGGACTTTGCACGAAAGATAGAAGATGCAGGGGCAAGGCTCATATATGCGCAGTAATAAAAGCCACAACCCGATAAGGAAGCATTGGTTTTGAAGCCGTATTTTAAGTTTATACTTCGCAAAAAAGACACCGTATACATAAGTCACGGTGCCTTTTTGCTTGCCTAAATCTTAAACTCCGACATTCAAAACTGCTTTGCACCCTGTAAACAATAATTTTTGATGAATTTCAAGGCAAAAAAGCGAGTAATCCTGTCGGATTTCGAGCTTTTTTTAACACAGAAATTCGCAAAAAGGATGTTTATCAGGGCAATACTTCCTTACCGGGCTGTGGCTAAAGGGGGATGTTAAAAAAGTGGAGCTTTTTTCCTATCCCCTTGAGTAAATGAGCTGTAAAAAGTCAATTGACTTTTTACAGCTCATTTTTATTTTCTTCCGGTAGAACCAAAACCGCCCTCTCCGCGGGTGGTTTCAAAAAGCTCGTCAACCTCGTCAAACACTGCCGTTACATACGGTGTTATCACAAGCTGCGCAATCCGTTCTCCGTCCTCTATATACTGTTCCTCGTCCGAATGGTTATGTAAAACCACCATAATTTCACCGCGGTAGTCGCTGTCTATAACGCCTACCTTGTTTGCGGGTGCCAGTGACCTTTTACATGCAATTCCGCTGCGGGCGTATACAAGCCCCGCAAACCCTGTCGGGATTTCAACCGCTATACCCGTGTGGATAAACTGCGATGTGTGCGGTGCTATTGTAATTTTCTTCCCGTCGGTACAGGCGCAAAGGTCTGCCCCCGCCGCACATTCCGACCCGTATGACGGTGTGCGCGCATTTTTATTAAGTTTTTTTATTCTTACGGAATATTTCATACTTATTATGCCTCCTCAATACCTCCGCGCCCCATAGTACGTTCCCACTTTCCTTTTGCAATTACCGCCTTTCCGCAGGAAAGCGTTTTTTTAACATCTATTATTCTCTGATTTGACGAACCCCGAAAAAGCAAAGCTGCACTTTTTTTGTCCTTCTCAAAACGTCCGTCAACCAAAATATCAATTTGCTCCAAAAGAGCACGAACATTATCTTCTCCTTTTTGTTCTTTTTCCAAAAGCTCTTCAAATGAAAAGCCTGTGTAACACCATATCGTTTTATTCGGATACGTTTTTCTGAAATTTTTGCAAAGCTGCAAAAGCCCTGCGCGGTTCTCCCTTTCAAAAGGCTCTCCGCCCAAAAGCGACAGCCCCGCTACGTAATCCGCACTTGCCGCCGAGATGATGTCCTGTTCCACCTTTTCCGTATACGGCTCTCCCGCCGTAAAGTTTTGCGCCTCTTTATTAAAGCATCCCGGGCAACGGTGGCGGCATCCGCTTACAAATATCGAAACCCTTACCCCCGGGCCGTTTGCTATATCATTTTTCTTTACGGCTGCGTAATTCATTGTTTTGCCTTCTCTCAATACTTACAGATGCAGCACACGCTCCTTAATTTCCTGCGTTCTGCCCTGATTCCAAAACTGTGTTCCTATGTACCCGCAGGTTCTTCTTGCAATGTTAAGCTTGCTTTGGTCTGTGTTTCCGCAGTTGGGGCAGCGCCATATAAGCTTGCCGTCCTCATCCTCGCGTATTTCTATTTCACCGTCAAAGCCGCACTCCTGGCAAAAATCGCTTTTCGTATTCAGTTCTGCGTACATAATGTTGTCGTAAATAAACTGCATTACGGATATTACAGCGTCTATATTGTTTTGCATATTCGGCACTTCTACATAAGATATTGCCCCACCCGGAGAAAGTGCCTGGAATTTTGCCTCCAGTGCAAGCTTTTGAAATGCGTCTATATTTTCCGTTACGTGTACGTGATAACTGTTTGTAATATAGTTTTTATCTGTAATTCCTTTTCTTATGCCAAAGCGCTGCTGCAAACACTTTGCAAATTTATACGTTGTGCTTTCAAGCGGCGTGCCGTAAAGCGAATAATCAATATTTTCTTCTTTCTTCCACTTTGCGGTATAATCGTTAAGCTTTTGCATAATGAGAAGCCCCATCGCCTCCCCCTCGGGCTCCGTAAGCTTTTTGCCGGTAAGGCTGTAAACACATTCCCACAGACCGGCGTATCCCAGCGAGAGCGTAGAATATCCGCCGTGAAGATATTTGTCAATCTTTTCACCCTTTTTAAGCCTTAAAAGCGCACCGTGCTGCCAAAGAATCGGCGCAGCATCGGAAACGGTGCCCGTAAGCCTTTCGTGCCTGCATTGAAGCGCACGGTGGCAAAGCTCCATTCTGTCGTCAAATATTTTCCAGAACCTTTCAATATTTCCGTCTGCCGAAAGCCCTATATCAACAAGGTTTACCGTTACAACACCCTGGTTAAATCTTCCGTAATACTTCGGCTTTCCGTTTTCGTCCACGTAGGGCGTTAAAAAGCTTCTGCATCCCATACAGGTGTAGCAGTGCCCCTCGCCGTTTTTGTCTACTTTATTTTTAAGCATTATCTTTTCGGAAATATAGTCCGGCACCATTCTCTTTGCGGTGCATTTTGCCGCAAGCTCGGTAAGATAATAATACTTTCCGTCCTTTGTAATATTATCATCCTCAAGCACATATATAAGCTTCGGGAATGCCGGTGTTATCCATATTCCCTTTTCGTTTTTTACACCCTTATAGCGCTGTTTAAGCGTTTCTTCTATTATAAGTGCCAGGTCGCGCTTTTCCTGTTCATTTTTCGCTTCGTTAAGATACATAAACACGGTTACAAACGGTGCTTGCCCGTTTGTCGTCATAAGCGTTACCACCTGGTACTGTATCATCTGCACGCCGTTTTTTACCTCTTCGCGCAATCTGCGTTCGGTAATATGGGCTATTTCTTCCTCTGTTATGCCTTCAAGCTTTCCAAGCTCGTCCTCCACCTGGCGGCGAATTTTTTTGCGGCTTACATCAACAAACGGGGCAAGATGTGTAAGGCTTATGCTTTGCCCGCCGTACTGGCACGAAGCAACCTGTGCTATAATCTGCGTTGAAATATTGCACGCCGTTGAAAAGCTGTGCGGCTTTTCTATCATGGTGCCGCTTATAACCGTACCGTTTTGAAGCATATCCTCCAAATTTACAAGGTCGCAGTTGTGCATATGCTGCGCAAAATAATCCGCATCGTGAAAATGGATTATGCCCTGCTCGTGTGCCTCCACAATATCGGGCGGCAAAAGAAGCCTTTTTGTTATATCTTTACTTACCTCTCCCGCCATATAGTCGCGCTGAACGCTGTTTACTGTAGGGTTTTTATTGGAATTTTCCTGTTTTACTTCTTCATTGTTGCATTCTATAAGGCTTAATATCTGGTCGTCCGTTGTATTGGATTTTCTTACAAGCGCACGTGTATAACGGTATGTAATGTATCTTCGTGCAACGTCAAACGCACGCTGATTCATTATCTGGTCTTCTACCATATCTTGTATTTCTTCAACGCTTAAAGAGCGGTTAATGTTCACTGCGGCACTTTCAACGTCCTCCGCAATACGCTTTATCTGCACAGCGGACATACGGCTGCTCGGAACAACGCTTTCATTAGCCTTGGTTACGGCTACTACAATTTTTTGCGGGTCGAATACGACCTCGGCACCGCTTCTCTTTATAATTTTCATTATTAACCCCCCCGTAATTTCTCTTTTTCACCCGGTCAAATCCAAAATATTCGTCCGACCGCCTCGTGCTATACTATTATAACAATATATAGTGTTTTTGTCAATAGACCTTTACAAAATATTGTATCATACGGTTTGTACTGAAAATACCTTTATACAGGGGTTTTTCCAAATTTCAAGAAGTTTTTTTAAAAATATTTTTTCACCTTTTTTATTTTAAGTAATAAAATATAACGAAGGCAGTATTCTGCAAATTTTCGGCAAGTAAGGTGAAATATATGGATATATCCCCCAAACGCATAGGATTTGCGCTGACCGGCTCTTTCTGCACACTCAGAGTTGTAATAGATACACTTTATAAAATTAAAGAACGCGGCTGCGACATTTTGCCCATTATGAGCGAAACCGTATTTTCTACCGACACAAGATTCGGTAAATGCCGTGATTTTATAGATGAGGTTGAAGCCATTTGTCAAAACAAAATAATATCAACCATTGCTGCTGCAGAGCCAATCGGCCCAAAAAAGCTTATTGACGCGCTTTTAATAGCGCCCTGTACCGGAAACACATTGGGAAAAATTGCTACGGGTATTACAAGCGGCTGCGTACCGCTTGCGGCAAAAGCAACGCTCAGAAATAACCGCCCCGTAATAATCGCACCGTCCACCAATGACGGGCTTTCCGCAAGTGCCAAAAATATAGGTCTTTTACTGAATACAAAAAATATTTACTTTGTTCCGTTCGGTCAGGATGACCCGATAGGTAAGAACACCTCCCTTGTTGCAAAGTGGGATTTTGTTCTTCCGGCACTGGAAAAAGCTCTCGAGGGAGAGCAGTTGCAGCCCATACTTAGGTAAAAAAGGGGATGTTAAAAAAGTCAACTGACTTTTTTAACATCCCCTTTTTATTTCAGTACTGATATAGCGTCTTGTATAGTCTTTTCGTGCGCTTCCTCGCCGTATTTATCAACCTCTGCCTTGTTGCGCTCGCCGTGCGTAAGGCAGCCGGCGCCGCCGATACACCCGCCGACGCATGCCATACCCTCTATAAAGTTTGCGTCAAGCACGCCCTTGCTCTTTTTCAAAAGCGCAGTTCTGCATGCCTCTATTCCGTCGCAGGGAACACTTTTAAGGTCAAAATCCGAAAGCTGTAGTTCCTTAAAAGCCTCTTTGACAGCGTCCGAAAGACCGCCGCTGCGGGCAAATATTCTGCCGAAGTACGAGGCATTGTCCAAAACATCCTCGGGAAGGGTGGTAATATCAAGTTCTTTACTGTCAAAAAGCGCCTGAAGCTCTTCAAATGTAAGAACACAGTCAACATACGGTTTTACGGATTCACGCTTAATTTCTTCCTTTTTTGCTGTACAGGGACCTATGAACACAACCTTGCACGGACCGTCGTTTTCCTTAAGATATTTTGCGATTGCCGCCATGGGGGAAGGGTTGTGCGATATAAGCGGCGCCAAATCGGGAAAGTTTTTTTCAATATATGATACAAATGCGGGACAGCACGAGCTTGTAAGAAAACCTTTTTCATAAAGCTCTTCAGCTTCCGACGCGGCAACCATATCCGCGCCGAGTGCTGCCTCTACAACGGTATAAAAGCCCAATTCTTTAAGCCCCTTTATCACCTGACCGAGCTTGGCATATTTAAACTGGCTTGAAATAGCCGGTGCAACCACTGCGAAAACCTTGTATTTTTTGTTATTTTCGCTTTCTTTTATAATGTTCACGGCGTCAAGAATATATGATTTATCGGTTATTGCACCGAACGGACACTGATATACGCAGGCGCCGCAGGCTATACATTTGTCGTTATCTATTTTTGCAGCCTTGTTTTCATTCATAGAGATTGCCTTTACCTTACAGGCGTTCTGGCACGGACGTTTTCTGTTTACAATAGCGGTGAATGGACAGACTTTTGAACAGGCGCCGCAGTCGATGCATTTGGACTTATCTATATGTGCAACGTGATTGTGGTCAAAAGAAATTGCCCCGCGTCTGCACACGTCCTCGCAGCGGTGCGCCAGGCAGCCGCGGCACGCGTTTGTAACCTCGTAACCGCCCATCGGACATTCGTCGCATGCTGTTTCTATTATTTCTATAACGTTGGGCAAATCGTTATCGCAGCCCATTGCAATGCGCACACGGTCGGAAAGAATAGCGCGTTCCTTGTATACGCAGCAGCGCATTGTGGGCTTGTTTCCCGGAATAATTCTGTGCGGAATGTTAAACACATTTTTTTGAAGCGTACCGTTCCAGGCTTCGCGTGCAACCTCGCGCAGAACCTTGTATTTAAGATGCTGCACCTTTGTATCAAATTTTTTCATTAACCAATCCTCCGCTTAAAAATAGCTTACTTTAATTTGTTTTCCCATTTCCTTGAGATATTTTGAAAGCTCCTCCACAAGATTCATTTTAATATTAAAATTTATAGGCAGTTCGGGGTTTTGATGTGCGGGGTTTACAGCCCTTCCGACGTAGAAGTTTATGTCGGTTGCTTCCTCAAACAAAAGCCGGCATATAAGCGAGGCACCGTCGCGTTTAAATCCCCAGTGAGAGTAGCTTTCATTGCCGCTTAAATAATCTTTGGCATACTCCACAACCTTATTCATCGTTATAACGCCCTCTGTCACAAGGTCTACACCTTCTATTTCGGCAGTGGGGGGAATATCCGCACTTTCAAAGTTAAGACTCGGCTTTATGGGCTTGTGCAAAAACTTTGCCGCAATGGAGGAGGTTGTTCCGCCGCAGACAATGTGTTTGCCCTCTTTAGAGAAAAACAAAGACATCATACGGTTTGCATCGTCGCGGTTTGACGGCGGTCCGAATAAAATATTTACGGGTGAGCGCTTTCGTATCCTCACAACACAGGCGGTAGCGTCGTCCCCGGGTTTTTCGCCGTACAGCTTGAAGCACTCGTCAACAAGAATTGTAGCAAGCGTTTTTGCGGTAAAGCCGCTTACGGTAAGCGGCTCAAGATAATCTATAATATCCTCGCGCTGCCAGCCGAAATTGTAGGCAAGCCCTATACCTGCGTGCGGGCAGCCGTCGCTCATAGCAACGAATATGTCACCCTCGCAGAGCTTAATTACGGATTTATACAGCTTTTTTCCGTCTATATTCATTTCGGACTTGGGGTAATCGTGCGCCTTATTATCCCGAAACATAATAACGTGCGGATTATCGTACTGTATAAGCTCGGCAGTTTCGTTGCCGATTATGTGTATTATGGTAAATGTGGAGTATGCAACCCCCCTTACCGAGCAAATGGGAAGCGTTGCGGCAATTGTTGACACACATTCTTCAAGAGGTATTTCCGCCGCCAGCATCGTTGAAATAATCTTGGAGGTAAGGGTGGAAAGAATACTTGCCTTTACGCCGCTGCCAAGCCCATCGGCTAAGACAAGCACGGTGGAGCCGTCCTCTTGCTGTGCAATGTCAACATGGTCGCCGCAAAGCTGCTCGCCGTAATGATTTATGCTTTTGTAACCGATATCAGCACATAAATTATTCATCGGTAATAGACTCCTTCAGTTTAGTAAGGGCAATCTTGGTTTCGGCAGCGGTTTCGCCCAAAAGCGAAGCAATCTCCTGCACGATACGCATCTGCCTGTCAACCACCTTATCGGCTATTTCTACTGTCTGGCGGCCGATGCTTTCTTTCTTTTCGCGCACATTTTCCTCTTCGGTAATGTCGCGCATTATACAGACTATAAGCTTATAGTCCTTGTCGTATATAACGGTTTGTTCCACGTACTTTCCGTATTCCGCAAGGTAGGCGCGCTTGTCCTTTATTGTTTTTCCGGTGGACAAAACCTCCATAAACGGCTGCGGGTCAAGCACGCGCACAACAAGGTCGCCCAAAACATCGCTCGCACTGTTAAGATTCATTATTTTAAGCGCGGAGGAATTTATCTGCTGCACCTCAAGAGCTTCGTTTAAAACGATAAGCCCGTTGGGCGTGTTTTTTGCAATTGTATCGGAAAAGCTTTCCGCCTTGTCTTTAAGAAACGGCAGGCACATTGAAATTTCGGCTTTTCCCTGATATATTGCAATAGCCTTTTCACGGCAGGTGTTATACCCGCACGAGCCGCAGTTAAGCTCGTCCGACGGCTTAAATTTTCCCATTTGGCGCAAAATTTCGCCGATTTCATAATCCGACGGCGTCTGAAGCTTCTTTTCTATAACCGTAAACGTTTTCCTAAGCTCAAGCGAATCGGGCTGTTTAACGTTAAAATCTTTATTGCCGGCAAAATTTGATACCGCAACATAGTCACGAACCGGGCTGCGGTGGAATTTTTCCATTACAGGTCCGCCGACGCAGCTGCCGACGCATGCCGACATTTCTATAAAGCAGTTATGTATTTTACCGCTTTCAATATCGCGCAGCGCGGCGATGCAGTTTTCAACCCCGTCTATAGTCATATATGTGTATTTGGGATTGTCCTGCGCCATGGTTTTAAGTATTCCGCCCGTTGTCGGGAAAAAACGCGCCCGGCTGTTATCGTCATGGATTTCGTCTTTTGAAAGCTCCACGCCCTCTTCCTTAAGCCAGGCTGTAAGCTCGTCAAAGGTGAGCACGGCGTCAACAATATCGCCGTAGTACTGTGCCTCGTCCTTTTTTGCAACGCAAGGCCCGATAAATACAGTTTTTGCAGCAGGATTTTGCTTTTTAATTTCCATACAGTGTGCCTGCATAGGTGAAAGCACATTCGCCAGATACATAAGCTCTGACGGGAAATATTTTTGTATAAGCAAATTTACGCTGTGACAGCAGGAGGAAATGATTATATCACGGCTTTCCTCGTTTATCATACGTTCGTATTCGTTTTTTACGATTGTTGCGCCGAGTGCGGTTTCCTGCGCGTCAAAAAAGCCCAGCTTTTTGAGCGCCGCACGCATAGATTCTATGCCCACGCCCTCATAATTTGCAATAAAGGACGGTGCAAGAGAAGCATATACCGGTGCGCCGCTTTGTAAAAGAACCTTGACCTTTTCGGTTTCGTCAACAATCTGTTTTGCATTTTGCGGACAGACTACAAAGCACTGTCCGCATAATATACATTCGTTACCTATAATGTACGCCTGATTTCCCGAAAAGCGTATTGATTTTACGGGGCAGTGGCGTATACACTTATAGCAATTTTTACAGTTTGATTTTTTCAGTGTTAAACAGTCAGACAAGATTACGCCTCCCCAAGTATATTCTCCTTGAAAAATTTGCTGAATCCTTCGGGCGTTATGCCCGTATAACAGACGTCATCGACAGAGATGGTAACCCCGTCACGGTTGCATTTTCCCTTGCAAAAGCAACCGGCAAGCGTAATTTCATCGCCGAGGTTTCTGTCTGCAATTTCTTTTTTAAACAGTTCTACAATTTCGTGCGAACCCTTAAGATGGCACGAAGAACCGACACAAATTTCAACAATCATTTACTTCACCACGTCAAGCACGTTTTTTTCAAAAAATTCCTTCGTGGAATCGGGCGTTACGGAGAAAAACTTACCGTCTACCGTTACGCACACGCCGTCTTGGCATTTTCCCATACAAAACGTGCCGGAAAGCTCGACCTTATCGCCGAGATTATTCTCGGCGATAAGGTACTGAAGCTGCTCTACAACCTGTCTGGAACCTTTTATGTGGCATGACGAACCTATACATACTGTTACGTTCATTAAAAACCCTCCTTATTCGTAATCAACAACATCTATCCACGAATTCAAAAATTCGCGCTCGTGCTCGTTGCCCTTAACCGTCTGCGAAGCGGCAACAATGGGCATCCATTTTTGTACATACTGCATTGCGGTGTTGCTCTTCTCGCAAAACAGCTTAAGGTACTTTTTAGCGCCGTCGATATCGCCGTTTAACCAGAACAAAAGGTATGTTCTGGCAGCGTCTGCCGAGGCATTGCCCTGTGTTGCATGCGACCAGTCTAAAATGTACGGGGTAGAATCCTCCGTAATAATAATGTTGGACGGGTTAAAATCGCCGTGGCACAGCTTATCGTGCTTGGGCATACCGTTAAGGCGTGTATGCAGCTCGTAGCGTGTTGTTGCGTTTAAGTCTGTCTGGCTGATTTTAGAGTTCATCTTATCCTTAAGCTTATAAAGGTTGGGGCATTTTTTAGAGTGCATCTCTATCTGTAAATCAACAAACAGCTCAAGGTATTCGTCTTTTTTATCGGGGTTTTCAGCCATAAGCTGTGCAAGCGTCTTTCCCTTTATATAATCGGAAACAATAGCCCACTTGGAATCGATGGTTGTAACCTCTTTAATTTTGGGAATGTTAAGCCCCGTTTCTTCAACGCGCGCCTGGTTAAGCGCCTCGTTAAGGATGTCTGCCTTGGAGAAATCCTCGTTAAACACCTTCATACACAGGTCGCCGTCGCGATACACCGTTTTATTGTTTCTTACTGCAATAATTCTGTCCAGTTTCATTTTTTACCCTCCTCACATTTTTTTGTTATTTTCAGCGTCACGGTAGGTCTGCTTAAAATCGTGCGCATCTTTTTTTGTTTCTTCCTTGCTTGCGGCGCTTTTTGCGGAAAGTCCTTCGTGCTTTCCGTAGTAAGCATTAAGGTACATCTGCTTTATTTCACGCATAAGCGGATAACGCGGGTTTGCGCCTGTGCACTGGTCGTCAAATGCCTGCTCGGTCATATCGTCAAGCCTTGTAAGGAAGTCGTTTTCGTCTATACCGTAATCACGGATGGTTTTCTTTATGCCGACTCTTTCCTTAAGGTCATTTACTGCCTTTATAAGGTTTTCAAGCTTTTCTTCGTCCGTCTTTCCGCCCAGGCCGAGATATTCTGAAACCTCTGCATATCTTCTGAGTGTGTGCGGATGGTCATACTGCGGGAAAGTACCCATTTTTGCAGGTGTTTCGGAAGCATTAAAGCGCAGCACCTCTTCAATCATAAGTGCATTTGCAACGCCGTGGGGAAGATGGTGGAAAGCGCCCAGCTTGTGCGCCATAGAGTGGCACACGCCCAAAAATGCGTTTGCGAACGCCATACCTGCCATTGTTGCGGCATTTGCCATTTTCTCTCTTGCTTCAATATCTGTCTGTCCGTTGTCGTAAGCACGTGGAAGATATTTAAATATTGTGCTGAGAGCCTTAAGCGCAAGACCGTCTGTATAATCTGTTGCAAGCATTGCGGCATATGCCTCAAGTGCGTGCGTTACGGCATCTATACCGGAAGCCGCCGTAAGTCCTTTCGGGGCGGACATATGGAAATCCGTATCGATGATTGCCATTTTCGGCAAAAGCTCGTAATCGGCAAGCGGGTACTTTGTGCCTGTTTTTTCGTCTGTTATAACGGCGAAGGGTGTAACCTCACTGCCTGTGCCGGCAGATGTCGGAACAGCGATAAAGTATGCCTTTTCACCCATTTTCGGGAATGTGTAAACTCTCTTTCTTATATCGATAAAGCGCATTGCCATATCCATAAAGTCAACCTCGGGGTGTTCGTACATTACCCACATAATTTTTCCGGCGTCCATAGCGGAACCGCCGCCCAGGGCAATTATTGTGTCAGGCTGGAAAGCCGTCATCTGCTTTGTACCCTCTATTGCGCAAGCAAGTGTGGGGTCGGGTGCTACGTCGAAGAACGTTGTATGCACAATTCCCATTTCATCAAGCTTATCCGTTATGGGCTTTGTGTAGCCGTTATGATAAAGGAAGCTGTCTGTTACGATAAATGCACGCTTTTTGCCCATAACGTTCTTCAATTCGTCAAGAGCTACAGGCAAGCAACCCTTCTTAATGTAAACCTTTTCAGGCGCTCTGAACCAAAGCATATTTTCCCTTCTCTCTGCAACTGTTTTAATATTTATAAGATGCTTCACACCTACGTTTTCCGAAACGGAGTTTCCGCCCCAGCTTCCGCAGCCGAGTGTGAGCGACGGTGCAAGCTTAAAGTTGTAAAGGTCGCCTATACCGCCGTGAGAGGAGGGGGTATTTACCAAAATACGGCAGGTTTTCATTCTTTCTGCAAATTCGTCAAGCTTTGCCTTTTCTGTAACGGGATTAAGATAAATCGAGGACGTATGCCCGTAACCGCCGTCGGCAATAAGCTGCTCTGCTTTGGAGAATGCGTCTTGTATATCTTCGGATTTGTACATTGCAAGCACGGGAGAAAGCTTTTCGTGTGCAAATTCCTCGCTCAAATCAACCGAGGTAACCTCACCGATAAGAACCTTTGTTTCCTCGGGAACTTTTACACCGGCAAGCGATGCGATTTTAAATGCAGACTGACCGACAATCTTTGCATTAAGCGCACCGTTTATAATAATTGTTTTACGTACTTTTTCGGTTTCGTCCTTTTTAAGGAAGTAGCAGCCGCGAGCCTTAAACTCGTCTTTAACTGCGTCATATATATTCTTGTCAACAATAACAGACTGCTCCGAAGCGCATATCATACCGTTGTCAAATGTCTTGGAATGAATAATCGAGTTTACGGCTAAAACAATATCTGCGCTTTCGTCTATAATTGCGGGGGTGTTGCCTGCGCCTACGCCGAGAGCGGGCTTTCCGCTTGAATATGCAGCCTTAACCATTCCGGGGCCGCCCGTTGCAAGGATAATGTCTGCCTCTTTCATAAGAAGATTTGTCATTTCAAGGCTCGGCACGTCAACCCAGCTTATAATTCCCTCAGGCGCGCCCGCCTTTACGGCAGCGTCCAAAACTACTTTTGCAGCGGCAATTGTGCTTGCCTTGGCACGCGGATGGGGAGATATAATAATGGCGTTTCTTGTTTTAAGCGCCAGCATACACTTGAAAATTGCGGTAGAGGTCGGGTTTGTTGTGGGAATAACCGCAGCAATAACGCCGATAGGCTCTGCAATTTTTTTGATGCCGAACGCCTTGTCTTCTTCAATAACGCCGCATGTTTTTGTGTTTTTGTATGCGTTGTAAATATATTCGGCAGCATAATTGTTTTTAATTACCTTATCTTCAACAACGCCCATGCCTGTTTCTTCAACCGCCATTTTCGCAAGCGGAATTCTTTGCTTGTTTGCTGCCGAAGCTGCCGCAAAGAAAATTTTGTCAACCTGCTCTTGTGTGTAGGTTGCAAATACCTTCTGCGCCTCTTTTACTTTAGAAATGGCGTCCTCAAGCGTTTCTACGCTGTCGACAATCTTTCTTTCCTTGTCCATTGTAATAGACCTCCTTATTGTTAAACATTGCTTATTTGCTTACTTAGGTGCGCCAGTGACAGCGCGATGTTCTCATACTGAACCGTTACGTTTTTCGGCACGCAAAGCCTTTGCGACGAAAAACTCCATATTGCGTTTATGTTGTTTTTAACCGCAATATCGGCACATTTCTGTGCGCTTGTGTCGGGAACCGTTAAAACGGCAATCGAAACCGGATGCTCGCTGCAATACCTTTCAAAGTCATTCATCGGGTATACGGGCTGCCCGCCCTGCGATTGAATGGGCTCTTTCACGCACACGTCAAACGCCGCGCAAATTTTAAGACCGTACTCTGAAAATCCCTTGTAATCAAGTATCGCCATACCCAGCTTCCCTGCGCCTATTATAACGGCGCACCTCGGGTCTGAATAACCC
Source organism: uncultured Clostridia bacterium (assembly GCA_934476455.1). Classification (GTDB taxonomy): domain Bacteria; phylum Bacillota; class Clostridia; order UMGS1883; family UMGS1883; genus UMGS1883. The sequence goes on along the minus strand of CAKSNY010000014.1, from coordinate 10,339 downwards.
AAAAAGCTTTCAATCGAGCGTATAAGCTCCTGCGTGTCATAGCCTACCTTGGGCTTTCCGGCGCCGCTCACCGCGCACAAATCCTTTCGGACCTGTACATCGCCAAGCCCCAGCCCGCGCGCTATTGCCGTAGATGAAATATTACGGTTTTTTGAATAATCCAACCCGCGCAAAAACTTAAGGTACGACGGCAGCCTGCCCATTGCAGCCCTTGACACATCGGCTCTGTTCAAATACATCACCCCCAAAAAGCAGATATCTTCCTTTGTGTACAATGTTATTCTAACACAATACAAATGCTTTGGGAATTGTTTTTATTGTATATCGGTAATGTATATATCGATATATCTGTGTTCAATTGGCAAAAAGCTCGCGCTTAACCTTGCATAGCTCGGATATAAAAAGGCTGTCAAGCTCTGTTAAGCGATAGTCGCGGCGGTGAATTATAAGGTCCTTGTATACCTTTGTGTTGTCGCTGCATTTCTTTGTTACAAGCCCGTACCTTTCCAAAAGCTTTTCAGGTACCGGCGACGACCACATAAAGGTGTCGGGGTTTTTTGAAAGCAGCTCAAACTGGCTTGCCCTTTCAAATACGAAGATGCGGCGGCGGATATTGTCGGGCAGCTCTTCTTTTTTTACAGCCGCAAAAGGAAGCGACGGCACAAACGGGTCTGCATGTGCTATTTCAATGTAATTTTCAAGATCCGAAAAGGTAATATTTTCAATTTTTGCAAGGGGGCATCTTTTGTTCATTACAAGCGTGTAGCAAAACTCCGCAATAAGCTCGTAGGTAAGCGCCTTTTCCTCAAACATATCCTTATAATATTTATCGAAATGCTCCGCATAGCGGATAATGCCGAGTTTATAGTCCGCCTCTAAAATATTTTTTACGGCGCGCTGAGAATTTGTTTCCTTATAAAAAACCTCAACGGCGTGTTCATCCCCGAGTGCAAGCGAAAAATCGGAAAAAGCCGCCGAAATATAGCTTGCGCGGGGTACAGAGATTGAAAAGCGCTTTTTAAGCACGGTTTTCTTTCGGAAAATCCCCTCAACCTCGTCCACCTGTTTTAAAATTTTGTTTGCGTATGACAAGAAAATCTCACCCTCGGGCGTGGGGACCATCCCTTTTGCGCTTCGGGAAAAAATTTCCACCCCGAGCGATGTTTCAAGCTCGCGCACGGCACGGCTTAAATTAGGCTGATTCATTAAAAGCGTTTCCGCAGCCTTGTTTATAGAGCCGCACTTTGCAACCTCTAACGCATATTTCATATGAAGAATATTCATAGCACACCCCCATTATATTTTAGATTATAACACTGCTTTTAAAATAAATCAATACACAGATATCAATAAAAGCGGTCAGGCTATATCTTTTTTATATAACGCGGTTGACAGTGATTGTGCGTTGTGATATTCTCTTTCCAGGGGTGATTTTATGAAAATAGAAGATTTTTTTCCTAAAGAGGGGGAAAAGCCGCTTGAAACGCTTAAAGAAGGCGGCGGAATGTGTTCAATCCTGAGAACGGTGGCATGTATCGGAGACAGCCTTTCCTCCGGCGAGCATGAGTCGTTTGAGATGGGCGAAAAAGGCTATCACGATTACTTTGACTATTCATGGGGGCAGTTTATGGCGCGTGACGCGGGCATTACGGTACATAATATGTCACGCGGCGGAATGACAGCCAAGGATTTTGACATTTTTGCAAGGGAAAACGGCTTTTTTGATGATAAATACAAGGCGAATGCCTATATTATCGCTCTCGGCGTAAACGATGTTTCCCGCATTATCGCAGGGGAGCTTGAAATGGGCGATTTGTCGGATATAGACCCCGCGGAGTGGGCGCATAACAAGCCTACGTTTGCGGGTTATTATGCACGCATAATAGCAAAATTTCAGGACGCATCGCCCGAGGCGAAGTTCTTTTTAATGACAATTCCCGACAGCGAAACGGACGAAAAAAGGGCAGCGCTTTATAAAAAGCACAGAGAGCTTTTGTACGATATGGCAAAGCTGTTTAAAAACTGCTACGTGCTTGATTTTTACAAATATGCGCCCGTGTATGATAAAAAGTTTAAGGAAATGTTTTTCCTGGGCGGGCATATGAACGCGGCGGGTTATCGCTTAACAGCCCTTATGACGGAGACATACATAGATTGGATAATAAGAAATAATTATCAGGATTTTGCACGTGTTGCATTTATGAATAAAAGGTATCACAACACATAAAAAGGAGAGAAAAAATTGATAAAAGGTTTTAAAATGAAGCTTTACGACGGTATGGAGAAGGAGTACGAAAAGCGCCATAACGAGCTTTGGCAGGATATGAAGGATATGATACACGAGTACGGCGGTAAAAATTATTCCATATTCTGGGATAAGGATACAAACATACTTTTCGGCTATATCGAAATAGAGGACGAGGAAAAGTGGAACGCCTCGGCAGAAACAGAGGTTTGCCGCCGCTGGTGGCATTTTATGGCTAACGTTATGGAAACAAACCCCGACGAAAGCCCCGTTTCGGTTGACCTTAAAATGATGTTTCATTTGGACTGACGGTACGAAAAAGGCGAAAAGGTTTAATATACTGATAAAAAAGGCAGACGTTTTCTGCCTTTTTTATTTTTGCTGTTGACTAATTTTCTTTCCGATTTATAATATAGGTAAAAAAACAGGCGGGGGTTAATAAAAAAATGATTGCTGCACGTGCATTTGAAAACGAAATAACACTTTTGTGGAAAAAAGAAAAAACAAAGCTTTACAACGTATATATCGGCGAAACAAAGTATGAAACAAAGAAAACGCATTTTACCTTTAAAAATCTTTTGCCGGACACGGACTACAGCATTTTAATAACCGATAAAGAGGGAAAGACCGAAATTTTTAAGCAAACCGTGCGCACGAAAAAGGATGCTGCACGCATAGATATTACAAAGGCGCCGTACTTTGCCGCAGGTGACGGAAAAAGCATAAACACAAAGAAAATTCAGTCTGCAATAGACGACTGCCCCAAGGGCGGATGCGTGTATGTTCCCAGCGGTACTTTTTTAACGGGTGCTCTTACGCTTCATTCCGATATGACGCTTTTTATAGAGGACGGCGGCACTCTTTTGGGAACGGCAGACCCGAAAGACTATCTCCCCAAAATAAAAAGCCGCTTTGAGGGGATTGAACGTATGTGCTACAGCTCGCTTTTAAATATGGGTACGCTTAACCGTGGCGGCGATATAACGTGCCGCAACGTTACAATTTGCGGCGGTACGATTGAGGGCGGCGGCAGAGCGCTTGCAGAAAATATAATAGAAGTTGAAACGGAAAATATGAAGGATTATTTAAAAGAACTGGGCGATAAAATAAAGGAATACGAATTTCCCAAAACAATTCCGGGGCGCGCCCGCCCGCGGCTTATAAATATAAGCAGCTGCGAAAACATAACACTTTGCAACACAAATATTAAAAACGGTCCGGGGTGGAATGTACATATGGTTTACAGCCGCGATATAGTAACGTTTTCCTGCTCATTTTATTCGCACGGGGTATGGAACGGCGACGGGTGGGACCCCGACTCTTCGGAAAACTGTGCAATTTTTGACTGTACGTTTAATACAGGGGACGACTGCATAGCCGTAAAATCCGGAAAAAACCCCGAGGGCAATATTATAAACAAGCCCTGTAAAAACATTTACATATGCGACTGCAAAAGCATTGCCGGTCACGGAATTGCGGTGGGCAGCGAAATGTCGGGCGGTGTTTGCGGGGTTTACGTGTGGGATTGCGACTTTGCCCATTCAACCGTAGGCGTAGAGCTTAAGGCAACAAAAAAGCGCGGCGGCTATATTTGCGGTATACATATTTCAGACAGCATTTTGCCGCGCATTATAATGCGCTCGGTGCTTTATAATGACGACGGAGCCCCCGCCCCCTCAATCCCGTATTTTGAAAATATTACCGTGGAGGACACCTCCCTTACGGGCATAGCCTTTATAAACGACGGCACAAGAGAGGAATGCCCCGTAATAGAGATGCGCGGCTTTGACGAAAAGTGCGGCTTTATAAAAAATGTTCTGCTCAGAAATATTGAGGTGCTGCAGCAGGGCGCACAAAAAAGCCGCAGCTTTGTGCTGCAAAACGTTTGCGGCGTGACAATTGAAAACATAAAATGCAATTAGTGCGTATTTTAAACCTTGTGTTAAAATTTGCACCCGCGCGCGTGTGTAATTGAACCAAAACCGCAAAATAAGTAATTTAAAAAAAGCCGCCCCGATGTTATTATTTTTTCATCATAAAGCATAGGGGTGACTTTTTTGGATAAAATCAAAGAGATTATTTCCCAAATGACGCTTGAAGAAAAGATAGGGCAGCTTTGGCAGGTGCCGTTTTCAAGCGCGAAAATTGAGGATATAAAAAAGCTTGCAAGAGAGGGTAAGATAGGCTCGTGCATACTTGCATGCACGCCACTTGCGGGCAATACCGACAATCAGGAGCTGCCTTTTGCGGATATGCTTAACATACTGCAGAAGGAGGCGGCAGAGCACAGCCGTACAAAAATACCGCTTATCTTCGGGCGCGATGTAATACACGGGCAAAGAACAATTTTCCCGATACCGCTTGCACAGGGCGCTTCTTTTTGCCCCGACCTTGTAGAAGACGCCGCCCGCCGTATGACGGACGAAGCCGCGCAGGACAGTGTGCACTGGACCTTTGCACCGATGCTTGACGTGGCGCGTGACCAACGCTGGGGGCGCGTTATCGAAGGGTACGGGGAGGACGCCTGCCTTACATCGCAAATGGGTGCGGCTGCCGTGCGCGGTATTCAGCATAAAAAGAAAGACGGACACATCGCTGCCGCCGCCTGCGGAAAGCACTATGTAGGCTACGGTGCGGTAGAGGGCGGTCGTGAATACGAAAAGGGCGAAATTACGGATTATACCTTAAGAAACGTTTATCTAAGACCCTTTGAAGCGGCGATAAAAGAAAATATTATGACCGTTATGAGTACATTCAACGCCATAGGCGGCGAGGCGGTTATAGCAAGCGAGAGATTGCTTAAAAATCTGCTTAAAAAGGAGCTTGGCTTTAAGGGGTTTGTAATAAGCGACTACGACAGTGTAGAACAGCTTATTACGCGCCGCATTGCCGAGAATAAAAAGGACTGCGCCCGCACGGCATTTTTAAGCGGAGTAGATATGGAAATGGTTACGGATTGCTTCTCGCAAACGCTTGGCGAGCTTGTAAAAAGCGGCGAGGTGGAGGAAACCGCTGTTGATGAGGCTGTAGAGCGCATACTGCGCGTTAAAGAAAAAGTCGGGCTTTTTGAAAATCCCTATACAACGCCCGACCCCAAAAAGCAGTACCGCACGGAGGATTTAAAAAGCTCTCTTAATTTGGCGGAAAAATCGCTTGTGCTTTTGAAAAATAACGGTATACTTCCGCTTAAAAAGGACGAAAAAATTGCAATATGCGGGCCGTTTGTAAACGAAAAACGCGCGCTTCACGGCAGCTGGGCAGGCTACGGCGATATAGGAAGCACCCCCACTTTTAAAGAGGAAATGGAAAAAACCTTTACAAACGTTCTTTATTGCAGCGAGGATTTTAACATAAGAATGCGCGACCCCGCCATTGTGCGCGGGTGCGATACGGTTGTTCTGGCGCTGGGTGAAAGCAATGTATATTCCGGCGAGCGCGCCTGTGTAAGCGATGTAATGCTTGACAAAACGCAGGTTGAGCTTGCGCACAATGCCCGTGCTTTCGGAAAAAAGGTTATTGCGGTAATCTTTTGCGGCAGGGTGCGAAGCCTGTTCGAGCTTGAACCCTATGTTGACGCCGTGCTTTGGGCATGGCAGCCGGGAAGCACCGGCGCCGCAGCCGCTGTGCGTGCGCTTTCGGGCGCGGTAAACCCCGGCGGAAAGCTGCCCGCAACAATGGTTAAAAGCTCCGGGCAGATACCCCTTTATTATTGCCCCGACAATAACCCCTGCTGCATTTCGGACGCATACTACGAAGAGCCGGAATTTGCCCCCTATCTTGATTTTTCAACAATGCCGATGTACCCTTTCGGCTACGGCTTAAGCTATACAAGCTTTAAAATTTCAAACGCTGTTCCTCGGCAAAAAAGCATAACGGCAAAAGAACTTGAAGAAGGGAAAACACTGTCCGTTACGGCAGATATTGAAAATACGGGCGAATATGACGGCGACGAGGTGCTTCAGCTTTACGTAAAGGATATGGTTTCTTCAATGTGCCGCCCCGTGCGCGAACTAAAGGCGTTTTTGCGCGTAGGCCTTAAAAAAGGAGAAAAGAAAACCGTAGAGCTGAAGCTTGATAAAAGCTCGTTTTCCTACTTTATTCCGGGAAAGGGAGAAACGCTTGAAAAAGGCAAATTTGAACTTATGCTCGGAAATTCCTGTATGGGCGGCTTAAAAATGAACATAGAAATAAAATAGTTTTGAAAAGGCGGCAATGTATGGTATAATGGGAAAAACGGGTAATATGAGGTGGGAATATGAAAAAGCATATAAAGCTTGCCGTGCTTATCACAGCCGCCCTGCTGACGGCGCTTTGCGGATGCGGCGACCGACAGGGTAAACGCATAATGAAAACGCTTACATGGTATTACATAAACGACAGCACCGGCGCCGGCGGCAGCGTTTTTTCTGCGGCGAATGATATAATAGCCGAAAAAATGGGTATACAGGTACGCTTTGAACCTATACGCTCGGAGGAATATTCAAAAAAAATGCAGCTCAAGGCGTCGGCGGCAGAAAAATTTGACTTGGCGTTTACGTCCGACTGGGCGTTTAATTACAGAAACAATGTTCAGTACGGAACGTTTGCGCCCATAGAAACACTGATAGACCGCTACGCGCCCAAAACACGCGAAAACGTAATTCAAAAAGTGTGGGACGGGATAACGGTAAACTCGCATATATATGCTGTGCCGAACTATCAGGTTTCGTTTCGGCAGACGGCAATTGTGATAAAAAAAGAGCTTGCCGACAAATATAATCTTAAAGGTATGATAGACAGCGCGCAGTGTATGGCGGATTTTACCCCCGTTTTACAGGTTATAAGGGACAACGAGCCGGGCATTGTGCCGACTATTGTTACACCGCAGGTATGGTCCGGCACTTTCGGCGACGATACATTCTATACGGAAAAACCGCTTAACGGCGTTCCCGTTGGTGTTGACCTTTACGAAAATGTGGCAGACCTTACAAAAGACCCTTATAAGGAACAAACGATAAAAAACAGCGAGCTGTCGCGGCTTTGGCAAAAAAACGGCTTTTACAGCCCCGACAGCGATATACGGACCGACTATACGGCGGAAAAGCGCGCGGGAAAGATTTTTATGTTTGACGATGTATACAAGCCCGGACTTGAGGTGGATATGCAAACGCGCTACGGCTACCCGGTTTACGTAAAGCCCGTGGGTGTGCCGCAGCTGTCAAACTCTTCCGCAAGCGCCGCCCTTACGGCAGTAAGCCGCACCTGTACGGACAAGGTTACGGCGGTAAAGCTTATCGAGCTGTTAAACACGGATAAAAAGCTTTATAACCTGCTTGTTTACGGGATAGAAGGGCGCGACTACAAAAAGGTTTCAAAAGATACCGTGAAAATCCTTTCAAACAGAAGCTACAGCGCAAATGCGTGGGTTATGGGAAGCCAGTTTAACGCTTATTTTATCGAGGGGCAGAAAAATACAATCTGGGAAGAAACGAAAAAGCTTAACGCCGCCGCCCGCACAAACAGCCTTTTGGGAAAAGAGCTTGACATATCGGCGGTAAAGCAAAATGTAGCAAGGATAGAGGCGCTGTATTCCGATTACGATGTAAGCGCCGCGCTGCGCGGCGAAAACAGCGCAGAGATTTTGGAACGCTTTTATTCCGATATACAGGGCGATGTAAACGCCGTGTGTGAAGAAATAAGAAAACAAATAGCAAAGTAGTGCTTAATTACGGGAGGAAGGTTTATGAAAAAATTATTTATCGCGGCTTTGGCGTGCATAACGTTTTTTACCGCTTCATCCGGGGCGTTTGCGCTCGATGCGCCGGAAGAGCCTATCGATGTTCTTAAAAATGCGGAAATCACGTATTCTCCGTCATCATCGGAAAAGGGCGAAAATATTTTTGACCAAAACACCGCAACACGCTGGTACCCTTACGGAAATGCCAACGGTGATTTTGTGCAGGCAAAATTTAAAGAGCCGGTGTATATAAACAAGGCGGTTATATACGAATTTAAAAACGCAAAAACAAACGATTATGTTGTGGAAAAATACCGCCTTGAATATTCGGACGATGGAAACACATGGGTAACACTTTCCGAAGGGAGCGGTATAGGAAAAAGAAAAGAAATTAACTTTGACCGCGTAAGCGTAAAGTATTTGCGCCTTTGCATAAAGTTTAACAAGTTCGCCTCCCGCGCGGATATACGCGAGATGTTTTTGTACGATACAAAAGCGCGGGATAGCCGCGAAAACAAAACCTTTTATGTGTCACCGACAGGCAGCGACAGCGCCGACGGAACGATAAACGCCCCGTTTAAGACGATAGGCGCGGCAGTGCGCAAAATGATTTCGGGCGATACCTGTATTTTGCGCGGCGGCGAATATGAAGAAAGCGTTTTGGCGGCAAATTTTAACTCCGGCAAAAAGACGGCCTTTAAAGCGTATGAGGGGGAAACCGTGACAATAAGCGGTGCGAAAACGCTTAATGCAAAATGGTCTGTATATAAAGGAAACATTTATGTTGCCGATGTTGCGGAAAATATAACCCAGCTTTTCGCGGGCGGCAGACAAATGAATCTTGCCCGCTGGCCCAACGCAGATATAGACGGGCTTTTAAACCGTGATACCTGCGCTAAAATGACAACGGGCGGTTATACCTATTTTCAGTGCGACACCGCACCAAGCGACATCGACTACAGCGGTGTAAAAGCGCAGCTTTGGCCGGGGGCGCAGTGGTACGGATATACAAAAGAGCTTACGTATGATAAAAAAGAAAATAAATTTATATTTAAAGAGCCTTTTGCCCCGGGTGAAAACGGCTACGATGCATACGATTATTTAAAACCGAAAAACGGCTCTTTTTTCTATCTTTTCGGCGTGTTAGACCTTCTTGACTGCGGCGGGGAATGGTATTATGACAGCGCGGGCAAAAAGCTTTATTTCCAAACGGAAAACGGCGATTCGCCCGAAAATTACACAATCAAATATAAAGCCTTTGATTACGGCTTTAATATAACGGATTCGTCAAACGTTGAAATAGACGGTATAAACTTTTTTGCGTGTGCGGCGCAGCTTAACGGTGCGCAAAACTGCAAAATCAACAACTGCCGCTTTAAATATATAAGCGCCGATAAAGATATTTCCGTGCGCCTTTTGGGCGAGAACAACTCGCTTGAAAAATGCCTTATAGAATACGCCGTGGGAAACGGCGTCACCATACGCGGCGACAGCAACACCGTGGAAAACTGCATAATACACGATGTATGCACCTACGGCGACTATTTCGGTGCGGTGGACGTAAAGGGCGAAAAGAACAAGATTTTAAGAAACGATATGTATAATTCGGGGCGCTATATAGTAATGCACTATGACAGCGGAAACCTCAGGGTTGAATACAACAAAATGCACGGCAGCGGCAAGCTTACAAGCGACCTCGGCGCAACGTACGAATGGGGTACGGACGGCCGCGGCAGCGTGATTGCGTATAACTGGATATACGATTGCAGAGGAAGCGGTATTTATCTTGACAATTTTTCGGAAAATTATGTTTTACACCATAATGTTATACACAATACAACGGGGCGCGGAATTATGCTTAACAGCGATTCTTTAAACAACAAGGTATACCATAATACCATATTTAATATAGGCGCAGGGTATGATTCGTTCTATTCGTTTGCATATTCGGGTTATCAGCTTACAAACCGCGGCTGCGAAATAAAAAACAATATTTACAACGGCGGCGTAACGCTTGCAACAGGCTCAACCGCGCCTGTTATGAGCAATAACGCGGTTGTAACGAACATAAACGACAAATTTATGCCCGAAACAACGGAAAGCATACGTGACAAGGGCGTGTTTATAGAGGGTATAAACGACTATTACACGGGCGATAAGCCGGACATCGGCGCTTACGAAATAGGCGGCGAGTATTGGGTACCCGGACCTGACTGGAGCATAGAAGAAAACTGAAAACGCGGGAGCTGTTTAAAAAAGCCAATTGACTTTTTAAACAGCTCCTTCTTTCTAGGGGATAGGAAAAAAGCTTCAGAACGGACAAACTTCAGGCATAATGCAATAGAACCCAATATGCCTTTTGCTTGAAAAATTAAAGT